>JBIKLC010000069.1:0-5494 GCA_044360025.1 Rubrivivax sp. | reverse complement strand
GACCCCACCAGCCCCATCGCCGGCATGCCGGTGCTCGAGGTGTGGAAGGCCAAGACCAGCATCGTGATGAAGCGCAGCATGGCCAGCGGCTACGCGGGCGTGGACAACCCCCTGTTCTACAAAGAGAACAACCGCATGCTGTTCGGCGACGCGAAGAAGATGCTGGACGAGGTGCTGGGGGCGTTGAGGGCCTGAAGAGCGGTAAGGCTGCCAACCGAGCCGGTCGAGCCAGCCATCAGCGGGTGGCCGAGGCTCAGCACGCAGGGCGCTTGCAAAGCGCCCTGTTCTTTTTAAAAATCAAGCCTTGTGCTTGCTTTTCTCGACGCAGACCACCGTTTTGCTTGAAAAGGGCTCTCTGTCTTGCAGGCTTTGGTCGGAATGTTTCAAATGCTCCGTGCGCGCTGAAGACTTCGTTGAGCCCGTTCAGGGCGAACTCGTGCGAAGCCCGCAGGGGGTGCTGGCCTACGTGCCCCCGCCGCTGCCACCGGCCCTGGCTTACGACGCGGCCCTCGTGCGCTGCCTCTCCGAAGCCGACACCCGGCTGGCCGAACTGGCCGGCATGGGCCGCCAGGTGCCCAATCCGCACCTGCTGATCGCGCCCTACATGCGCCAGGAGGCCGTGCTGTCCTCGCGCATCGAAGGAACCCAGGCCAGCCTGTCCGAACTTTTCGAGGAAGAGCTGCGCCCGGACGGCCCCGAACGCGCCGAGGGCACCCCGGCCGATGCCGACGCCCGCGAGGTGCGCAACTACGTGCGCGCCCTGGAGCACGGCATCCAGCGCCTGGCCGAGCTGCCGCTGTCGCTGCGCCTGGTGCGCGAGCTGCACGCCACGCTGATGCAGGGCGTGCGCGGTGGCGACCGCAACCCGGGCGCCTTTCGCACCCACCAGAACTTCATCGGCACACGCGGCAGCCGCATCGAAACCGCGACCTTCGTGCCACCGCCGCCCGACCGCCTGCCGGCCTGCCTGGACGCCTGGGAGCGCTTTCTTCACGAGCGCGACACCCTGCCCGACCTGATCCAGTGCGCGCTGATGCACGCCCACTTCGAGACCCTGCACCCTTTTGCCGATGGCAACGGCCGCGTCGGCCGCTTGCTGGTGACGCTGTTCCTCGTCGAACGGCAAAGGCTGCCGCAGCCGCTGCTGTATCTGTCGGCCTACATCGAGGCCAACAAGGTGGAGTACCACGAGCGGCTGCAACGCACCCGCACGCATGGCGACTGGCGTGGCTGGTTGATCTACTTCCTGCAGGGCGTGGAGATCACGGCGCGGCTCGCGGCCGGCCAGGTGACGGCGCTGATCGCCATGCGCGACGCCTGGCGCGCGCGCTTCGCCGGCCAGGCCGGCGTGCTGGCCCTCATCGACGCGCTGTTTGCCAACCCCATCACCGACGCCAAGCGAGCGGCGCGGGAGATGAAGAAGTCCGACCCCACCGCACGTGCCGCCATTGCCGCCCTGCAAGCGGCTGGGTTCCTGCGCGAGGTGACGGGCCGGCGCTGGGGCCGCTGGTTCGTGGCGCACGAGATCGTGGACCTGCTGGAGAAACCCGAAGCCGACCTGCGTGCGCCGCAGATCGTGGGTTGACCCGCCTTGCCCGCGGGCGTTGCCACCGAGAAGCGCACCCGTTAGCCTGCGCACGCCATGCCACCCACCCCCGAGCAGCAAGCCCGCGCGCACATCGACGCGCTGCTGCTCGCTGCCGGGTGGGTGCTGCAGGATGCCGCTGAACTGAACCGCCATGCCGCCGAGGGCGTGGCGGTGCGCGAGTTCCATCTGCCGGGCGGCCCCTGCGACTACCTGCTCTTCGTGGGCGGCAAGGCCTGCGGCGTGATCGAGGCCAAGAAGGCCGGCGTCACGCTCAGCGGCGTGGCCGAACAGGCGGGCCGCTACCTGGCGAGCCTGCCGCCGCACCTGGCGCGCTGGGCCGACCACCTGGTGTTCGACTATGAGAGCACCGGCGACGAAACCTACTTCCGCGACGCCCGCGACCCCACGCCCCGCTCGCGCCGCGTGTTCGCCTTCCACCAGCCGGCCACGCTGCACGGCTGGCTGAAGGAGCCCGACACGCTGCGCGCGCGGCTGCGCCAGCTGCCGGCGCTGGAAGCCACCGGCCTGCGCCAGTGCCAGGTGGACGCCATCACCGGCTTGGAGGCCTCGCTGGCCGCCGACCGCCCGCGCTCGCTCATCCAGATGGCCACCGGCGCCGGCAAGACCTTCACCGCCTGCAACTTCAGCTGGCGGCTGCTCAAGCACGCGAAGGCGCGGCGCATCCTGTTCCTGGTGGACCGCAACAACCTGGGCGACCAGACGCTCAAGGAATACCAGAACTTCCACCCGCCCGGCGCCGCGCACGCCTTCGACAAGACCTACATCGTGCAGCACCTGCACGGCAGCCGCATCGATGCCGACGCCAAGGTCGTGATCACCACCATCCAGCGCCTGTACGCCATGCTGCGCGGCGAGGAGCTGGACGAAGCGGCCGAGGAAGCCTCGGCCTACGAGACCTGGGCCAGCGGAGATGACGGCGAGCTGCGCCCGGTGGTCTACAACCCCGCCATCCCCATCGAGCACTTCGACCTCATCGTCACCGACGAGTGCCACCGCAGCATCTACGGCCTGTGGCGGCAGGTGCTGGAGTACTTCGACGCCCACCTCATCGGGCTGACCGCCACGCCCACGGCGCACACGCTGGGCTTCTTCCAGCGCAACCTGGTGGCCGAGTACCCCTACGAGCAGAGCGTGGTCGACGGCGTGAACGTGGGCTTCGAGGTCTACCGCATCCGCACGCAGGTCAGCGAGCAGGGCGGCACGGTGGACGCCGGCTACCACGTGCCCGTGCGCGACCGCCGCACGCGCGCGCTGCGCTACAAGCAGCTCGATGCCGACCTGCCCTTTGCCAAGACCGAGCTCGACCGCAGCGTGACGGTGCCCGACCAGATCCGCCTGGTGCTGCAGACCTTCAAGGAGAAGCTCTTCACCGAGCTGTTCCCCGGCCGCACCGGCCAGTGGGTGCCGAAGACCCTGATCTTCGCCAAGGACGACCACCACGCCGAAGAGATCGTCAAGGCCTGCTGGGAGGTGTTCGGCCAGGGCAACCAGTTCGCCAAGAAGATCACCTACCAGACGAGCGAGAAGCCCAAGGAGCTGATCAAGGCCTTCCGCGTGGACGCGTTCCCGCGCATCGCCGTCACGGTGGACATGATCGCCACCGGCACCGACATCAAGCCCGTGGAGTGCCTGATCTTCCTGCGCGACGTGAAGAGCCAGGGCTACTTCGAGCAGATGAAGGGCCGCGGCGTGCGCACGCTGCACGACGAGAGCCTGCGCCAGGTGACGCCCGACGCGCAGACCAAGACCCGCTTCGTGCTGGTGGACGCCGTGGGCGTGACCGAAGGCGGCGAGAAGGGCGTCTCGCAACCGCTGGAGCGCAAGCGCACGGTGCCCTTCGACAGGCTGATGGAGCAGGTGGCGCAGGGCCGGCGCGACGAAAACGCGCTGTCCTCGCTGGCCGGCCGGCTGGCGGCGCTGGACAAGCAGTTGGACACCGAAGACCGCCAGCGCATCGAGGCGGCCTCGGGCGGCGTCAGCCTCAAGGCGCTGGCGCGGCAGCTGCTGGACGCCATCACGCCCGAAGTGGTGGACGCGGCACTCATCCAGCGCCACGGCAGCGCCGAGGCCGCCAGTGCTGAGCAGGTGCAGGCCGTGGAAGCCGAGCTGCGCGACGCCGCCTGCGCGCCGCTGGACAAGGCCGAGCTGCGCCAGGTGCTGCAGGCCGTGAAGGACAAGACCGACATCGTGATTGCCGAAGGCACGGCCGACGTGCTGCTGGCCGCCGGCTACGACATGGCGCAGGCTACCGCGCGCACGACAACCTTTCGCGAGTTCATCGAGCGCCACAAGGACGAGCTGCTCGCGCTGCAGATCCTGTACAGCCAGCCCTTCCCGAAGCGCCGCCTCACCTACGCCAGCATCAAGGAGCTGGCCACCAAACTGGCCGACCCGCCGCAGCACCTGACCGCGGCCGACGTGTGGCAGGCCTACAAGCGCCTGAACGCGGCGGTGGTGCGCGGCGTGCCGGCCGACAAGCTGCTGACCGACCTGATCAGCCTGGTGCGCTTTGCCACCGGCCAGGCCGAGCTGCTGGAGCCCTTTGCCGCGCGCGTGGAGCAGCGCTTCAACCTGTGGATCGGGCGGCAGATCAAGGCGGGGCGGGAGTTTTCAGAAGAGCAGATGAATTGGCTGAAGGCCATCAAGGACTACCTGGTGGCGAACGTGGAGATCGAAGCGGCCGACCTGATGCGCGACCAGCCGTTTGCGGATTGGGGCGGCGTGGTGGCGGCGCGGAAGGTGTTCGGGGGTGAGTTGAACGCGGTGTTGGAGGAGTTGACGGAGGTGTTGGTGGCATGAGCGACGTGTTGCCACTGGGATGGGTGCGCTCGTCCATCGGCCAACTTGGCCGGTACATCAATGGGCGCGGCTTCGGCAAAGACGAGTGGCGTTCGCAGGGGCTGCCGATCATTCGCATCCAGAACCTGAACGATGAGAGCGCATCGTTCAACTACAGCGATCAGGAGCACGAAGACAAGTACCGAGTCAAGGATGGCGACCTGCTGGTTGCCTGGGCTGCTTCTCTCGGCGTGTACATCTGGAAGCGCGGTCCCGCCTGGCTGAATCAGCACATCTTTCGCGTCGAGGTCGAGGAGGAACTGGTCACCAAGCCATTCCTCTATTGGTCACTCAAGCACGCACTGGATGCGCTGTACGACAAGACGCACGGGTCCGGCATGGTCCACGTCACACGCGATCGGTTCGACACGCATCCGATAGCGCTGCCGCCCAAGGCCGAGCAACAACGCATCGTCTCCCGCATCGAAGAACTCTTCAGCGAGATCGACGAAGGCGAGCGCGCGCTGGAGCGCGTGGGCCAGCTGGTGGAGCGCTACCGCCAGTCCGTCCTCAAGGCCGCCGTCACGGGGGAGCTGACGCGGGAGTGGCGCGCCAAGCATCAGTCAACCTCGAAACCTGCCCAGTTGCCGCCCGCGATTGCTGGAATCGGATTGCCTCCCCAGTTGCCGGATGGCTGGCACTGGGCGCCAATGGATGAGTTGCTGTCGGGCATTGAAGCGGGGAAGAGCTTCAAATGCGACGAGCGCCCGCCGACCGATGCCGAGTACGGACTGGTCAAGGTCAGTGCCGTGACCTGGGGCATCTACGACGAGGAGCAGTCGAAGACCATCACCGACCCGGCGCGAACAGACCTTCGCTACTTGATCCGCGAAGGCGACTTCCTTTTCAGCAGGGCGAACACCATCGAGCTGGTCGGTGCCAGCGTGGTGGTTCATCGGGTGAACAAGCGCCTGCTGCTGAGGAGCTTGTCCGGAATTTTGTGTGCGGGGCGTAGCATGACCAAGAGGAGCATGTATGCCAACCAGCAGGAAGACGACGACGGCGGCTATGGCCGCTGCGGCGGCGATGCCGTCGATCCCCAAGGAA
>JBIKLC010000004.1:0-168158 GCA_044360025.1 Rubrivivax sp. | reverse complement strand
GGCATCAGCTCGGGCGTCTCGTCGCAGGCGTAGCCGAACATCAGGCCCTGGTCGCCGGCGCCGGTGTTCAGGTGGTCGTCCGACGCATGGTCCACGCCCTGGGCGATGTCGTTGCTCTGCTTGTCGTAGCAGACCATCACCGCGCAGCCCTTGTAGTCGATGCCGTACTCGGTGTTGTCGTAGCCGATGCGCTTGATGGTGTCGCGCGCCACCTGGATGTAGTCGACGTGCGCGTTGGTGGTGATCTCGCCGGCCAGCACCACGAGGCCGGTGTTGGTCAGCGTCTCGGCGGCCACGCGGCTGCGCGGGTCCTGCTTGAAGATGGCGTCGAGGATGGCGTCCGAGATCTGGTCGGCCACCTTGTCGGGGTGGCCCTCGGAGACGCTTTCGGAGGTGAAGAGGAAGTCGTTCGCCACGGTGGGGCTCCTGTGTGAAAGGGTTGCTGAACCTGCGTCGTCGCTGTTCAGAGACCTTCCGGAACCTGCGGCGAACGCTTTAGCGGCTTTGGTTGGCAGGCCCGACGCCGCGGCGCCCGGTGTGCCCTGCGCGGCCTCGGTATCCTTCGGCCCCGCTGATCGCCCCGCAAGTTGTCCTTTAACTCGGCGATCGGTCGATGATACCGAACGCACCCGTGCCGCCTTTCCTGATCGCCTGGCTCGCCCGCCGCCGCCTGCGGCATTTGCACGCCGTCGGGGCCGTGCTGGGCTGGGTGGCCTACCTCGCCTCGGGCGTCTACCGGCGGCGGCTGCGGGCCAACGCGGCGCGCGCCGGCGTGGCCGCGGCCGACCGGCGGCGCTCGGTGGCCGAGGCCGGCAAGATGGTGATGGAACTGCCGCGCCTGTGGCTGCGCCCGCACGACCAGCCCGTCGCCGACCCGCTGGCCTGGCACGGGGCCGAGCTGATCGACGCCGCGCTGGCGCGCGGCCGCGGGCTGATGCTGCTGACCGCGCACCTGGGCAGCTTCGAGGTGGCGGCGCAGGCCTACGCCGAGCGCTGGGGCGCGCAGCAGCCCATGACGGCCCTGTACCGCCCGGCCCGCCAGCCGTGGCTGCGCCAGGTGATGGAGCGCTCGCGCCACCGCCCGGGCCTGCTGACGGCGCCCGCCAGCCTGGCCGGCGTGCGCCAGCTGATGCGCGCGCTCAAGGGCGGCCAGGTGGTGGGCATGTTGCCCGACCAGGTGCCGCCCGAGGGTCTGGGCGTGTGGGCGCCGTTCTTCGGCGAACCCGCGTACACGATGACGCTGGCCGCCCGGCTGGCGGCGCAGACGGGCTGCGAGCTGCTGCTGATGACGGTTCAGCGACGGGCGCGCGGCGGCGGCTACGACATCCACGTCGCTCCGCTGCCCGAGCCCCTGCCGCCGCCGGAGCGCGGCGTCGGCCCCGAGGCCGAGGCGGCCTGGACGCTGGCCGCCGCCACGGTGCTCAACCGCGCGATGCAGTGGCAGGTCGGCCGGCTGCCCAGCCAGTACCTGTGGGGCTACCACCGCTTCAAGCAGCCGCGCCAGCCGGAGCCCATGGCGTGATCGGCAACGCGCTCGCGCGCGCCGTGCTGGCGCTGGTGTGGCTGCTCAGCGCGCTGCCCCTGGCGCTGCAGGCGCCCATCGGGCGGGGCATGGGCCGGCTGATGCACGCGCTGGCGCGCGAGCGCCGCCACGTAGCCCACGCCAACGTGGCGCTGTGCCTGCCCGAGCTCGACGCCGCCGCACGCGACGCGCTGGTGCGCGAGCACTTTGCGCTGGTCGGCCGCAGCCTGCTGGAGCGCGGGCTGCTATGGCACGCGCCCGAGGCGCGCCTGAAGCGCCTGGTGCACGTCGAGGGTGACCCTGGCTTCGCCGAGCGCCACCCCGGCCCGGTGATGTGGCTGGTGCCGCACTTCCTGGCGCTGGAGGTGGCCGGTGCGGCCACGCAGCTGCACCAGCGGCGGCTGGCCTTCGACGTGTACACAACGCAGAGCGTGGCGGTGTTCGACGCCGCATTGCTGAAGGGCCGCGGCCGCTTCGGCCGTGCCGAGTTCCTGCGGCGCGAGGACGGCGCGCGCGCCATCGTGCGCGCCATCCGCGGCGGGCGGGTGTTTTTCAATGCGCCCGATATGGACTTCGGCCTGCGCGACGCCGCCTTCGTGCCCTTCTTCGGCCAGCCGGCGGCCACGCTGCTGGCGCCCAGCCGGCTGGCCCGCAGCCTGGGCATGGCGGTGCAGCCCATCGTGGCCGAACTCCTGCCCGGCGGCCAGGGCTACCGCGTGATCTTCGGCGAACCCTGGACCGACTGGCCGACCGACGACCCCCAGGCCGACGCCGCGCGCATGAACGCCTTCATCGAGGCGCAGATCCGCCAGCGCCCGGCGCAGTACCTGTGGCTGCACAGGCGCTTCAAGACACGGCCGCCGGGGGCACCGCCGTTGTACTGAACCGGACGCTCGGTCGCAGGACACCCCGCCCCGGGCGGGATAATCTCGCTCACCATGGCGACGCAGCGGCTGGCCTTCACCAAGATGCACGGCGCGGGCAACGACTTCGTCGTGCTCGACGCCACGCGCGCGCCGCTGGCGCTGTCGCCCCAGCAGTTGCGCCAACTGGGCGACCGCCGCTTCGGCATCGGCGCCGACCAGATCCTGGCCGTGGAGGCCAGCAGCACGCCGGGCGTGGACTTCCGCTACCGCATCTTCAACGGCGCCACCGGCGCCGAGGTGGAGCACTGCGGCAACGGCGCGCGCTGCTTCATGCGCTACGTGCACGAGCGCGGCCTGACGCAAGCGCGCCGCGTGAAGGTGGCCACCGTCAACCGCGTGCTCGAGCTGGTGCTCGAGGACGACGGTCGCGTCACGGTCGACATGGGCCGGCCGGTGTTCGCGCACGCGGAAGTGCCCTTCGATGCCCTCGGGCTGCAGGCGCAGCCCGAGGGCGGCTTCGAGCGCTGGCCGCTGGAGGGCGCCGAGCCCTGGCGCTGGGCGGTGCTGTCGATGGGCAACCCGCATGCGGTCACGCGCGTGGACGGCGTGGACAGCGCGCCCGTGGCCACGCTGGGGCCGCTGGTGGAGCGGCACCCGCGCTTCCCGGCCGGGGTGAACGTGGGCTTCCTGCAGCTGCTGTCGGGCGCCGAGGTGCGGCTGCGCGTGCACGAGCGCGACGCCGGCGAGACGCTGGCCTGCGGCACCGGCGCCTGCGCCGCCGTGGTGGCGGGCGTGCGTCTGGGCTGGCTGGCCGGCGACGTCGAGGTGCACACCCGGGGCGGCCGCCTGCGCATCCGCTGGGGCGGTGGCCCGGACGACGCCGTGCTCATGACCGGCCCCGCCGAGACCGTCTACCAAGGAGAGATCGCACTGTGAGTTCCACCAGCGGCCCCCTCGCCGGCATCACCGAGGCCGACATCGCCCACTACCTGGCCAACAACCCGGCCTTCTTCGAGCGCCACGCCGAGCTGCTGGCGAGCATCACGCTGACCAGCCCGCACGGCCAGCGCGCCGTGTCGCTGCAGGAGCGGCAGATGGAAATGCTGCGCGAGCGCATCAAGGGTCTGGAGCTGCGCATCGTGGACATGATCCGCCACGGCCAGGAGAACCTGGCCATCGCCGACCGCATCCACCGCACCACGCGCCGCCTGCTGCTGACCACCGACGCCGCGCTGCTGCCCGCGCGCCTGGTCGAGACGCTCCAGCACGAGTTCCTGATCCCGCAGGCCGCTATCCGGCTGTGGGGAGTGGCCGCCGAGCACGCCGCCCAGCCCTGGGTGCAGGATGCCAGCGCAGACGTCCGCAGCTTCGCGGCTAGCTTGACGTTGCCCTTCTGCGGCGCCAACGGCGGCTTCGAGGCCGCGCGTTGGCTGGGCGAGGGTGCCGTGGCCTCGCTGGCCATGCTGCCGTTGCGCCAGGGCGAGGCTTGCTTCGGCCTGCTGGTGCTGGGCTCGCCCGACCCCACGCGCTACGCGGCCGACATGGGCACCGATTTCCTCGCGCGCATCGCCGAGGTGGCCAGCGCGGCGCTGTCGCGGCTGCGCGCGCCGGCCGCGGCCTGACGCCCGGCCGGCCGATGGCCACGCCGGCATCGCCCGCGCTGCAGGCCTTCCTGCAGCACCTGGCGGTGGAGCGCCGGCTGGCCGAGCGCACGCGCGCCATGTACGCCGAGGCGCTGGTGCGGCTGGAGCGTTTCGCGGCCGAGGCCGGCGTGGCGCTGGAATCGGCCGGCCCGCACCACCTGCGCGGCTTCATGGTGCAGCTGCGCAGCCTGGGCCTGGCGCCGCGCAGCATCGCCATCGCGCTGGCGGCCTGGCGAGGCCTGTACCGCTGGTGGGGCCGGCAGGGCGTGGTGGCCGCCAACCCGGTGGACGGCCTGCGCCCGCCCAAGGCCCCCAAGCCGCTGCCCAAGGCGCTGAGCGTGCAGCAGGCGGTGGCGCTGGCCGCGCACCCGGGCGTGGCCGGCTCGGGCCCGCTGGCCGCCGCGCTGGCCGCGCGCGACCACGCCATCGGCGAGCTGCTCTACGGCGCCGGCCTGCGCATCGGCGAGCTGCTGGGCCTGGACGTGCAGGGCGGCCCCACGGCCGCCGGCTGGGTGGACCTGGCGGACGGCGACGGCGCCACCGCGCACGTGCTGGGTAAGGGCGCCAAGCGCCGCAGCGTGCCGGTGGGCGGCCCCGCGCTGGCGGCGCTGCGGGCCTGGCTGCAGCACCGGCCGGCGCTGGCCGCGGCGGGCGAGCCGGCGCTGTTCGTCAGCCGGCGCGGCGTGCGACTGAGCCCGAACCAGCTGCGCCTGCGCCTGGCCGCCCAGGCGCAGCAGGCCGGCCTGCCCACCAAGGTGCACCCGCACATGCTGCGCCACAGCTACGCCAGCCACCTGCTGCAGAGCAGCGGCGACCTGCGCGCCGTGCAGGAACTGCTGGGCCACGCCAGCATCGGCACGACGCAGGTTTACACCAAGCTCGACTTCCAGCACCTGGCGCAGGTGTACGACGCGGCCCACCCGCGCGCCAAGGCCAAGAAGGGCTGATCAGGCCGCCGCGTCGCGCAGCCGCTCGCGCATCAGCGCCCGCAGCGTCTGCAGCCCCGGCGGCTCGGTGCGGCGGCGCAGCGTGACGAGGCCGAAGCGCGCCGTGGCCTTCAGCTCCGGCGCCACGCGCAGCTCGGCCAGGTCGGGCGCGGCGGCGCGGATGGCCAGCAGCACGGCGTCGCTGCGCCGCGCCACCTCCACCAGGCTGGGCAGCTCGTCGCAGCGCAGCGTGACGAGCACGTCGGGGTGGGCCTGCGGGCCGTAGCGCTCCACCAGCACGCGCGCCACCTCGTCCGACAGCGGCGTGCTGGCCACCGGGTACTGGCGCAGCAGGGCCAGGTCGACCGGCGCGCGGCGACGCGCCAGCGGGTGGCCGCGCCGCACCAGGAAGGCGCCGCGCATCTCGTGCAGCTCGCGCGTGTCGAGGTCGGGTGCGGGGCGCAGCGAGCGCGCGTCCACCACCAGCGCGTCGAGCGTGCGCTCGCGCAGCGCCTGCACCAGCTGCTCGGTGGCGGCGCGCGCCACCTGCAGCTGCAGCCGCGGGTGCTGCAGCGCGCACTGCAGCAGCAGCGGCGTCATCAGCATCGAGCCCGGGCCCGAGCCCAGGCCCACGCGCAGCGTGCCCTCGTCGCCACTGCCGCCGCCGCCGGGGGCCGGAGCTAGCCGGCGCGCGCGCTCGCGCAGGTCGTCGGCGGCCAGCACCAGCTCGCCGGCGCGCTCGGCCATCTCGCGGCCGAAGGGCGTGAGCTCGCTGCGGCGGCCGATGCGGTCGAACAGGCGCTGCCCGAGCTCGGACTCGAGCGCGCCGATGCTGCGGCTGAGCGCGGGCTGCGTGATGAACAGCGCCGCCGCCGAGCGGCTGAACGAGCCCGTGCGGGCCAGCGACAGCAGATGGCGCAGTTGGACCAGCGTCATCGCACGTTCTCCTAAGCCATGAGTTCAACTCATCATAAATAAATCAACAATGCATTAGACGTCGATCTACGGCTGACCAACGATGCGACCCGCAGACGCTGCAACCGCCGCCTCGGCGCCACCCCAACCGGAGTTCCTGTCATGTCGCTGCCTCGAAGCATCCGCCGTTTGTGTGCCCTGGCTGGCCTGCTGGCCGTCGGCACCGCCGCCCTCGCCCAAGCCTGGCCCACCAAGCCGGTGAACCTGATGGTTCCCTACCCGGCGGGCGGGCCGTCCGACGCCATTGCGCGCATCATGAACACCCCGCTGGGCAAGGAACTGGGCCAGCAGGTGCTGGTCGAGAACCTCGGCGGCGTGGCCGGCGCTTTAGGCGCGCAGAAGGTGCTGTCGGCGCCCGCCGACGGCCAATACATCTTCCAGGGCTCGCCCAACGAGGTGATCCTGTCGCCGCTGGCCAACGCCGCCGTCCGGCTCAAGGCGGAAGACTTCCGCCTCGTGCACCCGGTGGCCGACGCGGTGATGGTGTTCGTCACCCGCAAGGACCTGGGCGTCAACAGCGTCGACGAGCTGATCGCGCTGGCCCGCCGCTCGGCCGACCGGCCGCTGACCTACGGCAGCGTGGGCATGGGCTCGCTGTACCACCTGATCCTGGAGCAGGCGCAGGCGCAGACCGGCATCAAGCTGGCGCACGTGCCCTACAAGGGCAACGCCCCGCTGCTGCAGGACATCGCCGGCGGCCAGGTGGACTTCGCCGTGCTCGTGTACAGCGCCGGCATGGGCGCGCTGGCCGATCAGGGCCGGCTGCGCGTGATCGGCCAGCTCGGCGCGCAGCGCTCGGAGCTGCTGAAGAACGTGCCCACGGCCAGCGAAGGCCGCGAGCTCAGGAACTTCGCGTTCAAGATCTGGACCGGTTTCATGGTGCCGCGCAACACGCCCGAGCCCGTGGTGCAGCGCCTGCACGCCGCCATCGGCCGTGCGCTGCAGGACCCCGCCGTGCGCGCGCAGCTGGCCGCGCAGACGCAGGCCGCCGCGGCGCCGATGAGCCTGGCCGAGTCGGCCGCGTTCTTCGAGGCCGAGACGGCGCGCTACCGCGCCATTGCGCGGCAGATCAACCTGCAGCCGCAGTGAGCCCCTGCGCCGCCCGCCGGAGCCTGCCGTGAGCTACCTGGCCGACGCCCTGCACGCGCGCGTGGGCGAGTTCGTGGCGCTGCGCCGCGACATCCACCGCCACCCCGAGCTGGCCTTCGAAGAGCACCGCACCGCGGCGCTGGTGGCCGACAAACTCGAGGGCTGGGGCTATGCGGTGACGCGCGGCGTGGGCGGCACCGGCGTGGTGGGCACGCTGGTGCGCGGCCAGGGCGCGCGCCGCCTGGGCCTGCGCGCCGACATGGACGCGCTGCCGATCCAGGAACAGCCGGCCGAGGTCGGCGGCCGCGAATGGGCCAGCCAGCGCCCGGGCCTGATGCACGCCTGCGGCCACGACGGCCACACCGCGATGCTGCTGGCCGCCGCGCGCCGCCTGGCCGAGGACGGCGGCTTCGACGGCACGCTGCACCTGTTCTTCCAGCCGGCCGAAGAAGGCGGCGGCGGCGCGCTGCGCATGATGGCCGACGGGCTGTTCGAGCGCTTCCCCTGCGACGCCGTGTTCGCCATGCACAACATGCCCGGCGTGCCGCAGGGCCACCTGGTGCTGCGCGACGGCGCGGCCATGGCCTCGTCGGACTACGCCATCATCACGCTCACCGGCACCGGCGGCCACGGCGCCATGCCGCAGCACGCGGCCGATCCCATCGTGGCTGCGGCCAGCCTGGTGATGGCGCTGCAGACCGTGGTGTCGCGCAACGTCGACCCGCTGCAGGCCGCGGTGGTGACGGTGGGCGCGCTGCACGCGGGGCAGGCCAACAACGTGATCCCGGCCACCGCGACGCTGGAGCTGAGCGTGCGCGCCCTGGACCGCGGCGTGCGCGCGCTGCTGGAGCAGCGCATCCGCGCGCTGGCCCAGGCGCAGGCGGCGAGCTTCGGCGTGCGCGCCGAGGTGGCCTGGCGGCCGGGCTACGCGGTGCTCGTCAACAGTGCCGCCGAGACCGAGTTCGCGCGCGCCGTGGCGCTGGAGCTGCTGGGCGCGGAACGCGTGACGCTGCAGGGCCCGCCGCTGACCGGCAGCGAGGACTTCGCCTTCATGCTCGAGCAGCGGCCGGGCTCGTACCTGCTCATCGGCAACGGCGACGGCCCGGGCTCGTGCATGGTGCACCACCCCGGCTTCGACTTCAACGACGACAACATCGCCGTCGGCAGCGCCTTCTGGGTGCGGCTGGCGCAGCGCTTCCTCACCGCATCGGAACCCCTGCCATGAACGTGATCGTGCTCGGCGCCGGCCTGCTTGGCGCCACCTCGGCCTACTACCTGCGCCAGCTGGGCCACGACGTGACCGTGGTCGACCGCCAGGCCACGCCGGCAGCCGAGACCAGCTTTGCCAACGGCGGCCAGATCTCGGTGAGCCACGCCGAGCCCTGGGCCAACCCGGGCGCGCCGCTGAAGCTGCTGCAGTGGCTGGGGCGCGAGGACGCGCCGCTGCTGTTCCGCCTGCGCGCCGACCTGCGGCAGTGGCTGTGGGGCCTGCAGTTCCTGCGCGAGTGCACGCCCGCGCGCACGCGCCACAACATCGAGCAGATCGTGCGCCTGGGCACCTACAGCCGCAGCGTGCTGCAGGCGCTGCGCGCCGAGCGCGGCCTGGCCTACGACCAGCGCACGCAGGGCATCCTGCACTTCTACACGAACCCCCGCGAGTTCGAGGCCGCCGAGGCTCCCGCCGCGCAGATGCGCGCGCTGGGCTGCGACCGCCGCGTGATCAGCGCCGACGAGGCCGTGGCGCTGGAGCCGGCGCTGCGCCACATCCGCCCGCAGCTGGCCGGCGCCACCTACACGGCCGAAGACGAATCGGGCGACGCCAACCGCTTCGCGCGGGCGCTGGTGCAGCGCTGCATCGACGATGGCGTGCAGTTCCGCATGAGCCACACCGTGACGGCGCTGCGCACGGCCGGTGGCGCCATCGACCACGTCGAGGCCACCGACAGCGAGGGCCGTTTCCAGCGCCTGCGCGCCGACGCCTACGTGCTGGCCATGGGCAGCCTGAGCCCGATGCTGGCGGCGCCGCTGGGCATCAGGCTGCCCATCTACCCGGCCAAGGGCTACTCGGTGACCATGCCGGTGAAGGACGAGGCGCTGGCGCACCAGGTGTCGCTGACCGACGACGAATACAAGCTGGTGTTTTCGCGGCTCACGACGCCGGCCACGGCGTCGTCGCCCCGGGTCGACCGGCTGCGCATCGCCGGCACGGCCGAGCTCAACGGCTACGACCGCGACTTGAACCGCTTGCGCTGCGAGGCCATCGTCAAGCGCGTGGAACAGCTGTTCCCTGGTGCGGGAGACACCGCGCAGGCGCAGTTCTGGACCGGCCTGCGCCCGGCCACGCCGAGCAACGTGCCCATCATCGGCCGCTCGAAGCTGCCCAACCTGTTCCTCAACACCGGCCACGGCACGCTGGGCTGGACGCACGCCTGCGGCTCGGGCAAGAGCATCGCGCGCATCGTCAGCGGCCTGGTGCCCGAGGTCGACTTCGCGTTCACCGGGGTGGAACCAACGCGGCGGCCGCCGGTTCAGTGCGCGATGCGGCCGACCTGAGCGGCGGCCTCGGCCACGCGCGCTTGCAGCGCCGCGAGTGCCGGCGCGAATGCGGCCGACACTTGCCCGGCCCGCGCCGCGGCCTGCAGCCGCGCAAGCCACTCGCGCGCCAGCGCCAGCGCCGGGTGCCAGGTGGCCAGCGGCACGCAGGCCGGCAGCTGCGGCGGCGGCAGCGTGTCGCGCAGCGCGCCGGCCGCGCTGGGGGCCAGCGCCATCGGCAGCATGTCGTAAGCCGGGGCCAGCGTGCAGGGCTGGCCGGGGGCGCTGTAGAACGACAGGTTGCCCATGTGCATGTCGGTGTTGGCGATGAGCACGCCGAAGGCGTAGAGCCGCTCCACCGCCGGCAGCGCCCCGGGCGCCACCAGGCGTTGCTGCACCAGCGCCTGCACGGCCAGGGGCCAGGGCGCGCCGCGGTCGCCGGTGAACTCGTCGTCCAGGCTGCCCAACGAGTGCAGCGCGCGCCGGCCGAAGGTGCCGATGCGGTCGAAGCGCTCGAGCTGAAGGAACCGCTGCCCGGCGTGCTCGACGAGCTCGCTGCGCGCGGCCGCGACACCGCCGTCGTGTAGCACCTGCAGCGCCAGGTGCTCGGCCAGCAGCAGGTCGCGCCAGCGCGTGGTGAGCGCGTTGGCCTCGGGCAGGCTGAACTTCACCAGAACGTGCGCCGGGCCGCGGGCTGTGTCGGCGACGGCGATGAACTTGGGTTGCTCGCCGCCGGCCGAGGAGCCCGGCACGTCGCCCGCCAGCGCCTGCGCCGCGCGCTGCGCGAACACGGCGCCGCGCTGCCGGCGTGGCACCGGCTCGGGCGGCAGCAGCGCCAGGAACTGCTCGCGCGCGAGCTCACCCACCAGCACGTTGCCCACCGCGTCGTGCCCCTGCGCGGCCAGCGCGCGCAGCACCTGGCGGTCTGACCAGGCGTTCACGTCGCCCGGCAACGCCAGCGCCGCCGCGTGGCGCTGTGCGAAGGCGCGGCCGAGAAAGCCCTGCGGCCGCAGGTCGGCCAGCCACCATGGCAGGCCGTCGCTCGTGCGCAGCGTGCCGTCGGCACCCGCCACTGCAAAGCCGGCCGGGCGCAGCGGCAGCAGCTCGCCCAGATCGTGTAGGTGGCCGGCCTCGTCGACGCAGCGCAGCGGCAGCCGCGGCAGCTCGGTCCATGAATCGCGCAATGAATAGAAAGAAGAGCGCCCCTGACCGAGTCGCAGCACCTCGCCGCCGAGTGCGGCCAAAGCGCGCGACACCGTCGGCTGGCTGAGCGCCAATTTCTGCTGCAGCGCGCGGCTGCTCAGCGGGCCGCGGGCCAGCGCTTCACGGATGGCGGCTTCGTGCGCAGGCATTTGTGAATTAAAGCATGAATAGTAAATGATAACCAGGATGACGACCTGCACGGGAGGGCCGCATCGCCCACGCCGATGACCGCCGGCTGGCGCTTGAGCGGCTCGCCGCCGCCGGTCGTCAGCACGTCGGCCCTTGGCCGGCGTGCGCCGCTGCAAGAATGCGCGGCCTGCCACGACGGGAGACCCGCCATGACCACCCCGCGCGCCGAGGAGTTGCGAGCCCGGCTGATCCGCAACCACGAGACCGCCGCGATGACGCGCTTCGAGCGCGGCACGCGCTACGAGAGCGTGGGCGTCTCGTTCACCGAGGGCCTGGCCGCGCGCGACCTGGGCGTGGACGGCGACATCAGCGTGACCCCGGCGGGGCCGGAGTACCCGCATCACATCGTCAACACCTCCGACGCGCCGCTGGAGGTCCTGTCGATCAGCACGCGGCGCAAGCGCGAGGTCTGCGAGTACCCGGATTCGGGCAAGGTCAACGCGTTCAGCAGCGGCCGGCTGCTCATCCACCGCAAGGCCGAGTCGCTGGACTACTGGGACGGCGAGCCCGGGGCCTGATCGCCGTGAAGAGCATCCGCCTGCACGAGGGCCGGGAGCGCAGCCTGCTGAAGCGCCACCCCTGGGTGTTCGACGGCGCCGTGGCGCGCGGCCGCGCCGACCCCGGCGAGACCGTGCGCGTGGAGGCCGCCGACGGCCGCTTCCTGGCCTGGGGCGCGTACAGCCCCGCCAGCCGCATCCGCGTGCGCTGCTGGAGCTTCGACGAGGCCGAGCGCATCGACGCCGGCCTGTTCGCGCGCCGCATCGCCCGCGCCGTGGCGCTGCGCCAGCGCCTGGCCGTGGCCAGCACCGGCGTGCGCCTGGTGCACGGCGAGGCCGACGGCCTGCCCGGCCTGGTGGTGGACCGTTATGGCGAGGGGCCGGGCGATGCCCTGCTCGTGGCCCAGTTCGGCAGCGCCGGCGTCGAGCGCTGGAAGCCCGCCATCGCCGTCGCGCTGCTGCAGGCCACCGGCTGCACGCGCCTGTACGAGCGCAGCGACGCCAGCGTGCGCGAGCTCGAGGGCCTGCCCGCCGTCACCGGCTGGCTGCGTGGCGGCGGCGACACCGCGGCCACCATCACCGAGCACGGCTGGCGGCTGACGCTGGACGTGGCCGAGGGCCACAAGACCGGTTTCTACCTCGACCAGCGCGACAACCGCGGCCTGCTGGCGCGCTGGGTTCGCCACTTCGGCGTCGGCCGCGTGCTCAACGCCTACTGCTACACCGGCGGCTTCACGGTGGCGGCGCTGGCCGGCGGCGCGCGCGAGGTGCTCAGCGTCGACAGCTCCGGCCCGGCGCTGGCGCGCGTGCAGCAGCACGTGCGGCTCAACGGCTTCGACGAGTCGGCCAGCCGCGTGGCCGAGGCCGACGTGCCGGCGCTGCTGAAGCGGGCGCTGCACGAGGGCGAGCGCTTCGACGCCATCGTGCTGGACCCGCCCAAGTTCGCGCCCACCGCCGCGCACGCCGAGCGTGCGGCGCGCGCCTACAAGCACATCAACCTGCTGGCCCTGCAGCTGCTGGCGCCGGGCGGGCTGCTGCTCACCTTCAGCTGCAGCGGCGGCGTCGGCGCCGACCTGTTCCACAAGATCGTGGCCGGCGCGGCGCTGGACGCCGGAGTCGACGGCGCCATCCTGCAGCGCCTGGAGGGTGCGCCCGACCACCCGACGACGATGACCTTCCCCGAGGGCGAGTACCTGAAGGGCCTCGCGGTGCTCAAGCAGGCCTGAGCCGCGAGCGCAGCGGCGCGACGAGGCGCGCGCTCGGTCGCTCAGGCGCGCAGCATCGTGGCCAGTTCGCGGCGTGGCGAGGGCCCGGCGGGTGCGACGGAGTAGCCCACGCGCGCCAGCATCTGCACGGTGCCCTGGGCCGGGTCCACCCCCAGCGCGCGGTGCACGGCGGCGTAGGGCCCGCGCATGGCGTCGAACTCCTGCAGCGCCTGCGACACGGGGTGCATGTCCACGCCCGCTGCCGTGGCCAGCAGGTGCTGCCGCACGTAGGCGCGCCCGGCATCGACCTGCTGTGCGCGCGCGTTGCCAGTGCTGGCCAGCCACAGGAAGCCGCTGCCGGTCTCGTACGGCGTCCAGTGGTCCATCACGCGCTGCAGGCTGCTCTGGCCGCGCTGCGGCACCTGCATCGGGTCGAACAGGCCGGTGGCGTGCAGCATGCGGACCATCGGGCTCGACATGCTGATGCCGTCGCGGTGCTGGGCGATGGCGTCGGGGCCGATGCGCATCAGGCGCGCCGACTCCAGCCAGGTGGCCGGCGTGATGGCCTCGATCTCGTACGCCTCGCGTGCGATGCGGCGCAGCGCCGCCAAGGGCTCGGCCGCGGTCACCGTGCCGGCCTGCAGGCCGTGGCGGCGCGCCGCCTCGACCCAGGCCGACGCAAGCGCTGCGGGCAGCGGGCGGCCCTCGGCGTAGGCGGTCTTGGCGGTGTGGCGCCGGGCGATGGCGGCGTACAGCGGGTCGCGCGGGGCCGAGCCGGCCGGCCCCGTCGTGAGCGTGGCCACCACCGTGCCGGCCGGCAGGCTGCGCGCGGCGGGCGCGCCCTGCGGGAAGGGCGTCACCGTCACCGCGTGCCCGCGCTCGGCCGCGGCGATCACGGCCAGTTCGATGAACGCACCGCAGCCGATCAGGATCTGGCGGCCGAAGGGGTCGGTCTCGGGCAGCAGCCGTTCGCCGTCGCACACGAGGTGGATGCGGCCGGGCTCGCGCAGGTCGGCGATCCAGGGCTGCCGGTTGTGCGGGTTGGGCGCCAGCAGCGCGTGCGCCAGCATGAAGCGGCGCAGCTCGGTCTCGGCGGTGGCCGTGCGCCAGGGCTGCACGGCGGCTTCGGGCAGCCCGCCGGCGCAGCCGGCGGAGCCCAGGCCGGCGGCCAGGACGGCGCCGCCGCCGAGCAGCCGGATGAAGGCGCGGCGCGGAACCCGCGCGGGGGTGTTGCCGTGGATGGGAGCGAGGTCGATCATGGCAGTCCCTGAAGGGTGGTGAAGCGAGCCGCCATGGTCAGACGCCGGCGCAGGCTTTACCAGACGCGCGCGGGCATGCCAGCCATTCAGGATTGCATGGCCAGCGATCGGTGGCTGGCCGGCGCGGCTCAGCGCCGCGCGGGCGGCAGCTTCAGCCGCGGGTCGAACTTGGCCCGCTTGACGGCGAAGTAGGCCTTCACGTTGCGGACGTTGGCATCCTGCGTGAACAGGCGCTGGGCCAGCGCCTGGTAGCCCGGCATGTCGGTGCAGTGCACTACGAGCACGAAGTCCGGCCCAGGCGAGACGCGCCACAGTTGCTGCACCTCTTCGTCGGCGGCGATGCGCTGCTCGAAGGCGTCGAGGTGCTCGGCGCCCTGGCGGTCGAGCGTGATCTCCACCAGCGCCGTCAGCCCGTGGCCGATGCGATCGGGGTTCAGCAGCGCCACCTGGCGGGCGATGACGCCCGCGTCCGTCAGTCGGCGCACGCGGCGAAGCGCCGTGGCCGGGCTGGTGTGCGCCGCCTCGGCCAGGGCGTGGTTGGTGAGCGAGGCGTCGGACTGCAGAAGTTCTAGCAGGCGCCGATCGGTGTCATCCAGAAGAACGGCAGAAGATTTCAAGAGAAGAACCTTGAAGATTGAAAAAATTCCATCTTCTCACGCTTGCAACTTTCAACCAAGAAAGTGCTCTCGATGAATCCATCGTTCACCCGGGCCCGCCTAGCATCGCCACCCTCGAACCCCTGGAGGCAGCCATGTGCGGCATCGTCGGCGCGGTCAGCACGCGCAACATCGTCCCCATCCTGATCGAGGGCCTGAAGCGCCTGGAGTACCGCGGCTACGACAGCTGCGGCGTGGCGGTGCACCAGGGCGGCGAGTTGCGGCGCGCGCGCAGCACCAGCCGCGTGGCCGAGCTCGAGGCCGGCGCGGCGGCCGACGGCATCAGCGCCGGCACCGGCATCGCGCACACGCGCTGGGCCACCCACGGCGCGCCGGCGGTGCACAACGCGCACCCGCACTTCAGCGCCGGTCCTACGCTGGGCAAGGACGCGACGGAGGCCGCCAGCGGCAGGGTGGCGCTGGTGCACAACGGCATCATCGAGAACCACGAGGAGCTGCGCCGCGAGCTTCAGGGCAAGGGCTACGTCTTCGCCAGCCAGACCGACACCGAAGTGATCGCCCACCTGGTGCACAGCCTGTACGACGGCGACCTGCTCGACGCCGTGCAGCGCGCGCTGCCGCGGCTGAAGGGCGCCTACGCCATTGCCGTGTTCTGCCGCGACGAGCCGCACCGCGTGGTGGGCGCGCGCGAGGGCAGCCCGCTGGTGGTGGGGGTGGGGCAGGGCGAGAACTTCCTGGCCAGCGACGCCATGGCGCTGGC
Source organism: Rubrivivax sp. (assembly GCA_044360025.1). Classification (GTDB taxonomy): domain Bacteria; phylum Pseudomonadota; class Gammaproteobacteria; order Burkholderiales; family Burkholderiaceae_C; genus Rubrivivax. Next base: position 152,875 of record JBIKLC010000004.1, on the reverse strand, counting down.
GGGCGTCACCAACCAGATCGTCTACCTCGAAGAGGGCGACGTCGTCGACCTGCAGATGGGCAAGGTCTGGATCAGCCGCCTGGACGCCGCCAGCCAGCGCTACGTCGCCGTCGAGCGGCCGGTGCGCACGGTGCACGCGCACAGCGGCGCGGCCGAGCTGGGCCCGTACCGCCACTACATGCAGAAAGAGATCTTCGAGCAGCCCAAGGCCATCGCCGACACGCTGGACGGCGTGGGCGGCCTGGACCCCAGCCTGTTCGGCGACGACGCGGCGGCGGTGTTCGAGGGCGTCGAGCGCGTGCTGATCCTGGCCTGCGGCACGAGCTACTACGCCGGCAGCACGGCGCGCGACTGGCTCGAGGCGATCGCCGGCGTGCCCACCACGGTGGAGATCGCCAGCGAGTACCGCTACCGGCAGAGCGTGCCCGACCCGGCCACGCTGGTGGTGACCATCAGCCAGAGCGGCGAGACGGCCGACACGCTGGCGGCACTGAAGCACGCGCGCGGCCTGGGCATGACCCGCACGCTGACCATCTGCAACGTGGCCACCAGCGCCATGGTGCGCGAGTGCCGGCTGGCCTTCATCACCCGCGCAGGCGTGGAGATCGGCGTGGCCAGCACCAAGGCCTTCACGACGCAGCTGGTGGCGCTGTACCTGCTGACGCTGGTGCTGGCCAAGCAGCGCGGCCGGCTGCCCGCGGCGGGCGAGGCCGCGGCCATGGCCAACCTGCGCCACCTGCCGGCGGCGCTGCAGAAGGTGCTGGCGCTGGAGCCGCAGGTGGTGGCCTGGGCCGAGGCCTTCGTGCCCAAGCACCACGCGCTGTTCCTGGGGCGCGGGCGGCACTACCCGATCGCGCTGGAGGGCGCGCTCAAGCTCAAGGAGATCAGCTACATCCACGCCGAGGCCTACCCGGCGGGCGAGTTGAAGCACGGCCCGCTGGCGCTGGTGGACGCCGAGATGCCGGTGGTGACGGTGGCGCCGGCCGACGACCTGCTGGAGAAGCTCAAGAGCAACATGCAGGAGGTGCGCGCGCGCGGCGGCCAGCTGTACGTGTGCGCCGACGCCGACACCCGCATCGAACCCGAGCCCGGCGTTCACGTGATCCGCCTGCCCGAGCACTACGGCGCGCTCAGCCCCATCCTGCACGTGGTGCCGCTGCAGCTGTTGGCTTACCACACGGCCTGCGCTCGCGGCACGGACGTGGACAAGCCGAGGAACCTGGCCAAGAGCGTGACGGTCGAGTGAGTCCGAATACAGCAGTTACCCGGTGGTCGCTCAGAACAAAGTTGCCAACTGGCCAACAAAGTTGCCAAACGCCCGCGCCGGCATACAACAAAGTTGCCAACGCTGGCGGTGAGCCTTACGGGTGGTGAGTCCGGCACGTCCTTGTCGGTGGCAGTACCCCCCCCTCTGGTGCCCGCGGTGCCTAGACGTCACCTTTCCCTTGTGCGCTGGCTTCCGCCGTAGGTAGGCTGGCACCGAAGCACTCTCCGCCGCACAGAACGCCACGCTCTCGTCCTTCGCCGCCAGCCGGCTGCGCAGCTTGCTTGACGAGTACATCATCTCCTTCATTGCGCGCTCGCGTTCACGCCAAGTGGCGATGGAGCGCATCGCCTCCAGCACTGCAGCCACCCACTCATTGCCGGCAAACTGCCGGCTCGCAGCCTCCAGCAGGGCTTCCACGCTAGTCCAGTCGCCCACGGCAGCTGCGCTGCGCATGCCCATCAAGGCCTCCGCGGCAGCCAGCTCAACTAGGCGACGAGTGACCAGTTCGTCGTCCAGCAGATTGCCGAATGCGGACGAAGACAGCACTGGCAGCGAGAGTCCGGAGCGCTCCAGTGACACGGCGTCAGCCACGACTCCGCGTGGGCCGCGATGCCGGCCGCAGAGTCGATGCGCACGGTTCGCTCGACCGTCTCGGTGTAGTGGCCGCTGCGGCGCACCTCGAGCGACACCACCTGGCGCTCGACGGTGGCGCCGTCGGGCCGGTCCCTGGCTGCGGCCTGGCCCAGCGCCAGGGCCAGAAGCAGGACGAGCCACCGGCAGGATTGACGTAGATGCCTGGCCGAGTCAGCCGTCACAGGGCGTCGCCCTCGGCCACGTCGTTGTGCTGCGCCCGCGTGCTGCGCACGACGCCGTGCTCGAACTCGACGAGCAGGTCGCGCTCCCAGGTGCTGAGAAAGCCCATGTGCACGTACTTCACCTGGCGACCCTGCGGAATGCGCACGGTGCCGCTGAACCAGTCGGCGAACACACGCTCATGCTGGCCCGGGAACACCGATTCGAGGTGGGCCTCCGTGCCATCGAGCAGCGTGCCGCGCAGCCCGACGAGGTACAGCCGCCCGCCCACGACCTCCCAGCTGCCCACGTAGCCGCGCCACAGCGCGGTGCTCTCCTGCCGGAACTGGGGCATGCGACCGCCCGCCGCGAAGTAGTCGGCCAGCGGCGTGGAGCACATGCTCGTCTGCTCGCCCTCGTATAGCAGTTCCTCGGCGAACTGGGCGGTCATGGTGGTCTCCTTGAGGTGTTGGGCTGCGGCAGCCGATGGGGAGATGATCGGCCGCGCGTGGCTCAAGGGATGACCTGGATGGATTCACACTCCTTGGTCATGCGGATGGCTGGCGCAAGGTGTGCGCAGCCGCATGAAGCGCCTGGATCCGCATGGACACGGCCAAGCCGTACTGGGCCGTGCAGCCCGATCCCGAGGTGCTTGCTCGACTGCATGGGAACCAAAGACAGCGCGCATCGTCGCGAGCCGTGGAAAACGAGCAAGCCCGTCGGGCTGTGGTCATCAATGGCTAAAATGGACAAACATATTGGGAGACCACCATGCGCGTCACCGCTACGGAAGCCAAGAACCGCTTTGGCAGCCTCTGCGCCCAAGCCAAGCGCGAACCTGTGTTCGTGGAAAAAGCCGGCCAACTCGACACCGTGATCCTCTCGGCCGAGCAATACCAGGCCCTAAAGGGCAACCAAGACAAGGCGAGCCGAGTCGCGCGCAAGAAGGCGTTCGAAGCCGAGTACGGTGATTGGATCGCCGTCCAGAACGCTCGTTTCGAGACGCACGGCATTCCTGGCGCCGACCTGCGCCCGTGGTAATCGGCCAATGGCCCAGTACGACGTCTTCACCAACCCCAGCGGCATCGCGGCCGAGGGCATCCCCTACGTGGTGGTGGTCCAGAGCGATCTGCTGGATGCCTTGGCCACGCGGCTGACCATGCCGCTGGCTGTGCTCGATGTCGCGACCAAGGTGCCGACGGCGCTATGTCCTGTAATCATGGTGAAGGGCCAGCGGCTGCACGCGCTGGCGCACTACGCCGCAGCTTTGCCCGCGAATGCCTTGCGGCGACCTGTGGAGAACGTGGCTTCTCAAGCCAGTGCGCTGATTTCGGCCTTGGACGCGGTGTTGTCGGGTATCTAGTTCGTACCGATCGGGACGGCCGCTTCGCCGCACCGAAACCGGTGCGGCAGCTGTCTACTCCGGGTCGAGAGCCGGTGCTCAGCTCTCGTACCAGCCGTCACCGAACCGGCTGAAAGCCGACCTTCGTGTCCTCGTCGGAGGTACCCTGTGAGGGTTTTGCAATGCACTCGTTTATAGGCCTTCGCCGTCAATCAGACGGCCGAGATTTCCCGCGCGCGTTTTGAGTGTCGCGGGTCACTTGCGAGAAGAAGGCCCATAGAACGGCTGTCGCGGGTCCTCGGCTTCCAGGTAAGCGGCGTAAAAGCTCTTCACGTGGGGAAACACGGCCTTCGACAACTGGCGCCGCTTCTCCTCGTCGGCGCTGCGTGGCCGTGACAGCTGTTCGGCGAGTTGGGTCAGCACCTGGTCGCGATCCACGTACTTGAAGCGGCCTTGCGCATAGATCGGATCGCCGCCCACGTACACCGTGTCGACATGGCGCTGCTGGGCGCGCTGGATCAACGCGTCGAGCACCGGAATATCCTCGTCCTGGTACGGGTAGGTCGCTGACTGGTAGTCGATGGTCACGGCGTCGAACTGCAAGCCGGGGTCCAGTCGGCCGATCTGACCGCGGAAGGCCGTCGTCCGCGCTCCGTGCTCGCTGGCCATCTGCAGCACCTGCGGGCAACTCGGCACATCGTCATCGTCCATGCCCGGTACCCGGTGGGCGCGCAAAGCGAGCTTCATCTCCTGCAGCATGTCGCGGTCTTCGTTGATGCCGGCTTCGTCCAGCCCCATACCGATCGTCACGCCGCGCCTGGCGAGGTCGTTGATCGGGGCCACGCCGCTGCGGAGCCGGAAGTTACTGCTGCAGTTGTGGCACACACAGGTCATGGTGTGAGCCACCAGATCCACGTCTTCCTCGGTCAGCCATACAGCATGGCCCAGCGTCATCCACGGGCCCAAGGCGCCCAGCTTGTGCAGGTGTTTTACGGCGGTGGTGCCGGTGCGGCGACGCGCGTATTCCTTTTGGTAGGCGGTTTCCAGCAGGTGCATGTGCATCGGCACGTTGTCGGCCTGTGCCTGCTCCACCAGCTGCATCAGGCCGTCGTCGGTGATCCAGTGGAGGTTAGCCGGGGCGAGCTGGATGCGCGTGAGCGGCTGCCCCATGTTTTCGTCGCGAAGCATCCGATAGAGCTTCATGTGGTCGGCAAAGCTCAGCGTGGCCTGCTTCAAGTGCTCGGCAAGCGGCACACCCACTTCGCTGGGCAGACTGGCACAGAACCTGGCGTCGTCTTCATAGACCAGCCGGTTCTGCTCTCGCACGGCATAGCAATACGAGGCGCGCATGCCGATGCTCTGGTAGGCCTTCAGCACGGCGCTCGATGCGCCGTGAACTTGCTCGAAGCTGCCGCGCATCCAGCCGTGGATGTGCTGCACCGTGGTGATGCCCGAGGCGATCATCTCGAAGGCCGAATACAGCGTGTCGAGGTAGATGTCGACGTCGCGGGCCGACATGCGGCTGGCAAACCACAGCTCCAGCGCATAGTCGGGCGAGCCCAGCTGCAGCGGCGTCATGCCCACGTGGTGGTGGCTGTTGACGAAACCTGGCAGCATCACGTGGTGCGGATGCCGTGTCACCGTGGCTTCGGGGAAGCGCTGACGCATCTCTTCGAAGGGCCCGACGGCGACCACTTTCCCATGCTCGTGCACGAGTGCGGCGTCGCTGATGATGTTCGGCGTGTGGCGGTCTTGCACGCCGGTGACGATCCACTTAGCGTGAACCAGGGCTGCAGTCATCTCGATCTCCTGAATGTATGAAGTCGGCCGTCCGGGCAGAAAGTGGCCTCGGCCGTGATGCCCTGGGCACCACGGCGCGACCAGACTCCGTTCGAAGGCAAATGGGGGTTCGGATCGTTCAGATCGCGGCTTCCTGCTCCAGGAAGGCGCGATCCACTTCGTCGGCCAGCAGGTCGGCCAGGTGCTGACTCAGTTCGATGCAGCGCGGATCGCGAGGCGAGCGCGGCCGCGGCAGGTCCACCGGTACGATGTTCTTGATGCGGCCGGGCCGCGACGTGAACACCACGATGCGGTCAGCCAGCGCGAGGGCCTCGTCGATGGAGTGGGTGACCAGCAGCACGCTCGCCCCGCTGGCCCGCCATACCTCGAGCAGGTGGCCCTGCATCTTGGCGCGCGTCTGGATGTCGAGCGCGGCGAAGGGCTCGTCCATCATCAGCACTTTGGGCCGCATCGCCAAGGCACGAGCCAGGGCCGCGCGCTGTCGCATGCCGCCCGAGAGTTCGTCAGGGCGCTTTTCGGCCGCGTCGGCCAGGCCCACCTTGAGCAGCAGCTCCCTCGCGATGCGCTGCCTCTTCTCGGGGAACACGCCCTGCAACTTGAGCCCGAAAGTCACGTTGTCGGCGATGGTGAGCCAAGGGTAGAGCGAGGCCTCCTGAAAGATCATGCCGCGGTCGGTGCCGGGGCCGGTGATGGGCAGACCATCGCACGCCATCGCGCCCTCGGTGGCCGCCTCCAGGCCGGCCACCAGATATAGCAGGCTGCTCTTGCCACAGCCCGAAGGCCCGAGCAGCACGACGAATTCGCCCGGCGCCACATCGAGCGACAGGCCGTCGATGGCGGTCAGCGCCTTCGGGGTGGCGGGGTTCCACACCTTGCGCACGTTGCGCAGGCTGATCATCGGTCGCGCCATGACTACCTCCCCCCCAATGCCGAAGGGTTCACCCACCACAGCACGCGCTGCTGAACCCACAACAGGCCGCGGTCGAACAGGTAGCCCAGCAGGCCGATCAGGGTCATCGTGAAGAACACCAGGCTGGCGTTAAACGTGTTGCGCGCCATCATGACGATCTGTCCCAGGCCCGAGCCCACACCCACGGCCTCGGCGATCAGCACCACCATCCAGGCCGCGAAGAGGTTCAGCCGCAGCGTGACGAACAGGCTGGGCAGGATCGTCGGCAGGATCACATGGCGGAACAGCTGGTGCTTGTTCGCACCCATGATCCGCGCCACGTGAAGATAGGCCGCAGGCACCGAGTCGATCTGCGAGAGGGTCGACAGCACGATGATGAAGAACACCGAGATGAAGACCAGGAAGATCGCCGGCACGTTGCCGATGCCGAAGATGAAGATCGCCACCGGCAGCCAGGCGACCGGCGAGATGGGCGTCAGCAGCGTGATCGTGGGCAGCGTGAGATTGCCGAAGACCGGAAAGTAGCGGATCGCCAGGCCCACGCCCACGGCGCCCACGAACCCCAGCGCCAGGCCCAGGATGACGCGCATGGAGGTCCATGCCATCACCTCCAGCACCGACAGCAGGCCGCCGCCGTCTTCCTGCAGGCTGCGCGCGCCGGCGGGATCGAAGAACTTGAACTGCTCCGGCAGGTTGGCCAGGAACAAGTGCGGCGGCGGCAGCATCAATGGGTCAGCCAGGCCCAGCAGCCAGCACAGCTCCCAGATCGCAACGAAGATGCCGACCGAGGCCAGCCACCACAGGCTGCGTTGGGCATACGCGCGCAGCTTGTGGCGGCCGCCGGGCGGCGACGGAAGTACGGCCGGCTCGGCGCCGGCCAAGGGCAAAGCAGACATGGCGAAGCTCCTGAGCGGGCGTCGCTATGGCCTAGGCCATCGTCTTCAGCTTCAACCCGGCATGCAGCGCCTTGTTTTCGGCGATCACCTGCTCGAGTAGCGTGAAGTCGACGGCGGTGGCTGGTGGCAGCTTCTTGATGTAGCCCAGCTCCAGCATCGACTGGCCACGGTCGAGCACGAACTGCTTGTTCTTGCGCTGGTCGATCATGATGGGCTGCTTGCTGGCCGCGAGCCTGGCGGATTCCATCGAGGTCTTGTAGAAGCTGCCGACGGTGTCGCGCAGCGCGGCGTCGATGTCGGTCTCGGCCTGGCTCTGCGCCAGCATCATGGCCTTGATGACGGCCTTGACGGCCTTCGGATTCTTCTGGATCAGCGGCGTGCGTACGGCGAGCATGCAGTCCGAGTAGTTCTTGCCGTAGATGTCGCTGCCGTCGGACAGCACGCTCGAGCCCTTGCGCGAAGTCAGGCACTGCGTGGCGTAGGGCTCGATGTGGCAGATGGCGTCCACGGCACCGGCGTTGAAGGCCTGGGCCAGTTCGGGCGAGGTGTTGAAGTAGCGCACCTTCACGTCCTTGAACGACATGCCGGCCTTGCGCAGATAGTCATACGGCAGCACCTCCAGCGTGTCGGCCTGGAAGGTGCCGATGGACTTGCCCTTCAGGTCGGCCGCGCTCTTGATGCCTTCACGGGCCAGCAGGATGCAGCCGTCGACGCCTGCACCCGCCACGATCCGCACCGGTGCACCGGCGTCGACGAGCGTGTGGAAGTTCGAGTAAGGGATGACCGACATGTCCACCTGGCCGGCACCGAACAGCGTGGCGATGTCGGCGTTGGTGGGCGTGATGACGAAATCGAGGATGACGCCGTCGGCCTTGGCCAGCTCGCGCCGCTTGGCCAGGAAGAAGGCCATGTTGCACAGGCCCGACCCGTGGGTGGCCTTGAGGGTGGTCATGCCTTGGGCGGCGGCGTTCGTCATCGCGCCCAGGAGGCTAGCGGGCAGGGCCACGGTCAGGCTGGCCGCACCGGCACGTTGGATGAAGCCGCGCCGCGAGGGGTCTGCAGCACGGGTCGCGGTCAGTTGATTGAATCGCTCGAACATGGTGTTCTCCGAAAGAAGCACCCGTCTCTTGGGTGCACGTTGCTGAAGATCGACGGCGGGTCAGTTGCTGGAAACCCGCTGTTTCGTTCGGCACGCCAACCAAAGAGCTTTCGCCCTGCGCTGAAAGGAACCGGAGCAATAAGTGTGCCCATGACAGCGCACCGACATCGTGCGCACTCAGGGTGCCAAAGGCTCGAGCAGGGCCGCGGTCTGCAACACCCGGGCATCTTCGAACTTCGGGGCGACCACCTGCAAGCCCACGGGAAGGCCACGCACGTGCCCCGCTGGCACCGAGCAGGCGGGGACGCCGCAGAGATTGAACAGGGGCGTGTACACGGCGTGGCCGCGCGGGCCGGCCGGCCGCCCGCCGATCGAAGCCGGGCCAATCTGTCCCAGCGGCCACGCCGTGACCGGCGTGGTGGGGCACAGCAGCACGTCGAAGCGCTCGAAGAAGCGCGTCAGGCTGGCGACGATGGGGCCGCGCTGGCGCAGTGCCGCAGCGCGCTCGTAGGGCGTGCTGGCGGCGCCGGCATCGATCTGCGCCAGCAGATGAGGGTCGATGTCCTGACGCCGATGGCGCGCCGCTTCACCATACAGCGCGTGCAGCCCCGCGTGCTGCAAGAGATTGATCGGAAGATTCCGAACGGCTTCGCCCCAGTCCGGGTCGGCCGCGGTGACGGCCCAACCCGCGGCGCGAAGCGCGTTCACGGTTTGCGTCAACGCGGCCAACACCTCGGCGTCGATCGGGAAGTCGCAGCCCAGTTGCGGGCTCCATGCGATGCGCAGGCTGCGCGGCGGCTCGTGGCCCACAGCGGCTTCGGCCTCCAGGGCCGTTTCCAGTGGCGGGGCGCTGGCGTCGCTGGCGTCGAAGCCGGACAGCAGGTCGAGCACCCAGGCGCAGTCTCCCACGCTCCTTGCCATCAGCCCGACGACCGAGACGCCATAGTTCGGCTCGGCAAATCCCCAGGGGTGGGCGATCAGGCCCTGGGTCGGCTTGTGCCCCACCAAGCCGCAATGCGCGGCTGGGCGACGGATGGAGCCGCCCGCATCGGTGCCGATCGCAAGCAGGCCAAGCCCTGCAGCCAAGGCCGCCGCCGCGCCGCCCGACGAACCGCCGGGCGTCAGCCGCGGGTCCAGAGGGTGCCGAGTGGCGCCATAAACGAGGTTGTCGGTGACTCCCTTGCAGGCGAACTCGGAGCAGTTGGTGATGCCCAGCACCACGGCGCCCAGGTGGCGAAGCCGCGCCACCACCCACGCGTCGCGCGGCGCGCGGAAGTCGGCAAACAGGCGTGAGCCCTGTGTGATCGTTCGCCCGGCAACCCAGAGGTTGTCCTTGATCGTGACCGGCACCCCGGCCATCGGCAGCGTCTCGCCCGCAGCCAGGCGGGCGTCCACCTGGCGCGCTTCGGATAGCACGGCTTCGGCGTCGAACCGCACCAGGGCATTGAGCGACGGGTTGATCCTGTGAACGCCCTCGATGGATTGGCGGGCCACCGTCACGGCGCTGCAGGCGCCAGAGGCGACACGCGCGGCGCACTCGCGGGCCGACCCGTGCTCGGTTGCGGAAGGGGCCATGTTCATGGTCTACCCGCAAACAGGGCGCTCAGCGCCGGCGACACACCCACCACAGTGCGCCCGCCCGTGACCGATACGCTGCCACTGCGCGCGCGGGGCCGCTTCAGGCCGGCCTGGGCCTCGGCCATGGCCACTGCGCAAGCCACGCCATCGAGCACGGGCACGTCGATCGCCGCATCCAGCCGGGCTGCCATCGCCGCCATCGCAGCGCCAGCCAGCAGGACGGCTTCGGCGCCGTCGTCGTCCACCAGGCGGCGCGCGGCGGCCACCACGGCGGCTTGGACCTGCTCCGGATTGCTGAAGGTCTGCTGCGGCGTGAAGTCGATCGCGGCGACGCCTGCAAGGCGCGAGGCCAGACCGTGCCGCTCGGCCAGCTCACGGTACAGCGGCGCCATGCGCCGGCCGTAGGTGACGATGCCGATGCGCGTGCCCAAGGTGCAGCCCAGCAGCAGGCCGGCTTCCGTCATGCCCACCACTGGAACGGGCAGCAGTTCGCGGCACGCCCACAGGCCGGTGTCCAGCGACACCGCGAGAACGACCGCATCGCAGCCGCCAGCATGTTCCGCCGCGAGCTGCAGGACGCTGTGCTGTGCCAGTGCGTCCTCCGCGCGCGAGCCGATTACGACCGGCCCGAAGCGGCCGGTCACCGCCTGGACTTCGGTGTCCGGGCGGACGGTGGCGCGCGCCACCGCCAGCACCGCGTCTGTCACGGCCTGGGTGGTGTTCGGGTTGATCAGGAGCAGCTTCATGCAAGGCGGGCTTCGAAGGTGTCCGTCGGCACCGGCAGAGCCAGCGATCGGCGGTAGATGGACTCCACCGCCGCAATGACCGGCGCGGCATCGGACTCGGCTTGTGCGTATCGGCCGGCCAGGCTCTCGAATTCGTGCGCCACCTCGCTCAGCAAGGCGGCTTCGTCGATGCGGGTGAGCTTTCCGCCCTGCATGGCCACTTCGCCGTCGACCATCACGAAATCCACGCCGGCACCGCGCTCGGCATACGCGAGTTGGCGCAACGGGTCGTTCAGCGGGGTGAAGCTCACCGTGTCCAGCCGGTAGCCCACCAGGTCGGCGCGGGCGCCGACCTTCAGGCTGCCGAGCGTGCCGCCGAAACCCAGCGCGCGGCCACCGCCCAAGGTGCCCGCCTGCCAGGCTTCCTGGGCCGAAAGCCAGCGCGCGCCGTCGTGGCCGCGCAGCTTGGAAAGGCCCGCCGCCGTGCCCACCACCTGCAGCATGTTGGTGGTGACGGTGGAGCATGAGCCATCCGAACCCAGGCTGACGTTGACGCCTGCGTCCAGCAGCTCACGCACCGGCTGCACGCCCGATCCCAGCAAGAGGTTGCTCCACGGGTTGTGCTGTGCGGTGGCGCCGGTCTCGGCCAGAGCCGCGATCTCCCGCGGGTTCAGCCACACGGCGTGAATCAGGCTGGTCCCGGGCTTCAGGAAGCCGATCCTCGCCAGGTGTTCCACGATGGGCGTGCCGTAGAACTGCAGTCCGGTGACGACCTGCAGGCGCGTCTCCTGAACATGGGTGATGACGGGCAGCGCACAGTCGTCGGCCAGCGCCCGCAGTCGGCCCAGAAAGTCATCGGTGCAACGTTGCGGCGCGGAGGCCGACACCAGAACACCGACCCGGCGCTCGTGCGGGTGGTGGCTGGTCACCAGCCCCTTTATCAGAGCGACGAACTCGTCGGCGCTCGGCCTGGGCGCGGCGCGCAGGCTGGTTGCCAGGGTGGCCGGGATCAATTCGTCGACAAAGGGAAAGTTGTCGACCATGGGCTTGTCCATCATGGCGAAGCCCAGCACGGCCCTCACCCCGCTGTCTTCGTAGGCCTGAAGCACCGCCTGGATCAGGTCGTGATCGATGGCGGTACCCAGTGCGAGATCGTCGACGAGAGTGGTGCATCCGGTGCGCAGCGCCTCGATGGCGCCGATCTGCGCACGCAGGTAGGCCTGGCGCGGCGTCAGCTTGACGGGCATGCGCCCGCGCACCAGGTGTTGCCAAAGCTCCAGCGGCAGGTTTTCGGTGCGCCCGCGCTGGAAGTGCTCATGTGAATGCTGGTGGCCGTTGACGAGGCCTGGCGCCAGCAGGCGGCGCGGAAGCTCAATGACGCGATCGGCTCGCTGCACGCTGCCTGCCGCCGCGATCGCGACGATGCGCCCCTGTTCGACCAGCACGTCGCGCGGCTGACCGTCGAAGCTCAACGCATCGTCCAGCAATGCCAGGGCTCCGCGCAGGAGGATGCGGTTCGGGGTCACGGATGAGGCGTAGACAAGACGGTCGCGTCCAGCCATCACTCAAGAAACATGCCAACAAAACGTATGAGTAATGTCGGCACGAAAAGTGCACATTGTCGACAATATGCGTTTCGTATGCCAACAATTGGTGCGCCGACGTCCAAGCCGGTGCGCCGCCAGACCCCCGTGTTCAGCGCGGCATCAGCGCCGCGGCCAGATCGACGGACTCGTCGCAGGGCGCTTGCAGGTCGAGCGAGGACTCGACATGGTTCAGATGTTCCAGCATCAGGTCGGCGGCTCGGTCGGCACGGCGGCGGGCGATGGCGTTGAGCAGCAGCTCGTGTTCGTCTTCTCGACAAGAGGTGGTGTGCGGCGCGTCGTACAGGAAGATCGCCAGGCAGGTGAGCGTGGCCAGCCCGCGCATGCTGCGCGCCAGCAGGCGGTGTCCCGCGCACTCGGCCAGCCGGATGTGGAATTCGCCCGAAAGGCGCACCATGCTCGGCCGGTCTTGCTGAGCGCGGGCTCGCTGTTCGGCTTCGACTACGGTGCGCAGACGCGCCAGCGTCTCGGAGTCCCGCCGCGCGGCCAGGCGGTGCACCAGCGCGGGCTCGATCAGGCGGCGCGCCTCGAAGACCTCGCGGGTTTCGTCGATCGTGGGCGATGCGATGAAGGCGCCGCGGTTCGGGACGGTGGTGACCACCGCCTCGTCGGCCAGCCGCGCCAACACGTCACGCACCTGCGCGCGGCTGGTGTCGAACAGTGCGGCCAGCTTGTCTTCGACGAGCCGGGTGCCCGGCGGCAGGCGGTGCTCCAGAACTGCCGTCAGGATGCGGTCGTAGATGGCGCCGCGCAATTCGATGCCGCTGGGCGGGGCGGCGGTCTTGCGGGCAGTCTTGGAGGCGTTCATGGCTGATCGGGTCGATGGAGCGACGCGAAGACATCAAAGAGCTGGGCTGATGAAAAATTCTAGGGGGGTCGCATGAAGCGCGTCCTGGTGGGCATGCTGACACCGTCGTCCAACACCGCGCTGGAGCCGCTGACATCGGCCATGCTGGCAGGCCTGCCCGAGGTGTCGGCGCATTTCGGCCGCTTTCGCGTCACCGAGATCTCGATGGCGCCGCAGGCCCTGGGCCAGTTCGATCTCGCCCCGATCCTCGAGGCCGCCCGCTTGTTGGCCGATGCGCATGTCGACGTCATCGCCTGGAACGGAACCTCCTCCGGCTGGCTCGGCTTCGAAGCCGATGCGGCGCTGTGCCGGCGCATCGAGCAGGAGACGGGCATCCGCTGCTGCACGTCGGTGCTGGCGCTCAACGAGATCATGCAGAAGACGCAGCGTCGGCGCTTCGGCCTCGTCACGCCCTACCTCGACGAGGTTCAAGCCGCCATCGTCGCGAATTACGCCAGCAGCGGCTTCGAGTGCGTGGCGGAACGGCACCTGCGCCAGAGCGTCAACTTCGGCTTCTCCGAGATCGAGCCGCCGCAGATCATGCAGATGGCCCATGCGGTGGCCGTTTCGGGGCCGCAGTGCATCACCACGTTTTGCACCAATTTCCGGGCCGCACAGCTGGCGCCCACGCTCGAGGCTGAGCTGGGCATTCCGGTGTACGACACCGTCAGCACGGCGGTTTGGAAAGCGCTTCGTCTGTGCGGCGTCGATACACGACGGATCCGGGGCTGGGGAAGCCTGTTCGAAGAGGAAATCTCATGAGCACTCATTTCGAGTTGATCGTGCGCAACGCGCGCGCCGCCACGGCGGCCGACGTCTTCAGTTGCGACATCGGCATCACCGGCGGGCGCATCACCGCCCTGGCCGAAAACCTGCAGGCCGGCCCGGGCACCCGGGAGATCGACGCCGCAGGCCGATTCGTCACCCCGGGCGGTGTCGATTCGCACTGCCACATCGACCAGCCGATGCTGCCCCCGGTGCGAATGGCGGACGACTTCGAAAGCGGCACCCGATCCGCCGCGTGCGGCGGCACGACCACCGTGATTCCATTCGCTGCGCAGCAGCGTGGGCAGGGGGTGCAGGCCGCGGTTGACGACTATCACCGTCGTGCCGAAGGCAAGGCCAGCGTCGACTACGCCTTCCACCTGATCGTCAGCGACCCGACGCCCGAGGTGCTGGGCACCGAACTGCCCGCGCTGATCGACCGCGGGTACACCTCGTTCAAGCTCTACATGACCTACGAGGATCTGAAACTCGACGACCGGCAGATCCTGGAGCTGCTTGAAGTGGCGCGACGCCACGGCGCGATGGTGATGATCCACGCCGAAAACACGGATGCCATCACTTACCTGACCGAACGTCTGCTGGCGGTGGACAAGGTCGAGCCGCGTTACCACGGCCTGTCGCGACCCTCGCCGGTGGAGCGCGAGGCGACGCACCGCGCCATCACGCTGGCCGAGCTCGTCGACGTGCCGATCCTGCTGGTGCACGTCTCAGGCGCCGAGGCGGTCGAGCAGATCCGCTGGGCGCGGGGCAGGGGCCTCAACGTCATGGCCGAGACCTGCCCGCAGTACCTCTTCCTGACGCAGGAAGATCTGGCCCTGCCCCACTTCCTGGGCGCGCGTTGCGTCTGCAGCCCGCCTCCGCGCGACAAGGCCAACCAGCAGGTGATCTGGGATGGGCTGGTCGACGGACTGTTCACGGTCTTCTCTTCCGACCACGCGCCGTTCAATTACGACGACGCCTCCGGCAAACGCCTGGGTGGCAGGGAGCCGGCGTTCCCGTACATCCCGAACGGCGTACCGGGCATCGAGACGCGCATGGCGCTGCTGTTTTCCGAAGGTGTGCTGGCGGGCCGCATGCCCATCCAGCAATTCGTCGCGCTGACGGCCACCAATGCCGCACGCCTGTATGGCCTGTACCCCCGCAAGGGCACGATCGCCATTGGCAGCGACGCCGACCTGGTGATCTGGAACAGCGGCCTAACCCACACCATTCGCAACGAGACGCTGCACCATGACGCCGACTACACACCCTACGAAGGGCGCGAGTTGCAGGCCTGGCCAGCGCTGACGCTGCTGCGTGGCGAGGTGGTGTGGGACGGCGAACGCTTTCTCGGTCGCGTGGGTGGCGGTGAGTTCCTGCGTTGCGAAAAGCCCGAGGCCGCGCGTCCGAGACCGCGGCAGCAGACCTGGCGGCAGTGGATGGAACTGGAGGGCTGAAAGTGTTGCCACGTTTGAGGATCACGGCAGCGGGGCGCAGCTTCATCGCCGAGGCTCATCCCGATGCTCCGCTGACGTTCGCCGCGTTCGTCAAGCTGTTGCCTTATCGCCAGAAGCTGATCCATGTGCGCTGGAGCGGCGAAGCGGTGTGGGTTCCGCTGGGAGACTTCCAGCTGGGCGTGGGCTTCGAGAACCACACCTGCCACCCATCGGTCGGTGACGTGCTGTTCTATCCCGGCGGCTACAGCGAAACCGAACTGCTCATCGCGTACGGATCCTGCAGCTTTGCCAGCAAGATGGGACCGTTGGCCGGCAACCACTTCCTGCGCATCGTCCAGGGCGGGGAGCAACTGGCGAAGCTTGGGAAAAAGGTGCTGTGGGAAGGCGCCCAGGACGTACTCTTCGAGCTAGAGGCAGAGCGATCGGCCGACTGAGAAGCTGCGAACGAATCCGACACGCCCGCTCGTCACGCCATGCGCCGCTCGGACGCGCCGGAATTGTTCACGGCTTCCGAGCTCTGCCAAAAGTCAGGCCATCATCACCGTGCGGCCTGATTCCAGCGGCTTGGGCCGGCCCACCGTCTGTGCCATCAGCACCTGCTCGTCGTTGGCCAGGTGCATGGCGCGCGTCAGGGCGTCGCGGTCGAGCCAAGCGCGCAGCACGGTGGCCAGGCCGGCGCTGGCGCAGGCGAGGTAGACGTTCTGTGCCATCGCGCCGGCCGCCGCGTGGGCGTAGGCGCTGCGCTGGGACGCCGGCACCAGGCCCATGCGGCCGTGCTCGGCCACGTAGATCAGGTCCAGCGCCGCGTCGTCGACGAAGTCCTGGTAGCCGGTGAGGCCGCGCACATCACTCGCGAGCACGCGTTGCAGGCGGTGCCCGTCGGGTTCGTAGCGGTACAGGCCCTGCGACATCGCGGCGTAGAGCGTGACCTCCTGGGCGTTCATGGCGCTCGGTGCCGTCCGACCGCCCAGCCCGGGGCGGTTCACGCCAGCGGCGGCCCACAGCAGGTCGGACAACGTGGCCTCGTCGAGGGGCTCGGGCGAGAAGGCGCGCGCCGACTGCCGGCGCGCCAGCGCCTGCATCAGCGGCAAGCCGCCATCAAGCCGGGGCGGCGGCAACGCCATCGAGACGCTGCCGTCGCCGGCCGCAGGCCGCGGCCGGTTCTGGCCGATCAGCCCGAGCGCGAGCTTGGTCAGGGTGTTCATCACGGACCTCCGAAGCCGCTTCATCCTACGCACGGCGTGCGCGGCTGCCCTGAGCAGGATCAAGTCCGCCGAAGGGGGTGGTGCTGCAGGACCGAGACAGTGCGTTCGGACGGGGTAGCGGCGCCGCCGTGCACGGCGCAAGCCCTTGATTCGGCAAGCACTTCGGGTCTGCGCGGGGCCACCGCCGACCGCGGGCGCGGCCTGCGCCTACGCCACCGAGGCCGCGCGGCATCACAGCCCTGTGACGGCGGCCTGCGCCGGCGCCCCCGGCCGCCGTGTGCCGAAGCGGGGCGCCGGCTGAGTTTGGCTTATGCGACAGGCACTTGCGTGCGCCGGTGCAGGCTGGCCCCGATCTTGCCCAAGACCTCCGTGAGTTGGCTCAACGTGCCGATTCCAAGCCGATCCTCTTCAACTGAATCTAGGAGTTAGACATGCGCAAGACGGTACTGGCGGGCGCCATCGCCCTGGCATTTGGTGGTGCAAGCACCGCCTGGGCCAATCCCACGACCACCACCAGCGGGTCGGAGGGCACGATCACGCAGACGGCCACGGCCACCTCCACGCAATCGGGCAACAGCGGCCCGGTCGCGAACGAGGGCTCGACGGCGATGCAGGACAACAGCACGTCGACCAAGACCAAGACGGTCACGACGACGAGCAACAGCACGAGCAACAGCACCAACACCAACACGCAGACGGACGCGAGCAACCGCAGCCGCACCCTGACGCAGACCAAGAGCATCGACAAGTCGGGTGACAACCGCGACAACCGCGGCCGGGCCCGCGCCGACGGCACCGGCACGGCTGCCGCCAACAACGGCAGCAACGCGACCGCCAACTTCGCCGACTCGTTCAACAGCAGCAAGGCCGTGGCTTCCAGCCGGCTGCAGGGCGCCGTGTCCAACGTGCAGATCGGCGGCATCGGCAACGTGGTGTCCAACAGCGGTGACGCCAACGGCGCGGCCGGTGGCAAGGGCGGCGCCGGCTACGGCGGCGCCGGCCAGGGCGGCGTGGGCAACGGTGGCAGCGGCGGCAACGCCGCGCAGGGCGGGGCAGGTGGTGCCGGCGGCGACGGCGGCAGCGGCGGCAGCGCCAACAACGGCAGCGCCATGGCCGGCGCGGCGAGCAACGGCAGCGCCTCCAATGGCGGCATCACCGCCGGCAACGGTGGCAACGGCGGCGATGCCGTCGGCGCCACGGGCGGCGAAGGCGGTGCCGGCCACGGCATGGTTGGCGGCACCAAGGCCGGCAACATGCAGGGCACGGGCGACGCCATGGCCGAGAGCAAGGGCAAGGGCGGCTCCGCCTCGGTCTGGACCAAGACCCTGGGCGGCAACGCGATGGCCGGCAACCGCTCGCGCGGCGGCAGCGGTGACGCGAGCGGCGCGGCCACCGGCGGCGGCGCGGGTGCCGACAGCATGGCCAGCACCGGCCGTGGCGGTCGCGCGGGCGAGAACGATGCCGGCTCCAGCGGCGCAGCCGGCTCGGGCGCGGCCACGGCCAACTCCGGCGCGATCGGCATCACCGGCACGGGCACCGGCGGCGGGGCCACCGGCTCGGCCTCGAGCCAGGGCGGCGCGGCCACGGGCAGCTCCACCGGCAGCGGCGGTGCTGGCAGCGGGGGCGCAGCCACCGCGACCAGCGGTGACAACACCGGCACCGCCACCGCCACGGGTGGGCAGGCCACGGGCACCGGCGCCGCCGGGGGCGCGGCCGCCAACAACGCCGGCATGGGTGGCCAGGGCGGCTCGGGCAGCAACGGTGACGTGAGCAACGGCAGCGCCAGCACCTCGGCGTCCAACGGCAGCGCCACGGCGGGCAATGGCGCCGGCGGTGCGGTCGGTGCGTCCGGCGGTGCCGGCGGTGCCGGCGGCCAGGGCACGGGCGGTCAGGGCGGAGCCGGCAACGGCGGTGTCGGCAACGGCGCCACGGGCGGCGCGGGCGGCGCCGGCGGCGTCGTGCGTCTGAACGCCGGCACCTTCAACATGTCCAACACGATGAGCTCGATCGGGCAGTCGGCGGCGGGCATCATGGTGGCCACGCAGAACTCGGGCATGGCCTCGCTGGTGCAGCAGAGCATCAATGTGCAGGCCAACCTGAACGTCGGCAAGTGAGTCCCTCGACCCGCGCTCGATCGCGGGTCACCGGGTGCCCGGGAACGATGACAGACCCCGGGCACCCGGCGCGGCGCCCGCCGCATCTCCAGCAAAGGCTGAACCCATGAACACCCCATTCCGAAGCGTCGGCCTGGCCTGCGTCGCCGCCGCGCTCCTGGCCGGACTGCCCTGCCGCGTGCAGGCCGGCGAACTGCCGCCGAGCGCGCCTGTCGTCGCGGTGCCTGCAGCGGCGGTGCCGACGCCGCCACCCCTGGCGCTGCGTGGCAGCGCCGTGCTCGGTGGCCCGGCCCTGGCCGGGCAGCGCGGCGGCACGGCCGTAGCCAGCGAGTTGCAGCTCAGCGGTGTGGTCACCCACAACCGCGCGAGCGAGGTCGCCACCGGCAGCAACCGCGTCGCCAGCGGTGCGTTCGCCGGTGCGGCAGGCCTGCCGGTGGTCATCCAGAACAGCGGCAACAACGTGCTGATCCAGAACGCCACCATCGTCAACCTGCAGCTGCGCTGAGCGGGGCCGGGCATGAGGATCAACGCCATCCTGGCCACTGTGGCGCTGTGCGGGCTGCTGCCGGCGGCTGCTGGCGGCCTGAGCGGCTCGGTGGAAGTGCCGGCCCAGGCCGGCGGCGGCTTCTCGGTGCCGGTGGCCAGCGTGAAGGAGGCCCGGCAGCGGCGCACCGTGATCCAGCAGCTCGACTTCAGTTGCGGCTCGGCCGCGGTGGCGACACTGCTGACGCATCACTATCGCTTCCCGGTGAGCGAGCAGGTGGTGTTCGAGGCCATGTACACCAGCGGCGATGCCGAAAAGATCAAGGTCGAGGGCTTCTCGATGCTGGACATGAAGCGCGTGCTGCTGGCCAACGGCTTCCAGGCCGACGGCTTCGAGGCCACGCTCGACCGCCTGGCCGAGGCCCGGCTGCCGGCCATCGCGCTGATCAACGAGAAGGGCTACGGCCACTTCGTCGTCGTCAAGGGCCTGCGCGACGGCCGCGTGCTGCTCGGCGACCCCGCCAGCGGCCTCCGTGCCATGCCGCGCAGGGCCTTCGAGGCCGTATGGACCAACGGCATCCTCTTCGTCGTCAGCAGCCACCAGGACGTGGCGCTGTTCGACAGCGACGCCGACTGGCAGGGCCTGCCCCGCGCGCCCTTGGCCGCGGGTGTTCTGCGCGAGAGTCTGGCGGGCGTCGTGATCCCCAAGCTCGGCCCGGCCGACAACTGAGGCGCCGCATGCCACGGGCCACGACCATGAAACACCGCTCCACGACCTTCACCCGACCCTGGGCACTGGCCGCGCTGCTGGCCGCAGCCGCCTGCAGCGCCATGGCCGCGGAAGGCGCCGCGCCGGCGTCGCAGGCCCCGCTGCTGCGGCCGCCCTGGCACGGCCCGGCCCAGCCACTGGCGCCCGAGCAACTGGAGCGCCTGCGTGGCGGCTTCCAGGGGCCGGACGGGCTCGTGCTCAGCTTCGGCATCGAGCGGATGGTCTACGTGAACGGCAACCTCGTCACGACCACGCGCATCGCGGTGCAGGGTCTGGGCACGCCCTCGGCCGCGTTGGCGCAGCCGGCGCTGCCCGCGCTGTCCGAACTGGGCACGGTGGTGCAGAACGCGCTGAACGACCAGCAGATCAGGACGCTGACCATCGTCAACGCCAGCGCCAACAGCCTGGACGTGCTGCGCAGCTGGAGTCTGCAGATGTCCATCCGCGACGCGGTGGCGGGCTCGGTGCGGCGCTGAACGGGCCGACCGGTGCCGCTGTGCCCGTGAGCGCTAGCTCGAAACGGGCATTCGCACTGTCAGCGTCACGTCCGGCGTGTCGCGCGTCACGCCCGCGCCCAGCGTGAGACTGAGCGTGCGCTTCGGCGAGAGCTTCCACGACAGGCCCAACAGCAGCGTGCCCAGCTGCACGCGCACGGTGTCGGGCGCCGCCAGGCCGTTCAGGCGCGTTTTGCCCACCGAGCTGTGGTCGTAGCCGATGCTGAACGAGGCCCGCTCGTTGATGGCCATCCCCATGCCGAAGTTGAAGCCGTAAATGTTGCCGGGCTGGATCGTGCCGGGCAGCAATTCCGGCCCCTGGGCCGTCTGGCGCATGACGTCGCGGCGCTTGACGCTGTAGAGCATGCTCACGCTACCGAACAGCACCGCCGGGTCGGCCGCCATCAGCATCGTCAGCGCCGGCTGCACGCCGATGAAGCCCGAGCCCGTGGGCAGCGTCGACTGCACGCCGTCGCCCAGGCCCGACACCGTGGCGGTCTCCACCTCGAAGGGGTCGCGGCCGTTGCGCGCCTTCACGCGCAGGCTGCCCACCAGGAAGGGCCGGTCGGCCCCGCCCTGGTTCAGCTGGTAGCGCAGCGTGGCCTCGACGTCGCCCAGGTCCTTGCCGCTGGCGTCGAATACCACGCCGTCCTGCACCGGCGGGTTGCCCAGCAGGCGGCGGCCGATGCTGGTGTCCTGCCGATAGACCGCGGGCACCCGCGCCTCTAGCTCCAGGCGGCTGCTCAGGCCGTAGCGCGCCGTCATCGTGGCCGTGAACGTGTTGCGCTTGACCTCCCGCACGTCGATGACCCCGATCAGCAGCGCCGGGATCACCGTGTAGCCCACCAGCGCGATGCGGTTGCTAGAGGAGTAGGCGTACTGCAGCGCCGGCTCGAGCACCAGCTTGCCCGGCGGCGTCAGCACGCCCGGCTGCTCGAACAGCTGCGGCACGTTGTCCAGCCCCCGGGGCTCGACGGGCGTCACCTCCGGCGGCGCGCCCCCCTCGGCCTGCGCTAGCAGCGGCAGCACCAGGGCGCACAGCGCCAGCAGGCCCCGGGTCGGGGCGATGGAACTCGTTGGCTTCATGCGTTTCCCTTTTTTTGGCGAGTGCTTTCGCGGTGCCGTGCACCGGACGGTCCGCTGCACGCTAGCCGCCGCCGCGATGACGGCGATTGAGTGCGCGCAAGCGCCGTCGGGCAGGCCTCGCCCGCGCCGGGGCCGCGCTCAGGAACTGGCCTGCGCGCGGATGCCGTGCTTGGCCATCAGCCGGTACAGCGTCATGCGCGAAATGCCGAGCCGCCGCGCGGCCTCGGTCACGTTCCTGCACGAGAGGTCCAGGCTTTGGCTGATGGCGTGGCGCTCGGCCTCCGTGCGCGCGTCGTGCAGCCCGTTCGGGCTCGCCGGGTCGCCGTCGGGGTCGGCCAGCCCCAGGTCGGCCGGCGTGATGTAGCGGCCGTCGGCCATCACCACCGCGCTGCGCACGCGGTTGGCCAGTTCGCGCACGTTGCCCGGCCAGGGGTGGGCCACCAGGGCGCGCAGCGCCTCATGGCCGAAGCCTTTCAGCCGCGCACCGGCCTCGCCCGCGAACTGCGCAAAGAAGTGGCGCGCCAGCACCTCGATGTCGCTGCGCCGCTCGCGCAGCGGCGGCACCTGCAGGCCCAGCACCTTGAGCCGGTAGTACAGGTCGAGCCGGAAGCGGCCCGCCTCGATGGCGCGCTCCAGGTCCACGTGGGTGGCGGCGATCACGCGCACGTCGGTCTGCACCGGTGTCGTGGAGCCGACGCGCATCACCACCCGGTCCTGCAGGAAGCGCAGCAGGCTGACCTGCACGTCCAGCGAGAGGTCGCCGATCTCGTCGAGGAACACCGTGCCGTGGTTGGCGGCCTCGAAGATGCCGGCCTTGTCGCGGTCGGCCCCGGTGAAGGCGCCCCGCACGTGGCCGAACAGCTCGCTCTGCACCAGCGCGGCCGGGATGGCGCCGCAGTTGACGGAGATGAACGGCCGCTGCGCGCGCGCCGACAGGCGCTGGATCGCCAGCGCCGCGAGCTCCTTGCCGCTGCCGCTCTCGCCGCCGATGAGCACCGGGGCCGACGCCGGCGCGACGCGCCGGATCTGCCGCATCAGCGTGAGCATGGCCGGGCTGCGCCCGATGATGCCCATCGGGTCGGCCGCCCCGTCCCCCGCCGCGACTGGCGGCGCCAGCCGGGCGCGCCCCAGCGCGTGGCCCAGCGACGCCAGCAGCCGCGGGCCGTCCAGCGGCAGCGTGTGGTGGTCGAACAGGTGGTTCACCACCAGGTCGCGCCAGGCCGCGGAGCCCAGCGTGCCCTCGTCGAACAGCCCGATCCACTGCGTGCCCGGTTGCTGCCGCAGGACGGCCTCCCACGGGGCGGGATCCGACGAGCCCCGATGCAGCAGCAGCCCCACCTCGAAGGGCTGCATGTTCATCGCGCGGGCCGCCGCCGCGGACGACGCGGCGACGCGCAGCTGCCAGCCCGCCTGGCGCAGCGCCAGGAACAGCGGCTCGTGCGCCGAGGGGTCTTCGACGATGCAAAGGATGGGTCGCTCCGACATTCGCTGGCTCTCTGTGATGGCCTGCTGCGGCGGGGCCGCTCGAACGGCGCGCGCCCACTCAGCGCGCCGGGCCCTGACACGGATTCGCGCTCCCCGCCACCGTTGCGGCCCAGTGTGGCGGCCGGCTCGGTGCGCCGGTTGCGCGCACTCAAGCCCGTTGGCGGCAGGCCCCGGCCAGGGTTCGGCGTTGAGCGGACGCAAGGCCGCGGGCCCGTGGCGGCGCGAGACTGAAGCCCGGTATCGCCAGGCTGCGGCAGCGTTCAGCGCCGCCGGCCGCCCACCCCGAACAGGAGGATCCCCATGGCCGGCCACCGGATCGAGACCCGAATCGCCTGCGGGCTGCTGCTCGGCGCCTGGTTCGCCGCGGCTGCGGCCCAGACGCCGCTGCGCGTCGACGCCGGCAAGCTGGAGTACGCCGCGCACTGCGCCAGTTGCCACGGCCCGGCAGGGGTGGGCAACGGCGAGTTGCGCCGCTTCCTGACCGTGCCGCCCAGCGACCTGAGCACCCTGGCCCGGCGCAACGGCGGCGTGTTCCCGAACCAGCTGGTTTGGGAGGTAATCGACGGCCGCAGCGCCATCGAGATCGGCCCCCACGGCCCGCGCACGATGCCGGTCTGGGGCCAGCGCTTCCGCCAGGAGGCGCTGCAGCAGCCCACCACCGCCGCCGAGCCCGAGTGGACGGTTCGCAACCGCATCGTCGCCCTGCTCGACTACCTGTCGCGGCTGCAACGGCCCTAGCAGAAGGGCTGTTGGTGGCGTTGCGGCGGCTTCCTTTCGCGGCGGCTTTGCGCACCCCGCGGTGGCCGATTTGGGATGAAGCGGGTCCCGTCCCGGGCAGAGAGGCCGTGAAGAGCTGAGGCACGCTGCGCCATAGTCGCGGCATGGACACCCGCCCCGCGTTCCTGCCCATCGCCCTACCGGTCCCCCGGGCCGCCTGCGGGGTGCTGCTGCGCCGCCTGGGTGCCGCCTGCGCCGTGCTGGCCGGCGCGGCCTGCACGACGCTGCCCCAGGCCCCGCTCCAGGCCCCGCTGCCGCCCGCCGACGCCGCGTGCCAGGCCTGGGCGCAGCAGCTCGACGCCGCCGTGGCGCAGGCCGGTGCGGCCGATGCCGAGGCCGAGCGCATCGCGGGTGTTGCCGGCCTGCGCGTGGACCGCGTCGGCGAGGCTCTGCGCGACCGTGCCCGCGCCGACGACGCCGCCTACGGCGCCTGGCTGCAGCGGGCGGCCGCGCTGGACGAAGCCGGGCGCGCTGCCGAGATCGCCAACCTGCCGGCGGCGGCCTTCCCGCTGCGGGCGGGCGACGCCGCCGTGGCCGACCCGGTGGCCGGCCCGGTGGCCGACCGTGCGGCCGCCCGCACGCTCACCGACCGCTGCCGCCAGCGCACGCTGCAGCAGCTGGCCGCTGCCGCGGCCGCGCCGCCCGCGCGCGAGGCGCTGCTGGCGCGCGCCCGGGTGCCCGATCGCTACAGCCTGGGCCTGCGCGCGCTGGGCCTGTACCCGCTGGTGCGCTGGCCCTTCTTCGCCGGCGTGCAGCGCTGGCAGGCCGGACACGAGGCCGCGATGGCCCGCTGGGCCGTGCAGCCGCCGCCGCTGCAGAGCCACGTTCCGGCCGCGGCCGACGCGGCCACGCCGCCGCCGTGGCCGCCGCCCACCGACGCCCTGGGGCTGCCGCAGCCCACGCCCGAGGCTGCACAGCAGCTGCTGGCCTGGCACGCCCCGGTGTTCGAGATCGAGCAGCGCGGCCCTCACGACCGTTTCGGGTCGCCGGCCTGGGGCGGCGACGGCCAGCCGCGCGTGGACACCGCGCGGCCGGTGGTGTGGCACCGCCTGTCGCACGCGCGGCTGGGCGGGGCCTGGCGGCTGCAGCTCGTCTACACGCTGTGGTTTCCGGAGCGGCCCGCGGCCTCGTCCTTCGACCTGCTGGCCGGCGCGCTCGACGGCGTGGTCGTGCGCCTCACCCTCGGGGAGGACGGTCAGCCCCTGCTGGCGGACAGCATCCACAGCTGCGGCTGCTACCACCTGTTCTTCCCGTCGGCGGCGCTGCGGCCGCGTGTCGGTGCGCCGCAGCGCGAGGAGTGGCTCTTCGCGCCCGCCGCACTGCCGCCGCTGGCGCCCACGCAGCGGCTGGTGGTGCGCATCGGCTCGGCCTCCCACGACGTGCTGGGCCTGCAGGCCCAGCCGCGCGGGCAGGCCGGGTCCGGCGCCGAGGCGTACGCGCTGCAGCCCGACGAGCTGCTCCGTTCGCTGCCCGCGGCCGACGGCCGCCGCAGCCTGTTCGGGCCCGATGGCCTGGTGCGCGGCACCGAACGCGGCGAGCGCTTCCTGTTCTGGCCCATGGGCATCGCCAGCGCCGGTGCCATGCGGCAGTGGGGCCACCACGCCACGGCCTTCGTGGGGCGGCGGCATTTCGACGACGCCGAGTTGCTGGAGCAGCGTTTCGAGTGGGTCGGGCCGGCGTCGATTGCAGCGCCTTAGGCGTGAGCGCCCGCTGACACGGCGTCTCTCAAGGTGATCCGGCTCTGCCGGTCGCCTTGATCCCCCGCGGGGGGCGGGCTGGGCGCAGCCCGGCCCTGGGGGCGCTCAGGTTCCGCAGAAGGTCTGGTACGCGGCCGTCACCGCGGGCGGCGCGGGCTCGGCATAGGGGGCCAGTGCGGGGTCGTCGTCGAAGGGCCGGCGCAGCGCGTCCAGCAGCGCCTCGAAGGGGGCCAGGTCGCCGGCCGTGGCCGCGGCCAGCGCCTCCTCGACGCGGTGGTTGCGCGGGATCACCCGCGGGTTGGCCGCACGCAGCGCCGCAGCGTCGCGCACGCCGCGGGCGCGCCAGTGCGGCAGCCACGCGCCGATGCCGGCGGGCCCGCCGTCCGAGGCGGCGAACAGCGCGCGCAGCGGCGCCTCGTCGTCGCCGGCCGCCGCGGCCAGCGCGCGCGCGGCCTGCGTGAAGTCCACGGCGTGTTCCTGCAGCAGGCGCAGCCAGGCTTCGGCCAGCCGCGTGTCGTCCTCGTCGTCGGCGCCCGCCTCGGCCAGGCCCAGCTTGGCCCGCCACACCGCCCGCCACGCGGCTTGGTACCAGCCCGGGAAGGCGTCGATCACCGCGGTGGCCGCGGCCACGGCGGCATCGGCGTCGGCGTGCAGCAGCGGCAGCAGGGTCTCGGCCAGCCGCGCCAGGTTCCAGCGCGCGATGGCTGGCTGGTTGGCGTAGGCGTAGCGGCCCTGGTGGTCGATGCTGCTGAACACCGCGCCGGGGTCGTAGGCCTCCATGAAGGCGCAGGGTCCGTAGTCGATGGTTTCGCCCGAGATCGTCATGTTGTCGGTGTTCATCACGCCGTGGACAAAGCCCAGCCCCATCCACTGCGCCAGCAGCGCCGCCTGGCGCTGCGCCACGCGCTCCAGGAAGCGCCGCGCTTGCTCGGCCTGGGGCAGGGCGGCCAGGTCGGGGTCGTGGCGCGCCACGGCATAGGCCAGCAGCTGGCGCACGCGGGCGGTGTCGCTTCGCGCGGCGAAGAACTGGAAGGTGCCCACGCGCAGGTGGCTGGCGGCCACGCGCGTGAGCACGGCGCCGGGCAGCCGCTCGTCGCGCAGCACCCACTCGCCGGTGGCCGCCACCGCCAGCGCCCGCGTGGTGGGAACGCCCAGCGCGTGCATGGCCTCGCCCACCAGCACCTCGCGCAGCATGGGGCCCGCGGCGGCCCGGCCGTCGCCGCCGCGCGAGAACGGCGTGCGGCCCGAGCCCTTGAGCGCGATGTCGCGGCGGCGGCCGGCGCGGTCGAGCACCTCGCCCAGCAGCAGCGCGCGGCCGTCGCCCAGCTGCGGCGAAAAGCCACCGAACTGGTGCCCGGCGTAGGCCTGGGCGACGGGCTCGGCGCCCTCGGGAAGCAGGTTGCCGGCGAATACGGCGGCCCCGGCGTGGCCGCGAAGTGACTCGGCGTCCAGCCCCAACTCCGCGGCGAGCGGCTCGTTCAGCACCATCAGCCGCGGTGCGGCCACCGGCACCGGCCGCCAGGGCACGGAAAAACCGGGCAGCTCGCGCGCGTAGGTGTTATCGAAGGTTGGGAAGGCGTCGGCGGGCAGGGAAAATGTCACGGTTTCCGGGTTCATGGGGATAGTGTGCGCCACGGGGCCTGTAATCCTGGTGGGTGGGTTGATGCCGATGGCGCTGGGTGTACTGTGGGGCCTGTTCCTGCGCCGAGTTTGACCCCGGCGCTGGCCAGGCGCTGCTCAAGCTGGCCCGCGTAAAGCCGACAATGAGCTGATGAACTTGAGGTGCCTGCCCCTTCGGCTGCATGTCAGCCCGTGGCGGCTGGTGGCGATGGCGTGGCTGTACCTGATGCCGGCACTGGCTGCCGCCGTGCAGCCCTGGCCGCTGCTGCTGCAGCAGCTGCACGAGGCCGCCATCGACAACCCGGCGCTCGCGCTTGACGAGGTGCTGCGCCGCCAGCGCAGCCCCGAAGCCGCGGGCGATGCCGATACCGCCTTCTGGCTGGCGATTGCGGCCTCGCGACTGCAGATTGTGCTCGAGGCCGAAGTCGACGCCGCCGCCAGCCTGCGCGAGGCGCGACGTCTGTTCGAGGCCCGCCCGCAGGCCGACGTCAGCATGCGGGTGTGGCTGCAGTTCATGGAGCTGCGCCACCGCGCCGTCACCGAGGGCAGCGTCGAGGCCCTGCAGGCGCTGCTCACGGCCCGAGGCAGCCTGGGCATCCGCCCCGGCACCGTGCTGTCTTGCGAGTGGGACGAAACCGAGTCCTGGCTGCTGCGCGCGATCGGCAGCCTCGACGAAGCCTGGCGCGTAGTCGATCAGCTCGAGCGCTGCGCCACCGCCACCGGGTGGCCGCACTACCGCGCGCAGGCGCTGACGGACCGCGCGGTGATCGCCGCTTCGGCGGGTGCGCTCGGTGCGGCCCGCGGCAACGGCGCAGTCAGCAGCGCCGGCGTGGCGCTGCTGTTCGATGAGGCCTACTCGGCGGTCGGCCCCGGCGCGGGCCGGTTTCTGCGCCGCCTGATTGCGTACGCCGCTGGCACCACGCTCACCGAGCTGAGTAGGCCGGCCGACGCTAAGCGCCAACTGCAGCGTGCACTGGAGTCCAGTCGTGCCCTTGGCGACAAAGCGGGTGAGGCCTCGGCCTTGACGGCTCTGGCCGTGCTCGACCAGCGCGAGCAGCGCCACGCGGAAGCGCTGCGCCTGCTGGCCGAAGCCGAGCCGGTGCTGCGCCAGGTCGGCACCGGCTCGGCCAGGCGCCTGATCGCTCTGTACGCCCACCGGCTGCAGTCGCTGGTGGCGCTGCAGCGGCGCGCCGAACTGCCGGCGGCACTGGACGCCGCGCTGGCCCTGCCCGAGGCCGGCGTGCAGCCGGCCTTGCGCAGCCAACTGGCCATGGCCGTGGCCGCCGCGCAGGCCGAGCTGGGGCGGCATGCTGCCGCCTACGCTTCGATGAAGCGGGCGAACGAGCTCGCCGAGCAGTCGCGTGCGCAGGGTAGCAGTGCCCAGGTGCTGCGACTGCAGAGCCTGTACGACAACTCGCGGCGCGAGGCCGAGCTGGCCTCGCTGCGGCACGCGGAAGAGACCACACGGCTGTCGCTGCAGGCCCAGCAGGCCACGGCGCGCATGCTGTGGGCAGCGTTGGTGGCGGCCGTGGCGCTGGCCGCCGGTGTCGGTGCCCTGGGCTGGCGCCAGTGGAACCGTCGCCGCAAGCTGGCCAAGCTGGCGATGCGCGACACGCTGACGGGTCTGCACAACCGCCGTGCCATCGAGTCGTACGCGCGGTCGCAGTGTGAGCAGGCCCTACGACTGAGCCTGCCGTTCACGGTGGCGATGATCGACCTCGATCGCTTCAAGTCGATCAACGACCAGTACGGCCACGCCACGGGCGACGCCGTGATGCGCGCCTTCGCGCGGGCGGTGCCGGGCCTGCTGCGCACCCCCGACCGGCTGGGCCGCTGGGGCGGCGAGGAGTTCCTGCTGGTGCTGCCCGGGACGACGCTGCACGAGCTGCCATCGCTGTTCATGCGGGTGCGCAGTGCCTTCGCCGCGGCCGAGGTGCCGGGGATGCCGCAGCCGCACGGCTGCACGTTCTCGATGGGCGGGGCCGAGGTCGGGCGTGACGGCAGCAGCCTCGGTGCCCTGGTGAGGGCGGCCGACCGCAGGCTCTACCGGGCCAAGGCTGCTGGGCGGGACCGGCTGCGCTGAGCCTTCGCCCCAGCCCGTCGCGCAGCCCCCGTCCATGCCGAAGCCACCCTCGCCTTCGCCTGCCGGGCTCCTGGCGATGGCGGCCGCCCTGGCCGCCCTGCTGCTGGCGCCGCTGCCGGCCGCCGCCGACTGGGTGGGCCGCTTCGACGCCGGCCTGGCGCCCTGGGCCGAGCTGCGCTTCGTGCAGAACCGCCCGGCCAACAGCTGGGCACTGCGGCGCTGGGACGGCGTCGACGCGATGGAGGTGCGTTCCGAGGGCTCGATGTCGCTGATGGCGCGCACGGTCGAGGTCGACCTCGCGCGCACGCCGGTGCTGTGCTGGCGCTGGCGCATCGAGCGCGTGCTCGAGGGGGCCGACCTCACGCGCAAGGCCGGCGACGACCAGGCCGCCCGCGTGTACCTGGGCCTGGCGCTGCCGCCCGAGCGGCTGGGCGTGGGCGACCGCATGGCGCTGGCGCTGGCGCGCGCACGCTTCGGCGAGCAGGTGCCCGATGCCGCCATCAACTACGTGTGGGACAACCGCCAGCGCGCCGGCAGCGAGCACCCCAACGCCTACACCGGCCGCGCCACCATGGTGGTGCAGCGCAGCGGCGGCGCCGAGCGGGGCCGCTGGGTCGGCGAGCGGCGCGACGTCGCTGCCGACATCCGGCGCCTGCACGGCCCTGGCGCGCGCCTGGTGCAGCTGGCCGTGGGGGCCGACACCGACGACACCGGCGGCTCGGCGCTCAGCGGCTTTGCCGCGCTGCGCTTCGTGACGCCCGAGCAGCCGTGCGATTGACGCCGGCCGGGCTATAGACGCCGGCCGGGCTGTAACCCCAGGGCGGCCGGGCGCGTATAAGCGCGCATCGGGCCGGCCGTCGGCCCGCCCACGCCACCCGACCACCGCCCATGCACCCGACGCTGCCGCTGCTCATCAAGACCGACTTCCCACCGCTGGCGCGCCGGCGCCTGGAGACGCTGCAGGTCAACCTCGGCTACACCTGCAACCAGAGCTGCCTGCACTGCCACGTGGCCGCCAGCCCGCAGCGCACCGAGCAGATGGACTCTGAGACGGTGGACCTGGTGCTCGAGGTGTTGGCGGCGCGCGGCGTGGCCACGCTGGACCTGACCGGCGGCGCGCCCGAGCTCAACGTTCACTTCCGGCGGCTGGTGGCCGCGGCGCGCGCGCTGGGCGTGCGCGTGATCGACCGTTGCAACCTCACCATCCTGTCCGAGCCCGGGCACGATGACCTGGCGGCGTTCCTGGCGGCGCAGGGCGTGGAGGTCACGGCCTCGCTGCCGTGCTATTCGGCCGCCAACGTCGACCGCCAGCGCGGCGACGGCGTCTTCGAGCGCAGCATCGCCGGCCTGCAGCGCCTGAACGCGCTGGGCTACGGCGCCGAGGACTCGGGCCTGGTGCTCAACCTCGTCTACAACCCCCAGGGCCCGTCGCTGCCGCCGCCGCAGGCGCCGCTGCAGGCCGACTACCAGCGCGAGCTGATGCAGCACTTCGGCATCCGCTTCAACCACCTGTTCGCGCTGGCGAACATGCCCATCCAGCGCTTCGGCAGCACGCTGGTCAGCAAGGGCACGTTCGAGGGCTACATGGCGCTGCTGCGCGGGGCCCACCGCGACGAGAACCTCGACACCGTCATGTGCCGCAGCCTGCTGAGCGTCGACTGGCAGGGCTGGCTCTACGACTGCGACTTCAACCAGATGCTGGCGCTGCCGGCGCGCCTGGGTGCCGCCGCGGGCCGCACGCACCTGCGCGAGCTGCTGCACACCGATGGCGCCGGCAGCGCCATCCGCGTGGCCGACCACTGCTGGGGCTGCACCGCAGGGCAGGGGAGCAGCTGCGGCGGCGCCCTGGAGCCGGCCCGGGCGCAGGCGCAGGCCGCGTGAAGACCGCGCCCGCGAAGCCGGGCCGCCGCCGGGCCGTCGCCTGGACCCTGGTGGCCGTGCTGGCGCTGGCCGTGGCGGCCGCGTGGCGGCACTTCGGCCTGGGCGAGCTGCTCACCTTCGAGCAGCTCAAGGCCAGCCGCGACGCGCTGGCGGACACCTTCGTGGCCCGCCCGCTGGCCACGGTGGCCGGCTTCTTCGCGGTGTACGTGCTGGCCACGGCGCTGTCGATTCCGGGCGCGCTGGTGCTCACGCTGGCCGGCGGTGCGATGTTCGGCCTGGGCCTGGGCCTGCTGGTGGTGAGCTTGGCCTCGACGCTGGGCGCCACGCTGGCCTTCCTGGCCGCGCGCTACCTGCTGCGCGACGCCGTTCAGGCGCGCTTCGGCCCGCAGCTGGCGCCCATCAACGAGGGCGTGCGCAAGGACGGCACCTTCTACCTGCTGACGCTGCGGCTGGTGCCGGTGTTCCCGTTCTTCCTCGTCAACCTGCTGATGGGTCTCACGCCCATGGGCGTGTGGCGCTACGCCCTGGTCAGCCAGGTCGGCATGCTGGCCGGCACCGCGGTCTACGTGAACGCGGGCACGCAGCTTGCCGCCATCGGGTCGGCCCGCGACATCGTCTCTCCGGGGCTGCTGGGCAGCTTCGTGCTGCTGGGCCTGTTCCCGCTGCTGGCCAAGGCGCTGGTGCGCTGGCTGCAGCAGCGCAAGGTGTACGCCCGGTGGTCGAAGCCGGCGCGTTTCGATCGCAACCTCGTCGTCATCGGCGCGGGGGCGGGCGGGCTCGTCAGCGCCTACATCGCGGCGGCGGTCAAGGCCAAGGTCACCCTGATCGAAGGTCACAAGATGGGCGGCGACTGCCTGAACCACGGCTGCGTGCCGAGCAAGGCGCTGATCCGTTCGGCCAAGCTCGCGAAGCAGTTGCAGAAGGCGCAGGGCCTGGGCGTGGCCGATGCGCAGGGCCGCGTCGACTTCGCCGCGGTGATGCAGAGGGTGCACCGCGTCATCGCCGACATCGAGCCGCACGACTCGGTGGAGCGCTACACCGGCCTGGGCGTGGAGGTGCTGCAGGGCCACGCCCGCATCACCAGCCCCTGGACGGTGGAGGTGACGCGGCACAACGGCACGAAGCAGGTGCTGACGACGAGGAATATCGTCATCGCCGCCGGCGCCAGCCCGTTCGTGCCGCCGATCCCGGGGCTGGCGGAAGCCGGCTGCCTGACGAGCGACACGCTGTGGGGCCTGACCGAGCTGCCGCGGCGGCTGCTGGTGCTGGGCGGCGGCCCCATCGGCTGCGAGCTGGCGCAGAGCTTCGCGCGGCTGGGCAGCCAGGTCACGCAGGTGGAGATGGCGCCGCGCGTGCTGCTGCGCGAGGATCCCGAGGTCTCGGAGCTCGTCGCCGCGTCGCTGCGCGACGACGGCGTGGCGCTGCTCACCGGCCACCAGGCCGTGCGGGTGGAGGTGACAGACGGCGAGAAGCGCCTGATCGCGAAGCAGGGCGATCGCGAAGTCGTGATCCCGTTCGACGAGTTGCTGTGCGCCGTCGGCCGCAGCCCGCGCGTCACCGGCTACGGGCTCGAGGAGCTGGGCATCCCGCTCACGCCGAAGAAGACCATCGAGACCGACGCGTACCTGCAGACGCTCTACCCCAACATCTTTGCCGTGGGCGACGTGGCCGGGCCCTACCCGTTCACGCACACGGCGGCGCACCAGGCCTGGTATGCGGCGGTGAACGCCCTCTTCGGCCGCTTCAGGCGCTTTCGCGCCGACTACTCGGTGATCCCCTGGGCCACCTTCACCGACCCGGAGGTGGCTCGCGTGGGCCTCAGCGAAACCGAGGCGATGGAACAAGGCGTGCCCTTCGAGGTGACGCGCTACGGCATCGACGACCTGGACCGTGCCATTGCGGACGGCACCGCGCACGGCTTCGTCAAGGTGCTCACCGTGCCGGGCAAGGACCGCATCCTGGGCGTCACCATCGTCGGCGAGCACGCCGGCGACCTGCTGGCCGAGTACGTGCTGGCCATGAAGCACGGCCTGGGCCTGAACAAGATCCTCGGCACCATCCACACCTACCCCACGCTGGCCGAGGCCAACAAGTACGCCGCCGGCGAGTGGAAACGCGCCCACGCGCCGCAGGGGCTGCTGCGGTGGGTGGCGAAGTACCACGCCTGGGAGCGCGGATGAAGCCCGCCCGCCGCCGCGTGCTTCAGGCCGCGGGCGCGGCGCTGCTGGCCGCGCCGCTGCGCGCCCGGGCCCAGGCCTTCGACGCCAGCCACGCCGCCTGGACGGCGCTGCTAGGCCGGCACGTCGTGCTGCTGCGGGGCGGGCAGGCCTCGGTCGTGGGGTCCCAGGTGCGCTACGCCGGCTTCGCAGCCGACCGGGCGCCGCTCAAGGCCTACCTCGACGCCCTGTCGGCCGTGCCCGAGGCCACGTTCAGGGGCTGGGGCCCAGCGGCCCGGCAGGCCTTCCTGATCAACGCCTACAACGCCTTCACGGTGGAGCTGATCCTCACGAAGTACCCGGCGTTGAAGTCCATCAAGGAGCTCGGCTCGCTGCTGAGCAGCCCCTGGAAGCCGAAGTGGGTGCCGCTGCTGGGCGGCCGGCTGTCGCTGGACGACATCGAGCACGGGCTGCTGCGCGCACGCGGCGTGTACGACGAGCCGCGCGTGCACTTTGCCGTCAACTGCGCGTCCGTTGGCTGCCCGATGCTGCGCGAGGAGGCCTTCACCGCCGAGCGGCTGCCGGCGCAGCTGCAGCAGCAGGCCGAGCGCTTCATGGCCGACCGCACGCGCAACCGGTGGAATGCGGCCCGCGGCCGGCTCGAGCTGTCGAAGATCTTCGACTGGTACGGCGAGGACTTCGCGCTCGGCCACCAGGGCATCCGCTCGCTCAAGGCCTTCGCGGGGCAGCACGCCGAGCGCCTGGCCGACGCGCCGGCCGACCGCGAGCGGCTGCGCGCGGGCGGCTTCGACATCGCCTTCCTCGACTACGACTGGGCGCTGAACGACGCGCGATGAGCGGCAGGCACGACACGGCGCTGATCGTCTTCGCCAAGGCCCCGGTGGCGGGGCTGGCCAAGACGCGGCTGATCCCGGCGCTGGGCGCCGAGGGCGCGGCGGCGCTGGCGGCGCGGCTGCTGCGGCACACGCTGGCGCAGGGCGCGGCCGCGGGCTTCGGCGCGCTGGAGTTGTGCGCCACGCCCGACGCCACCCACCCGGCGGTGGTGGCGGCGGCGCGCGAGCACGGCGCGGAGCTGGCCGTGCAGGGCGAGGGCGACCTCGGCGCGCGCATGCGGCGGGCGCTGGGCCAGCGCCTGGCCACGCACTCACGGGCGCTGCTGATCGGCACCGACGCGCCTGCGCTCGACGCCGCCGTGCTGCACGCCGCTGCTGCGGCGCTGGCTGCGCACGACGCGGTGTTCGTGCCGGCCCTGGACGGCGGCTACGCGCTCGTGGGCCTGTCGACGCCCGCGCCCGAGCGCCTGTTCGCGGACATCGCCTGGAGCACGCCGCAGGTGATGGCCACCACGCTCGAGCGGGCGGCCGAGCTCGGCCTGCGCACGGCGCTGCTGGCGCCGCTCCCCGACATCGACGAGCCGACCGACCTGGCGCACCTGCCGGCGCCATGGCTTGACGAACTCGGAGCGCGGCCATGAAGCAGCTGCTGCTCGTCGGCGCCGGCCACGCCCACGCGCAGGTGTTGCTGGGCTGGGCGCAGGCGCCGCTGCCAGGCGTGGCGCTCACGGTCGTCTCGCCTCAGGCGCTGGCGCCGTACTCAGGCATGGTGCCGGGCTGGCTGGCGGGGCACTACCGCTTCGACGAGATCGTCATCGACTTCCAGGCCCTGGCGCATGCCGCCGGCGCGCGCTGGGTGGCTGGCGAGCTGCACGCTTTGGACGCCACGTCGCAGCGGGTGCGGCTGGCTGGTGGCGAGGAGTTGCCCTACACGGTGCTGTCGCTGAACGTCGGCTCCACGCTGCGGCCGCCGGCGCTGGCGGGGGCGCGCGTGCTGTCGCTGCGGCCGCTGTCGGCGCTGCGGCCGGCCTGGGAGGCGGTGCTGCACGAGTGGCGTCGCGCCAACACGGCCGCGCCGCTGCAGGTGGCAGCCGTGGGCGGCGGCGCGGCCGGCGTCGAGAGCGTGCTCGCGGCGCTGGCCCACCTGCGCCGGCTGCGGCCCGACCGCGCGGTGAGCGGCGCGCTGTTCAGCCGCGGCCCCGAGCTGCTGCCCGGCATCTCCGCGCCAGCGCGGCGGGCGGCCGAGCGCGCGCTGGCCGCTGCTGGCGTGGCGCTGAGGCTTGGCGTGGCCGGCGACGCCACCACGCTGGCCGGCGCCGGCCTGGTGCTGTGGGCCACTGGCGCGCAGGCCCACGACTGGCAGCGCGACGCCGCCCGCCGCGGCGGCCTGGCCGCCGGCGACGACGGCTTCATCGACATCGACGAGACGCTGCGCTCGCGCTCGCACCCGGCCGTCTTCGCCGTCGGCGACGGCGCGCACTGGGTGCGCGGCCCGGCGCTGCCCAAGGCCGGCGTCTACGCGGTGCGCCAGGGCCCGGTGCTGCTGCACAACCTGCGCGCGGCGCTGGCCGGCGGCGCGTTGCGGGCCTATGCGCCGCAGCGCCGCTTTCTCGCGCTGCTGGCCACGGCCGACGGCCGCGCCATCGCCGCGCGCGGGCCCTTCGGCGCCCACGGCCGCTGGGCCTGGTGGTGGAAGGACCGCATCGACCGCGGCTTCGTCGCCCGCTTCCGCGCACCGGCCGCCAAGGAGCCGTCGTGAACGCGACCCAGGCCCCCGCCGGCCGCAGCTGCCCGCTGCACTACCGCTACCGCCCCGAGGACTTCGCCGCGCCGCCGCGCGCCGACCTGGCCGGGCTCGACACGCTCTACGTCGTCGGCGGCCTGTACGGCAACGAGTTCGCGCTCGAAGCGCTGGAGCGGCTGCTCCAGGAGCAGGCCGCACACGACGGCCGGCGCGCCGTCGTCTTCAACGGCGACTTCCACTGGTTCGACGCCGAGCCGGGCTGGTTCGAGCGCATCCAGCGCCGCGTGCTGGCCCACGTCGCGCTGCGCGGCAACGTCGAGACCGAGCTGGCCGACGAGACGGCCGACGGCGACGCCGGCTGCGGCTGCGCCTACCCCGACTGGGTGGACGACGAGGTCGTGGCGCGCTCCAACCGCATCCACGCCCGGCTGCGCGCGGCCACCACGCCGGTGCAGCGTGCCGAGCTGGCGGCGCTGCCGATGCACGCCCGGGCCTCGGTTGCCGGGTTGCAGGTGGCCATCGTGCACGGCGACGCCACCTCGCTGGCCGGCTGGGGCTTCGCACAGGAGCACCTGCGCGACGCCGCCCACCGCGGCGTCGTGGGCGCTTGGTTCGATCGCGCCCGGGTCGATGCCTTCGCCTGCAGCCACACCTGTCTGCCGGTGTTCCAGCGCGTCCAGGCGGCGCGCGGCGCGGGCTGGGTGCTCAACAACGGCGCCGCCGGCATGCCCAACTTCGAGGCCGACGACGCCGGCCTCGTGCTGCGCCTGGGCGTGGCGCCGCCGCGTGCGGGCGAGCGCCGCCTGGGCGCCGTGCTGGCGCCGCAGGGCGACCCGGTGTTCGCCGATGTCCTGGCACTGCGCCCCGAGGCCGCGGCCTGGCGGCGGCGTTTCGACGCCGCCTGGCCCGCCGGCAGCGACGCCGCGTTGTCCTACGGCCGGCGCATCGCCGAGGGGCCCGCTTACCGGCCGGCCGATGCCCTGCGTCGCTGAATAGCGGGTTCAAAGCCCGCCATCTCGGTTCAAGTGCCTCGCGGCATGAGCGTTATGCTGGATAGGAAAGGCGCTGGTGCGGCCCGTGGCGGCAAGCGCTTGCCCGGGGGGCCCTGCGGAGGAATTCAGAGATGCGCAACAACCAACCCGTCACCCAGCGCGAGGTTCCGTTCCCGAGCGGGCAGTCGCTGATCTCCGTCACCGACCTCAAGGGCCGCATCATGTATTGCAACGGCGCCTTCATCGAGGTCAGCGGCTTCAGCCGCGACGAGTTGCTCGGCCAGCCGCACAGCCTGGTGCGGCACCCCGACATGCCGTCCGAGGCTTTCCGCGACATGTGGGCCACCATCGAGGCGGGCGTACCCTGGACCGGGCTGGTGAAGAACCGCCGCAAGGACGGCGACCACTACTGGGTTCAGGCCAACGCCACGCCCATGCGCGACGGCGATCGCATTGTGGGCTACCTGTCTGTGCGCACCGAACCCTCGCGCGAGGCCGTGCAGGCCGCCGAGCAGCTGTACGCGACGATGCGCGCCGAGGCCCAGCAGGGCTGCCTCGTGCACGTGCTGAACCGCGGCGCGCTGCGGCGCACCGACTGGGGCGGCCGCGCCGCGCAGTGGCTGAGCCTGGACGCCGGCGGGCGGCTGGTGGCCCTGCAGGCCGCGCTGGGCCTGCTGGTCGTGGGTGCCGGTGCGTTCGCCGGCGTGGCCGCCGCGGCCGCAACGGCGCTGGTCGGCGGCGGCGCCGTCGCCTGGCTGTCTCTGCGGGCCACGCTCGGCGCCATCGGGGTCTCGGTGGCCGACGCCAACCGGCTCGCCTCGGGCGATCTGTCGCACGCCGTCTCCGAAGGCGCCAGCGGCACCATCGGCGAACTCCAGCAGGCGCTGCGTCAGTTGTCGGTAAACCTGCGCGCCGTGGTCAGCGACACGCGCCGCGAGGTCCAGCAGGTCGAGCACGCCGCCCGCGAGATCGCGGGCGGCGCCGACGAGCTCTCGGGACGCACCGAGAGCCAGGCCGGCAGCCTGGAGGAGACTGCGGCCTCGATGGAGCAGATCAACAGCACGGTGCAGAACAGCGCCGCCGCCGCCGCCGAGGGCGCGCGCCTGGCTGCGCAGACCACCGATATCGCGCAGCGCAGCCACGCCGCCGTGCAGGCCGTGGCCGAGACCATGAACGACATCGCCGAGTCGTCGCGGCGTATCGGCGAGATCGTGCACGTCATCGAGGGCGTGGCCTTCCAGACCAACATCCTGGCCCTGAACGCAGCGGTCGAGGCCGCGCGCGCCGGCGAGCAGGGCCGCGGCTTTGCCGTGGTCGCGGCCGAGGTGCGTTCGCTGGCCCAGCGCACCACGGTGGCGGCCAAGGAGATCCGCCAGCTCATCGCCGACAGCGCCGGGCGCGTGGGCGACGGCGCGCGCCGCACGCAGGACGCCCAGCAGCGCATGGCCGAGGCGCTGGCGGCCGTGGGCAAGGTCAGCCACACGCTGGAGTCCATCAGCACCGCGGCCGCCGAGCAGCAAAACGGCATCGCGCAGATCAACGAGGCGGTGTCGCACATGGACGGCATCACGCAGCAGAACGCCGCGATGGTGGAGCAGCTGGCGGCCTCGTCGACCGGCCTGTCGTCGCAGGTGGAGTCGGTGAGCAACTCGATGCGACTGTTCCGGCTGCGCGCCGGCGAGGCCAGCCTGGCCGAGCAGGACGCGGTGGCGATGCGCCGCGAGGCGCGACAGGCTGCCGCGCCGCCGCAGCCCACTGGCGCGGTCCCGCCGCGCCCGAAGCCCGCGCGCGCAGCCCCCGCGCCGGCAGCGGCCGCCACCGCCGCCGCGGACGAGTGGTCCGAAATCTGACCGGGCGAGTGGCGCCTCCAGCTCGCTCACCCGAGCACGACCGTTGTTGCCCCTGGCGTGAGCACCCGCAGGGCCGGGATCACCCCGGCGTCATCGCCGAGCGTGACCGGCTCGTGCAGGCCCTGGCACGAGCGCTGCAGCAGTGCGACCATCACGGCATCGGGATGACCGGACTGCTGGCTGGGACGAGGGTCCGGTTCGGCTGCGTCGCGACGCCGACATCGCCGGCACGATTCCCGGGGCGGCTTGAGCGGGCCCGGTGCGGCCTCATTCAGGCTGCGGCTGGCGTGGCGCCGCAGTCGCGGCAGCGGCCGTACAGCGTGAGCTCATGGTCCTGCACCGTGAAGCCCGGTGGCGCCAGCCGGGACAGGTCGCCCGGGCAGGCGTGCACGTCGAACACACGCTCGCAGTGCGTGCATTGGAAGTGGTGGTGGTGCTGGCGGCCGGCGATCTCGAAGCGCGGGTTCTCGCCGGGCAACTCGACCGTGCACAGCTCGCCCTCCTCGACCAGGGTCTTCAGGTTCCGGTACACCGTGGCCAGGCCCAGGCGCGGTGCCTGGGTCTGTGCGGCGAGCAGCACCTCCTGCGGCAGCAGCGGACGCCGGGCGCGCTGCAGGGCGTCGCGGATAGCGGTGCGCTGGCGGGTGTTGCGTTCCATCGGTCCGATAGGGTAAACCACGCCCCGCGAACCGTTTCGACCCGGCGGCGGCCACGCATACAGGGGGATGGCCTTGGCCGGACAGGCAGCTACTATGCTTTCCAATACACCCGGCAGTCCTAGCCAAACGCTGTCGGCCCTCTGCAAAGACCACCCTTCCGCTTGACACTTCCGATGAACCCCTACTGGATCATCGCCCTCATTTCCCTGCTGCTGTTGGGCGCGGCCGGTCTGCTGTGGGTGCGTTACCGTGGCCGCCAAAAGCGCCAGGCACTGCCTACAGAGTGGCCCTTGTCGGCACGGCGAGTATTCGGGCCGGTGGAATCGCGGGTTCATCGCGTTCTCCGAGAAGCGCTTCCGAACCACCTGATCCTGGCTAAGCTTCCGCTTGTACGGTTCTGTCAGCCCGACGAACCTGGTGAATTGGGTTTCTGGTTCGACCTCCTGGGCAGCCAGCATGTCAGCTTCGCCATCTGCAGCGGCAGCGGTCGGGTGCTCGCGGCGATTGACCTCGACGGCTTGCGTCCCGTGTCGCGCCGCAGCCGGACGATCAAGGAGGCGGTTCTGGACGCCTGCAAGGTTAAATACATCCATTGCATGGCCGATGAACTTCCGGACGCGGCGGCATTGCGCGAGTTGGTGCCTGAGAAGGCCGCCATGACGAAGAGCGTTC
The DNA here is from genome assembly GCA_044360025.1 of Rubrivivax sp. GTDB lineage: Bacteria > Pseudomonadota > Gammaproteobacteria > Burkholderiales > Burkholderiaceae_C > Rubrivivax. The sequence continues at coordinate 113,172 of JBIKLC010000004.1, read as the reverse complement.
CGGTGGCTCGCGTTGTCGAGGCCGGCGCTCAGTTGAGTGCTACGGTGGCTGAGCGGCGGCGCGAGCGTCAGAGCTGGAGTGACACAGACGTCATGACCGATTCCTTCTTCGACCGAGCATCGCGCGGCGGCGTGGTCAGCGGCTTTGGCAGCAGCGAACCGCCTGGCCTCAGCGTGATCGAGCTGGATCTGCCGCTGGCCGACGAGCCGCCGGCGGGCATCGTGATCGGCCATGTTCCGGCTGTGGCGATGAGGGCTTGACGGCAGCGTCCCCGGCGGTCTTCCGCACAGTCGTCGCTTATGCCGGCCTTGGCCCGCAGCAGGTGCTCGACGCGCTGGATGCAGCCGGCCTCCGCGGCGACGGCAGGCTGCTGCAGCTCAACAGCTACGAGAACCGCGTCTTCCAGGTGATGCTGGAAGACGGCCAGACCGTGGTGGCCAAGTTCTACCGGCCCGGTCGATGGAGCGACGCGCAGATCCTGGAGGAGCACGCCTTCGCTTGGGAACTGGCCGGCGCCGAGGTGCCGGTGGTGCCGCCCCTGCAGCTGCGGGTGGCCGGTGCGCGGCTGCAGTTGCAGGGCGAGCAGGCCACCCTCGCGACCTGGACCGACGACGACGGCACGGCCTACCGCTTTGCCGTGGCCGAGCGCCGCGCCGGCCGCGAGCCCGAGCTTGACGACCCCGCCGTGCTGGCGCAGCTGGGCCGTTTCATCGGCCGGCTGCATGCGGTGGGGCGGCAGTGCCGCTTCGAGCACCGGCACCACCTGGCGGCGGCCGATGGCGCCGTGGCCGTGGCCGAATTGCTGCAGGCCGGCGTAGTGACCCCGGCCGAGCTCCCAGCCTGGCGCCGCACGGCCGAGGCCGCCGCTGCGGCGGTGACGGCAGCCTTCGATGACGTGGTCGCCAGCGGTTCGCTGGCCACGCTGCGCCTGCACGGCGACTGCCACCCCGGCAACGTGCTGTGGCGCCCTGGCACGGCCGAGGGCGACCCCGGCCGCCCGCACATCGTCGACCTGGACGACGCGCTGCAGGGCCCCGCGGTGCAGGACCTGTGGATGCTGGTCTCGGGCGACGCCTGCACGATGGCGCGCCAGCTCGACGTGCTGCTGCGCGGCTACGAGGACTTCAGCGACTTCGACGACCGCGAGCGCGCGCTGATCGAGCCGCTACGCACTCGCCGCATGCTGCGCCACAGCGCCTGGCTGGCCGCACGCTGGAGCGACCCAACCTTCCCGATCCACTTCCCGTGGTTCGGCAGCGCGGCCTACTGGAGCCAGCAGACGACGCTGCTGCGCGAGCAGCTCGAACTGATGGGCGACTGAGCCCCGTCAGCCCACCAGCAGCGCGTTGACGCGCCGCACGTAGGCCGCCGGATCTTCCAGCAAGCCGCCCTCGGCCAGCACAGCCTGGTCGAGCAGGATGTGCGCCAGATCGTCGAAGCGTTCGCTGCCCTCGGCCGAGTCGAGCTTCTTCACCAGCGCGTGCTCGGCGTTGATCTCCAGGATGGGCCGGGCCTTGGGCGCGTCCTGGCCCGCGGCCTTGAGCATGCGTGCCAGGTGGGCGCTCATGTCGCCCTCGTCGACCACGATGCAGGCGGGGCTATCGACCAGGCGCGTGGTGGCACGCACGTCCTTCGTGCGCTCGGCCAGCGTCTTCTTCAGCCGCTCGATCAGGGGCTTGGCGGCCTCGGCGGCGGCCTCGGCCTGCTTCTTCTCGTCCTCGTCCTGCAGCTGGCCCAGGTCGACCGCGCCCTTGGCCACACTGGTGAGGGTGTGACCCTCGAACTCGTACAGGTGGCTGAGCATCCACTCGTCGACGCGGTCCACCAGCAGCAGCACCTCGATGCCCTTCTTGCGGAAGATCTCCAGCTGCGGGCTGGCCTTGGCCGCGGCCAGACTGTCGGCCGTGATGACGTAGATGGCGTCCTGGCCTTCCTTCATGCGGCCCACGTAGTCGGCGAAGCTCACGCCGCTGTCGGCGTGCGTGCTGGCGAAGCGGAACAGCTTGGCCAGCCGCTCGCGGTTGGCGAAGTCCTCGCCGATGCCTTCCTTGATCACGGTGCCGAACTGCGCCCAGAACTCGGCATAGGTGCCCTTCTGGTTCTCGGCCACGTCTTCCAGCATGCCCAGCACCTTCTTCGTGCTGCCCTCGCGGATGGCCTTGACGTCGCGGCTTTCCTGCAGCAGCTCGCGGCTCACGTTCAGCGGCAGGTCGGCGCTGTCGATCACGCCCTTGACGAAGCGCAGGTACACCGGCATCAGCGCCTCGGCGTCGTCCATGATGAACACGCGCTTGACGTAGAGCTTGACGCCGCCGCGCTTGTCGCGGTTCCACAGGTCGAACGGCGCCTTCTTCGGCACGTACAGCAGCTGCGTGTACTCGGTGCGGCCCTCGACGCGGTTGTGCGTGTAGGCCAGCGGCGCCTCGCTGTCGTAGCTGATCTGCTTGTAGAAGGCCTGGTACTCGGCGTCGGTGATGTCGCTCTTGGCGCGCGTCCACAGCGCCTGCGCCTTGTTGGCGGGTTCCCACTCGTCGGTGTCGATCTGTTCCTTCTTGTCCTCGTCCCAGGTCTGCTTGTGCATCAGCACCGGCAGGTTCAGGTGGTCGGAGTACTTGCCGATGATGGACTTGAGCTTCCAGGCGCTGAGGAACTCCTCCTCGCCCTCGCGCAGATGCAGGATCACGTCGGTGCCGCGCTCGGCGCGCTCGATGGTCTCGACCTCGAAGTCGCCGCTTCCGGTGCTGCTCCAGCGCACGCCCTCGGCGGCCGCCGCGCCAGCGCGGCGCGTTTCCACCGTCATGCGGTCGGCGACGATGAAGCCGCTGTAGAAGCCCACGCCGAACTGGCCGATGAGGTTGGCGTCCCTCTTCTTGTCCGCCTCGAGCTTGCCGAGGAACTCGCGCGTGCCGCTCTTGGCGATGGTGCCCAGGTGGGCCACGGCCTCGTCGGCACTCATGCCGATGCCGTTGTCGCGGATGGTGATGGTCTTCTTCTCGGCGTCGAACCACACCCGCACGTTCAGCTCGGGCTGGTCTTCCCAGAGCGCCGGCTTGTCCAGCGCCTCGAAGCGCAGCTTGTCGCAGGCGTCGGAGGCGTTGGAGACCAGTTCGCGCAGGAAGATCTCCTTGTTGCTGTACAGGCTGTGGGTGACGAGGTGCAGGATCTGCTGCACCTCGGCCTGGAAGGAAAGCGTTTTCTTGTCCATGGGCGGTGGAAGGAGTGAAACAACGACTGATTGCGCACAGTGGGGGTGCCGCGCCGGATTTCAAGACGCCTGGCGGCCCTGGGCCGCGGAGTCCGTCGCCGGTCGGGACGCTACGGCGCGCGGCGCAGCCGCGCGAGCTGGTCGACCCGCTCGGCCAGAACCTGCAGGTCGGCGCCCTTGCGCACGTAAGCGTCGTAGGCGTCGAACCCGGCACGCACGTCCGCCTCCGCGAGGCTGCTATGCATGGCAATCGCCGCCGTGGCCGAACTCCGCCGCAGTGCGTGGCCCACGGCCATGCCATCCAAGCCTGGCATCTGCACGTCGAGCACGATCACGTCGAAGGAGCGCCGAGTGGCCGCTTCCAGCGCGGCCCAGCCGCTGTCGACGGCCTCGACGCTGTACCCCAGACGCTCCAGCCGCGCGCGCAGGATCTCGCGCATGGTCGGGCAGTCGTCGACGGCCAGGACCCTGCCCGCGGGGATGCATGCGACTGAGGAGTTCATGTGATCGTCAGGTTAGCGCGGGGGTCCGGCGCTGGATAGCGCTCTCTGAGCGCAGGCCTGACCAACATCGGCTCGTGCTGCAAATTCGGGCAGGGCCGGAATCGGCAGCCCCTGGCTGGATCGCCGGCATCTTGCCCACAAGTCGTTCACACGCTTTTCAACGCCAGGGAGCCGTATCCCCCCTTTGGGGGGGTGTTGTGCGCTCACGGCAGCGGCGCCGCCGCCAGACGGGCGGCCCTGGCTTGCAGCGGGTTCGATGTGCTTCGGTATCGACTTCGCCCAGGGCTCGGGCGCGAACCGCGGCCCACCGGGCTGAAGGCCACGAAGGCCACGAAGGCCACCCCGAGCTCGCGGCAGGCCTGGAGCACGGCGATCTCGGGGTTGCGTGTCCAGGGGCCGCAACGGGTCTGGAGTGGCGCGATCGGGTGCTCGCCGTGGGCGCGATGCAGCGTGGCCGCCCTCGGAGCCCAGGCCGAGCGGGGCGCGCGTGGGAGGGCTCCATCGGGCGCGGGGCATGGGCTGGTCCGTCGAGTGCCTGTGGGGGGTGGTTCAAGCGCCGTACCCTGGCCAGCTTCGGCCCAGACACCGCGCATCGCCGCATGCCGGAGCCAGTCGAGCTGGGGTGGTGTCATGGTTTCGGTAAAGCTCAAGATCGGCTGAATTTGGTTCCGCGTACCATGCCAGCATGGAACTGCGCCCATTCGCCACTGTCGTGCAGGTGACCGATCTCGGCAGCTTCGTGCGCTCTGCAGCCGCGGCATCCCGCACTAGGTGTCGCGCGCCGTGCAGGCCCTCGAGAAACTCCGCGGCGCTCTTACCCGCGTGCTCTCCAGCAGCCTGCCCCCGAGCCCGCGCCGCGTGCTGATGGCGGCGCTGGTGGAGGGCTTCCGCGAGCGCTGCCCCCGCGCCGGCGTCGGCGCCGTCGAGGGCCTTAGGCATCACATGTCGCAGCAGCTGGCGCGCGCGCAGCTGCCCGGTGGCGCATGAGGCCCGGCCGCCCCGCCGCCCCGCCAGCCGCGCCGGAGCCGCCGGCGCTGGCCGCCACGCGGCGCTGGCTGGAGCGCGCCGTCATCGGCCTGAACCTGTGCCCCTTCGCCAAGGCCGTGCATGTGCGGGGGCAGATCCGTTGGGTACAGAGCGCGGCCCGCACGCCGGCGGCCCTGCTGGAGCAACTGGTCGACGAGCTGCGCGCGCTGGCCGAGGCCGACGCCGCCACGGTCGATACGACGCTGATCGTGGCGCCGCACGCGCTGCCGCGCTTCGAGGACTTCAACCACTTTCTCGGCGTGGCCGATGAGGCGCTCGGGCGCCTGGGTCTGCAGGGCACGCTGCAGCTCGCGGCCTTCCACCCCGGCTGGGTGTTCGACGGCGCGGCCGCAGACGACATGGCCAACCACAGCAACCGCGCGCCCCACCCCACGCTGCACCTGCTGCGCGAGGCCAGCGTGGCGCGCGCGGTGGCGGCGTACACCGATGCCGAGGCCATCTACGGCCGCAACATCGCCACGCTGCGGCGGCTGGGGCCGGCGGGCTGGCGCGGCCTGTTGGAGCCCTGATCAGCCCGCGAGCAGCCGCCGCAGCAGCAGCGCCGCGATGCCCAGCATCGTCAGGCCGATCAGCGCGTCGAGCACCTGCCAGGCCTTTGGCCGCGCGAACACCGGCGCGAGCAGCCGCGCGCCATAGCCCAGCGCGGTGAACCACACCGCGCTGGCCGCGGCAGCGCCGGCGGCGAACCACCAGCGTTCAGCCTCCATCTGCGCGCCCACGCTGCCCACCAGCAGCACGGTGTCGAGGTAGACGTGCGGGTTCAGCAGCGTGAAGGCGGCGGTCTGCGCCAGCGCGGCCCGCCGCGTCAGCGGCGCCGCGCCCGCGGCCGCGCCCAGCGAGCCCCCGCGCCGCGCCCGCGCCAGCGCGCGCAGGCCGTAGGCGGTGAGGAACAGCGCGCCGCCGGCCGTCAGCACGCCGGCCAGCAGCGGCTGGTGGCCCAGCACCGCGGCCAGCCCGGCGATGCCGGCCAGCATCAGCACCGCGTCGGCGATGGCGCAGCACGCGACGATGACGCCCACGTGCTCGCGCCGCAGCCCCTGGCGCAGCACGAAGGCGTTCTGCGCGCCGATGGCGACTATGAGCGTCAGGCCGAGCGCGAAGCCCGTGGAGGCGGCCGCCAGCTGGGCGGTGTTCATGGCGCCGGTGCTGCCCGCTGCCGGGCGGGGAGCGGCTTAGACTCCCCGCGGCCGTCGCCGCCTTGGGCTGGCCAGCCGCCCCGCCGCGGCCCCGCCGCACCCCCCGACTTCGGAGGCATAACCGTGAAAGTGTGCATCGTCGGCCTGGGCGCCATCGGCGGCCTGCTGGGGGCCTGGCTCGCGAAGCTGCCTCCTGGCCGCGTGCGGGTGAGCGCGCTGGTGCGCGGGGCCACGCTGGAGGCCGTGCGAGAGCATGGCCTCCGGCTGAGCGATGCCGGCGGCACGCAGCGCGTCGACATCGCCGTGGCCGACAGCGCGGCGGCGCTGGGCCCGCAGGACCTGGTCATCGTCGCCGTCAAGGCGCACGCGCTGCCGGCGGCAGCCGATGCCGTGGCGGCGCTGAGCCATGCCGACACCACGGTGCTGGGCGCGATGAACGGCGTCCCCTGGTGGTTTTTCGATGGCCTGCCGCACGACGCCCCCGTGGCCACGCGGGGCTGGGTGCTCGACAGCGTGGACCCCGGCGGCCGCCTGCGCGAGCGGCTGCCGCCCGCGAGCACGGTAGGGGGCGTGGTGCACATGGCGGCGTCCACGGCCGGCCCGGGCCACGTCAGGCACGCCATGGGCCGCCGCCTCGTCATCGGCGACGCCACCGGGGGCGCCGGCCCGCGCACGGCGGTGGTGGCCGCGCTGCTGGCCGAGGCCGGCGTGGAGGTCGAGACCTCGGACTGTGTGCAGCGCGAGGTCTGGTTCAAGCTCTGGGGCAACGTCACGATGAACCCGGTGTCGGCGCTCACCGGCGCCACGCTGGACCGCATCCTGGCCGACGACCTGGTGCGGAGCTTCTGCAGCGCCGTCATGGCCGAGGCGCAGGCGCTGGGCGCCGCCATCGGCGTGCCCATCGGGCAGACGCCCGAGCAGCGCCACGCCGTGACGGCCCGGCTGGGCGCCGTGAGCACCAGCATGCTGCAGGACCTGCAGGCCGGCCGAATGCTGGAGATCGATGCGCTGTTGTCCTCGGTGCACGAGATCGGCCGGCGCCTGGGCCAATCCACGCCAATGCTCGGCGCCCTGCTAGGCCTGGTGCGCCTGATGGCGCGCGAACGCGGGCTGCACCCGCCGGCCTGAACCTGATCCTTGGTCGTGGCTATCACATGGCTCTGGGCTGACCGACAGCGCCGACGAAAAAGGCGTCCAGCGCTGCGGCGAAGGCCGCTCGATGCTCGAAGAAGGGCAGTGCGCCGCCCTCGTAGACCGTCCAGTGCCAGTTGGACCGCTGCTGCAGGTGCACGCGGCCGCGGTAGTCGGTGAAGTCGCCGCGCGTGCCGTGGCTGGCCCACACCGGCATCGCCAGCGCCTCGTACAGCGCCAGCACGTCGGCGCTGAACAGGCCGGCCGACAGGAAGTGCAGCGGCGCGTGGTGGGCGCCGGGCGCGCGTGCGGCGGCCACGGCCTCGGCCCACATCGTCTCATCGATGGCGTCGGAGCCCCAAGTGCGGCGCAGGAAGTAGCGCACCACGGCCGGCCGCGTGAGCTGCCGGAACAGCCCCTCGCCCCACCACGGCGCCGCCACCAGCGCGTGCAGCCCGGGCACGGCGCGAGTGGCCCCGGGCGGGCCGCGGCGGGCCTTGGTGCCCATCAGCCCGGTGGGGCTGACGAGCGCCAGCCGCGAGAACGCCGCGGGCCGCTCGGCCGCCGCGCGGGCCAGGAACTCGCAGCCCAGCGACAGCGCCACCGCGGGCAGCGCTGCCGGGCTGTGGCGGGCCTGGATGGCCTGCACCACGGCGTGCAGCGCGTCGGTGTACAGGCGCGGCGTGTACGCCAGGTCGGCGCGCGCGCTGGCGCCGAAGCCCGGCAGGTCGGGCGTGTAGACCGTGTGCGTGGCGCGCAGGTGCTCCTCCAGCGGCCTCATCTCGTGCGCGCCGGCGGCGGCGTTGATGCTGTGCACCATCAGCACCGGCGGGCCGTCGCCGGCCACGTGGACGTGCAGGCCGGGCAGCGCCAGCGGCGGGGACTCGGCGGGCGTGGTGGTCATGGGAGAGGCTCCGGCGAGTGGTTCAGGCCCGCAGCACCTTGGGCACCGCGTTGGGCCGCAGCCGGAACGCATCCGGCATGCCCGAGCCCAGCAGCGGCCGCAGGTACAGGCGGAAGGCGTCGGTGACGTCGGTGCCACTGTCGCTGATGAAGGCATCGTCCATCGTGCGCGTCTTGCCGGCCACCGCCTCCAGCGGCAGCAGCGTGTAGTCGGCGCTGTAGAAGCCCGTGCGCTGGATGGCCACCGAGCCGTCGCGCTGCTGCCCCTCGAAGCCCCACATCGCGTACTGCACGGCCTTCTCGCCCACCTCGCGGGCCTCGCGCGCGTCGACGTCCGACACGCAGCCCACGAAACTGCGCTGCAGGTAGCCGAAGGTGTCGCCGCGCACTCTTCTGATCTTCAGCTTCTGCTTGATCTCCTCGCACAGCAGGTCGGCCAGCGCGCCGCTGCCCGACAACTGCACGTTGCCGTGGGCGTCGCGCTCCAGGTCCTTGGCCAGCCGCGCCAAGATCGGCGCGCCCGCGGCGTCGTGGATGCCCTCGCTGACCGCCACCACGCAGCGACCAAGGCGCTCGTAGGTGGCCTTCACGTCGGCCAGGAAGCGATCGACCTCGAACACCCGCTCGGGCAGGTAGATCAGGTGCGGGCCGTCGTCGGCGAACTTCTTGCCCAGGGCGCTGGCGGCGGTCAGGAAGCCCGCGTGGCGCCCCATGACGACGCCGATGTACACACCCGGCAGCGCGGCGTTGTCGAGGTTGGCGCCGGCAAAGGCCTGGGCCACGAAGCGCGCCGCGCTGGGGAATCCCGGCGTGTGGTCGTTCAGCACCAGGTCGTTGTCGATGGTCTTGGGGATGTGGATGCAGCGCAGCGGGTAGCCGGCGGCGCGCGCCTCCTCGGCGACGATGCGCACGGTGTCGGAGCTGTCGTTGCCACCGATGTTGAAGAAATGCTCGATGCGGTGCGCCTGCAGCACCTTGAACATCTCGCGGCAGTAGGCCAAATCCGGCTTGTCGCGCGTGCTGCCCAGCGCCGCCGCCGGCGTGGCCGCCACCAGCTCGAGGTTGTGGCTGGTCTCCTGCGTGAGGTCGACGAAGTCCTCGTCGACGATGCCGCGCACGCCGTGGCGCGCGCCGTACACGCGGGTGATGCCGGCGTGGCGGCGCGCCTCGAGCACCACGCCCACCAGGCTCTGGTTGATGACGGCGGTGGGGCCGCCGCCCTGGGCGACGAGGATCTTGCCGGAGTGCATGGAGGTCTCCCGATGGGTTGGGGTCACGTTCGCGGAACGCCCGCCCGGAGCTGCTGGCGGCGCATGGGGTGGGCCGGGGCTTAGAACTCGATCAGCTGCAGGCGGTGGCCGCGGGCCAGCAGCGAGGCCCGTGCACGCTCGGCGTCGGCGCGGCTCGGGTAGGGCCAGGCAACGACGCGGAAGTCGTCGCCGATCTTGATCACCTCCACCTTCTGCACGGGGCTGCCGGGCACCACCAGCAGGGCGGTCAGTGCCTCGGCGGTCAACTGGCTCTCGGTGCGGGTGCGCAGCAGCCGTGTGGCCAGCGCGAAGGCGGGGGCATGGGCGGTGGGTGCTGCCGCGGGCCCGGCCGAGGGTGTGGAGGACGGGGCCAACGCGGCCGAGGCGGGCTCGGCCGCCTGGCGGCGGATCAACTCGAGAATGCTGGGAATGGGAGGCAACTCGATGCGGCCGAGCCGGGGCTCGACGTCCAGCGGACGGCTGGTCACCGCGGCCGGGGGCGCCGAGGCCGTGGTTTGGGCGGGTGCTGGCGCCGGCTTTGACGGAGGTTTCGGCGTCGGTGCCGCCGCCGACGCTGCGGACGCCAGCGGCTCGCTGGCCGCCGCTTGCTCGGCTGGCGCCATGGCCGGTGCAGCGGCCGAGTTGGTCGAGGCGGCCGAAGCTGCCGCATGAGGGGCAGCCGGTGCCGACGCGGGACCGGCCGCGGGCGCTTTGGCCGGCGGGGCTCCCGGCAGCACGGCTACTGGCGCCGGCTCGTCACCGTCGAACACACCCAGCGTCACGGCCAGCGTCAGTGCGGCACCGCTCAACGCGGCCAGCGCCACCACGCGCGGCAGGCTCAGCAGCCGGCGGCCCAGCACCGGCGCGCCCGGTGCGGGGCCCAGCAGCACGCGCATGCGGGCCGTCTCGGTGCGCGCCTCGGCCGTCAGCAGCCAGCGCCAGACCAGCGCTTCTGTACCAGGGGGCGGCATGACGACGCGCACTGGCGCGTCGACGGGTTCGTCGTCGCGTTCGACGCCGTGGCGTGCCGCCAGGGCCGCCACCTCGTCGGGGCGAAGCGGCGGGATGAAGTCTTCGCGGAAGGCCGCCCGCAGTCCGCCGCCCGCGCTGTGCGCACGGGGCCTCGGCAGGCTGGCGCGGGCGCGTGCGATGGCGCGCGCGAGCAGCGAACCGCCCGCCACACCCCAACCCGGCGGGGGCGGCTCGACGGGGTCGTGGAAGGGCAGCGCCACGTGGCCCACCGAGCCGACGTCGAACGGCCGTAGCCGCTGCGCCAGCGGGTTGCGGTTGTGCCAGGCCACCACGCGGGCGGCGATCTCGTCACTGGGGAGGCTGCTCATCGTCGGTTCTGATTGTCAACGCGGAGCAGCGCCAGGATCAGCAGCGCCGCCACGCCCAGTGCGGCCGTCAGGCCCAGCGCCGCGCGCCCGTGGTGCTCCAGCACCCAGCCCAGCAGGAAGGGGCTGGCCGCCCCCACCAGGCGACCGGGCAGCGCGATCACGCCCTGGCGCGCGCCGTAGCCGATGCTGCCGAACAGGGCCAGCGGCAGCGTGCCGCGCACGATCGTGAGCAGCCCGTTGCCCAGCCCGTGCAGCAGCATGAAGGGCAGGGCGCCGGCCCGGCCAGCGCCGCCAGCGCCACCGCGCCGGCCAGCGGCACGCCCAGGGCCATCAGCAGCGCCGGCAGGTGCGTGGCCACGCTGGTGCTGACGAAGCCCAGGCAGACGAACAGCAGCGCCACCAGCACGAGCTGGCCCCGGCGTGGCGGCCAGCGTCGCCAGCCCCGCCACGAACAGTGCCCAGGCGCGCAGCAGCATCGTGCGTCCGCCGCCGGTGTCGATGCGCCGGCCGGGCCAGGGGCTGACCAGCGCTCCGATCAGCAGCGCCGCCGACAGCACCGCGAACACCGTCGGCGGCGTCGTGCCTAGGTTGCGGGCCATCGGCTCGGCCAGCAGCGTGGGCAGGTAGAACGACCAGGCCCAGCCCACCGCCTGCGCCGTGCACAGGGCCAGCACCACGGCCCGCGGCGAGCGGGGAGCGGGCAGGCGGGCCGCGGCGGAAGACATCGGCCGGCAGTGTCGCACCGCGCCGCGCCGACAATCCGCCCATGCCCGATGCCCCAGCGGCCGCCCCCGGCCTGCGCGTGCTGGCCGTCATCCCGCCGATGACGCAGCTCAACACGCCCTACCCATCCACCGCCTACCTGACCGGCTTCCTGCGCTCGCGCGGCGTCGACGCGCGGCAGTGCGACCTGGCGCTGGCGCTGGTGCTGAAGCTGCTGTCGCGGCCGGGCCTGCAGGCGCTGGCCGAGGTCCTGCAGGCCCTGCCGGAGGCGCTTCGGACGCCGCGCGTCGCCGCCTTCCTGCAACAGTCCGAGGCCTACCTCGCCAGCATCGAGCGCGTGGTGGCCTTCCTGCAGGGGCGCGATCCCACGCTGGCCCACCGCATCGCCCAGTCGGGCGGTTCAGGTGGCTTCCTGCCCGAGGGCGAGCGCTTCCGCGCCATCGACGCCTATGCGGCCGGCGTTGGCGCGGGCGACGCCGACCCGCTGGCCTGGGCCTTCGGCAGCCTGGGCACCACCGACCGCGCGCGCCACCTGGCCACGCTGCACCTCAACGACATCGCCGACGTCGTGAAGGACGGCATCGACCCGCGCTTCGAGTTCGTGCGCTACGGCGAGAAGCTGGCCGCCAGCCAGCCCAGCTTCGGCCCGCTGGCCGACGCGCTGGCCGCGCCGCCCACGTTGCTGGACCGCTGGCTCGAGCAACTCGTGCACGAGGCGCTGGCCGAGCACGCGCCCGACGTGCTGCTGCTGAGCGTGCCCTTCCCCGGCGCGGTGTACGGCGCGCTGCGCATCGCGCAGGCGGCGAGGGTGGCCCGGCCGGGCCTGCGCATCGCGCTGGGCGGCGGCTACGTCAACACCGAGCTGCGCGAACTGGCCGAGCCGCGCCTGTTCGACTTCGTCGACGCCGTCACGCTCGACGCCGGCGAGCGGCCGCTGCTGGCGCTGCTGGAGCACTGGGCCGGCCGCCGCGGCGCCGGGCGGCTGGTGCGCACCTTCACGCGCGTGGACGGGGCGGTGCGCTACCAGGCCGGCTTCGAGCCCGACGTGCCCTTCGAGGACGTCGGCACGCCCACCTGGGACGGCCTGCCGCTGGACCACTACCTCTCGCTGCTGGACCTACTCAACCCCATGCACCGGCTGTGGAGCGACGGCCGCTGGAACAAGCTCACCGTGGCCCACGGCTGCTACTGGAAGAAGTGCAGCTTCTGCGACGTGGGCCTGGACTACATCGGCCGCTACGAGACGGCCAGCGCACAGGTGCTGGCCGACCGCATCGAGGCCATCGTGGCCGAGACGGGCCAGTCCGGCTTCCACTTCGTCGACGAGGCCGCGCCACCCAAGGCGCTGAAGGCTCTGGCCGACGAGCTGATCCGCCGCGGCACGCGCATCAGCTGGTGGGGCAACGTGCGCTTCGAGAAGACCTTCACCCCGGCGCTGGCCGAGCGGCTGGCCGAGAGCGGCTGCATCGCCATCACCGGCGGGCTGGAGGTGGCGTCCGACCGGCTGCTGGCGCTGATGAAGAAGGGCGTGACGGTCGATCAGGTGGCGCGCGTGACCAAGGCCTTCGCCGACCAGGGCGTGCTGGTGCACGCCTACCTGATGTACGGCTTCCCGACCCAGACGGTGCAGGACACGGTGGACGCGCTCGAGCTGGTGCGGCAGCTGTTCGCCGCCGGCTGCATCCACAGCGGCTTCTGGCACCGCTTCGTGTGCACCGTGCACTCGCCGGTGGGCAAGAACCCCGGGCACTACGGCGTCACGCTGCACCCGCTGCCGCCGGGCGATGGCCCGACGTTTGCCAAGAACGACGTCGGTTTCACCGACCCCACCGGCACCGACCACGACGCGCTCGGCGCGGGCCTGAAGAAGGCCCTCTACAACTACATGCACGGCCTCGGTCTGGAGGATGACGTGCGTGTGTGGTGGGACTTCCCCTGCCCCAAGCCGCGCGTGGCGCGCCGGCGCATCGAAAAGGCGCTGCTGGCCGGCGCGGAGAGCGCATGAACCCGACCCCTCGCCTGCCTGTGACGGCCCACGCCGCACGCGTGCCCGCCGCCATCGACGCCACGCAGCTGCAGCGCCTGCGCGACAACGCCTGGGCGCTGCCCCAGGTGCTGGCGCCGGCCGACTGGAGCGACGCCGCCACCGCCGAGGCCGAGCGCTCGCTCGACGAGGCCGGCTTCATCCAGTTGCAGAAGGGCGCGGGCTCGCGGCCGAGCCGCTGGATCGCGCCACAGCACCTGGCCGCCGCGCTGGCGCACCTCGATGCGCTGGGCGCCGCGCCGCCGGCGCGCACGCTGATGCTGCAGCGCCGGCAGACGCTGGAGGGCCTGGGCCTGGTGCGCCGCCAGGGCCGCTGGCAGCGCCAGGGGCTGGACACCCTCGTGCTGGGGCCGGGGGCGCGCGTGCCGGTGGCCTTCCGGCATGGCGTCGACGAGGCCCTGGTGTGGCGCTTCTTCCTCGACGGCGAGGTGCCTTCGCTGCAGGCCGCGCTGGGCCCCGTGCCGCCGCACCCGCAGCGCGACGAACTGCGTGCCCACCTGCTGCGCCTGGCCGAGCGCAGCGAGGCCCTGTCTTCGGCGCAGATGGGCTCGCTGTGGCCGCGCCTGGTGGCGGCCTGCGCCACGCCGCTGCCGCTGCCCGAACTGCTGGCCGCCTGCAGCCGCGCGCAGGACCGCTGGGAACACGCCGTGGCCGAGCAGCAGACGCTCGACGGCCTGCACCGCGACCTCGCCTTCCAGGGCTACCCCGACAGCTTCACCGCTGCCCGGCGCGTCAACCGTCGCGTCTTCCTGTACGTGGGCCCGCCCAACAGCGGCAAGACGCACGCCGCCTTCGAGCGGCTGGCCCAGGCGCTGGACGGCGCCTACCTGGCGCCGCTGCGGCTGCTGGCGCTGGAGGGGCGCGACCGGCTGGTGGCGCGCGGCGTGCCCTGCTCGCTGCTCACCGGCGAGGAGAGAGTCCCGGCCGAGGGAGCGCGCGTGGTCAGCAGCACCATCGAGATGGTCGACACGCGCGGCGAGCTCGACGTAGCCGTGGTCGACGAGGCGCAGATGCTGTTCGACGCCAGCCGCGGCTGGGCCTGGACGCAGGCCATCGTCGGCGTGGCCGCGCGCGAGTTGATCATCATCTGCAGTGCCTTCGCGGTGCCCGCCATCCAGCAGCTGGTGGCGCTGTGCGGCGAGACGGTCGAGATCCGCCGCTTCGAGCGCAAGCAGCACGTGCAGGTGCTGGCGCGGGCGGTGCCGCTGTGGAGCCTGGAGCGCGGCGATGCGGTGGTGGCCTTCAGCCGCCGCGACGTGCTGCGCCTGCGCGACGCCATCGCCGAGCAGCAGCACGTGGTCAGCGTCATCTACGGCGCGCTGCCGCCGGAGGTGCGGCGCCGCGAGGCCGAGCGCTTCTCGGGCGGCGCGGCCGACGTGCTGGTGGCCACCGACGCCATCGGCATGGGCCTGAACCTGCCGATCCGCCGCGTGCTGTTCAGCACGATGGAGAAGTTCGACGGCGTCGGCGACCGCCCGCTCGACGTGTCGGAGGTGCACCAGATCGCCGGCCGCGCCGGCCGCTTCGGCCTGCACGAGGAAGGCTTTGCCGGCGTGCTGAAGGACGCCGAGCCGGGGGCCGCCGCGCTGTTGAAGGAGCGCCTCGCCGCCGAGCCGCGCGCGCCGCGCGACTTCAAGGCCCCGGTGGCGCCGAACGCGCGCCATGTCGAGACCATCGCCGCGCGGCTGGGCCAGCGGCGGCTACACGCGGTGCTGCAGGTGTTCATGCAGCAGCTGCGGCTGGACGACGCGCACTTCGCCGTGGCCGAGCTGGAGGGCATGCTGCAGCTGGCCGACGAGCTCGACCGCACGGCCGGCTCGCTGACGCTGATGCAGCGCTTCGTCTACGCGCAGGCGCCGGTGGACCTGCGCACCGAGCAGCTGGTGCAAGCCTTCCTCGACTGGGCGCACCAGCACGCGCGCCACGGCCACGTGGGCCGGCCGGCCTTCCTGGACGAGGTCGACGGCCACAGCCGGCTCGACCGCATGGAGCAGGGCCTGCGCGGCTGCACGCTGTGGCTGTGGCTGGACCTGCGCTTCCCCGGCGTCTACAGCCTGCTGGAGGAGGTGCTGCACCTGCGCGGCGCGCTCAACGACGGCATCGAGCGGCAGCTCAAGAGCAAGCGGCCGCTGGCGATGCGGCCGGTGCGCGGAAGGCGCTGATCAGCCGCCAGTTCGCTTGGCCGCGTGGCCTTCCTTCAGCAGCAGGGCCAGCACGCGCTCGACGTGGTCGCCCTGGATCTCGATCACGCCGTCCTTGGCCGTGCCCCCGGTGCCGCAGGCGCTGCGCAGCCGCTTGCCAAGCTCGGCGATCTGCGCGTCGGCCAGCGCCAGGCCGCGCACCACCGTCACCGTCTTGCCGCCGCGGCCGGCGCCCTCGCGGCCCACGCGAACGCGGCCGTCGCCGCGCAACTGCTGCGCCGCCTCGGCCGCGCAGCGGCAGGCGGCCAGCGGCTGGCGGCACTGCGGGCAGCTGCGCCCGCCGTCGGTGGAGTAGACCAGGCGCGTGGCCCCGGGCGAGCGGCTCATCCGTGCATGGTGCCACGCGCTGCGGTCCCGCCCGCAAGTCGTCGACCCGTCAGGCCGCGGGCTGCCCCAGCCGCTCGCGCAGGTGTTCCGGAAAGGCCGCTGCCGGCCGGCCCAGCGCGCGGTCGTGCCGCCACACCAGGTGCCAGCGGCGGCGGATCGGTAAGCCCTTGACCTTAAGCTCGGCCATGCCGTCGCGCAGCGGCTCGCGGCCCATGGGGTGGCGCGACAGCACCGCCAGCGGGTTCTCCAGGAACGGCCAGCGCTGCAGCTGCTGCCCGGCCGGCTGCAGCGTCATCACGGCCGGCTCGTCGTCGCCCAGATCGAGGCGGCGCACCACCGCCGGCTCGATCCTCGAGGAGCTGTATCGACTTTGCTCACGTGTCAGTGGGACAGGACACTAGCCTGCCTTCGCTAGGGTCCGCGTCGGTTCGATTCGGACTGGCCCCGCCACACCGTGCGAAAGCCTACGTGCTGCATGCCGGTGTCGACGCCGTGCGGCGTGCGTGCGGCGGGCCGGTAGCGGCCACAGAAATTTGCGGCGCACAGAAAGCTGCCTCCTTTGGCGACCTTCATGCCGGCGTAGGGTCCGCGTGCGTCGGCGTAATCGTCCTTCGTGAGCTCCCATACATTCCCGGCCATGTCGAACAGGCCGAATCCGTTGGCAGCGAAGCAGCCCACCGGGGCGATACCTCTGTATCCATCCTCGGCGAGGTCCTTCACAGGAAACAGGCCCTGCCAATGGTTGGCCAGCGGGCGGCCCTGAGCGTCGCGGGCGGCCTTGTCGTTGCCCCATGTGTAGTCGGCGCCGGCCAGGCCACCTCGAGCAGCGTACTCCCATTCGGCCTCGTTGGGCAGATCCTGCCCCGCCCACTTGGCGTAGGCCATCGCATCCTCGAAGCCAATGTGCACCACCGGGTGGTTATCACGCCCCTTGACCGTACTGCCGGGGCCGTCTGGGGTGCGCCAGGAAGCACCCGGGGTCCAGACCCACCAATGGCCAATGTCGGTCGCGTCGCGTGCCAAGGCGGACTCGCGAAAGACGAGCGAGCCTGGCTGCCGTTCGTGCGCTTGCAGCTTGGGGAATTGCCGCGCGTCAAGCGGCCGCTCCGCCACCGTGAGGTAGCCCGTGGCGGCGACGAAGGCCGAGAACTGTGCGTTGGTGACCTCGTGGCGCTGGATCGCAAAGGCCCCCACTCGGGCTTCGCGCAGCGGTCGCTCCTCGCGGTAGAAGCGGTCCGAACCCATCATGAAAGTGCCGCCTGGCAGGGCCACCATGCCAGATGGTGGCGCTAAGGCCGGCCCTGCGTTGCTCGGCCGGTTGGGGGATGGCAGGCCTGCGTAACCCTTGCACAGGCGAATCGACGCATCGGCCGCGCGGGCCTCCGACGCCATCGGCCGGACCATCCAGGCCGGCAACACTGCCAGCGCCAGCAACGCTGCGACACTGCGCGCACTGTGCATGTTCAGTCGTGCTTCATCACGGTGGCGGCTCCCACGCCGGTTCCGCGTTGCCGTGGCGGGAAGGCCTTCATGCTGGCGGTGAATTCGTTGATCGGTCTCTGGACGAGCGGAGCGATCCAGGACTTCTCTTTCATCCAGAGGAAGAAGCCCGAGGACTCTGGGGTGCGCTCGAAGGGGTCGAGTTTGATGTCGATGACCATACCACCGGGCAGCTGCTCGGCGGCCTTGAGCCATTCGTTCTTGATCGCCAAGTGCACCTTCCACTGGTCGACGCGCACAGCTGTCAACTCGGTCTCGGCGTAGAAGAAGAACTCACGACGCGCCGACGGGCCCTTGCCGCTGAGCATGTCGAGCTGGTTGTAGCCGTCGAGGTGGACCTTGAACGTAGTGCCGCCAAAGTCGCGTCCCTTGAGCAAGTCCTGCTTCACCGTGGTGTCACCGGCAGCGGCCAGCAACGTGGGCAGCCAGTCCTCGGCTGTCATGAAACCGGCGCTCCACTGCCCTACAGGCACCTTGCCGGGCCAGCGCACCAGCATGGGCACCCGGAACCCGCCGTCCCACGTAGTGCCTTTTTCGCCGCGGAAGGCGGCGCTCCCGGCGCTCGGCCAATGCGACAGGTTGACGCCGTTGTCGGATGTGAAAAGCACGATGGTGTTGTTCGCGATGCCGAGATCGTCGATCGACTTGAGCAACTGGCCCACCAGGTGGTCCAAGTGCATCAGCGCGTCGGCGTAGCGGCCGTGCCCGCTCTTGCCTTCCCACTGCTTGGAGACATGGATCTCCTGGTGCATGCGCGAGGGGTTGAACCACAGGAAGAAGGGCCTCTGCTGCCTGGCAGCGTCGCTCATCCAGTCGATCGAGAGCTTGAGCATCTCGTCGTCGAAGGTCCTTTGCCGCTCAGCGCCGAGCGCTCCACCGTCCTCGATCACCTGTCGGCCGACCCGGCCCCAGCGCAGGTCCACGGTCGGGTCGTCGCGCTCACTCGCGCGAGAGGAGATGACGTTGCGCGGTCGGCCGCTGAAGGATGGGTCTTTCGGGAATTCAGGCTGCTCGGGCATCTCCATCATGTTGAGGTGGTAGAGGAAACCATGGAACACGTCGAAGCCGTGGGCAGTGGGCAGGTGCTCATTGCGGTCGCCGACATGACTCTTGCCGAACTGCGCAGTAGCGTATCCACGTGCCTTGAGAAGCTGTGCGATCGTGGGGTCCTCGGCCTTTAGGCCCACCGGCGAGCCCGGCTGTCCCACCGAGGTGAGCCCGGTGCGGATTGGGTACTGTCCTGTCAGGAAGGCTGCACGACCGGCCGTGCAGCTGGGTTGGCCGTAGTAGTCGCTCACCATCATGCCTTCGGCCGCGATGCGGTCGATGTTCGGGGTGCGCACCGCACCCAGCCCGCGGTGGTAGGCGGAGATGTCGAACGGAGCCACGTCGTCCGACATGATGACGACGATGTTGGGCCGGGTCTGAGCAGCAGCCGGATGCGGCAGCTGGACCAAAAGCGAGACCACAACAGACGGCACTATCTTCCATATAAGTTGCCCCACTTTCACTTGAAAGTGGGGAATGTACCGTGACGGGGG
Source organism: Rubrivivax sp. (assembly GCA_044360025.1). Lineage (GTDB taxonomy): Bacteria > Pseudomonadota > Gammaproteobacteria > Burkholderiales > Burkholderiaceae_C > Rubrivivax. The sequence goes on along the minus strand of JBIKLC010000004.1, from coordinate 94,321 downwards.
CTGTGCGAATTCCTGCGTGTCACGGGTGTTCAGGGAGCGCGTCGTATCGGTTTCTGCCCCCGTCGAACCCGGAGCTCACGTCGGTGAGCAGGCCCGCCAGGCCGAGCTTGAGCACGTCCGGGTGCAAGCGGGCACGGCCGCCGGCCGCGGCCGGCGGCGTGGGGCGGTGCGGGTCGGGCCGTTCGCATGGGTTTGCAGGGCGGCAGCGTGCTCGGACGGCAGAGCGGCAAGGGGGCGGCGGGCACCCACAAAGAGACATCGGCGATGGCGCGTCCAGCCCGGCGGATTGTGGCGGCCGGGTTGCCCCGTCCCCTGATTGAGGTCAAGGGTGGCATAGCCAGCAGTCCCGACCGCGCGGCGGCTGTGCTGGGCCAAGGGTTCGCGACATCCGGAGCGGCGCCCCGACAGCCGCCCTGCACGCTATACTGGTGAGCTTTCCCGCGTTCGGCCGGGAAAACGCCGTCCGTCATCCCGAGAGGCCGTCCACCCGAGACGCGCACCGGAGGCCCTGCCGGCGGCACCGCAGTCCATCGAAACCGCCGACATCCCGAAAGACCCTCATGAAGACCTTCAGCGCCAAGCCGGCCGAGGTGAAGCACGAGTGGTTTGTGATTGACGCCACCGACAAGGTGCTCGGTCGTGTTGCCAGCGAAGCAGCACGCCGTTTGCGCGGCAAACACAAGGCCATCTACACGCCTCACGTCGACACCGGCGATTTCATCGTCGTCGTCAACGCCGACAAGATCCGCGTCACCGGGGCCAAGGCCACCGACAAGATGTACTACCGCCACTCGGGCTTCCCGGGCGGGATCTATGCCACCCCCTTCAAGGACATGCAAGCCCGGCATCCGGGCCGCGCCCTTGAGAAGGCCGTCAAGGGCATGCTGCCCAAGGGCCCGCTGGGCTACGCGATGGTCAAGAAGCTGAAGGTGTACGCCGGTGCCGAGCACCCGCACGCCGCCCAGCAACCCAAGCCGCTGGAGATCTGACGCGATGATCGGAACCTGGAACTACGGCACCGGCCGTCGCAAGTCGAGCGTGGCGCGCGTCTTCATGAAGAAGGGCACGGGCCAGATCGTCATTAACGGCAAGCCCATCGACGTCTACTTCGGCCGTCAGACCTCGATCATGATCGTCCGCCAGCCACTGCTGCTGACGGGCAACAACGAGGGCTTCGACATCAAGATCAACGTGCACGGCGGCGGCGAGAGCGGCCAGGCCGGCGCGGTGCGCCACGGCATCACCCGGGCGCTGATCGACTACGACGCAGCGCTCAAGAGCGAGCTCAGCCGCGCCGGCTTCGTCACGCGCGACGCGCGCGAGGTGGAGCGCAAGAAGGTCGGCCTGCACGGCGCGCGGCGCCGGAAGCAGTTCAGCAAGCGGTAATTGGTTCCCCCGCTACGCGCTTCGCGCGCCCCCTCCAGGGGGCACCGCCGGCGGACCGGCTGAGCCGGATCCGCGGCGGTCGCTTGGCCTTGCCAAGGCTCTGACGGGCGATGCGCTGGAAGTTGCTGCGTCGTCGCCTGTCGGTGAGTGCGCCGCGCATGATCGTGCGCAGCCATCTGCCGTGGCCGCTGCGCTGGGCGGCTCTGGCGGTGATGCTGGGCTTCTCGGCAGCCATCGCGCTCTGGGCCTTCGAGTTCGGCAAGGAAATCGCGGGCCTGGACCGCGGTGCCAAGACAGAAGTCGCCGAGTTGCGCGCCGAACTGGCGTCTCTGAAGGATCGCCACGGCGCGGCCCAGCAGGTCGCCAACGCGGCGGACAGCCTGCTCAAGGCCGAGCGCGTCGCCCAGGAACGCCTGGTGCAGCAGGTTCGCCAGCTCGAGCTGGACAAGCAGGCGTTGCAGGACGAACTCGGCTTCTTCCAGCGCCTGATCCCGGCCACCGGCGAAGGACTGCAGGTGCGCGGCCTGTCGGCCGAGCCGCAGGCCGCAGGCCGGCTGCGCTACCAGATGCTGCTGGTGCACCAGGCCAAGGACTCCGACGAGTTCCGCGGCCGCTACGAGGTGCTGCTCAGCGGCCAGGTCGAGGGCAAGGCCTGGCAGCAGATGCTTCAGGACGGCCCCCGACCGCTGCAGCTGCGCCGCGTCACGCGCGTGGCGGGCGTGATCGACCACCCCCCGGGGGCCGTGTTAAAAAGCCTACAGGTGCGCGTGATGGACGCCCAAGGTGCCACACGCGCCACGCATACGGTGCGCCTGTAGGCGCGCCGGCCACGACGACAAGGAGTACCCCCATGAGCTGGTTCACGAAGAGGCGACCACCCCCGATCCGCAGCCTGGTCGGCGACGGCACGGTGCTGACAGGCTCGCTGCGGTTCCGCGAGGGCCTGCGCATCGACGGCCAGGTGCATGGCGACGTGATCGCCGAAGGCGAGGGCCGCAGCATCCTGGTCATTGGCGACAATGGCTGCGTCTCCGGGAGGGTGGTCGCCAGCCATGTGATCATCAGTGGCGAGGTGCGGGGGCCCTTGCACAGCACCGAGCTTCTCGAACTGCAGCCCAAGGCCCGCGTCTTCGGGGACGTGCGCTACGAACTGCTCGAGATGCACCCTGGCGCCATGGTCGAAGGCGACCTCAAGCCGCTGAAGAACGCCGACAAGCCCGCCCTCAAGCTCGCCGCGTCCAACGACGCCTGAAGGAGAAGTTGATGAACGCCATCGCCGAAGCCCTGCCCAGCGCCACCGATGAGATGCCGGTGCCCCTGATCTTCACCGACAGCGCCGCGGCCAAGGTGGCCGACCTGGTGGCCGAGGAAGGCAACCCCGATCTCAAGCTGCGCGTGTTCGTGCAGGGCGGCGGCTGCTCGGGCTTCCAGTACGGCTTCACCTTCGACGAGGTCGTCAACGAAGACGACACCCCGATGACGAAGAACGGCGTCACGCTGCTGATCGACGCGATGAGCCTGCAGTACCTGATGGGCGCCGAGATCGACTACAAGGAAGACCTCCAGGGCGCGCAGTTCGTCATCAAGAACCCGAACGCCACCACGACCTGCGGCTGCGGGTCGTCGTTCTCGGTCTAGGCCGCGTACAGGGCTCCGAGCACCCGGGGCCCGGCCGCGCCGGTGACGGCCGGCACGTTGCCCGGCTCGCCCTGCACGCGGGCCCGGGCCAGCCAAGCGAAGGCGAGTGCCTCGACCTGATCGGGTGGCACACCCAGCGCCGCGCTCGACACCACCGGCAGGCCCGACAGCGCCGCCAGGCGCCGCATGAGGTGGGCGTTGAAGGCGCCGCCCCCGCACACCACCAACCGCCCCGAGGCCGGCGCATGTCGCCGCAGCGCCTGCACGGCGGCCATGGCGGTGAACTCGGCCAGCGTGGCCATCACGTCCGCGGCGGCCAGCGGGCCGCCCACGGCGGCCAGGCGGGGCTGCAGCCAGTCGGGGGTGAACAGGTCGCGGCCCGTGCTCTTGGGCGGCGGCAACGCCAGGAAGGGCTCCCGCAGCAACTCGGCCAGCAGGTCGGGGTGCACGAGGCCGCGCGCGGCCCAGGCGCCGCCGGCGTCGAAGGGCTGGCCCTGCTGCTGCTGCGTCCAGGCATCCATCAGCACGTTGCCCGGGCCGCAGTCGAAGCCGATCACGCCGCCGGCGCCGTCGAGCAGCGTGAGGTTGGCGATGCCTCCCACGTTGAGCACCGCCTGCGCCTGCCCCGCTTGCCCGAAGCACGCGGCGTGGAAGACCGGCACCAGCGGCGCGCCCTGCCCGCCGGCGGCGACGTCGCGGCTGCGGAAGTCGCAGGCGACGGCGATGCCGGTGAGCTCGGCCAGCAGAGCGCCGTTCATCAGCTGCAGCGTGTAGCCGGTGCCGTCGAAGCCGCCGGGGCGGTGGCGCACGGTCTGGCCATGGGCGCCGATGGCCCGGACGTCGGCGGCGCGCCGGCCCGCGGCGGCCAGCAGGGCCTGCACGGCCCCGGCATAGCTGCGCATGAGCGCATTGGTGGCCAGCGCGGCGCGGTGCAATTCGTCGGCGCCGCTGCGGTTCAACGCCAGCAGCTCGCCGCGCAGCGCGGGGTCGAAAGGCTGGTGGACGTGGCCGGCGCCCTGCAACGCATCGCCGTCGCCGGCCACCGCCAGCACGGCGTCGACGCCGTCGAGCGAGGTGCCCGACATCAGGCCGACGAAGGCCTCCGCCACGCCGGCTCCCGGGCGCGCGCTCAGCGCGACGCCACCACCGGCGCGTTCAGCGAATCCGCCAGCGCAAGCTTGGCCCGCACGCCCCGCACGACCTCGTCGAAGCGCGGTCGCGACGCGCCGTCGAGCACCACGACCTCGGAGGACTTGGCGATGCGCAGCGGATCCTGGTGCGTGCCGTTGACGCGGAACTCGAAGTGCAGGTGCGGCCCCGTGGTCATGCCCGTCATGCCGACGGCCCCCACGCGCTGGCCCTGCTGCACGCGCTGGCCCTTCTTCACGTCGTGCCGGCTCAGGTGGGCGTAGAGCGTGGTCTTGCCGTTGCCGTGGTCGACCTCGATGACCTTGCCGTAGCCGTTCTGCCAGCCCGAGAACACGACGATGCCGTCGGCCACCGTGCGCACCGGCGTGCCCACGGGCGCTCCGTAGTCGACGCCCAGGTGCGGTCGGTTGGTCCGCAGCACGGGGTGGAAGCGCATCGCGAAGCCCGAGGTCACGCGCGAGAACTCCATCGGGCTGGCCAGGAAGCTGCGGCGCAGGCTGCGGCCGTCGGCGCCATAGTAGCCGCCGCGGCCGTCGGCCCGGGTGAACCACACGGCGTGGTGGGCACGGCCGGCGTTCACGAACTCGGCCGCCAGCACCCGGCCGGCGCCCTCGTTCCAGGGCACGGGCTGGCCGTCGGCGGTGAGCGACTCGTAGACGACGCTGAAGGTGTCGCCCTTGCGCAGCTCGCGGTGGAAGTCGATGTCGGTGGAGAAGATGTCGGCGATCTGCACCGCCACGGCGTCAGGGATGCCCGCGGCGTCGGTGGCGGCGAACAGCGTGGAGCTGATGCTGCCGCTGGCCAGGCGCTGCTCGGTGCCGTAGGCGGCGGTGGCGGTGCGCGCCTCCCAGCGGCCGTCGGGGGCGCGCGACACCGTCAGGCGCGTGAAGTGGGTGTTGCCGGCGTCGGGCGCTTCGCTGGGCCAGCGGGCCACGAGCTGCTCGAGGAAGCCCTCGGCCGTGGTCTGCACCTGAACCATGCGGCCGCCGCGGCCGCCGAGCAGGCGGCGCGCCGTGGGGTCGCCGCGCAGGAAGGCGGCGGCCTGCCCGTCGCGCACGCCCAGGCGCGCCAAAAGCGATTCGGCGGTGTCGGTGCCGCGGGTTATGTCGCTGCGCGTGAGCGAGAGCGTGTGCGCGGCCAGGGCCTCGATCTGGGCCGGCAGGTCCGGCGTCGCGATGGTCTCGGTGACGGTGCGGCGCGGCAGGTCAGCGGCGTCGGGTGCCAGCGGCGCCACGGCGATGGCGGTGATGCCGAAACCGGCCAGCAGCACCGTTGCCGTGGCCATCAACGTGCGGCGATGGCGGCGTGCCAGGGATTCGAGCGGCTCTTGAAGCGGGCGTAACAACATCGCTGGCGGCTTCGGGTGGCGGGCGGCGTCGGACATGGTTGCCCGGGGCAGGCGAAAGGTGAGAACAAAGGCGACGGTCGTGGCTGCTTGGGAAACGCCAGCCGGACCGTCCACTAGAATTTGCCGGTGAGACCCGCAGCGCGCTGCGCTGCCCGCACCCTTCCGGCGTTCAGGCGCGCGCAGTATAGCGGCGGGTGCCCTCGCCCTTGTTACAGATCGCCCCTCTGCGCATGCTCATGTCACCGCCCCAGGCCCGAGTGGGCCAGCCGGCCAACGCCACGGACTTCCCCGTGACCGACCGCACGCTCGAGGCCCTGGCCGTCTCGCGCCGCGGCTGCGAGGAACTGCTGCCCGAGGCCGACTGGCTCCGGAAGCTGGCCCGCAGCGAGGCCACGGGGCAGCCACTGCGCATCAAGCTCGGCCTGGACCCCACCGCGCCCGACATCCACATCGGCCACACGGTCGTGCTGAACAAGATGCGGCAGCTGCAGGACCTGGGCCACACCGTGATCTTCCTCATCGGGGACTTCACCTCGATGATCGGCGACCCCTCCGGCCGCAACGCCACCCGCCCGCCGCTGACGCGCGAGCAGATCGAGGCCAACGCCCAGACCTACTACCAGCAGGCCAGCCTGGTGCTGGACCCGGCCCGCACCGAGATCCGCTACAACAGCGAGTGGTCCGACGCGCTGGGCACGCGCGGGCTGATCCAGCTCTCGGCCAAGTACACGCTGGCGCGGCTGCTGGAGCGCGACGACTTCACCCGGCGCCACAAGGCCGGCACGCCGATCAGCATCCACGAGTTGCTGTACCCGCTGATGCAGGGCTACGACTCGGTGGCGCTGCGGTCCGACCTCGAGCTCGGCGGCACCGACCAGAAGTTCAACCTGCTGGTGGGCCGCGCGCTGCAGCAGGAGTACGGGCAGGAGCCGCAGTGCATCCTGACGATGCCGCTGCTCGAGGGCCTGGACGGCGTCGAGAAGATGTCGAAGAGCAAGAACAACTACATCGGCATCACCGAGGAGCCCAACACCATGTTCGCCAAGGTGCTGAGCATCTCGGACGAGCAGATGTGGCGCTGGTTCACGCTGCTGAGCTTCCGCCCCGAGGCCGAGATCGCGGGGCTGAAGCGCGAGGTCGAGGCCGGCCGCAACCCGAAGGACGCGAAGGTGATGCTCGCCAAGGAGATCACCGCGCGCTTCCACTCGGCCCGTGCCGCCGACGAGGCCGAGGCCGACTTCCAGCGCCGCGCCGCGGGCGGCATCCCCGACGAGGTGCCCGAGGTGGCCCTGGCCGGCGCGCCCATGGCCATCGGCGCGCTGCTCAAGGCCGCGGGCCTGGTGCCCAGCACCAGCGAGGGCCTGCGCATGGTCGAGCAGGGCGGCGTGCGCATCGACGGCGGGGTCGTCTCCGACAAGGCGCTCAGGCTCGGCGCCGGCACGGTGGTGGTGCAGGTCGGCAAGCGCAAGTTCGCGCGCGTCACGCTGTCGGCCTGAAGCCCCGGACACGCCGATGCAGGTCGGCACCTACCTCAAGCTCTCGGTGGCGGTGGCGGTGGCCACCATCGCCCTGAAGGGCGGCGCCTGGGCGGCCACGGGCAGCGTGAGCCTGCTGTCCGACGCGCTGGAGAGCCTGGTGAACCTGGCCGGCGCGATGTTCGCGCTGTGGATGGTGGCGGTGGCCGCCCGCCCGCCCGACGACGAGCACCCCTGGGGCCACCACAAGGCCGAGTACTTCAGCAGCGGCTTCGAGGGCGTGCTCATCCTGGCTGCGGCGCTGGCCATCCTCTACGAGGCCGCGCACCGCCTGTTCGACCCCCAGCCGGTGCAGCAGGTGGGCCTGGGCATCGCGCTGGCCGTGCTCAGCAGCGCGCTCAACGGCGGCCTGGCCTGGAGCATGCTGAAGAAGGCGCGCGAGGTCCACTCCATGGCCCTGGAGGCCGACGCGCGGCACCTGTTCACCGACGTCGTCACCAGTGCCGGCGTGGTGGCCGGGCTGGTGGGCGTGATGCTCACCGGCTGGCTGTGGCTCGACCCGGTGCTGGCCATGCTGGTGGCGCTGAACATCCTGCGCGAGGGCTGGCATCTGCTGCGCCGCTCGGCCGACGGCCTGCTCGACCAGGCCGTGGAGCCCGAGATGCAGACGCGCATCGACGCCGTGCTGGCCGGCTACGCCGGGCAGCCGCTGCGCTTCGACCACGTGATCACGCGCCGGGCCGGCGCGCGCCGCTTCGTCGACCTGCACCTGCACATGCCCGCCGACTGGACCCTGGCCCACGCCGCGGCGCTGCGCGGCGAGGTCGAGCGAGCGCTGATGGCCGCCGTGCCCGGGCTGCGCGCCACGATCCAGCTGCTGCCGATGGACGTCGAGGCGCACTTCGATGACCCGAAGGACGCCGCGTGATCGCCCTGGTGCAGCGTGTGCGCGAGGCGCGCGTGGAGGTCGCCAGCCGCGTCACCGGCGCCATCGGCCCGGGGCTGCTGGTGCTGGTGTGCGCCGAGCCGGCCGACACCGAGGCCACGGCCGCAGAGATGGTGGACAAGCTCGTGAAGCTGCGCATCTTCGCCGACGAGGCCGGCAAGATGAACCGCAGCGTGCAGGACGTGGGCGGCGCGCTGCTCGTGGTGAGCCAGTTCACGCTGGCCGCCGACGTCAGCGGGGGCAACCGCCCCAGCTTCACCGGCGCCGCGCCGCCGGCGCAGGGCCGCGCGCTGTACGAGGCCGTGCTGCAGCAGGTGCGTCAGCGCCTGGGCGCCGTGCAGGCCGGCGAATTCGGCGCCGAGATGCAGTTGCACCTGGTGAACGACGGGCCGGTGACGATCCCGATCACGCTGCGCTGAACCGGCGTCTTACGACGCGCCTCCGGGCCGACAGGGATCACCGGCTGCGTCGCTCGCCGCCGACCCCCAGCAGCCCAGACGGGTCGCCAATGGCCTTGGTGCCGCAAGGCTCAGTCGGCGTACTGTCCGGCAGCCTTGATCACCGGGCCCCACTTGGCGATCTCGCCCTCGACGAACTTCTTGTGCTCGGCTGGGTTGTTGCGCGCGTCGGTGATCATCACCGCGCCCAGCGACTCCATGCTCGTCACGAAGGCCGTGTCCTTGATCGCCGCCTTCAGCGCGGTGTTCATGCGCGTCAGCACGGCAGCCGGCGTGCCCTTGGGCGCGTACAGGCCGTGCCAGACGCCAACGTTGAAGCCTTTCAGGCCCGATTCGTCGAGTGTGGGCAAGTCGCTCAGGCCGGGTGTGGACAGCCGTTTGCTGCTGGTCACCCCAAAGGCCTTGATCTTGCCGCCGGCGATCTGCGCCGTCGTGTTGGTGGTCTGGTCGCACATCAGGTCGACCTGGCCGCCGAGCAGGTCGGTCATCGCCGGGCCCGTGCCCTTGTACGGGATCGTCGTCATGTCGATCTTGATGGCCTGCTGGAACAGCAGTCCGCACAGGTGCGATGCCGCGCCCAGCCCGGCGTTGGCCAGGTTGATCTTGCCCTTGTTGGTCTCGAGCCACTTCACCAGCTCGGCGTAGTTGTTGGCCGGCAGCGTGCTGCGGCCCACCAGCGTCATCGGCACGTCGTTGATCATGCCGAGGTACTCGAAGTCGTCGAGCGTCTTGTAGGGCAGGTTGCGGTACAGGGCCGGGCTGGTGGCCATGCCGATGTGGTGCAGCAGGAAGGTGTAACCGTCGGGCGCGGCCTTGGCGGCGCGCGCGGCGCCCAGGGTGCCGCCCGCGCCGCCCACGTTCTCGATCACGAAGACCGAGGAGGGGATCTGCCTCTGCAAGGCCACGGAGAAGTCGCGCGCCACCTTGTCGGTAGGGCCGCCGGCCGCGAAAGGCACGACGATGGTGACGGGCTTTTCCGGCCAGGCCATCGCAGCGCCGCTGATGACAAGGGTGGTCAGGGCAACGAGGGTCTTCTTCACGAGTTTGTCTCCACGGGTGTTGAAACAGTGAGCGCAAATGGTAGGCAAGTCGATCGCCACTGGGGAGCGGATACTACCTAGCCCCGGGCCAATCGAGCCACCGAACCATGCGACGACGCGACTTCCTGATGACCAACGCCTCACCGCTCGCTTCTTGGGGGTGGCTGGGGCCCACCGCCGCGCTCGCTGCCGACGCGCCGAAGACCATCGACGGCATCCGGGAGGCGCTGGCCAAGGGCACCGAGAACGCGGTGAAGAGCCTCGGGCGCGCGGACGGCTACCTCGCCAACGCGGCCGTCAAGATCCTGCTGCCCCCGAGCGCCCAGAAGCTCGCCGACACGGCCCGCAGCCTGGGGTTCGGCGGCAAGGTGGACGAGCTGATCCTCGCGATGAACCGCGCCGCCGAGCAGGCCGCGCCGCTGGCGGCCCCGCACTTCGCGTCGGCCATCCGCGGCCTGGGCATCCGCGACGTGCAGGCCATCCTGAAGGCGGGCGACACCGGCGCCACGGCGTTCTTCGAGCGCACGACGCGGACGAACCTGCACGCCGCCTTCAAGCCCAGCGTGAGCCAGTCGATCGAGCGCGCGGGCGCCGGCCGCGCCTACAAGAGCCTGATGGAACGCGCGCAGCGCGTGCCGATGCTGGCCGCCAAGGGCTTCGACCTCGACGAGCACGTCACCGGCAAGGCGCTCGACGGCCTGTTCCTCGTGGTGGGCGAGGAGGAGAAGAAGTTCCGGAGCAACCCGCTGGCGCGCACGAGCAGCGCCCTGAAGGCTGCGTTCGGGCGCTGAACTTGCAGGCCGCGTCTCCGGCGTGAAATCGCCGGCGACCCTTCGGCAGGCGATCGCCGCCTTCCGGCGGCTCACGTCCAGCCTCAGCGATAGCTGCGGGCGTCTTCGATGACTTTGCCGTCGTTGGGCAGGCTGCCGGGCTCGAGCAGCTCGATGTCGGCGCGCAGCTTGGTCACGTCGCGCACGCTGCCGGCCACGGCCTCGGCCAGGCCGGCGGGGCGGGCGGCGGCTTCCACGCGCAGCGTCAGCGTGTCGGCGGCCATCTCGCCGGCCACCACCAGGCGGCCGCGGCCCAGCTCGGGGTGGCGGCGCAGCACCTCGGCCACCTGGCTGGGGTGCACGAACATGCCGCGCACCTTGGCCGTCTGGTCGGCGCGGCCCATCCAGCCCTTGATGCGGGTGTTGGTGCGGCCGGTGGGGCAGCGCCCGGGCAGCACGGCCGAGAGGTCGCCGGTGCCGAAGCGCACCAGCGGGTAGTCGGCGTGCAGCGCGGTAACGACGACCTCGCCGACCTCGCCGTCGGCCACCGGATCGTCGGTGCCCGGACGCACGATCTCCACCAGCACGCCCTCGTCCACCACCAGCCCCTCGCGCGCTGCCGTCTCGTAGGCGATGACACCGAACTCGGCCGTCGCGTAGGCCTGGAAGCCGGCCACGCCGCGCTCGGCCAGCCAGTCGCGCAGGCTTGACGGGAAGGCCTCGCCGCTGAGCAGCGCCTTCCTCAGCCGCGGCAGCGCCACGCCGAGCTCGGCCGCCTTCTCCAGCAGGATGCGCAGGAAGCTGGGGGTGCCCACGTAGGCGTCGGGCTGCAGGTGCTGCATAGCCTGAAGCTGCTGCTCGGTGTTGCCGGTGCCGCCCGGGAACACGCTGCAGCCCAGCGCCAGCGCACCGCCTTCCAGGATCCAGGCCCCCGGGGTGAGGTGGTAGCTGAAGCTGTTGTGCACCAGGTCGCCGGCCTCGAAGCCAGCGGCCTGCAGGGCGCGGGCGCTGCGCCAGTAGTCGGCACGGTCGCCTTCGGGTTCGTAGATGGGGCCGGGCGACTGGTAGACGCGCCGCGCCCGGCGCACCGCGCCCGTGGCGCGCCAGCCGATGGCGCTGAAGCCGCCGAAGGGATCGTGCGCGCCGCCCGGCCCGGCCTCGCGCGCGGCCTGCTGGCGCTCCAGCAGCGCGTGCTTGCGCGTGACGGGCACGCGGGCCAGCGCGGCGCGGTGGGTCACGGCGTCGGGGTCGATGCCGGCCAGCGTGGCAGCCAGCGCCGGCTGGGCTGCGGCGGCGCGCAGCTGCGCGGGCAGGGCGGCCATGAGGGCGGCCTCACGCTCTGCGGGGTCGCGCAGGGCCAGGGGGTCGATGTTGGCGGGGTTCACGACAGTCCCAGTCCTGTTAGCAGATGTGTGGTGAGCCGCGCCGAGGGCCATCGAAGGCCCTCGATCGCTCAATCCTCGCCGGACTCCCAGCGCTCCAGGCGGCTCTTCAGTTCGTCGATCCACTTGCGCTGCTCGGCGGCGTTCTTCAGCGTGTGGCGGTCCCACTCGGGCGTGAGCGCCGGCCGGCGCGCCAGCCGCGCGTCGATCGCGGGGCCGTTGACCGTCAGCTCGGCCACGCGCCGGCCGCGCAACTCGAAGCCGGGGCCGCGCTCGGCGAGCTTGGCGTCGCGCAGCGCGCGCTTCATCTGCGCCAGCGCGTGCTCGGCGTTGAAGGGCGGCGGCGTGAAGCCGAGGTCCACGTCGCTCACGACAGCCAGCGCTTGCGGCGCTTGTAGCTTTTCACGTCGCGGAAGCTCTTGCGATCGCCCCCGCCCATGCCGAGGTAGAACTCCTTGACGTCCTCGTTCTCGCGCAGGGCCTTGGCCTCGCCGTCCATCACGATGCGCCCGTTCTCGAGGATGTAGCCGTAGTCGGCGTAGCGCAGCGCCATGTTGGTGTTCTGCTCGGCCAGCAGGAAGGTGGTCTTCTCCTGGGTGTTTAGGTCCTTGACGATCTCGAACACCTCTTCCACGATCTGCGGGGCCAGCCCCATGCTGGGCTCGTCGAGCAGCACCATCTTGGGGTCGGCCATCAGCGCGCGGCCGATGGCGCACATCTGCTGCTCGCCGCCGCTGGTGTAGGCGGCCTGGCTGGTGCGGCGCGTCTTCAGGCGCGGAAAATAGTTGTAGACCTTTTCGAGCGTGGCAGCCACCGCGGCCTTGCCATCGCGGCGCGTGTAGGCGCCGGTGAGCAGGTTCTCCTCGATCGTGAGGTGCGCGAAGCAGTGCCGGCCTTCCATGACCTGCACCACCCCGCGCTGCACCATCTCGGCCGTCGAGAGCTTCTCGATGCGCTCGCCGCGCAGCTCGATCGAGCCCTTGGTGACCTCGCCGCGCTCGCCGGCCAGCAAGTTGCTCACCGCGCGCAACGTGGTCGTCTTGCCCGCGCCGTTGCCGCCGAGCAGGGCGACCACGCCCCCCTCGGGCACCTGCAGCGAGACGCCCTTGAGCACGAGGATCACGTGGTTGTAGATGACCTCGATGCCGTTGACGTTGAGGAGGGTGTTGGACATGTTCCTGTCGACCGAACGGGGAGAAGGTCGGGTATCGAGCAGCCGCCGCGGAGCCGGCTTGGCCGGTCCGCTGGCGGCGCCCCCCTGGAGGGGGGAGCGCCGCCAGGCGCTCCGGGGGGTGGGTCAGGACTGGCAGTCCTTGGGATCGCGACGGGTGATCTTCTTTTCCGCCGCGTAGCGCTCGGCCGAGGCGCGGACCATCGGCTTGATGATCTGTTCGTCAGCCTGCAGCCAGTCGGACGCCCAGGTGAACTTGGCGCCGTCCCAGGTGTGCACGCGCGCCCAGGCGCTGCCCATGTGGTCGAAGCAGCTCGTGGACACCGGGCGCATCACGCCCTTGAAGCCCAGCGCGTCGAGCTTGGCCTGCGTGAGGTTCAGGTTCTCGTAGCCCCAGCGGGCCTGCTCGCCGGTCATGACCTTGCCCTTGCCGAAGCGCTCCTGGGCCGCCCGCACGCCTTCCACGGCCAGCATCGCGCCGACCACGCCGCGCATGTACAGCACCTGGCCGACCTCGTCCTTCGGGCCCGTACCCTGGCCCTTGGCGTGCACCTTGTCGAGAATCTCCTTGACGACCGGGGCGCCCGGCTCGGCGCCGTGCTGCATCATCACCGCGCTGTAGCCCTTGGCGGCGGCGCCGATGTCGCGCAGGTCGGGCTCCGCGCCGCTCCACCAGGTGCCGAACATCTTCTCGCGCGGGTAGCCGGTGGCCACGGCCTCCTTGATGGCGGTGGCCGTCATCACGCCCCAGGTCTGCATGATCACGAAGTCGGGGCGCTGCTGGCGCACCTGCAGCCAGATCGACTTCTGCTCCACGCCCGGCGCGGGCACGGGCAGCAGCTGCACCTCGAAGCCGTGCATCTTGCGGCGCTCGTCGATGATCGGCAGCAGCTCCTTGCCGAAGGGGCTGTCGTGGTAGACGACGGCGATCTTCTTCCCCTTGAGCTTGTCCCAGCCGCCTTCCTTCTTGGCGATGTGCTGCAGCACCGTGTCGCCGGCCACCCAGTAGTGGCCGATCAGCGGGAAGTTCCACTTGAACACGCCGCCGTCGGCGCTGTCGCTGCGCCCGTAGCCCGAGGTGATCATCGGGATCTTGTCGTTCGGGACCTTCTCGGTCAGCGCGAAGGTGATGCCGGTGGACAGCGGCTGGAACACCGTGGCGCCGCCATGCTTGCCCTTCAGGCGCTCGTAGCACTCGACGCCGCGGTCGGTGGCGTAGGCGGTCTCGCACTCCTCGACCAGCGTCTTCACGCCGTTGATGCCGCCGCGGACGTTGACCAGCTTCATGTAGTCGGCGTAGCCGTTGGCGAACGGCGTCGCGTTCGGCGCCACGGGGCCGGTGCGGCCGGTCAGGCTGGGGAAGAACTGCACCTTGTCCTGCGCGTAGGCGACAGGGGCCAGGGTGCCGGCCAGCGCCAGCGTGGCGGCCAGGGCCAGGGTCTTGAGCTTCATGGGACTTGTCTCCGTGGGGTGGTCAGTGAGGGAAGGGCCAGAGCCGCATCTTTTCCTTGGCGGTGGACCACAGTCGTGCCAGGCCGTGCGGTTCGACGATCAGGAAGAACACGATGAGCGCGCCGAAGATCATCAACTCGGAATGCGCGACAGCCGCGGTGCTGATGGAGACGCCCAGGAGGTCTCCCAGCGCGGGCAGGAACTGGTTCAGGAAGATCGGCAGCACGACGATGAACGCGGCGCCGAAGAAGCTGCCCATGATGGAGCCGAGGCCGCCGATGATGATCATGAACAGCAGCTGGAAGCTGCGGTCGATGTTGAAGGCGGCGGGCTCCCAGGAGCCCAGGTGCACGAAGCCCCACAGCGCGCCGGCCACGCCGACCATGAAGCTGCTGACCGCGAACGCGGTGAGCTTGGCATACACGGGCCGGATGCCGATGACCGCGGCGGCGACGTCCATGTCGCGGATCGCCATCCACTCGCGGCCGATGTGGCTGCGCACCAGGTTCTTGGCGATCCAGGCGAACACCACCAGGAAGGCCAGGCACAGCAGGTACTTCTCGTGCGGCGTGTTCAGCGCGATGCCGAAGACCTCGAGGCCGCTGACGGACACCGAGCCCGACGACGAGTTGTTGGTGAACCACGAGATGCGCAGGAAGGCCCAGTCGACGAAGAACTGCGCCGCCAGCGTGGCCACCGCCAGGTACAGGCCCTTGATGCGCAGGCTGGGGATGCCGAACAGCACCCCCACCACGGTGGCGCACACGCCGCCCAGCAGCAAGGCCAGCAGCAGCGGCATGCCGTCGATGCGCACCATGAAGTTGTAGGCCGCATAGGCCCCGACCGCCATGAAGGCGCCCGTGCCCAGCGACACCTGGCCGCAGTAGCCCACTAGGATGTTCAGCCCCAGCGCCGCCAGCGACAGGATGAGGAACGGGATCAGGATGGCGCGGAAGGCGTACTCGTCGGCCATCAGTGGCACGACGATCACGGCGAAGGCCAGCAGCAGCGCGATGCCGATGCGGTCCTGCGCGATGGGGAAGACCCGGCTGTCGGTCGTGTACGAGGTCTTGAACTGGCCGTTTTCGCGGTAGAGCATGGTGGGCCTTCGTGTCTCTAGACGCGATCGATGATCTTCTCGCCGAACAGGCCCTGCGGCCGCACGAGGAGCACGAAGAGCACCAGGACGTAGGCGAACCAGATCTCGATGCCGCCGCCGAGCATGGGGCCGAGGTAGACCTCGGAGACCTTCTCGCCGACGCCGATGATCAGCCCGCCGACGATGGCGCCCGGCACGCTGGTGAGGCCGCCCAGGATGACCACCGGCAGCGCCTTCAGGGCCAGCAGGCTGAGGCTGAACTGCACGCCCAGCTTGCTGCCCCAGATCATGCCGGCCACCAGGGCGACGAAGCCGGCCACGCTCCAGACGATCACCCACACGCGGTTCAGCGGGATGCCGATGCTCTGCGCGGCCTGGTGGTCGTCGGCCACGGCGCGCAGCGCGCGGCCCGTGGGCGTCTTCTGGAAGAACAGGCTCAGCAGGATCACCAGCGCCGCGGCGATGCAGGCGGCGTAGAGGTCTTCCTTGTTGACGAGCACGCCGCCCTGGAAGGCACCCTCGAAGAGGAACAGCGGGTCCTTGGGCAGGCCGATGTCGATCTTGTAGATCTCGCTGCCGAACACCGTCTGGCCGAAGCCGTCGAGGAAGTAGGTGATGCCCAGCGTGGCCATCAGCAGCGCGATGGCCTCCTGGTTGACCATCTTGCCCAGCACCAGGCGCTCCACCAGCCAGGCCACGATGATCATGACGACCAGTGCCGCCAAGAAGGCCAGGATGTTGGCCAGCAACTTGCTGTCGAAGCCCAGCAGCGCCGGGAACCACTCGGAGAAGCGCGCCATCGCCAGCGCGGCGAACAGCACCATCGCGCCCTGCGCGAAGTTGAACACGCCGCTGGCCTTGAAGATGAGCACGAAGCCCAGTGCGATGAGCGAGTAGAGCATCCCGCTCATGAGGCCGCCGATGACCGTCTCGATGAAGAATCCCATGGTGGTCAGGCCTCAGTGCGACGTGCCCAGATAGGCGCTGATGACGTCCGGGTTGGCGCGCACCTCGTCGGGCGTGCCGTCGCCGATCTTCTTGCCGTAGTCGAGCACCACGACGCGGTCGGAGATGTCCATCACCACGCCCATGTCGTGCTCGATCAGCACGATGGTGGTGCCGAACTCGTCGTTCACGTCGAGCACGAAGCGGCTCATGTCCTGCTTTTCCTCGACGTTCATGCCGGCCATCGGCTCGTCGAGCAGCAGCACGCTGGGCTCCATGGCCAGCGCGCGGCCGAGGTCCACGCGCTTCTGCAGGCCGTAGGGCAGCCGGCCCACGGGCGTCTTGCGCCAGGCCTGGATCTCGAGGAAGTCGATGATCCGCTCCACGGCCTCGCGGTGCTCGACCTCTTCCTTCTCGGCGGCGCTGCGCCAGGGGTTGCGGAAGGCCTGCTGGAACAGGTTGGTCTTCATGCGCAGGTTGCGGCCGCTCATGATGTTGTCCAGCACGCTCATGCCCTTGAACAGGGCCAGGTTCTGGAAGGTGCGCGCCACGCCCATCTCGGCGACCTGGCGGCTGTTCATGTGGTCGAAGGCCTGGCCGCGGAAGGTGATGCTGCCCTCCTGCGGCGTGTACACGCCGTTGATGCAGTTGAGCATGCTGCTCTTGCCGGCGCCGTTGGGGCCGATGATGGCCCGCACCTCGTGCTCGCGCACGTCGAAGCTGATGTCGGTGAGCGCCTTCACGCCGCCGAATCGCAGGCTGATGTTCTTCACGTCGAGGATGACCTCGCCGATCTTCCGCTCGCCCATCACGCGGCCTTCCTGCCGAGCTCGGCGCCGACGGCCGCGAAGGTCTTCGCGTCCAGGATCTTCAGCGTCGCGCTGACGCTGCCGGTGCGCCCGTCCTCAAACTTGACGGCCGTCTCGATGAACTGCTCGGTGCGGCCGCCGTACATCGCGTCGACCAGCACCTGGTACTTCTCGCCGATGTAGCCGCGCCGCACCTTGCGCGTGCGCGTGAGCTCGCCGTCGTCGGCGTCGAGTTCCTTGTGCAGCACCAGGAAGCGGCTGACCTGGCTGCCCGCCAGCATGGCGTCGGCGGCGAGGTCGGCGTTGACCTTCTCGACGCAGTCCCGGATGAGCTCGAGCACCTCCGCCTTGCAGGCCAGGTCGGTGTAGCCGGCGTAGGGCAGGTTGCGGCGCTCGGCCCAGTTGCCCACGGCCTCGAAGTCGATGTTGACGAAGGCGCAGACCTTCTCGCGCTTGTCGCCGAAGGCCACGGCCTCCTTGATGAACGGGAAGAACTTCAGCTTGTTCTCCACGTACTTGGGCGCGAACATGGCGCCATCGGCCGGCCCGCCCATCAAGCGGCCCACGTCCTTGGCGCGGTCGATGATCTTCAGGTGGCCGGTGGCATCCAGGAAGCCGGCGTCGCCCGTGTGGTACCAGCCGTCGGCGGTCAGCACCTCCTCGGTGGCCTTGGGGTTCTTGTAGTACTCCTTCAGCAGGCCGGGGCTGCGGACCATGATCTCGCCGTTGGCCTCGACCTTGATCTCGACGCCGTCGATGGGCACGCCCACGGTGTCGGCGCGCACTGAGTGGTCGGGCTGCAGGCACACGAACACCGCGGTCTCGGTGCTGCCGTAGAGCTGCTTCAGGTTGATGCCGATGGAGCGGTAGAAGGTGAACAGGTCGGGGCCGATGGCCTCGCCGGCCGTGTAGGCCACGCGCACGCGGCTGAAGCCCAGCGTGTTGCGCAGCGGGCCGTAGACGAACAGGTCGCCCAGGCGGTACTTCAGCGCATCGAGCAAACCGACCGGGCGGCCGTCCAGCACGGCGGGGCCGACGCGGCGGGCCACATCCATGGCGCGCTGGAACATCCAGCGCTTGATGCGGCCGGCGTCCTCCATGCGGATCATCACGCTGGTGAGCAAGCCCTCGAACACGCGCGGCGGCGCGAAGTAGTAGGTGGGGCCGATCTCCTTGAGGTCGATCATCACCGTGGCCGCGCTCTCGGGGCAGTTCACCACGTAGCCGCAGGCCAGCCACTGCGCGTAGCTGAAGATGTTCTGGCCGATCCAGGCCAGCGGCATGTAGGCCAGCACCTCCTCGCGGTCGGTGAGCTTGTCGAAGCTCTGGCCGGCGCGCGCGCGGTCCAGCAGCGTGGCGTGGGTGTGCACCACGCCCTTGGGGTTGCCGGTGGTGCCGCTGGTGAAGAACATCGCCGCCACGTCGCCGGGGCTGCGCTGCGCCACCTCGTCGTCAAAGTAGCGCGCGTTGCTGGCGTCGTGCGCCTGGCCGGCGGCCACCAGCGCGTCCAGGCTGTCCAGGCCTGCCTCGGCGTAGTTGCGCAGGCCGCGCGGGTTGTCGTACCAGATGTGCGCCAGCTGCGGGCACTGCTCGCGCAACTCGAGCATCTTGTCGACCTGCTCCTGGTCCTCGACCACCGCGAAGCGAATCTCGGCGTTGTTGACCGGGAACACGTACTCCGCGGCCACCGCGTCCTGGTACAGCGGCACCGGGATCGCGCCCAGGCTCTGCGCTGCCAGCATGGTGGCGTACAGGCGGGGGCGGTTGTCCCCCACCACAACGATGTGTTCGCCGCGCTTCAGGCCCGCGTGCGCCAGCCCACAGGCCATGCGCCGCACCAGCTGCGCTAGCTCGGCCCAGGTGGTGGTCTGCCAGATGCCGTAGACCTTCTCGCGCAGCGCGGGCGCGGCAGGGCGAGCCTGGGCGTGGTCCAGCATCAGACGGGGGAACGTCGTCGGCACCGCGTGTCTCCTGGGCTCTCGGCTGACCCTGCCCAGCATTTTGTGCGGCACTTTGACGCCGAGTTGTCATCACGACGACAATCAGCGGGTTCCCACTGACGGGTGTTTCCCCGATGTCACCGCCATGGCTGCACGTGGGTTGCCGTCAGCGTCGAATGCCAAAGGCGTGCGCAGTTCGCAGTCGCGCGCGGCCACGCATGCCGACTGGGCGGCCGTGCCCTGGCTGGCGCGCATCGAGCCGGAGCACGCCGGCCGCGTGACGGCCGAACTGCGCGTGATCGACTTGCAGCCCGGTGAGGTGCTGTGTCGCGTCGGCCGGCCGGCCAAGTGGTGGTTGGGCGTGATCGACGGGCTGTTGAAGATGAGCAACGACAGCGCCGAGGGCCTGCCCATCACCTTCGCCGGCGTCACCAGCGGCGGCTGGTTCGGCGAGGGCACGCTGCTCAAGCGCGAGGCCTACCGCTACAACATTCAGGCCCTGCGGCCCAGCGCGGTGGCGGGCATCCCGGCGGAAACCTTCCACTGGCTGCTGGAGCGCAGCATCGCCTTCAACCGCTTCGTGATGAACCAGCTCAACGAACGGCTGGGCCAGTTCATCGCGGCGCGCGAGATCGACCGCCTGACCCACCCCGACGAGCGCGTGGCGCGCAACCTTGCGGCCCTTGCACACCCGCTGCTGTACCCGGGCGTCGGCGAGCGGCTGCGCATCACGCAGCAAGAGCTCGGCTACCTGGTGGGCCTGAGCCGCCAGCGCGTGAACGAGGCGCTCACCGTGCTGGACGGCGCCGGTGTCATCCGCGTCGAGTACGGCGGCGTGCGCGTGCTGGATCTGGAGCGGCTGCGGCGCTACGCCGCTGGCGGCTGAGGCTGGGCGCCGCCGGCCTCCGCCAGAATCGACGCATGCAACCACTCTGCCGCTTGCTGGCCGCCATGTTGATCGCCGCTGCGGCGGTGGCCAGCGCCGTGCTGGCACCCGCTCGGGCCGCCACGCCCACCGCTCCCGTGGCCGTCACGACGGTGGAGGGCATCAGCGAGCACCGCCTGGCCAACGGCCTGCAGCTGCTGCTGGTGCCCGACGACAGCAAGCCCACGACCACGGTGAACATGACCTACCGCGCCGGCAGCCGCCACGAGAACTACGGCGAGACCGGCATGGCCCATTTGCTGGAGCACCTGGTTTTCAAGGGCACGCCCACCACGCGCAACGCGATGGCCGAGTTCAGCCGCCGCGGCCTGCGCGCCAACGGCAGTACCTGGACCGACCGCACCAACTACTTCGCCAGCTTCGCCGCCGACGACGCGAACCTGCGCTGGTACCTCGGCTGGCAGGCGGACATCATGGTTAACAGCTTCATCGCTAAGGTCGACCTCGACACCGAGATGACGGTGGTGCGCAACGAGTTCGAGGTCGGCGAGAACAACCCCGGCCGGGTGCTGTTCCAGCGCCTGCTGGGCACCATGTACGACTGGCACAACTACGGCAAGAGCACGATCGGCGCCCGCACCGACATCGAGAACGTCGACATCGCGCGCCTGCAGGCCTTTTTCCGCAAGCACTACCAGCCCGACAACGCCACGCTCATCGTGTCGGGCAAGTTCGATCCGGCCCAGGTGCTGGCCTGGGTGCAGCAGAGCTTCGGCGCCATCCCGCGGCCCACGCGCGCGCTCGAGCCCACCTACACGCTGGACCCCGCCCAGGACGGCGAGCGCCTGGTCACCGTGCGCCGCGTGGGCGGGGCGCCGCTGATCTACATCGGCTACCACGTGCCGCCCGGGCCGCATCCCGACTTCGCCGCGGCGCAGCTGCTGGCGCTGGTACTGGGCGACACGCCCGGCGGCCGCCTGCACCGCCGCGTCGTCGAGCAGGGCAAGGCCGCGCAGGCCTTTAGCGCCACGCTGGCCTGGGCCGAGCCCTCGGCCCTGATCGTCGGCTCGGCGCTGGCGCCGGGGCAGGACGCGGCCGCTGCCCGTGCCGCGATGGCCGCCGTGCTCGACGGCGTGGCCGCCGAGCCCGTGACGGCCGAGGAACTGCAGCGCGCGCGCCAGAGCTGGCTCAACGAATGGGACGACGGCTTCGCCGACCCCGAGCGCATCGGCGTGGCGCTGTCCGAAGCCATCGCGCAGGGCGACTGGCGGCTGTACTTCCTGGCCCGCGACCGCGTGCGCGCGCTCACGCTGGACGACATCAACCGCGTCGCGAGCACCTGGCTCAAGCGCGACAACCGCAGCGTCGCCATCTTCGAGCCCGTGGCCGCCCCCGACCGCGCGCCCACCCAGGCCAGAGTCGACGTGGCCGCGCTCGTGCAGGGCTACAAGGGCGACCCCGCAGCGCCCGTGGCCGAGGCCTTCGACCCTGCGCCCGCGGTGCTGGACGCGCGCACCGTGCAGGGCGCCGTCGGCGGCCCGGCGCGGTTTCGCTACGCGCTGCTGCCCAAGGGTACGCGGGGCCGCGCCGTGCGCTTCCGGCTCGCGCTGCACCACGGCACGGCGCAGAGCCTGGCCGGCCAGCGCACGGTGGCGCAGCTGGCCGGCGCGTTGATCGACAAGGGCGGCGCCGGCCTCACGCGGCAGCAGATCGCCGACCGTTTCGACGCGCTGCAGGCCCAGGTGTCCATCGAGGGCACGGGCGATTCGCTGTGGGTGAACGTGACGACGCGCCGCGACCGGCTGCCCGAGCTCATCGCGTTCATCGGCCGGCTGCTGCGCGAGCCGGCCTTCGAGGCCGGCCCGCTGGAGGAGATGCGCCAGCAGTGGCTCGTGGGCCTGGACAACGCGCGGCAGGACCCCGGCGCCGTGGTGGAGCGGCGCCTCGAGACGCACGGCAACCCCTGGCCTGCCGGCGACATCCGCCACGTGCCCGGCTTCGAGGAAGAGGCCGCCGCGGTGCGCGCCGTCACGCTGGAGCAGGTGCGGGCCTTTCACCGCCGCTTCGTCAGCGCGCAGCGCGGCGAGTTCGCCGCCGTGGGCGACATGGACGTGGCCGCCGTGCGCGCCGCGCTGGCGCAGGCTTTCGGCTCGTGGCGCCAGCCCGCGGGCGGCCCCGAGCCGCAGGCGCGCGTGCCGCGGCCGCTGGAGCCGCCGCGCCAGGCGCGCTTCGTGGCGATGCTGCCCGACAAGGCCAACGCCAACCTCGCCGCCCGCCTGGTGCTGCCCATCGATGACAGCCACCCCGACCACGCCGCGCTGCTGCTGGCCAACCAGGTGTTCGGCCGCGACAGCGATTCGCGGCTGTGGCTGCGCATCCGCGAGCAGGAGGGCCTGAGCTACGACGTCGTCAGCTGGCTGGACTTCCCCGTGCAGGACAAAGGCACGAGCTTCAACCTCACGGCCATCTTCGCGCCGCAGAACCAGCCGCGCGTGGAGCAGGCGCTGCAGCAGGAACTGGCGCGCTCGCTGGCCGAGGGCTTCACGCAGGCCGAGCTCGACGCGGCGCGCGCCGGGCTGCTGAAGCGCCGCGTGCTGGCGCGGGCCCAGGACGACGTGCTGGTGGAGCGCCTGTCGGGAAACCTGGTCCACGAGCGCCGCTTCGCCCGCGAGCAGCAGGTGGACGAGGTGCTGGGCCGCGTCACGCTAGAGCAGCTCAACGCCGCCTGGCGGCAGCACATCGACCCTGGCAAGCTCGTCATCGTCTGGGGCGGCGACTTCCGGGCCAAGCCCTGAGCCGCCCTGCGACTCAGCCCCTGTTGCTGACGCCGTGCGCCACGTGCCCCGCCGGCACGTGTGGCGCGGCGTTTTCGACGTGGCCGGTCTGGTCGTCGAAGAAGAAGTCGGGCTCGAACTCGGCCAGAAAAGCCCCCTTGGGCAGTCCGCCCAGGAACAGCGCCTCATCGACGTCGACCTGCCACTGCATCAGCGTGCGGATGGCGCGTTCGTGCGCCGGCGCGCTGCGCGCGGTCACCAGCGCCGTGCGCAGGCGCGGGCCGCCCGGCGCGGGCTCGCGTTGCAGCCGGTGCAGCGCCTCGAGCAGCGGCTTGAAGGGGCCGGGCGCCAGCGGCATGTCGGCCCGCTCGCTTTCGTGACGCTGGAAGGCCGGCAGGCCCTGGCTCTGGTACACGCGCTCGGCCTCGTCGGAGAACAGCACGGCGTCGCCGTCGAAGGCGATGCGCACCTCGTCGGGGTGGCTGGCACCGGCACGCGCGCTTTCGGGCAGCACGCGCGCGGCCGGCACGCCGGCGGCCAGCGCCTCGCGCACGTCGGCCTCGTTGGCGCTAAGAAAGAGGTTGGCCTTCAGCGGCCGCAGGTAGCGCCACGGCGGCTGGCCGCGCGTGAACACGCCGCGCTGCACCGCGAGGCCGTAGTGCTGGGCCGAGCGGAACACGCGCAGGCCCGAGACAGGATCGTTCCGCGACAGGATCACCACCTCCACGCGCGGCGGCCCGGCGCCGTTGAAGCCCAGCAGCTTGTGCACCAGCGAGAACGCCACGCCGGGCCGCGCCGGCTGCTCCAGGCGCGCCAGCTGCAGCTGCATGTAGGCGCGGTCGTCGGCGGCCTCGAAGACGCGGTTCTCCTCCTCGAAGTCGAACAGCGCGCGCGACGAGATGGCGACGACGAGCTGGCCTTCGAGCGTGGCGGGCATGCGTGACATTGTGTACGCCCGCGGCGTGCGGCACGGGCCGCGCATTGCGCAGGGTCATCGCGCTGCCACATGACCCGGTCACGATGCCGGGCATCCCGACGCCAGCCCCGCCGGAGCCGCCCATGACTGCGTTCGCCGACCCGTTCCCGCTCGCCCTCGATCAGCGCCCCGAGAACCGCCGCCGCCGTGACGAGCCGGCCCACGCCCCGGCCTGGGAGGCCCCGCGCAGCGAGGCCTTCTTCGAGGACCTGGATCCGCCGCCGGCGCTGCGCGGCATGCCCTTCCGCCCGCTGCTGCCGTTGGCCGCTTGAACGCCGCGGGGTCTTGGCGCCGGCGGCCGCTGGCGCTGCGGCTAGCATCGTCCGCGTGCTGGCCCTTCGTGACGTCCGCTATGCCTGGCCCGGCGGGGCCAACTGCCTGGTCATCGACCGCCTCGTGCTGCAGCCCGGCCGCACGCACTTCCTGCACGGCCCCAGCGGCTGCGGCAAGAGCACGCTGCTGGGCCTGATGGCCGGCGTGCTGGAGGCGCGCGAGGGCGTCGTCGAACTGCTGGGCCAGGACTGGGCCGCGCTGCCCGCCGGGCGCCGCGACGCCCGGCGCGCCGACCACGTGGGCGTGATCTTCCAGCAATTCAACCTGCTGCCCTACCTGAGCGTGCTCGACAACGTGCTGCTGCCCACGCGCTTCTCGGCGCTGCGGGCGCGGCGCTGCGGCGGCGCGCCGGCCGAGGTTGCCCGCGCGCTGCTGCAGCGCGTGGGCCTGCCCGCGCCGCTGCACGCCCGCCGGGCCGACGCGCTGAGCGTGGGCCAGCAGCAGCGCGTGGCGGCGGCGCGAGCGCTTGTGGGCCAGCCCGAGCTGGTGATCGCCGACGAACCCACCTCGGCGCTCGATGCCGCGCGCCGCGACGACTTCATGGCGCTGCTGCGCGAGGCCTGCGCCGCCGCCGGCAGCACGCTGGTCTTCGTGAGCCACGACGAGCGCCTGGCCGCCGGTTTCGACGAGCGCATCGATCTGCCCTCGCTGAACCGCGCCGCGGCGCCGGCCGAGGCGGACGAGACGGCATGAAGGCGCTGCTGGCCGTCGCCTGGGCGAGCGCGCTCAACCGCCGCGGTACGCTGGCCCTGGTGGTGGCCGGCATCGCGCTGGCCACGGCGCTGCTGCTGGGCCTGGAGCGGCTGCGCACCGACATCCGCGCCGGCTTCTCGCAGAGCGTCAGCGGCACCGACCTCGTGGTGGGCGCGCGCACCAGCCCCATCCAGCTGATGCTGTACGCGGTGTTCCGCGTCGGCGGCGCCACGAACAACGTGTCGATGGACAGCCTGCGCGCCGTCGAGTCGCACCGCGCCGTCGCCTGGCTGGTGCCGCTGTCGCTGGGCGACTCCCACCGCGGCCGCCCCGTGCTGGGCACCACCACGGCCTACTTCGAGCGCTTCCGCTGGGGCGACCGGCAGCCGCTGGCCTTCACCCAGGGCCGCCCCTTCGCCGGCACGCTCGACGGCCTGTACGAGGCCGTCATCGGCGCCGAGGTGGCGGCCGCGCTGGGCTATGCGCCCGGCACGCGCATCACGCTGACGCACGGCGGGGCCGAGGCGCTGGGCGTCGAGCACGCCGACAAGCCCTTCACCGTGGTGGGCGTGCTGGCGCGCACGGGCACGCCGGTGGACCGCACGGTGCACGTCAGCCTCGAGGCGCTGAAAGCCATCCACCTCGACTGGGCCGGCGGCGCACCCATCCCCGGCCTGAGCATCCCGGCCGAGGCTGCGCGCAAGTTCGACCTGAGCCCGAAGCAGGCCACGGCCGCGCTGGTGGGCCTGAAAAGCCGCACGGCCGTGTTCAACGTGCAGCGCTTCGTGGCGGAGCACGAGGGCGAGGCCCTGCTCGCCGTGCTGCCCGCGGTGGCGCTGGACGAACTCTGGCAGGTCATCGGCCCGGCCGAGCAGGGCCTGCTGGCCATCAGCGGCCTGGTGGCCGTGGTCAGCCTGGCCTCGCTGGTGGCCGTGGTGCTGGCGGGCCTGAACGAGCGGCGGCGCGAACTTGCCGTGCTGCGCGCCGTGGGCGCCGGGCCGCGCCACGTGCTGCTGCTGCTGGCGGCCGAGGGGGCGCTGGTCACGCTGACCGGCGTGCTGCTGGGCGCGGCGCTGGCCGCGGCCGCGGTGCTGGGGGCCGGGCCGCTGCTGCAGGCCGAGTTCGGCATCACGCTCAGCCGCAGCGCCCCCACGGCCGCGCAGTGGGCGCTGGCCGGGGCCGTGGTGGTCGCGGGTATGCTCGCCAGCCTGGTGCCGGGTTGGCGGGCCTACCGCCTGTCGCTGGCCGACGGCCTGAGCCCGCGAACCTGACATGCCCCCGATGACCGCCCGCCGCTCGCTGCTGATCGCCCTGCTCGCCGCCCCGGCCGCGGCCGGGGCGCAGAACCTCGCCGGCGTGCCGGCCATGAAGCCGCCGATCAAGGCCACGCCCGCGCCGGGCGGTGCCCGCACCATCCAGTGGGAAGACCTGGTGCCCCCCGACTGGGACCCCTTCAAGGACTTCCGCGGCCTGGACTTCCAGACCCTGGACGACGGTGACCCGCGCGCGGGTGCCCTGCTCAAGAAGATGCGCCAGGCCTGGGACGCCGCACCCGTGAACGAGCGCCTGGCGGGGCAGGTGGTGCGCATCCCCGGTTTCGTGGTGCCGCTGGAGGACACCAACGACGGGCTCAAGGAGTTCCTGCTCGTGCCCTACTTCGGCGCCTGCATCCACAGCCCGCCGCCGCCGGCCAACCAGATCATCCACGTGCTGCCGCGCACGCCGGCCAAGGGCTTCCGCTCGATGGACACGGTGTGGGTCAGCGGGCGCCTGACCACGCCGCGCACCGACAGCTACATGGGCACGAGCGGCTACCGCATCGAGGCCGACGCGGTGACCCGCTACGAGGAACGCCGACGGTGAACCCGCCCGGTGCGCCGCGCCCGGGTGGCCGTGACCTGGCGCGCCTGACCTTCGGCGTGCTGTTCATCGGCCTGCTGCTGGGCACTGCGCTGTGGGTGCTGCGCCCCTTCCTCGGGCCCACCATCTGGGCCACGATGGTGGTGGTGGCCACCTGGCCGCTGATGCTGCGCGTGCAGGCCGCCACCGGCGGCCGCCGCTGGCTGGCGGTGACGGCGATGACGCTGCTGCTGCTGCTGCTGTTCGTGGTGCCGCTGGTGCTGGCGATTGCCACCATCGTCGGCAACGCCGACCGGCTGCTCGAGTGGGCGCGCGTGGCCGCCGCCTGGCGCATGCCCGAGGCCGCGCCCGCCTGGCTGCGCGCGCTGCCGCTGCTGGGCGCCCACGTCGACGGCCTGTGGGCGCAGCTGTCGGAGCAGCTCGCCGCCCTGGGCCTGCGCGACCTGCTGCCGCGGCTGGGGCCCTACGCCGGCGACCTGACGCGCTGGTTCGTGGCCGAGGTGGGCAACATCGGCGTGCTGGTGCTGCAGTTCCTGCTCACGGTGCTGCTCGCCGCCGTGATGTACGCGCAGGGCGAGGAGGCGGCGCGCCAGGTGCGGCTGTTCGCTCAGCGCCTGGCCGGCGAGCGCGGCGACAGCGCCGTGCTGCTGGCCGGCGGCGCCATCCGCGGCGTGGCGCTGGGCGTGGGCGGCACGGCCCTGGTGCAGGCGCTGCTCGGCGGCCTGGGGCTGGCGCTGGCCGGCGTGCCGGCGGCCACGCTGCTGACGGCGCTGATGTTCATGCTGTGCATCGCGCAAATCGGTCCCGTGCCGGTGCTGCTGGGCGCGGCGGCCTACGTGTATTGGGGCGAAGGGAGCCTGGGCTGGGCGATCGCGCTGGCGGTCTGGGCGCTGATCGTGGGCACCATCGACAACGTCGTGCGGCCGGTGCTCATCAAGCTGGGCGCCGACCTGCCGCTGATCCTGATCTTCGCCGGCGTCATTGGCGGCCTGTTCGCCTTCGGCCTGGTGGGCATCTTCGTGGGGCCGGTGGTGCTGGCGGTAGGCTACACGCTGCTGGAAGCGTGGATGCACGAGCGCGACGAACCGCCGGCGCCGCCGCCCGCGCCCCCCGAGTTCAGGGACTGACCGCGCGCATCAGCGCCCGCAGGGCCGCCGCGGCGTCGGGCGGGGGCTGCCAGTCGGGGCGCTTGCCCAGGTCGTCCCAGGCGCGCAGGCGCAGCGCGTCCTGGGCGTGATCCTGCAGTGCGAACTCCTCGCAATCCTGCGGCGTCATCGGTCCGCCCTGCAGCGCCAGACTGCGCACCGAGTCGGCCGACAGGCGCTCGCGGTAGCCGGGCCTCGTGGCCACCAGGTAGCGTTTGGCCTGCACGTGCAGCGCCACCGGTCGGGCCACGGCAGGGCCGAACAGCGGTTGCAGCGCCTGCTCGGCCAGCGCCTCGTGGCGGTCGTCGTGCCCTCGCAGGGTGGGCGTGTCCACGAGGCCGGTCATCAGGTGCCCCAGGTCGTGCAGCCAGGCGGCCAGCTGCAGCGGCGGCGTGGCGCCGGCCCGGCGGGCCAGCTCGCCGCACTGCCACGCGTGCTGCCACTGCGTGATGCCTTCGCCGTCGTAGGCCAGCCGCCCGCGCGCGGCGAACAGCGCGGCAATGCCGTCCCGGTCGATGTCCATGTGACGATGCTGCGGCCTGCGCGTGACGGCGCTCTGACACTTCGGTGTCACCGCGCCGTCACGGCGGGCCTCTAGCGTGCGGGGTCATGACGACGCCCAACGCGTTCGCCGTCCGCATCCGCGCGGCCGACAAGACCTTCGCCAACGGCCGCCGGGCCCTGCGAAGCGTGGACTTCGACGTGCGGCCCGGCGAGCGCGTGGCACTGCTCGGCGCCTCTGGCTCGGGCAAGTCGACGCTGCTGCGCACGCTGTGCGGCCTGGAGACGCTCGATGCCTCGGCCGACTCGGGCATCGAGGTCTTTGGCCGGCCGCTGCAGCACCGGGGGCGCCTCGCGTCCGACATCCGTGCCCAGCGCCGCGCGATCGGCATCATCTTCCAGCAGTTCAACCTTGTCGGCCGGCTGCCGTTGCTCACCAACGTGCTCACCGGCCTGGCACCCGAGCTGCCGCTGTGGCGCGCCGTGCTGGGCCGCTTCAGCGCAGCCGAGCAGGCTCGGGCGCTCGACGTGCTGCAGGCCATGGGCCTGGGCGAGCAGGCCTTCCAGCGGGCCAGCACGCTGTCGGGCGGGCAGCAGCAGCGCGCGGCGGTCGCGCGCGCTCTGGTTCAGGGCGCACGCCTGCTGCTGGCCGACGAACCCGTGGCCTCGCTCGACCCCGAATCCACCCGCCGCGTGATGGAACTGCTGCTGCAGATCAACCGCGAGCAGGGCATGACGCTGCTGGTGAGCCTGCACCACGTGGGCCTGGCGCGGCGCTACTGCGAGCGCGTGGTGGCGCTGCGCGAAGGCGCGCTCGTCTTCGACGGGCCGGCCACGCAGCTCACCCCGGCCTTCCTGCGCGAGCTCTACGGCACCGCCGTGGAGGAACTCGAGACCGACGACCCACCGTCCGACCCGATGCCGCTGCCGACCCTGGCCGCCGCCTGACCCACCCCGAAGGAGAGAGAGCACCATGATCCAGACCACCCGCCGCTGCGCCATCGCCGCGCTGGCCGCGCTGAGCATTGCGCCGCTGGCCGTCGCGCAAGCGCAGGAGATCAGCTTCGGCGTCATCGCCACCGACAGCGCCAGCACCCAGCGCGAGCGCTGGGAGCCGTTCTTCCGCGACATGGAGAAGAAGACCGGCCTGACGGTGAAGAGCTTCTACGCCCCCGACTACGCCGGCGTCATCGAGGCCATGCGCTTCAACAAGGTGCAGGTGGCCTGGTACGGCAACAAGGCCGCGATGGAGGCGGTGGACCGCGCCCAGGGCGAGATCTTCGCCCAGGTGATGTACGCCGACGGCACCTTCGGCTACCACGCGCTGCTGATCGCGCACAAGGACAGCCCCTACAACAACCTCGACGACGTGCTGAGGAACTCGAAGAACATCAACTTCAGCATCGGCGACCCGAACTCGACCTCGGGCTTCCTGGTGCCCACGTTCTACATCTTCGCCAGGAACGGCATCGACCACCGCACCGCCTTCAAGACCATCCGCAACGCCAGCCACGGCGCCAACCTGCAGGCCGTTCTGGCCCGGCAGGTGGACGTGGCCACCAACAACACCGAGGACTACGGCAAGCTGCAGACCAGCCGCCCCGAGCTGGCCGCGCAGCTGAAGGTGCTATGGCGCAGCCCGCTGATCCCGAGCGACCCCTTCGTGTGGCGCAAGGACCTCGACCCCGCGGTGAAGGCGAAGCTGAGGAGCTTCGTCCTCAACTACGCCAAGACCGACCCCGAGGAGAAGCGCATCCTCGGCGTCATCTACAACTACGGCGGCTTCCGCGAGAGCAACAACGACCAGCTGATCCCGATCCGCCAGCTCGAGCTGTTCCGCGACCGCGCCCGGGTGCAGAACGACGACAAGATGGCCGCCGACGAGAAGACCAAGCAGCTGGCCGAGATCGACCGCAAGCTCGCGGCGCTGGGCAGCCGCTGACGGCGGCTGTACCCGGGCCTGCCGCATGAGCGCCGCCGCATGAACGCCGCCGCCCCAAGCGCCGACGCGTTGGCGCGCATCGAGCGGCGCGCGGCCGCCGAGCGCCCTGGCTGGCTGCACTACGCGGCCTGGGCGCTGGCGCTGGGCGTGCTGGCCTGGGCGTGGCGCGGCGCCGAGATACGCCCGCTGGACCTGCTGCGCGACAGCGGCAACATCGGCACCTACGCCAGCGAGTTCTTCCCGCCCGACTTCCGCGACTGGCGCATCTACGCCCGCGAGATGGTGATCACGGTGCACATCGCCCTTTGGGGCACGCTGCTGGCGGTGCTGGCGGCGGTGCCGATGGGCCTGCTGTCCAGTGCCAACATCGCACCGGCGTGGATCCACCAGCCGGTCCGCCGGCTGATGGACGCCTGCCGCGCCATCAACGAGATGGTGTTCGCGATGCTGTTCATCGTCGCGGTGGGGCTGGGGCCGTTCGCGGGGGTCCTGGCGCTGACGGTGCACACCACGGGCACGCTGGCCAAGCTGTTCTCCGAGGCCGTCGAGGCCATCGACCCGCGCCCGGTCGAAGGCATTCGCGCCACCGGCGCGCACAAGCTGGTCGAGATCGTCTA
The DNA here is from genome assembly GCA_044360025.1 of Rubrivivax sp. GTDB lineage: Bacteria > Pseudomonadota > Gammaproteobacteria > Burkholderiales > Burkholderiaceae_C > Rubrivivax. The sequence continues at coordinate 63,586 of JBIKLC010000004.1, read as the reverse complement.
CGGCGTGCTGCCGCAGGTGATGCCGCTGTGGCTGAGCTTCACGCTGTACCGCTTCGAGAGCAACGTGCGCAGCGCCAGTGTCGTGGGCATGGTCGGCGCCGGCGGCATCGGTGTCGTGCTGTTCGAGGTGATCCGCGGCTTCCAGTACGCACAGACCTGCGCCGTGCTGATCATCCTGGTGGTCACGGTTTCGCTGATCGACCTGCTGTCGGCGCGGCTGCGCCAGCGCTTCATCTGATGGCAGCTTCGCAGGCTTTTGACTGGCGCATGCCGGTGGCGCTGCGCTTCGGCAGCGGCTGCAGCGGCACGCTGGCCGACGAACTGGGCCAGAGCCGGGCGCTCGTGCTGGCCTTCGAGCCGGCCGGGCCGCTGGGTTTGCGCGCGGCCTGGACGGCCGGCCTGGGCGCACGGCTGCTGGACTGGGTGACCGTGCCCGAAGGCCTCTCGACGCTGGCGCTGGCTCGGCAGCTCTCCGTCCGCACCTGGCCGCTGCTGGCCGCGCAGCCGGGTCCGGTGCTGCTGGCGTTGGGTGGCGGCAGCGTGCTCGACCTCGCCAAGCTGCTGCGCTCGGTGCCAGCCGAGGGCGGCTTCGAGGCCGTGGCGGCGGCGCTGCGCGGCACGGCTCCCTGGCCACCCCTGCACCACGCGCCGCTGTGGCTGGTGCCCACCACGGCCGGCACCGGCAGCGAGGTCACGCGCTGGGCCACCTTGTGGGACACCGACGGCCCTGTCGCCGTCAAGCGCAGCTTCGACGAGCCTTGGGGCTTTGCCGAGCGCGCCTTCGTCGACCCCGTGCTCACGCTCAGCGCCCCCGCGGCGCTGACGCGCGACACCGCACTCGACAGCTTCGCGCACGCGCTGGAGGCGCTGTGGAACCGCCACGCCAACCCAGTGAGCGACGCGCTGGCGGTGCAGGCGGCACGCCGCGTGCACGCCCACTTGGCCGGCGTGCTCGAGGCACCGTCGCAGCTGCCCGGGCGCGAGCAGCTCGCGCTGGCGGCGCTGGAGGCCGGGTTGGCTTTCGCCCAGACCCGGACCGCCTTGGCCCACGCGCTGAGCTATGCGCTGACGCTGGAGCAGGGCGTGCCGCACGGCCTGGCCGTGGCCGCCTGGCTGCCCACCGCCTGCCGCCTGGCCGCGGGCCGCGACGCGCGCGTGGACGCCGCGCTCGAGGCCGTGTTCGGCGTGCCGGCCTCGGCCGCCCCGGTCGCGCTGCAGCAGTGGCTGCAGGGCCTGAGCGTGCCCTGCGATCCGGCCGATCACGGCGTGAGCGATGCCGAGAATCGCGTGAGCGCGGCGCTGGCCAGCACGCGTGGTCGCAACTTCATCGGGGCGCCGGCCTGATGGACGACCGGTACGACGTCGTCGTCGTCGGTGCCGGCATCGTCGGCTTGGCGCACGCGTGGACAGCCGCCGAGCGCGGCCTGCGCGTGGCGGTGCTGGAGCGCGACCACCGCTGCGTCGGCGCGTCGATCCGCAACTTCGGCTTCGTCACCGTGACCGGGCAGCCCGCCGGCGACACCTGGCGCCGCGCGCGCGCCAGCCGCGACATCTGGGCGCGCCTGGCGCCCGAGGCCGGCATCCCCATCGTGCACCGTGGCCTGTGGCTGCTGGCGCAGCGGCCCGAGGCGGCGGCCGTGTTGCAGGCCTTCATGCGCACGCCCATGGCCGAGGGCAACGAGCTGCTCGTGGCCGACGAGGCCGCCGCCCGGGCCCCGGCGCTGCGCACCACCGGGGCCGTGGCCGCGATGTGGTCGCCGCACGAGCTGCGCGTGGAGTCGCGCACGGCCATCTCGCGGCTGGCGGCGTGGCTGGCCGAGCGCCACGGCGTCGTCTTCCACTGGGGCCACACGGTGCTGGAGGCGGACGCCGGCCGGGTGCGCAGCGCGCAGCGCACGCTGCACGCCGGCCGCGTGGTGCTGTGCCCGGGTACCGAGCTCACCGGCGTGGCGGCGCCGGCCCTGGCGCGGCACGCGCTGCAACTCACGCGGCTGCAGATGCTGCGCGTGCGGCCGCCGCCTGGTTGGGTGCTGGGCCACTCGGTGATGGCCGACCTGAGCCTGGTGCGCTACGGCGGTTACGCCGCGCTGCCCGAGGCCGCCGCGCTGCTGTCGCGCCTGCAGGCGGAGGAGGCCGAGAGCCTGGCCGCCGGCATCCACCTGATCGTGGTGCAGAGCGCCGACGGCACGCTGGTGGTGGGCGACTCGCACCACCGCTTCGCGACGCCCGAGCCCTTCGCCGACGAGCGGGTGGACGCGCTCATCCTGCGCCACCTGCACGAGGTGCTGCGTCTGGAAGGGGCCGAGGTCGTCGAGCGCTGGACCGGGGTGTACCCGACCGGCGCGCCCGTGGACTGCGTGATCGAGGCGCCCGACGCGGCCACGCGCGTCGTCGTCGTGACCAGCGGCACCGGGGCCAGCACGGCCTTCGGCATCGCCCAGGAGGTGTTCGATGGATGGAACTGATTCGCCCGCCGGCACCCTGGCGGCCGTGGTCTTCGACTGGGCCGGCACGGTGGTGGACTTCGGCAGCCAGGCGCCCATGGGCGCCTTCGTCGAGCTGTTCGCCACCGAGGATGTGGCCGTCACGGTGGCCGAGGCGCGCGTGCCCATGGGCCTGCCCAAGTGGCAGCACATCCAGGCGCTGGGGCGGCTGCCCTCGGTGGCGCAGGCCTGGCGGCGGCGCTACGGCCGCGACATGGACGATGCCGACGTCGACCGCCTGTACGCCCGCTTCACGCCCATGAACCGGGCGGCCGTGCCGCGCCACGCCCAGCTGATCGAGGGCGTGCCCTCGCTGCTGCGCGAGCTGCGCGCGCGCGGCCTGAAGATCGGCAGTACCACCGGCTACAACCGCGAGATCATGGACGTGCTGGCGCCGCTGGCCGCCGCCCAGGGCTTCGTGCCCGACAACCTGGTCTGCGCCGGCGACGTCAGCGAGAACCGACCCGCTCCGCTGGGCATGTACCGCTGCTTCCTCGACCTGGGCGTGTGGCCGGCGCGGCGCGTGGTGAAGGTGGACGACACCGTCCCCGGCCTGCTGGAGGGGCGGCACGCGGGCTGCTGGACGGTGGCCGTCACCGCCAGCGGCAACGAGACGGGCCTGTCCGCGCAGGCCTGGCAGGCGCTGGGCGATGCCGGGCAGGCCGAGCGCCGGGCCGTGGCCACCGCGCGGCTGGCCGTGGCCCGGCCGGACTACACCATCGACACCGTGGCCGAGCTGCTGCCGGTGCTCGACGCCATCGAGCGGCGGCTGGCGGCCGGGGAGTCGCCGCCGCCCTGAAGGCGCTGCGGCCCTGGCCGCGTCAGGCCAGCCAGCCGCCCGCGCGCAGCGCCGCCTCGGCCTGCGCGGCGTCGCGGAAGTGCACGCCCTGCCAGCCGGCGGCGCGCGCGGCCGCGACGTTGGGCTCGTGGTCGTCGAGGAACACCAGTTCCTCGGGTGCCGCCCCGAAGCGCCCGGCCGCCAGCGCGTAGATGGCCGGCTCGGGCTTGACGCGCTGCACTCGGCTCGAGAACACGCCGCCGTCGAAGTGCGCGAACAGCGCCGCCTCGCGCCGCTCCAGCACGTCGGCGCAGGGCGCGGGCATGTTCGACAGGTAGTGCAGCCGGTGGCCGGCCGCGCGCAGCCGCTCGATCAGGGCCACGCTGTCGGGCAGGGGCTGCAGTTCCGCTGGGACGCCCTCGACCACGGCCTGCACCTCGGCCGGCGTCAGGCCCGTGCGCGCCGCGATGCGGGCCACCAGCTCGGGCACGGCGACGGTGCCGCGGTCGTAGTCGGCCCAGTCGCCGCCGTAGCCCTGGAACACCTGCGCCGCCCAGTGCGCGGCGTCGGTCGCGCCCGCCACGCGATGCGGCAGGGCCCGGCGCAGCACCTCGTGCGGCCGCCAGCGCAGCACCACCGCGCCAAGGTCGAAGACGATGCGCTTCACGGCCCGCCCACCAGCCGCCGCAGCAGCATCGCGGTGGAGGCGTCCAGCCCCTCGGTCGCGCCGCGTTGCGGGCCGCCTTGCAGCCGCGGCAGCAGCCGGTTGGCCAGCGCCTTGCCAAGCTCCACGCCCCACTGGTCGAAGCTGTTGAGGCCCCACAGCGCGCCGCTGGTCCACACCCGGTGCTCGTACAGGGCCAGGAAGGCGCCCAGGCTGGCGGGCGTCAGCGCCTCCAGCACGAAGGTGGTGCTGGGCCGGTTGCCGGGAAAGCTGCGGTGGCGTGCCAGCACGGCGCGGTCGAAGGCGGGGTCGGCGGTGGGCACCGTCTCGGCCGCGGCCTCGGCCTCGGTCTTGCCGAGCATCAGCGCCTGCGCCTGCGCCAGCCCGTTGGCCAGCAGCTTGGCGTGCGAGCCGGCCAGGCCGTGCGACGGCGTCTTCACCAGCACGAATTCCACCGGGATCACGTCGGTGCCCTGGTGCAGCATCTGGAAGTAGGCGTGCTGCCCGTTGGTGCCCGGCTCGCCCCACACCACCGGGCTGGTGCCGAAGGGCAGCGGCCGACCGGCCATGTCCACGCCCTTGCCGTTGCTCTCCATCTCGAGCTGCTGCAGGAAGGCCGGCAGCCGCCGCAGGCCCTGGTGGTAGGGCGCGATGCTGCGGCTGCCGAAGCCGTGGAAGTTGCGGTACCACACGTCCAGCAGCCCCAGCAGCACCGGCAGGTTCTGCGCCAAGGGCGCGGTAGCGAAGTGGCGGTCCATCGCGTGCGCGCCGGCCAGCAGCGCGCGGAAGTTCGCGCTGCCGATGGCAATGGCGATCGGCAGCCCGATCGCGCTCCACAGCGAGTAGCGCCCGCCCACCCAGTCCCAGAAGCCGAAGGTGGTGGCGATGCCGAAGGCGGCGGCCGCCTTCACGTTGGTGGTGGTGGCCGCGAAGTGGCGCGCCACGTCGGTGCCCCCCTGCTGCACGAACCACGCGCGCGCGGCCTCGGCGTTGGCCATCGTCTCCTGCGTCGTGAAGGTCTTGCTGGCCACGATGAACAGCGTGCGCCGGGCGTCCAGCCGCGCCAGTAGCGGCGCGAGGTCGTGGCCGTCGACGTTGCTGACGAAGTGCACGCGCTGGCGCGGCAGCGTGCAGGCCTCCAGCGCCGCCACGGCCATGGAGGGGCCGAGATCGCTGCCGCCAATGCCGATGTTGACGATGTCGGTGAAGCGCTCGTCGGCGCGCACGGCGTCAGCGTAGGCCAGCATGGCGTCGAGCGTGGCGTGCACCTCGTCGGAGAACGGACCCTCGCCGCGCGGCGCGCGCAGCGCGGTGTGCAGCACGGCGCGGCCCTCGGTGGGGTTGGCCACTTCGCCGGCCAGCAGCGCGTCGCGCCGCGCCTCGAGGCGGCACTCGCGCGCCAGCTCGAGCAGGAAGTGCAGCGTCGCCGCGTCGAGCCGGTTCTTGCTCAGGTCGGCGAATACCTCGGGCGCCTCAAACGACAGCGCCGCCACACGTGCCGCCCCCTGGGCGGCATCGCGCGCGAAGGCCTCGCGCAGGTCGAAGGCGCGGCCGTGGGCCTGCCAGTGGCCGGCCAGCGCGGCCCAGGCCACCGTCTCGTCGCAGCGCGGCGCGTTCACCGGCGCAGGCCCTCGATCAGCGCGTCCAGCTTGCCGGCGTCCATCGCGAAGGCGCGGATGCCCTCGGCCAGCTTCTCGGTGGCCATCGCGTCCTGGTTCAGCGCCCAGCGAAAAGCCTTCTCGTCCAGGTGCACCTCGGGCAGCGCCAGCGCGCGCGCGGCCTCGGCGTCCAGCGCCTTCGGCACCGGCGCGTCGCTGGCCTGCAGCTTGGCCAGCAGCTCCGGCGCGATGGTCAGCAGGTCGCAGCCGGCCAGCGCCACGATCTGCCCGGTGTTGCGGAAGCTCGCGCCCATCACCTCGGTGGCGATGCCGTGGCGCTTGTAGTGCTCGAAGATGGCGCGCACGCTCTTCACGCCGGGGTCGTTCGCGCCGGCCATCGCAGCCTCGTCCCAGGCTTGTCCCCGATCAGCGGCGGCCTTCTTGTGCCAGTCGTAGATGCGGCCCACGAAGGGGCTGATCAGCGTCACGCCGGCGTTGCCGCAGGCCACGGCCTGGCAGAACGCGAACAACAGCGTCAGGTTGCAGTGGATGCCGGCGCGCTGCAGCCGTTCGGCGGCGCGGATGCCTTCCCAGGTGGCGGCGATCTTGATCAGCACGCGGTGGCGAGGCACGCCGGCGGCCTCGTACAGCCCGATCAGCCGCTCGGCGCGCGCCACCGTGGCGTCGGTGTCGAAGCTCAGCCGCGCGTCGACCTCGGTGCTCACGCGGCCCGGCACGATGGCCAGGATCTCGCGGCCGAAGCGCACCAGCACCTCGTCGACGATGGCCTCCAGCGGCCGGGCAGCGCGCTCGGCGACGGTCTCGGCCAGCAGCGGCGCGTACTCGGGCTGCTGCACGGCCTTCAGGATGAGGCTGGGGTTGGTGGTGGCGTCGCGCGGTGCAAACTGCGCCAACTGGCGGAAGTTGCCGGTGTCGGCGACGACGATGGTGTGCTGCTTGAGCTGATCGAGCTGGTTCATGGGTCGGGATTAAACCCGACCGACGGGCCCTGGCGCATGCGGCACGCTTGCGCAACAGTCGGTGCCCGGGGCACGCCCCCGCGCCTACAGCACCAGCAGCGCCCGGAAGTCGTTGACGTTGGTGAAGGTGGGCCCGGGCACCACGAGGTCGCCCAGCGCCGCGAAGAAGGGCTGGCTGTCGTGGCCGTCCAGCATCGCCGAGGCGTCCAGGCCGGCGGCGCGCGCGCGGGCCAGCGTGTCGGGCGTGACGATGGCGCCGGCGTTGCTCTCCACGCCGTCGATGCCGTCGGTGTCGGCGGCCAGCACCCACACGCGCTCCTGGCCCTGCAGCGCGAGCGCGCAGCCCATCAGGAATTCGCCGGCCCGGCCGCCGCGGCCGCCCTTGTGGCGCACGGTGACGGTGGTCTCGCCGCCCGAGAGGATCACGCAGGGCGCCGCGAAGGGCTGACCGCGCCGCGCAACGGCCCGCGCCAGCGCCGCGTGCACCTGGCCCACGACGCGGCTCTCGCCCTCGATCTCGTCGGAGAGGATGTGCGCCGCCAGGCCGTGCGAGCGGGCCAGCGCGGCGGCCGCCTCCAGGCTCTGCTGCGGCGTTGCGAACACGCGCACCTCGTCGTGGGCGAAGCCCGGGCTGCCAGGCTTGGGGCTCTCCAGGGCGCCGCTGTCCAGGCCGGCGCGCGCCGCGGGCGGCAGCGCGATGCCGTAGCGGTCGCAGATGGCGAGTGCGGCGGCGCAGGTGCTGGCGTCGGGCAGCGTGGGGCCGCTGGCGATGACGCCGGGCTCGTCGCCGGGCACGTCAGAGATCAGCAGCGTGACCACGCGCGCCGGGTGCGCCATCGCCGCCAGCCGCCCGCCCTTGATGGCGCTGAGGTGCTTGCGCACCGTGTTCATCTCGTCGATGGCGGCGCCGCTGCGAAGCAGCGCCTGGTTGATGGCCTGCTTGTCGCCCAGCGTCAGGCCGGGCGCCGGCATCGTCAGCAGCGAGGAGCCGCCGCCCGAGACCAGCGCGATCACCAGGTCGTCGGCCGTCAGGCCCTGCACCAGGCCCGCGATGCGGCGGGTGGCCGCCAGGCCCGCCTCGTCGGGGACCGGGTGCGCGGCCTCCACCACCTCGATGCGCCCGGGCCGCGCGCGGTAGCCCGGCGGCACGTGCTCGTAGCGCGTGATGACCAGGCCCGAGATCGGCGCCCCGGCCGGCCACAGCGCATCGAGCGCCTCGGCCATGGCGCCGCCGGCCTTGCCCGCGCCCACCACCACGGTGCGGCCGCGCGCGGGCGGCGGGGGCAGCACGGCGCCCATGCTGCGCAGCGGCAGCGCGCGCGCCACCGCGGCGTCGTACAGCGCACGCAACAGCTCGCGCGGCGGCGGCATCGTCATGGCGCGGCCTTGCCCGGCGCCGGGTGCGTGGGATCGACCCAGGGCACGTCCTCGGGCTTCTCCACCGGCTCGATGTCGAGGTTGACGGCCACGGCCTCGCCGTCGGAGCGGCACAGCACGCACTCCAGCGTCTCGGTGGGGCTGGCGTTGATCTCCTGGTGCGGCACGTAGGGCGGCACGTAGATGAAGTCGCCCGGGCCGGCCTCGGCGGTGAACTCCAGCCGCTCGCCCCAGCGCATGCGGGCGCGGCCCCTGACGACGTAGATCACGCTCTCCAGCGGCCCGTGGTGGTGGGCGCCGGTCTTGGCGCCGGCGTGGATGTGCACGGTGCCGGCCCAGAGCTTCTGGGCGCCCACGCGCGCGAAGTTGATCGCGGCTTGGCGGTCCATGCCCGGCGTCTGCGCGGTGTTGGGGTCGAGCTGGTTCGCGGGCACGACGCGCACGCCGTCGTGCTTCCAGGGTGGGGTCATCGGGGGTCTCCTCGGGGGTCGTCGGGCCTCAGGCCACGAGGTAGTCCGCCGCCAGCCGCTGCAGGTGCGCGTGGCTGGCCTCGTCCAGGTGCGGCAGCAACAACGCCAGCGCGTGGTAGCCGCCGCGGCCCATGGCGGCGGCTGCGGCCTCGGGTTCGAGCGCGCGGCGCGGGTCGCGCACGTACTCGAAGCTCAGCCAGTAGGTCACCACCACCACCATGCTGGTGGCCGTGGGTGCGGCCTGCTCGCCGGTGATGCGCACGGCGCCGGCGCGCGCCAGGCCGTCGAGCAGCGCGTGCATGGCCTTCTGCTTGTTCTTCAGCACGAACTGGAAGTGCGTCTCCAGCCGGCGGTTCTTGCTGAGCAGGTCGTTCAGGTCGCGGTACAGGAAGCGGTAGCCCCAGATCAGCTCGAACAGCAGGTGGAAGAACAGCCACGCGTCCTCGACGTTGTCCACGCCGTCGGCGCTGTCCAGGATCTCGGCCAGCGCGCGCTCGTAGCGCTCGAACAGCGTGTTGATCAGCTCGTCCTTGGCCGGGTAGTGGTAGTACAGGTTGCCGGGGCTGATGCCCATCTCGGCGCTGATCAGCGTGGTGCTGACGTTGGGCTCGCCGAAGCGGTTGAACAGGTCGAGCGTCACCTCGAGGATGCGCTCGGCGGTGCGGCGGGGCTTCTTCGCGGAACGGGGCGGTGCGGCCATGGCACGGCCATTCTGGCGCCGGCAGACTTGGGCCGGGCTGCCTAGAATCCCGCCCCTTCCGCCGTCTCGCATGCAACAGCCCGCCGTCCGCTTCCAACAGGTCCACAAGCTCTACCAGGGCGCGCGGGGCACGTTCAAGGCGCTCGACGGCGTGAGCTTCGACATCGAGCCCGGCGAGTTCTTCGGCCTGCTGGGCCCCAATGGCGCCGGCAAGACGACGCTGATCTCCATCCTGGCCGGTCTGACGCGCGCCACCTCGGGGACGGCCACCGTGATGGGCCACGACGTCGTGGCCGACTACGCTCAGGCGCGCCGCTGCCTGGGCATCGTGCCGCAGGAACTGGTGTTCGACCCCTTCTTCAGCGTGCGCGAGACGCTGCGCATCCAGAGCGGCTACTTCGGCGTGCGCGACAACGACGCCTGGATCGACGAGCTGCTCGAATCGCTGGGCCTGGCCGACAAGGCCGGGGCCAACATGCGGCAGCTCTCCGGCGGCATGAAGCGCCGCGTGCTGGTGGCGCAGGCGCTGGTGCACAAGCCGCCGGTCATCGTGCTCGACGAGCCCACGGCGGGCGTCGACGTGGAGCTGCGGCAGACGCTGTGGCAGTTCGTCTCGCGCCTGAACCGCCAGGGCCACGCCGTGCTGCTGACCACGCACTACCTCGAGGAGGCCGAGGCCCTGTGCGGCCGCATCGGCATGCTCAAGCAGGGGCGCCTCGTGGCGCTGGACCGCACCAGCGCGCTGCTGGCCGGGCGCGCCGGCACCATGCTGCGCTTCAAGACCGACTCGGCGCTGCCGCCCGAGGTGGCCGCGCAGGCGCGCGTCACCGGCCGCATCGCGCAGGTGAAGGCCCACGACGCCGCCGAGGTGGAGCAGATCCTGGCCCGCCTGCGCGCCGCCGGCGTGAGGATCGAGGACCTGGAGATCGGCCGCGCCGACCTGGAGGACGTGTTCCTCGAGATCATGCAGGGCCCGCCTGCGCAGGGGGCGACGGCATGAGCCACGGCCTGCTCGAGGGCGCGATGCCCCTGTTCCGCAAGGAGGTGCTGCGCTTCTGGAAGGTGGCCTTCCAGACGGTGGCCGCACCGGTGCTGACGGCGGTGCTGTACCTGTTGATCTTCGGCCACGTGCTGGAAGACCACGTCGAGGCCCTGCCCGGCGTGGGCTACACCAGCTTCCTGATCCCGGGGCTGGTGATGATGAGCGTGCTGCAGAACGCCTTCGCCAACAGCTCGAGTTCGCTGGTGCAGAGCAAGATCACCGGCAACCTGGTGTTCCTGCTGGTGACGCCGCTGTCGCACTGGGCCTGGTTCGTGGCCTACGTGGGGGCCAGCGCGGTGCGCGGCATGGTGGTCGGGCTGGGCGTGCTGGTGGTGACGGTGTGGTTCGCGCCGCTGCAACTGGCCGAGCCCTGGTGGATCGTCGTGTTCGCGGCGCTGGGCGCGGGCATGCTCGGGGCCCTGGGGCTGATCGCCGGGCTGTGGGCGGAGAAGTTCGACCAGATGGCCGCCTTCCAGAACTTCATCATCATGCCGATGACCTTCCTGTCCGGTGTCTTCTACTCGGTGCACTCGCTGCCCGGCGTGTGGCAGGCGGTGAGCCACCTGAACCCGTTCTTCTACATGATCGACGGCTTCCGCCGCGGCTTCTTCGGCGTCAGCGACAGCTCGCCGTGGCTGAGCCTGGCGGTGGTGGGTGCGAGCTTCGTGGTCGTCTCGGCCATCGCCCTGCGCCTGCTGGCCATCGGCTACAAAATCCGGCACTGAAACCACGCGACAATCCCGCCCATGGCCGACCCCACGCCCGACGAGGTGCGCGACTACATCGCCGCCGGACTGCCCTGCACGCTGCTGCAGGTGGAGGGTGACGGCCGCCACTTCTTCGCCACCATCGTCTCCACCGAGTTCGAGGGCCAAAGCCGCGTGCGCCGCCACCAGCGCGTGTACGCCGCGCTGGGCGATAGAATGCGCGAGCAAATCCACGCGCTGTCGATGAAGACCCTCACGCCCGCCGAACACGCCGCCCAGGCCGCCGCGCCTGCGGCCGCCGGGTCTTCGGCGCACCACCACCACCACCACTAGCCCCTCGCGGCGCGCCGCGGGGGCAGCCCGCGTGCCGCCGGTGGTCTTGAGTCGGGGGTGCGTGAAGCCGGTGTCCCGAGCGTGCCCCACCAGCCGCCCATGATCACCCTTGCCCTGTCCAAAGGACGCATCTTCGACGACACGCTGCCGCTGCTGCGCGCGGCCGGCATCGAGGTGACGGAAGACGCCGAGAAGAGCCGCAAGCTCATCCTCGCCACCACCCGGCCCGACGTGCGCGTGGTGCTGGTGCGCGCCTCCGACGTGCCCACCTACGTGCGCCACGGCGGGGCCGACGTCGGCGTGGCCGGTCTGGACGTGCTGCTCGAGGACGAGGCCGGGCACGATGCCGCCGGCACGCTGTACAAGCCGCTGGACCTGGGCATCGCGCGCTGCCGCCTGAGCGTGGCCACGCGCGCCGACGTCGACTGGGCCGGCACCGTGCGCCAGGGCGCGCGCGTGGCCGTGGCCACCAAGTACACGCACCTGGCGCGCCAGCACTTCGCGGCCAAGGGCATGCACGTGGACCTCATCAAGCTCTACGGCTCGATGGAGCTGGCGCCGCTCACCGGCCTGGCCGACGCCATCGTCGACCTGGTCTCCACCGGCAGCACGCTCAAGGCCAACCAGCTGGTGGAGGTCGAGAAGATCATGGACATCTCGGCCCGCCTGGTCGTCAACCCGGCCTCGCTCAAGCTCAAGCGCGAGCCGCTGCGGCAGCTGATCGACGCCTTCGAGGCGGCGGTGGGGCGGCAGCCATGAGCGCGCCGGGCCGCTCCCCAGCGCTCATCCTGGAGCGCGCAGCGCGGAGGGTAGTCCAGTGACCGCGCCGGTGGACATCCGCCGGCTCGGCACCGACGACGCCGGCTTCGAGACGGCGTTCCAGCGCCTGTTGCACTGGAGCGCCGAGACCGACGCCGCCATCGAAGGCCGTGTGGCGCAGATCATCGACGACGTGCGCGCCCGCGGCGACGCCGCCGTGCTGGAGCTGACGGCACGCTTCGACGGCGTGCAGGTGGCCTCGATGGCCGAGCTCGAGATCGGCCGCGCCGAGCTGCAGGCCGCGCTCGAGGCCATCACCCCGGCGCAGCGCCGCGCGCTGCAGGCCGCCGCCGAGCGCGTGCGCGACTACCACCAGCGCCAGCTGGAGGCCTCCAGCCGCAGCTGGCAGTACCGCGACGCCGACGGCACGCTGCTGGGCCAGAAGGTCACGCCGCTGGACCGCGTGGGCATCTACGTGCCTGGCGGCAAGGCGGCGTACCCGAGCAGCGTGCTGATGAACGCCATACCGGCCCAGGTGGCCGGCGTGGGCGAGATCGTGATGGTGGTGCCCACGCCGGCCCGGAGGGACGGCTCGTCCCAGGGCTCGCGTGGGGAACGCAACGCCCTGGTGCTGGCCGCCGCCGCGGTGGCCGGGGTGCACCGCGTGTTCGCGATCGGCGGCGCGCAGGCCGTGGCCGCGCTGGCCTGGGGCACGGCCAGCGTGCCGCGCGTGGACAAGATCACCGGGCCCGGCAACGCGTTTGTCGCCAGCGCCAAGCGCCGCGTCTTCGGCCAGGTGGGCATCGACATGATTGCCGGGCCCAGCGAGATCCTGGTGCTGGCCGACGGCACGACGCCGCCCGACTGGGTGGCGATGGACCTGTTCAGCCAGGCCGAGCACGACGAGCTGGCGCAGAGCATCCTGCTGTGCCCCGACGCCGGCTACATCGCCGCCGTGCGCGAGGCGATCGAGCGGCTGCTGCCGGCGATGCCGCGAGCGGCTGTCATCCGCGCCAGCCTGGAGGGCCGCGGCGCGCTGATCCGCACGCGCAGCATGGAAGAGGCCTGCGCCATCAGCAACCGCATCGCGCCCGAGCACCTGGAGGTGTCCAGCGCCGAGCCGCAGCGCTGGGAGCCGCTGCTGCGGCACGCCGGCGCCATCTTCCTGGGCGCGTTCACGTCCGAGAGCCTCGGCGACTACTGCGCCGGCCCCAACCACGTGCTGCCCACCAGCGGCACGGCGCGCTTTTCCTCGCCGCTGGGCGTGTACGACTTCGTCAAGCGATCGAGCCTGATCGAGGTGAGCGAGGCTGGCGCGCAGGTGCTGGGGCCCATCGCGGCCGAGCTGGCTTACGGCGAGGGGCTGCAGGCGCATGCCCGCGCCGCCGAGCTGCGCTTGCGTGACTCGGCCGAGCCGCCAGCTTCGGCCCCCGTGGCCTTCGACGTGCGCCCGGTCGACAAGGCCAACCATGAGGCCGTGCTCAAGCTGCAGGTGGCCGCCGGCCAGCGCCACCTGGTGGCCTCGCCCGAGCGCTCGCTGGCCCAGGTGGCCTACGAGCCGCGCGGCCGGGCCCTCGCCCTGTTCGACGGCGACACCGCGGTCGGCATGATGCTGCTGTACGACGCGCGGCAGGACGACGAGGATCCCGCCAACCAGCTGCACGTGTGGCGCCTGATGGTGGATGCGCGCTTCCAGCAGCGCGGCTACGGCCGCCGGGCCATGCAGTGGGTGCTGGATGAGGCGCGCCGCGGCGGCTATGCCGAGGTGGGCCTGAGCCACGTCGACCGGCCCGGCCACGCCGGCGGCTTCTACGAGAAGCTGGGCTTCGCCTACACCGGCGAGGTCGACGAGGGCGAGCGCAAGATGCTGCTGAAACTGGAGGGCGCATGACGACGCTCGCGCAGCGCATCGCAGCCACGCTGCGCGCCGACGTGGCGGGCATGCACGCCTACGCCATCCAGCCCAGCCAGGGCCTGATCAAGCTCGACGCGATGGAGAACCCCTTCAGCCTGCCGCCCGCGCTGCAGGCCGAGCTCGGCGCGCGGCTGGGCCGCGCCGCCATCAACCGCTACCCGCAGGCCAGCGTGGCCGCGCTGGCCGAGGAGCTCACCGCCTGGGCAGGCCTGCCGGCCGGCTGCCGGCTGATGCTGGGCAACGGGTCCGACGAGCTGATCGACTTGCTCTCGGTGGCCTGCGACAAGCCCGGCGCCACGATCCTGGCCCCGGTGCCCGGCTTCGTGATGTACGCCATGTCGGCCCAGCTGCGCGGCCTGCGCTTCGCCGGCGTGGACCTCACGCCCGACTTCGAGCTCGACGAGGCCGCCATGCTCGCCGCCATCGAGCGGCACCGGCCGGCCGTCACCTACCTGGCCTACCCCAACAACCCCACGGCCAACCTGTGGGACGACGCCGTCATCGACCGCATCGTCGCCGCCGTGGGCGCGCAGCAGGGGCTGGTGGTGTTCGACGAGGCCTACCAGCCCTTCGCCGCACGCAGCCGGCTGGCCAGCCTGGCGCAGCACGAGCACGTGCTGGTGCTGCGCACGCTGTCGAAGTTCGGCCTGGCCGGCGTGCGGCTGGGCTACCTGTGCGGCCGCCGCGAGCTCGTCGACGAGATCGACAAGGTGCGCCCGCCCTACAACGTGAGCGTGCTCAACGCCGAGTGCGCGCGCTTCGCGCTCGAGCACGCCGGCGAGTACGCACGCCAGGCGGCGTTGATCAAGGCCGAGCGCGCACGGCTGCAGGCGGCGCTGGCCGCGATGCCGGGGCTGCGCCAGTGGCCCAGCGAGGCCAACATGGTGCTCGTGCGCGTGCCCGACTCGGCGCGCAGCTTCGCGGCGCTGAAGGCCCGCGGCGTGCTCGTCAAGCACGTGGCCGCGCTGCACCCGCTGCTGGCGAACTGCCTGCGCCTGACTGTGGGCACGCCCGCCGAGAGCGACGCCCTGATCGCTGCCCTGAAGGAATCGCTGTGAACGCACCCCGCACCGCGGATCTCCGCCGCGACACCAAGGAAACGAAGATCCGCGTCGCGCTGAACCTCGACGGCACCGGCCAGGCGCGGCTGGCCACCGGCATCGGCTTCTTCGACCACATGCTCGACCAGATCGCCCGCCACGGCCTGATCGACCTGACGATCGAGGCCGAGGGCGACCTGCACATCGACGGCCACCACACGGTGGAGGACGTCGGCATCACGCTGGGCATGGCGGTGGCGCAGGCCGTCGGCAGCAAGGCCGGCATCACGCGCTACGGCCACAGCTACGTGCCGCTGGACGAGGCGCTCAGCCGCGTGGTCGTCGACTTCTCCGGCCGCCCCGGGCTGCACATGCACGTGCCGTTCAAGGCCGGCACGATCGGCGGCTTCGACACGCAGCTGGCCTACGAGTTCTTCCAGGGCTTTGCCAACCACGCGCTCGTCACGCTGCACATCGACAACCTCAAGGGCGAGAACGCGCACCACCAGTGCGAAACGGTGTTCAAGGCCTTCGCGCGCGCGCTGCGCATGGCGCTGTCGCCCGACCCGCGTAGCGCCGGCGTGATCCCGTCCACCAAGGGCACGCTGTAGGCCGATGAAGCGGACGGTGGCGGTCGTCGACTACGGCATGGGCAACCTGCGCTCGGTGTCGCAGGCGGTGCTGCACGCCGCGGCCGGGCAGGGCGTGGACGTGGTCGTCACGCAGCGGCCCGAAGACGTGCGCGCCGCCGAGCGCGTGGTGCTGCCGGGGCAGGGCGCCATGCGCGACTGCATGCGCGAGCTGGCCGACTCCGGCCTGCGCGACGCCGTGCTCGAGGCCGCTGCCGCCCGGCCGCTGATGGGCGTGTGCGTGGGCATGCAGATGCTGCTCGACCACAGCGAGGAGCAGGACACCCCGGGCCTGGGGCTGATCCCCGGCCAAGTGCGCCGCTTCCGCCTGGAGGGCCGCACGCAGCCCGACGGCAGCCGCTACAAGGTGCCGCAGATGGGCTGGAACCGCGTGCTGCAGCGGCCGCACCCGCAGCCGCACCCGCTGTGGCAGGGCGTGCCCGATGGCAGTTGGTTCTACTTCGTGCACAGCTACTTCGCCGACCCCATCAACCCGGCACATGTCGCGGGCGAGAGCGACTACGGCGACCGCTTTACCTGTGCCGTGGCGCGGGATAACATTTTCGCAACTCAGTTCCACCCCGAGAAGAGCGCCGCCCAGGGCCTGGCCCTGTACCGCAACTTCCTGCACTGGAAGCCCTGACGATCCCAGCCCGCGGCCTCGTGCTCACGCTGCGACGCGCGTTCGTCCTCCCTGGCCACCCCAATCCCACCCCTGCTCACCCCGAGCCATGCTGCTGATCCCGGCCATCGACCTCAAGGACGGCAAGTGCGTCCGTCTGCAACAAGGCGACATGAACGCCTCCACCACCTTCGGCGAAGACCCGGCGGCCATGGCGCGCCGCTGGCTCGAGGCCGGGGCGCGGCGGCTGCACCTGGTGGACCTCAACGGCGCCTTCGCCGGCAAGCCGGTCAACGAGGGCGCGGTGAAGTCCATACTGCGCGCCGTGGGCGACGACATCCCGGTGCAGCTCGGCGGCGGCATCCGCGACCTCGACACCATCGAGCGCTACCTCGACGACGGCATCAGCTACGTCATCATCGGTACCGCCGCGGTCAAGAATCCCGGCTTCTTGAAGGACGCCTGCAGCGCCTTCGGCGGTCACATCATCGTGGGTCTGGACGCCAAGGATGGCAAGGTCGCCACCGACGGCTGGAGCAAGCTCACCGGCCACGAGGTCGTCGACCTGGCGCGCAAGTTCGAGGACTACGGCGTCGAGGGCGTGATCTACACCGACATCGGCCGCGATGGCATGCTCACCGGCATCAACGTCGAGGCCACGGTCAAGTTGGCGCAGGCGCTGAGCATTCCCGTCATCGCCTCCGGCGGCCTAGCGGGCATCGCCGACATTGAGCAGCTCTGCGCCGTGGAGGACGAGGGCATCGAAGGCGTGATCTGCGGCCGCAGCATCTACACCGGCGCGCTCGATTTCGCCGCGGCGCAGGCCCGAGCTGACGAGCTGGGCGGCGAGGCCTGAACGCCTTGCTGGCCAAGCGCATCATCCCTTGCCTGGACGTGACCGGCGGCCGCGTCGTCAAGGGCGTGAACTTCGTCGAGCTGCGCGACGCCGGCGACCCGGTCGAGATCGCCGCCCGCTACAACGAGCAGGGCGCCGACGAGCTGACCTTCCTCGACATCACCGCCACCTCGGACGACCGCGACCTGATCCTGCACATGATCGAGGCCGTGGCCTCGCAGGTGTTCATCCCGCTGACGGTGGGCGGCGGCGTGCGCACGGTGGCCGACGTGCGCCGGCTGCTCAACGCCGGGGCCGACAAGGTGAGCTTCAACTCCGCCGCGGTGGCCAACCCCGAGGTCATCCGCGAGGCCAGCGACAAGTACGGCGCGCAGTGCATCGTGGTGGCCATCGACGCGAAGGCGCGGGCCGACCGTTCGGGCTGGGACGTCTACACCCACGGCGGCCGGCGCAACACCGGGCTGGATGCGGTGGACTGGGCGCGCCGCATGGCCGCGCAGGGTGCCGGCGAGATCCTGCTGACCAGCATGGACCGCGACGGCACCAAGGTCGGCTTCGATCTCGAGCTCACCCGCGCCGTGGCCGACGCGGTGCCCGTGCCCGTGATCGCCTCGGGCGGCGTGGGCGCGCTGGAGCACCTGGCCGAGGGCGTCACGGTCGGCGGGGCGGATGCCGTGCTGGCCGCCAGCATCTTCCACTACGGCACCTACACCGTGGGCGAGGCCAAGGCGCTGATGGCCTCGCGCGGCATCCCGGTGCGGCTGTGAAGGCCCGCGCCGGCGCCGGCGGCGCGCCCCGGCCGCCGGGCGAGGTGCGGCTGATCGGCGGCCGCTTCAAGCGCAGCAAGCTGCCGGTGCCCGACGCCCCCGGCCTGCGCCCCACGCCCGACCGCGTGCGCGAGACGCTGTTCAACTGGCTGGGGCAGGACCTGTCCGGCTGGCGCGTGCTCGACGCGTTCGCCGGCAGCGGGGCGCTGGGCTTCGAGGCGGCGTCGCGCGGCGCCGCGGCGGTGACGCTGCTGGAGCACGACGCGCGGCTGGTGGCCGGCCTTGCGGCGGTGCGGCAGCGCCTGGGCGCCGAGGGCGTGACGGTGCTGCGGGCCGAGGCGCTGGGCTGGATGGCGCGCGCGCCGCGCGCCGGTTTCGAGCTGGTGCTGCTCGACCCGCCGTTCGGCGCCGGGCTGGCCGCGCCGGCGCTGGCGGCGGCCGCGCCGCTGTTGGCCGGGCACGGCTTCGTCTACCTGGAGACGGCGGCCGGCGACGCCATCGACCCGCTGCCCGCAGGCCTGGAGCCGCTGCGCGAGCTCAGGGCCGGCGCCGTGCTGGCGAGGCTGTTCCGACGCACCGCCTGACACCTACACTGCGACCGTTGCCACATCGCCTTTGCACGCCCGGAGGATCGCGTGACCGCCACCGCCCCGCTCACCGCCGTCTACCCCGGCACCTTCGACCCCATGACCCTGGGCCACGAGGACCTGATGCGCCGCGCCTCGCGCCTGTTCGACCGGCTCGTCCTGGCCGTGGCCGCCGGGCACCACAAGCGCACGATGTTCACGATCGCCGAGCGGCTGGACATGGCGCGCGAGATCGCCAGGCCCTACCCGAACATCGAGGTGATGGCGTTCCGCGGGCTGCTGAGCCACTTCGTCACCGAGGTCGGCGGCAAGGTCGTGGTGCGCGGCCTGCGCGCCGTGAGCGACTTCGAGTACGAGTTCCAGATGGCCGGCATGAACCGCCAACTCATGCCCGAGGTCGAGACGGTGTTCATGACGCCGGGTGACCACTACCAGTTCGTCAGCGGCACCTTCGTGCGCGAGATCGCCAATCTCGGCGGTGATGTCTCCAAGTTCGTGGCACCCTCGGTGCTGGCGCGTCTGAGCGAGCGCGTCAGTCAATCGGAGAGCTGAGCAGCACCATGGCCCTGTGGATCACCGACGAGTGCATCAACTGCGACGTCTGCGAGCCCGAGTGCCCCAACGAGGCCATCTCGCTGGGTGAGCTCATCTACGAGATCGACCCGCACAAGTGCACCGAGTGCGTGGGCCACTTCGACGAGCCGCAGTGCGTGCAGGTCTGCCCGGTGGCCTGCATCCCGGTCAACCCGGCTTTCGTCGAGACGCGGGAACAGTTGCTCGCCAGGTACGAGCGTCTGCACCCGGCTTCGGCGGGCGCTTCGTCTGCAGCCTCGGTTTCTCCGGCGGGCTGAGCACCGTCGGCGGGTTCAGGATGCCCGCGGCCAGCGCCACGGGCTCGGCTTCCCGCTGACGGCGCTCTTTCGCCAGCTTCAAAGCGAGCGCACGCTCACGCGTGGCTACTTGCTGCGCCTCGGCCTCGGCTTCCGCCGGCCGCGCGGCGGCAGGCCCGATGGCGCGGCCGCCCGCGCAGGGATCGCCCTGGTAGACGACGCGGCCGGCGTCGTCGCAGCGCCACACCGACTGCGCAGCCGCGCTGGTGGCGAGCAGGGCCAGGGCGGCCAAGTGGTGGCGCAGCGGGTTCATGGCGTCGGGTCGTCGGCGGGCGGCGTGGCGGCCGGTTCCCGGCGCGGCGGCTTGGGCCGGGGCGGCTGCGCGTGCACGATCTGCAGCGCGCGGTCCATCTGGCCGGCCAGCATCGCGTCCACGGCCTTCAGCGACTGCTCCGAGGCCTTGGCGATGGCCTCGCGGTGCTCGGCCGAGGGCTTCTTCAGCACGTAGTTCGGGACTTCCGCCTTCTCGCCCGGGTGGCCGATGCCCAGGCGCAGGCGCCAGAAGTCCTGCGTGCCCAGCATGGCGTGGATGTCCTTCAGCCCGTTGTGCCCGGCGGCGCTGCCGCCGAGCTTGAGCTTGGCCTGGCCGGGCAGCAGGTCGAGTTCGTCGTGCACCACGAGGATCTGCGCCGGCGCGATCTTGAAGAAGCGCGCCAGGCCCCCCACCGAGACCCCGGAGCGGTTCATGTAGGTCATCGGCTCGAGCAGCCACACCGGGCCGTCGACCCCGGGCCTCGCCACCCGGGCCACCAGGCCCTGGTAGGCGCGCTCGGGCGCCATCCGCGCGCCCCAGGCCGAGGCCAGCGCATCGAGCCACCAGAACCCGGCGTTGTGCCGCGTGGCCTCGTACTCGGTGCCCGGGTTGCCCAGGCCGACGAACAGTCGAATCATGGCGGGGGATTATTGGTGGCGGGCAGGCATGAAAAAGCCCCACCGCGGTGGGGCTGCAGGGTGACACCCGGCCGGGGGTCGTGCGCGCGGCACGGGCCCGGCCGCGTACTCGCTATTTCTTGTTCTGCTTCTCGTCCTTCTTCTTGGGCGCGGGCTTGCCCTTCTCGGCGGCCACCACCGGGGCGGGCGCGGCTTCTTCCTCGGCCTTGGGCACGCTGACGCTGACGATCACCGGGTTCAGCGTGCCGCGGCGCACGGCCTTGATGCCCTCGGGCAGCTTCAGGTCGCTGACGTGCAGGCTCTGGTTCTTGGCCAGGCCCGACAGGTCGATGGTCACGAACTCCGGCAGCTTGGCGGCGAGGCACTCGATCTCGAGCTCCACCGCCACGTGGTTGACCAGGCACTTGTCGGTCTTCACCGCCGGCGAGTTCTCTTCGCCCGTGAAGTGCAGCGGCACCTTCTTGCGCAGGCGCGTGGTCTCGTCGACGCGCTGGAAGTCCACGTGCAGCACCTGCGGCTTGTAGGCGTGCATCTGGAAGTCGCGCAGCAGCACCTTCTGCACCTGCCCGCCCAGTTCCATCTCGAGGATGGACGAGTGGAAGGCTTCCTTCTTGAGGGCGAAGAACAGCGCGTTGTGATCGAGCTCGATCGTCTGCGGCGTGCCGGCACCGTAGACGATGCCCGGCACCTTGGCGGCGTGGCGCAGGCGGCGGCTCGCTCCGGTCCCCTGCTGCGTACGCTCGTAGGCGGTGAATTTCATGATGGCTCCAGACTTGGATGGGCGCCCGCGACCAGGCTGCCCGGGTGAAGGCCCGCCGCGCCGGATTGCGCCGCGGGCCGCTGCGCGGATCAGAAGTTGTTGTTCTGCTCCGCGAACAGGGAGGTGACCGACTCGCCGTCCGAGATGCGGCGGATGCTCTCGGCGAACAGGAAGGCCACGCTCAGCTGGCGGATCTTGCTGCAGCCCCGAGCCGCGTCCGACAGCGGGATGGTGTTGGTGATGACGACCTCGTCGAGCGCGCTCTTGGCGATGCGCTCCACGGCCGGGCCGCTGAACACCGGGTGCGTGCAGTAGGCGAACACGCTCTTGGCGCCGCGCTCCTTGAGCACCTCGGCCGCCTTCACCAGCGTGCCGGCGGTGTCGATCATGTCGTCCATGATCACGCAGTTTCGGCCCTCGATCTCGCCGATGACATGCATCACCTCCGACACGTTGGCCGCCGGGCGGCGCTTGTCGATGATGGCCAGGTCGCAACCCAGCTGCTTAGCCAGCGCGCGCGCGCGCACCACGCCGCCGACGTCGGGCGACACCACCACCAGGTTGGGGTAGCGCTTGCTCTTCAGATCGGACAGCAGCACCGGGCTGGCATAGATGTTGTCGACCGGGATGTCGAAGAAGCCCTGGATCTGGTCGGCGTGCAGGTCCATGGTCAGCACGCGCTCCACGCCCACGGTCTCGAGCATGTTGGCCACGACCTTGGCGCTGATGGGCACGCGCATGCTGCGCGGCCGGCGGTCCTGGCGCGCGTAGCCGAAGTACGGGATGACGGCGGTGATGCGGCGGGCACTCGCGCGCTTGAGCGCGTCGACCATGAACGCCAGCTCCATGAGGTGGTCGTTCGTGGGCGCGCAGGTGGGCTGGATGACGAAGACGTCGCGCGCCCGCACGTTCTGGCGGATCTCGACGGTGACCTCGCCGTCGGAGAAGCGGCCCACATCGGCGCTGCCGAGGTCCACGCCCAGGGCCGTGGCGATCTCGGCCGCCAGCACCGGGTTGGCGCGGCCGGTGAAGAGGACGGTGTTGAACAGCACGGTCGCGCTCGCTGGGTGGGCTGTGATGGACTGGGCGGTGGCCGGCGGCGGCGACTCAGGCCCCATCGGCAGATGTTTGGCAGGGGAGGAAGGACTCGAACCCTCGCATGTCGGAATCAAAATCCGATGCCTTAACCAACTTGGCGACTCCCCTACACCGGACCCCCGCTCGCGCGGCGGACCTTTGAAACCCGCTTCAGTCTGCCAGCCACGCCGCCAGAGGCAGGGCTTGCAGGCTGCGGCAATGCCGCCCCACCCAACCCGCAGGCAGATCGCCCTGCGGGAACGTCGCCATGGATGGGCCGCCGTCGCCGTCTTCCGCCACGTGCGCAAAGGCCGCGCTGCCGGAGCCGCTCATGCGGCCGTTGCCGTAGCGCTGGACGAGCCAGGCCACCGCATCGGCCACGGCCGGGCAGCGTTCCTCGGCGGGGGGTTGCAGGTCGTTGCGGCCGAAGCCGGCATTCACTGCACCCCACTCCGCCGGCCAGTTCACTGCACCTGCACCACGGGCGTCTTGCCTCGGGGCAGCGGCCGCTTGCGCGGCGCCGTCGAAAGAGCCCAAGATCATAACAGGCTCCGTGTCGCGCTTCAGGGCCGGGTGGCCGAAGATCTCGGGCGTGGGCAGCGACTGCGGCGGTTTCACCACGGCCAGCGGCAGCGCCGGCACGTGCAGGGGCGTGAGCACCTCGCCGATGCCCTCCACGAAGGCCGGTCCGCGGCCCAGGAAGAAGGGCACGTCCGCGCCCAGCCTGAGCCCCAGCTCGGCCAGACGCGGACGCGTCCAGCCCAGGCCCCAGAGGCGGTTGAGCGCGATCAGCGTGGTCGCGGCGTCGGAGCTGCCGCCACCCAGGCCCGCGCCCCAGGGCACCTGCTTGTCGACGAGGATGCGCGCGCCCCAGGCCGTGCCGCTGGCCTGCTGCAGCGCGCGGGCGGCGCGCAGGCACAGGTCGTCGGGCGGCAGGGCCGGGCCGAGGTCCACGCGCTCGAGGCGGCCGTCGGGCAGTCGCTCGACGTGCAGCGTGTCGGCCCAGTCGATGGGCACGAACACCGACTGCAGCAGGTGGTAGCCGTCCGCCCGGCGGCCCACCACGTGCAGGAACAGGTTGATCTTGGCCGGTGCGGGCAGGTCGTAGAGGCCGGTGAGCGACATGCGGGTGGGGCGTTCAGGGAGCTGCTGCATTGTCCAGCCGCACGCGCAGCGTCACCGCCGGCACGGCGGCACGGCGGGCCTGCAGCAGTCCCTCGGCCAGCGCGACCAGCGTGACGACCCAGCCCAGCTGCTCGAAGCCGTCGGCTGTGGCCGTGTGCCCGGCGCCCCGCCAGGGCCGGCCGGCCAGCCAGTCGGGCAGGGCGGCCAGGGGCAGGGGCTCGCCGAGTGCCTCCCGCGACAGCGCGTCCAGGCTGGCGAAGCGACGCTCGCCGTCCCCGGCGTCCAGCAACGCCAGGCCCGGTGCCCAGCGGGCGGCGGCCAGCAGCGTGCCCAGTGGCGACAGCAGCCGCAGCTCGCCCTCGCGGTCGTCGCCGCGCAGCTCGAAGCCGGCGCTCAGGCTCTGCGCCGGGTGCCCGGGCGCGGCGTCCACGCGAAGGGCCAGGCGACCGCTGGTCCAGCGCGCGGCTGTGCCGGGCGGCGTGGCGCAGGCGCCCAGGCCCATGGCCGCGAAGCCGGCCAGCAGGGCCAGGCCACGGCGGCGGTCGGGCGCGGGCGGCAAGGCGTTCAGAGATCGACCCGCAGGCGCGCCAGCGTCTCGCGCAGCACCTCGTTGGCGGCGTCGCGGCCCCTGCTTTCGCGCCAGATGCGGCGTGCCTCGTCGCGCTCGCCCAGGGCCCACAGCACCTCGCCGAGGTGAGCGCCGATCTCGGTGTCGGGCCGCGACGCATAGGCCTGGCGCAGCAGCCGCAGGGCCTCGTCCTTGTTGCCCAGCCGGAACTCCACCCAGCCCAGGCTGTCGGTGATGAAGGGGTCGCCGGGCGACAGCTGCAGGGCCCGCTCGATGAGCTGCCGCGCCTCGGGCAGGCGCTGGCCGCGATCGGCCAGCGAGTAGCCCAGCGCGTTGTGCGCGTGCGCGTCGTCGGGCTTCAGGGCGATCACGCGGCGCAGCAGCGCCTCCATCTCGGCCATGCGGTCCAGCCTCTCGGCCATCATCGCCGTCTCGTACAGGAGGCTGGTGTCGTCGCCGAAGCGCTGCAGGGCCTGCGTCAGCACTTCGTGCGCGTCCTTCCAGAGTTTCACTTCGCGCAGCACCTCCGCCTCGGCCTTCAGCTTGGCGCGAGCATCGTCTTCTCTGCGCTCGGGCAGCGCGCGGATCAGTGCGCGGGCTTCCCGCACGCGGCCCTCTCTCGCCAGCATCGAGGCGCGGCGGGTTTGTACCTCCAGCGCCCGGTCCGGGTCGGCGATACGGGCCAGCCACACCTCGGCCGTCTTGAAGTCGCCGCGCATCGAGGCGGCCTGAGAGAGCATGAGCCAAGCCTGCTCGAGGCGCTCGTCGGGCTCGCCGGCCGCGCGGGCGCCAGCGGGGGTGCCCACCAGTTCGACGAAGCGCCCGAGCGCGGCGGCGCCCTCGACCGGGCGCTTGAGTTCGAGGTGCAGCGCGCCGAGTGTGAGATAGGGCCCCGGTTCCAGCGGCTGGGCCTTCGTGGCCAGCTCCAGCTGTGCCACGGCGTCGGCGTAGCGCTGGGCGGTGGTCAACACACGGGCGTAGGCGACCCGCACCGCGGGCTCGGCGCCGGGTGCGGCCAGGTGGGAGCGCACCAGGGCTTCGGCCTCGGGGCGATCGCGCATCAACTCCAGCGCCAGCAGCGCCGGCCCGGGTGCCCCGACTTCCAGAGCCTGGGCCTCACCCGCGAGGGCCAACGCGCGGCCGGTGTCCTTGGCTTCCATCCAGGCGCGTGCCTGGGCCACGCGGGCCGCCACGGACGTGGATGGGCGTTCGCGATAGGGCTTGAGCACGTCGTCGAGCAGCCGCGCGATCAGCGCAGCGTCGTTGGCGCGCTGAAGAAACCGCGGCAGCGACGCGATCAGCCCGGCGCGCTCGGCCGCGGGCGTCTGCTCGAGCAGCGAGCGCAAGGGCCCGGCGATCTCGGCTGCGCGACCTGTGCCGGTGAGCAGCTGCACCTGCAGCCTCAGCGGTTCCAGGGTCTCCGGACGGGCGAGCCGCCAGGCGCGGGCAGCGGCCAGGGCCTGGTCGGCGCTGCGGGCCTGGATGGCGATGTCGACGCTGCGGCGGAACAGGCCGTCGTCACGCGTGCGGCGCGCCGCGTCGAGGATCCAGCCGTAGGCCGTGCCGAGGTCGCCCTGGGTGAGCGCGATCTCGCCGACGAGCAGCTGATAGAAAAGGCGGTCGTCGAGGATGGAGTTCTGCGGCGGGGGCTCGGCGACCGCGGCGGCAGGCGGGGCGGCTGGCACGGCGGGTTGCTGAGCCAGTGCGGCGTGTGACATCGATACCAGCGTGGCAGTGGCCACAATCGAGCGAACGGCGGACGCTCCGGGGCGGGGCGGCATAGGGCGACGATTCATGCTCGCATAATGCCTGCATGCCGGAGTTGCCGGAGGTCGAAGTCACGCGCAGGGGCATCGCGGGCCCGCTGGCCGGAGCCCGAGTGCAGGTGCTGCGCATGGGCAAACCGCTGCGCTGGCCGCTGGGGCGCGAGCCGGCCGCTTTCGTGGGCACCACCGTGGGCGAGGTCGCGCGGCGCGGCAAGTACCTGTGGTTGCCGCTGTCGCGCGGCGGCATGCCCGAGGGCGGCCTGCTGCTGCACCTGGGCATGTCGGGCTCGCTGGCGTTGCGGGCCGAGGCCAGCCCGCCGGGTCCGCACGACCACTTCGACCTCGTCACCGATCGCGGTACGCTGCGCCTGAACGACCCCCGACGCTTCGGCGCGGTGGTCTGGTCGGCGTCGATGGAGCATCAGCCGGCGGCCGCGCTGCTGTCTCGGCTGGGCGCAGAGCCATTCGATCCTCAACTCACGCCGCAGCGTTTCCACGCGCTGCTGAAGGCGCGGCGGGCCCCCGTCAAGGCGGTGCTGCTGGCGGGCGATGCGGTGGTGGGCGCCGGCAACATCTACGCGTGCGAAGCGCTGTTCGAGGCCGGCATCCACCCCGCGTTGCGCGCCGACCGCCTGAGCCAGCCGCGTGCCGAGCGCTTGCTGGCTGCGGTGCGCCGCACGCTGGCGCGGGCGCTGGCACTGGGCGGATCCACCCTGCGAGACTTCACCGATGTGCATGGCGCCAGCGGCGCCTACCAGGCTGAGGCCGCCGTGTACGGTCGCGAGGGCCGGCCCTGCCCACGCTGCGGCGCCCCGGTGCGTCGCAGCGTGATGGCGCAACGCTCGACCTACTTCTGCGCGGGCTGCCAAAAGCGCTGAGTCGCTGCCTGTTCACGGGCCCCGTCGAGCCCGCCGCCGGCGATTGTCAGCATTGGTAACCGTCGGTCGCTTCGTGACTTTCGAGGCGGGCCGTCGGCGCCCCTGCGATAGCATGATATTTGCCGTCTTTGGCGACTTCGCGCCCTGCCGCGCGCTGAACATGCAAAGCCGCATTGCCGACAGCCTCGACGCCCTGGCCACTTGGCGCGGTGAGTTGGACCGCGCCATCGTGCAGCTGGGCCGTTCTTTGGCAGAGCAGGACCTGCTCGACGACACCGACCAAGCGCTGCTGTCGGCGCTGCGCGAAAGGCTGGGCTCCGAGACGCTCGTGCTGGCCTTCGTGGCCGAGTTCTCGCGCGGCAAGAGCGAGCTCATCAACGCGATCTTCTTCGCTGACGCCGGCCAGCGTGTGCTGCCGGCCACGCCAGGGAGAACCACCATGTGCCCGGTGGAACTGCGCTACGAGGCTGACGCGCCGCCGCGTTTGTCGCTGCTGCCGGTGGAGACTCGCCTGCGCGGACTGAGCCTGACCGAACTGCGTGGCCGAGAAGAGACCTGGCAGCATGTGCCACTTGATGCCAGTGACCGCCGCACGCTGGTGCAAGCGCTGTCCGCAGTCACGCGCACGCAGCTCGTCGACAAGCAGCGTGCCGTCGACCTGGGCTTCTGGAGCGATGAACGCCCGGAGGACAACCCTCCGGTGGACACGCACGGCCTCATCGAGGTGCCCACTTGGCGCCATGCAGTCATCAACTACCCGCACCCGCTGCTCAAGCGTGGTCTCGTGGTGATCGACACGCCGGGCCTCAACGCCATTGGCGCGGAACCCGAGCTGACGCTGGGCCTGCTGCCGGCGGCGCACGCGGTCGTCTTCGTGCTCGCGGCCGACACGGGGGTGACCAAGTCCGACCTGGCCATCTGGCGCGACCACCTCGGGCTGGGGAGCCTGGAGCGCTTTGTCGTGCTCAACAAGATCGACACGCTGTCCGACCCGCTGGTGTCCGAGGCCGTCGTGCAGGCGCAGATCGAGCAGCAGCGGCAGGAGAGCGCGCGCACGCTGGGGGTGCCGTTGGAGCGGGTGTTTCCACTGTCGGCGCGCGAGGCGCTGACGGCCCGCGTCGAATTCGACGAGCATCGGCTCGCCGCCAGCCGCCTGCCGCGCCTGGAGGCCGCTCTGGCCTCTGGGCTGCTGCCCCGCCGGCAGGAATTGCTGGTGCAATCCGCCGTCGGGGTGGTGGAGCAATTGCGGCGGCAGGCCGGGCGGCGCCTGGGCGATCGTCGGCGCACGCTGGCCGAGCAGCTGATGGAGCTGCGGGGCCTGCGCGGGAAAAGCGGCACCAAGACGCGGCTGATGCTCGAGCGCGTCGAAGCCGAAACAGCCGACTTCGAGCGCTGCACGGCCAAGCTGTCGGCCCTGCGCTCGGTGCAGACGCGCATCCTGACGTCGCTTCTGGCGCAGTTGGCGGCCGATACGTTGCGGCGTGAGGTCGGCGCCATGCACGCGGCGATGTCGGCCTCCCTCTTCAACCTGGGGGGCAAGGCGGCCTTCGAGACGCTGATGGCGAGGGTGCGCGGCCAACTCGCCAAGGCACGCCACGAAGCGCAGGAGTTGCGCGACATGCTCGAGGCCAGCTTCCGTCAGCTCAACACCGAGTTCGGCTTTGCGTTTGCGGTGGCACCCATGCCCTCGATGAAGCCCTTTTCAGAAGAGCTTGACCGCATCGAACAGAACTACAGCCGGTACCTCGGCCTGGGTCACGCCATCCGCATGGCCTCGCCTGGCTTTGCCGAGCAGTTCCGGCGACTGTTGCTAAGCAAGCTGCGCGTGGTGTTCGAGAACGCGGCCGGCGAGATTGAGCTGTGGAGCAAGAGCGCCCAGGGCCAGGTCGAGATGCAGCTGCGCGAGCGACGCCGGGGTTTCACGCGGCGGAAGGAATCCTTGCAGCGCGTGCAGCTGGCCGCGGGAGAGCTGGAGCAGCGCATTGCCGAGGTGCAGGGCCAGGACGATCACCTCGGCGCCATGCTGGCGCGCCTGAGTGCCTTGGCCGACGAGGCGGTCGCCAGCGCGTGGCGTCTGGGCTCCGCGCCGAGCCTGCCCAAGGTGATGCTCGGGAGTGGTGCCGAACAAGACGCGGCGTAAGCCGTGTGACGGTGGTGAGCACGGCGCGGGTCGCCTGAGCGCGGACGCGCGCGGTGTGGGCCGCAGCGACAGCTTTGCCCGCAAGGTCGTCGCCTGGCAGCGACACCATGGCCGCCACGACCTGCCTTGGCAGGGTACGCGCGACCCCTACCGGGTGTGGCTGTCCGAGGTGATGCTGCAGCAGACCCAGGTGAGCACCGTCACCCGCTACTACGGCCGCTTCGTCGAGCGTTTTCCCGACGTGGCCGCGTTGGCCGCCGCCCCGCTGGACGACGTGCTGGCCCTGTGGAGCGGCCTGGGTTACTACAGCCGGGCACGCAACCTGCACCGCTGCGCGCAGGCGGTGGTGGCGGGGCACGGCGGCCGCTTTCCCGCCAGTGCCGTGCAGCTGGCCACGCTGCCGGGCATCGGCCGCAGCACGGCCGCGGCGATCGCGGCGTTCTGCTTCGACGAACGGGTCGCCATCCTCGACGGCAACGTGAAGCGCGTATTGGCCCGCTTCCTTGGCTTCGGCGGCGACCTGTCGCGCGCGCCCGCCGTACAGGCGCTGTGGGACGAGGCCACCGCGTTGCTGCCGGCGCGCAGCGTCGATGCCTACACCCAGGGTCTGATGGACCTGGGCGCCACGCTGTGCACGCTGCGCCGCCCGGACTGCCTGCGCTGCCCGGTGACTGCGGGCTGCGTGGCGTGGCGCGAAGGGACGCCCGAGCGCTACCCGCTGAAGACCCGCCGTGGCACACGCGGGCACCGCAGCAGCGCGTTGCTGTGGTTGCGCCAGGGCCGGCGCTGGTGGCTGGCGCAGCGGCCGGACACGGGCGTGTGGGCCGGCCTTTGGAGTCTGCCTGAATTCGACACCGCCGAGGCGCTGCAGGCCCGGGTGGCCGGATGGCGGGGACAGGGCGAGTGGCTCGAACCCGTTCGGCACGCCCTCACGCACTTCGAGTGGACGCTGCGACCGCTGGCCTGGACGCTGCCCGCCCGGGCCCCGCAGCCCCAGTTGCTGCCCGAGGGCCGGTGGTTCGAGCCGGCCGAGGCGCTGGCGCTCGGTCTGCCCGCACCGGTCCGCCGGCTGCTCGGCGGTGCGGCCGAGCAGGTGGCCTGAGCTCAAGTCCGCGCATTGCCTGCCGACAACGACTCACGGGTGGCAACGGGAGTGAGGCAGTCGCGATGAACCGCGTGGAGAACCGGCGCCGTCCCCGCCTGGAGACCCGCCAGCCCGCAAGCGCCGTGGTCATGGGGATGACCGTCGCCTGCGAGATTCGAAACTTCTGCCGGCGCGGGCTGTATCTGGCATTCGCCGATCTTGCACGGGCGGACCGCGTCGGGGCCGGTTGGGGTTCGGGTGCGCTGGTCAAGGTGTTGTTCACGGCGGTGGTGGGCGGCAAGTCCCGCATGTTCCAGTTCTTCGGAACGGTGGCGCACGCCTCTACGGCCGGTGTCGGACTGATGGTGCCCTCGATGCCCCAGGAGGCTTTCGAGGCACTGCAAGCGGCAGCCCGTTCCAAGCCTGCGGACCCAGCGCCGGACCCCGTTTCGGAACCTGTGCCGGGGCCCGCCGGGGAGGCGCCTGCCGACCCCCGGCAACGTTGCTCCGCGGCGTTCAAGACCTGCCTGCGCCGCGTGATGGACGACTTCTTCCGCGGCCTGGACGCGCCCTTCCAGGAGGCGGCCGACAAGACCCGCGTCATGGGGGACAAGCTGCGCCTGCGCGAGGCACCTGCCGTCCTGACGGCGGGCCGGGTCGCCGTCGAACGCCGATTCCTCGCCCGCGCCGTCCAGGGCCTGGGCCCTCAGTCCCAGGGCGCTGCGGGCGCGCCCCAAGGCGACGCCGAACAGGTGCTGGCCTTGTTGGACGAGTCGGAGTTCGAGGACTGGTTGCGCCTGGCGGCGGTCATCAATCGGCTGGACACGGACGGGGACTTCGCGGAGCCGATGGCGCGTGTGGAGCTGCGCTACGGCCGCCTGGTCGGCCGGCCGCTGGACCGCCAGAGCAACCCCTTCGGCCCGACGATGCTCTGCCGGGCCTTCCAGGCCGGCGCCCGGGAACTGCCGCTGTCGAACAACTCGCGGGCGGTCGCCTACGAGGCCTTCGGGCGGGTGCTGGGGCGCCACCTGCCAACCCTGGTCGGGCAGCTGGACGAGGCACTGTCGGTGTTGGGCGACCCGACGCCCGAGCGCAAGGCGGCGGCTCCGAAGCGCGAGTCCTCGCCCTCGGCGACCCCGCGGCAGGGCTCTGACGCCCCGGCCGAGGACTGGCGCAGCCGCGGCGCTGGCGCGGCAGCCGACGAGGCGGAAGGTGACGCCGATCGCCACCGGCGGGGCATGCCGCCACCCGGGCGCGATTACAGCCTGGACAGCGTGCTCGCGGCGCTGAAGCGGTCGGAGCGGATCGGCCCGGCCATGGCACATCGCCCGGCCGCCGGGGCTGCGGAGCTGTCCCGCAGCGAGCTGCTGTCGGTGGCCCAGGGCTTGCTGCGCGCAGCCGCCGAGCAACGCGCCCGGCCCGCCAGGGCCGGCATCGCTGCGCCCATGGCGACGGCCGCGCCGTCGGTACCGGCAGCGTCAGCGGCGCCCGTCGGCCCCGGCACCGCCTTGGCCACCCTGGGCGACCTGGGCCGGCTGATCGAGGCCGCGCCGGCCGCAGGCTGGATGGAGGCTCCGCAAGCGGGCCGCCCGCCGCTGAGCGAGCGCATGGCCCTGGCCGCGGGCGGGCTGAGCATCGGCGCCCCCATGCGGCGGGCGCTGGACAACACCGGCAGCCTGCTCGGGAAGGCCCTCGCGGTGTCCGGCGGCGGCCAGGGCATCGACAGCCTGCTCAAGCGGCTCGAGCAGCCGCTGCTCAAGCTGAGCCTGCGCGAGACCGGGTTCCCCGACAGCGTCGACCACCCCGCGCGACAGGTGTTCGACCTGCTGGAGCAGTACGCGGTCGCGGTCGACGACGAAGGGCGGTTCTTCGATCCCAAGCTGCACCGCTTTCTGCAGCTTGCGGTCGACCGCATCTGCCGCCAGGCCGACCAGGACCCCGAGGTCTACGTCAAGGCGCGGGACAGCCTGGCGCGGCTGCTGCCGCCGCTGCAGCAGACCCGGCAGTCTCGCGTCGAGCAGTTGCAGGAGAGCTGCGAAAGCCGCCAACGGACGCGGCTGGCCCGTCGGCGGGTGCAGGAGGCGCTGCACCGGCGGCTTGGCGGGCAACCGGTGCCGACCGTCGTGCTGGCCCTGCTGGAGGCCGGGTGGCGCCAGGCCCTGGTGATCCTGGAGTTGCGCGCGGGCGTGCAGGACATCCGCTGGAGCGATGCCCTGGCGCTGCTGGACCGCCTGCTGTGGCTGCTGTCGCCAGAGTCGATCGACGCGCCGGCCGAGCGCCGCCAGGCAGCAATGACGGCCGCCAGCCAGCTGGACGACCTGCTGGCCGGCGTCAACCCACTGGCCGACGAGCGTGAGTCTGTGCTGGCCGACCTGCAGCGCAACCTGGACCTGGTGGAGCAGGGCGGGACCGTGCCGGCCGTGATGCCCGACGCCGCGCTGTTCGGCATGCCGGTCGATGGGCGAGAGGCGATGGATGACGCCTCGGCGGCCCTGGCGCAACGCCTGCGCGTGGGCGACTGGTGGCAGGTGTGGAAGTCGGGGTCCTGGGTGCCCATGCAGCTGGTGTGGTGCAGCGAGCCGGCGGCCGAGATCGCCTTCACCAACCGCTCGGCCACCCGCAAGCTGGAGCTCTCGCTGGCCAACCTGGGCCGGCGGCTGGGCGAAGGGTCGATGCGCGAAGGCACCGATCAGGCGCAGCCGCTGCTGGAGCGGTCGGTGCAGGCCCTGGTGGATGAAGCGCAGGGCGAGATGCTGCAACGGGCGCACCGCGACCCGCTGACCGGCCTGCTCAGCCGCAAGGGCTTCCTGCTGCGGCTGGCCCAGACCGCGCTGAACCGGAGCGTCGACCACACGAACCTGGTGGGCATCGTCGAGTTCGACCAGTTCCGCGTCGTGTACCAGGCCTGCGGCGTGGCGCAAGGCGAGGCCCTGGCGCGCACGCTGGCCGAGAAGGTCAAGTCCTGCCTGGGGCCCGACGGCGTGCTGGCGAGCTTCCGCGACGACACCATTGCGCTGATGCTGCCCGCCTGCCGCCGGGACGAGGGGCTGGCCCGGCTGGAGCAGCTGCTCGTGCACCTGAGCGAGCACCGCCACCAGACCGAGGGCCAGAGCTACAGCATCGGGGCCAACATGGGGGTGGCGGAGTTCAGGCCCGGCGTCGACAGCGCCGACGTGGCGGTGCAGCGGGCCGACATGGCCTGCGTCGCCGCCAAGTCGGTGGGGCGCAACCGGATGCAGTGCTACGCCGCGGACGACCGCCAGCTCCGCAACCAGCAGGACATGGTCGCGTGGGCGGGCCGCATCGACAGCCTGCTGGCCGGCAAGGGCCTGTACCTGCGCGGCCAGATGGTCAGGCCCATCGCCGCCGAATCGGGCCTCAAGCCCTACCACGAGGTGCTGCTCGGCGTGGAGCCGACCCCGGGGCACCCGGTGAGCCCGCTGCCCTTCATCCTGGCGGTGGAGGGCCTGCGCCGGGCCCACGAGGTGGACCTCTGGGTGCTGCGCCAGACCTTCAGCTGGATACGGCAGCACCGCAGCGAGTTCGGCAGCGGGGGTGGCGTGTCGATCAACCTGTCGGCAACCTCGCTGGCCCACGCCGGGGTCATCGAGGCCGTGCGCCAGGAGCTGCTGGCGGGCGACATCCCCACCGAGCTGATCGCCTTCGAGATCACCGAGACCGCCGCCATCGAGAGCTATGCCGCCGCCGCGGACTTCATGCGCCAGATGCGGCGCTACGGCTGCCGCTTCGCGCTGGATGACTTCGGCAGC
This sequence comes from Rubrivivax sp., assembly GCA_044360025.1. Classification (GTDB taxonomy): domain Bacteria; phylum Pseudomonadota; class Gammaproteobacteria; order Burkholderiales; family Burkholderiaceae_C; genus Rubrivivax. The sequence continues at coordinate 30,330 of JBIKLC010000004.1, read as the reverse complement.
GGGCACACCTCGTATGCGCACCTGAAGAACCTGCGGGCCGATGCCCTGAAGATCGACGGCAGCTTCGTCAACGACATCGTCGACAACCCCGCCGACTACGCCATCGTGAAGTCCATGAACGACATCGCCCACTCGCTGGGCATGCGCACGGTGGCGGAGTACGTGGAGTCGCCGGCCATCCTGGCCAAGCTGCGCGAGATAGGTGTCGACTACGCGCAGGGCTACGCCATCCACAAGCCCTGCCGCATCGAGCACCTGCTGACCCGCGAGGCGGCCTGAGTCAGCCCGCCCACGCCCTCAGCCGAAGACCACCTTCTTGTCGCGCAGGAAGCCGTCGACGATGCTGAGGCGGATCACCGGGTCCTCGAGCTCCATCAGCTTCTGTTTGGCCGACAGCGGCACGGGCAGCAACTCGCACCAGCGGTTGGCCACCCAGCCGGCGTCGTCGAGCCGGTAGGGCCGGGCAAACGGCTCGGTGCCGCGCTCGGCCAGCTTGCGGATGGCTTCGGCCAGCGCCTGCACCGTCTGCAGCATGGCCGGGCCGGGCAGGTGAGAGGCGTCGTCGGCCATGCGCTCGACCGCCGGTGCCACCCACAGGCCGTTGCCGCGCTGCGTCGGCGGTGCTGCAATGCGGAAGCGCGACAGCCCCATGCAGCGCACGCGCAGGATGCCGGCCTCCTCGGCGTCGACATCGTCGAGCCGCGCCAGCACGCCCACCGATTCCATCTGCACGGCCCCCGACAGGCCGCCCGCCTCCGGGCCCAGCTTCAGGCACACCACGCCGAAGGGCGTGCCCGCGCGCAGGCACTCGGTGACGAGGTCGAGGTAACGGGCCTCGAAGACCTTCAGCCCCAGCACCGCACCCGGGAACAGCACCGACCGCAGCGGGAACAGTGGCAGTGGCGACGGCAGCGCGGCGTCGTTCAAGGCGGCCTCCTCAGCCGTGGCCGTCGAGTTCGCGGTGGCGCACCAGCGTCGTGGTGCGTCCGCGGAACCGGCTGGCCAGCGTCTCCACCGCGTACACGCTGCGGTGCTGGCCGCCGGTGCAGCCGATGGCCACCGTCAGGTAGCTGCGCTGGTCGTCCTCGAAGGCCGGCAGCCAGCGGGCGACGAACTGTTGGATCTGCGCGACCATCTCGCCCACCTCCTGCTGCTGCGCCAGCCACTGCGCCACTGGCGCATCGCGCCCGGACATCGGGCGCAGCTCGCGCACGTAGTAGGGGTTGGGCAGCACGCGCACGTCGAACACGAAGTCGGCGTCCAGCGGCACGCCGTGCTTGAAGGCGAAGCTCTCGAACACCAGTGTCAGTGCCGATTCGCCCGCGCCCACGAGCTGGCGGATCCACTTGCGCAGCAGCGCCGGGCGCAGCTGGCTGGTGTCGATGACGGTGGAGATGTCGCGCAGGTCGGTCAGCAACTGACGTTCGAGCTCGATGGCCTCGATCAGCGCACGCGCGTTGTCGGCCTCGTGCGGCGCCGTCAGCGGGTGCGGGCGGCGCGACTCGGAGTAGCGCCGTACCAGCGCCTCGGTGCTGGCGTCCAGGAAGATGGGCCGCACGTGGATGCCCTCACCGCGCAGGCGGTCGAGCAGCGGCACCAGCGCCGGCAGGCTGCTGGCGGTGCGCACGTCGACCGACACCGCCACGCTGCGCGTGAAGCGCTCGCGCTCCAGGTGCACGAAGTCGCGCAGCAGCTCCGGCGGCAGGTTGTCGACGCAGAAGTAGCCGGCGTCCTCGAGCGCGTGCAGCGCCACGCTCTTGCCCGAGCCCGAAATGCCGGTGATGAGCAGCAGCTCGTCGCGCTGCGACAAGCCCTCGATGGGCGCGAAGTTCGAGTCGTCGCTCATGGGTTGCGGACCCTGGGCCCGCGCTCGCTGCGCGGGCCCTGCAGCAGCGTCTGGGCATGGACCATGCCCGAGAGTTTCTCGCCGCCGAGCATGCGCGCCACCTCGGCCACGCGCGATTCCCCGTCGACGGCGTGGATGTCCGACAGCGTGGCGCCGTCCTGCAGCCGCTTGGCCACCACGAAGTGGTGGTCGGCGCAGGCCGCCACCTGCGCCAGGTGCGTGACGGCCAGCACCTGCGCACGGCCGCCGAGCTGCTTCATCAGGCGGCCCACGGCGTCGCCCACGGTGCCGCCGACGCCACTGTCGATCTCGTCGAAGATCAGCGTCGGCAGGGCGGCGCCATCGGCCTGTGCGGCGGTGACCGCGATGGCCAGCGCCAGCCGCGACAGCTCGCCGCCCGAGGCCACCTTGGCCAGCGGGCGCGGCGTGCTGCCGGCGTGGCCGGCGACGCGGAACTCCACGTGCTCCAGGCCGTGCGGCTGCGGCTCGGTGGCCGGCTCCACCGCCACCTCGAAGCGGCCGCCCGCCATGCCCAGCGGCTGCATGGCCTGCGTCACGGCCTGCGACAGCCCCGGCGCGGCGCGGCGGCGCAGGCGGCCGATGCACTCGGCCTCGGCGCGCCAGGCCTGGGCGGCGGCCGCCTCGGCGCGCTCGAGCTCGGCCAGCTCGGCGGCGGCGTCCAGCGCCGCGAGCTCGGCCTTCCAGCCCGCCAGCAGGGCCGGCAGCTCCGCGGGTGGCCGACGGTGGCGGCGCGCCAGCGACACCCAGGCGCCGAGGCGCTCGTCGAGCTCGGCCAGGCGCTGCGGGTCGGGCTCCTTGCGGCCCAGGTAGCCGGCCAGCGTGTGCGCGGCGTCCTCGAGCTGGGCCTGCGCACTGCGCAGCACCTCGAGCACCGGTGCGAGCTCGGCGTCGTAGCGCACGACCTCGTCGAGCGCGTCGACGGCGCGCGTGGCCAGCACGTCGGCGCTGTCGTCGGCCTCGGAGACGGCGTCGAGCGCGGCGCGGGCGCCGTCGAGCAGGGCCTGGCCGTGGGCCAGCCGCTGGTGCGCGGCGTTCAGCGGCTCCCACTCGCCCTCGGCTGGGGCTAGCCGGTCGACTTCGGCGATCTGCCAGGCCAGGCGCTCGCGGTCGCGCTCCAGCGTGCCTTGGGCCTGGCGGGCGTCGGCCAGGGCCCTGGCGGCGGCGCGCCAGGCCTGCCAGCGACCGAGCAGCTCGCGCGTGTCGGCGCTGGCCTGTTCGTCGAGCAGCGCGCGCACGGCAGCCGGCCGTGTCAGGCTCTGCCAGGCGTGCTGGCCGTGGATGTCCACCAGCGACTCGGCCACCTCGCGCAGCTGCGCCAGCGTGGCCGCGCCGCCGTTGATCCAGGCGCGGCTGCGGCCCTGGGCGTCGATGCTGCGCCGCAGCAGCAGCGTGTCGTCGCCATCGTCGGGCGCCCCGAAGCCGGCTTCGTCCAGCCAGCCGCGCAGCGCTGCGGGCGTGTCGAACTCGGCCGTCACCTCGGCACGCGCGGCGCCCTCGCGCACGATCGTGGCGTCGGCGCGGCTGCCCAGGGCCAGCTGCAGCGCGTCGATCAGGATGGACTTGCCGGCGCCCGTCTCGCCCGTCAGCACCGTGAAGCCGGGGCCGAGCTCCACCTCGAGCGCCGCGACGATGGCCACGTCGCGCAGCGACAGCCGCCGCAGCATGGCTAGACCACGCCCTCGTACCAGCGCAGCTTGCGGCGCAGCGTGGCGTAGTAGCTCCAGCCGCGCGGGTGCAGGAAGCGCACCTGGTGCGCCGAGCGGCGCACCCGCACCTGGTCGCCGGGGATCAGGCTGGCGATGTTGTGCATGTCGAAGTTGGCCGAGAGATCGCGGCCGGCCACGATGCCAATGCGCACCTCGCCGGCGTCGGGCAGCACGATGGGCCGGTTGGACAGCGTGTGCGACGCGATCGGCACCACCACCCAGCCGCCAATGGCCGGGTGCAGGATGGGGCCGCCGGCGCTCAGCGCGTAGGCGGTGCTGCCGGTGGGCGAGGCCACGATAAGGCCGTCGGCGCGCAGGTTGGCGACGAAGTCGTCGTCGACGTCCACGCGCAACTCCACCATGCCGGCCGTGGCGCCGCGGCTGACCACTACGTCGTTCAGCGACAGGCCCTCGAAGATCTTCAGGCCGTCGCGCCAGACGTCGCCCTCGAGCATGGAGCGGCTCTCCTGCTCGTAGTAGCCCTGCACGATGGGGGCGAGCGCCTCGCGGTACTGGCCGATGGCGACGTCGGTGATGAAACCCAGCCGACCCTGGTTGATGCCCACCAGCGGCACGCCTTGAGGCGCCAGTTCGCGTGCGATGCCGAGCATGGTGCCGTCGCCGCCCACCACCACGGCCAGGTCGCAGCGCGCGCCCATCTGGTCGGGCGACAGGGCCTCGAAGTCGCGGTCCGCGCTCAGGCCCGTGGCCTCGGCCGTCTCGCGGTCGAAGCTCACCTCCAGGCCGCAGCTCACTAGGAAGTGGGCGATTTCCTCCAGCACCGGGCGGATCCCCCGGGCCTGGTACTTGCCCACGATCACCGCATGACGAAAGGCGCTGGCCATGCGAACGATTACATCACAGCCCCCTCGCAAACCGGGGTGCGCGGCCGTGCCGGCCAACCCCTTGCGCGGGCCCGTTCCTACAATGCGGCGCATGCTGGACGACCGGGCGCGCACGCTGCTGAAACTGCTGGTCGAGCGCTACATCGCCGACGGCACGCCCGTCGGCTCGCGCACGCTGTCGCGCACCTCGGGGCTCGACCTCTCCCCGGCCACCATCCGCAACGTGATGGCCGACCTCGAGGACCTGGGCCTCATCGCCAGCCCGCACACCAGCGCCGGCCGCGTGCCCACGGCGCGTGGCTACCGGCTGTTCGTCGACACCATGCTCACGGCCCAGCCGCTGGCGCTGGCCGATCCGTCGCAGCTGCCGCCCGAGGCCGCCGCCGAGCTGGCCGCCGTGCGCGAGCAGCTGCACCCCGACCAGCCGCAACGCGTGATCGCGCAGGCCGCCTCGCTGCTGTCGCAGCTGTCCAGCTTCGTGGGCGTGGTGATGGCGCCGCGCCGGGACAGCGTGTTCCGCCACATCGAGTTCCTGCGACTGGGCGAGCGGCGCGTGCTGGTGATCCTGGTCTCGTCCGACGGCGACGTGCAGAACCGCGTCATCTTCACCGCGCGCGACCACTCCCAGGGCGAACTCGTCGAGGCCACCAATTTCGTCAACGCGCACTACGCGGGACTGGGCATCGAGGAGATGCGCGAGCGGCTGAAGGGCGAGGTCGACGCGCTGCGCGCCGAGATCGCCCAGCTCATGCAGGCCGCGGTGCAGGCCGGCTCCGACGCGCTGGCCGAGAGCAGCGACCAGGTCGTGGTCAGCGGCGAGCGCAACCTGCTGGGCGTGCAGGACTTCGGCTCCGACCTGGGCAGCCTGCGCCGGCTGTTCGACGTGTTCGAGAAGAAGACCGAGCTGATGCGGCTGCTCGACGTGAGCAGCCGCGCCGAAGGCGTGCGCATCTTCATCGGCGGCGAGAGCCGCGTGGTGCCGGTCGAATCGCTGTCGGTGGTGACGGCGCCGTACGAGGTCGACGGCCGCATTGTCGGCACCCTGGGCGTGATCGGCCCCACGCGTATGGCCTACGACCGCATGATCCGGCTCGTGGACATCACCGCGCGGCTGGTGGGGCACACGCTGTCTAACAAGGTCTAGGCGGGGCGCCTCCTAGAATGCCCCCCAGGGGCCGTTAGCTCAGTTGGTCAGAGCAGAGGACTCATAATCCTTTGGTCGTTGGTTCAAGTCCAACACGGCCTACCAAAGCGATGCGGGCGCTGCGTCGTTGGTGCCGCGTCACAGTTTTCGCGTGCGCACCCTTGCCCCGTGCTTCGCGGAGAGCCTGAAGTGTCTGCGGGGAACCCATTGGCTGCGATGGCGATTCACCGGTGCAGCCGAGAACTGCGCGGCACGCTGGCGAGCAGGAACTCCATCTGGTCGGCCACGATGCGGCGGCCGCGCAGGATCATGTCCTCGTGCAGGCTGGGCACGTAGGGCAGGTACATCAGCGCCATGCGCGCCTCTTCCGGCAGCCGGTTGCCCTTGTGGCCGTTGCAGGTGCGGCAGGCGGTGATGCAGTTCATCCAGGTGTCCTGGCCGCCGCGCGACACCGGCACGATGTGCTCGCGCGTGAGCTCGTCGACGCAGAAGCGGCCCCCGCAGTAGGCGCAGACCTGGCGGTCGCGCGCGAACAGCTTCGGGTTGGTGATCGCCGGCGCGCTGCGCCACGCGCGGCTGGGCATGGCGCCGCGCACGGCCAAGATGGGGTGCAGCTCGATCCGGCTCTGTATGCCCGTGGCGCGCTGGATGCCGCCGCGCAGCACCTGGAAGGTCTCGCCGAGCGTCCAGGCCACAGCGTGGCCGGCATAAAGCCCCGCGGCTTCCCTCGGGCTGATCCACGCCTGGGGCCGGCCTGACACGTCCAGCTGCAGCACATCCATGCGACAAGCCTACCTGAATGGCTGCGATGCGTTCAACCAGCGGCCCTGCATGATCAATGCCAGGGTCAGCGTCCTGCCCGGCAGACCTGGCCCCACGGCGCACCATCGTTAGGGAACAGTCCCCAAAAATGTCGCGCTCCCGGGGAACCCGAGGCCACCGCCTGGCATCAAAATGGAACGACCGTTCGATTTCTTGGGTCTTGTGTTATGCCTATGGACCTGCGCCCCAACGGCGACGCGTCGGATATCCCCGTTGCCACGAGTGCCGTGTCGCGCGGCGTCGCACGCGCGCTGCACAAGGGTCAGCAGACGCGCGCCGCCATCGTCGACGCCGCCCTGGGCCTGGCTTCGTACAGAGGCCTCGAAGGCCTGTCCATTGGCGCGCTGGCCGAGGCGATGCAGATGAGCAAGAGCGGCGTCTTCGCGCACTTCGGCTCGCGCGAGGAACTGCAGATCAGCGTCATCCGCGAATACCACCGGCGCTTCGAGGACGAGGTGTTCTTCCCGGCCGTGCGCCAGCCGCGCGGCCTGCCGCGGTTGCGCGCGATGTTCGAGAACTGGCTCAAGCGCGTGAGCGTGGAGATCGACTCCGGCTGCATCTACATCAGCGGCGCCGTCGAGTTCGACGACCGCCCGGGCCCGGTGCGCGACGCGCTGGCCGGCCTGGTGCGCGACTGGCACGCCGCCATGGAAAAGGCCATCCGCCTGGCCATCGACGAAGGCCACCTGCGCGCCGACACCGATGCCGAGCAGATGCTGTTCGAACTGCACGGCCTGATCCTCGCGCTGCACCACGACGCGCGCTTCCTTCGCCGCCCCGGTGCGCTCGACCGCGCGCGCCGCGGCTTCGACCGCATCCTGGCGCGCTACGCCACCGCGGGGGCCGCTGCGGCGCCCGTGGCGGAGGCCAGCGCCCCCACCCGGCGCGCCCGCCGCTGAAGGCGCCGGGCCGCCTGCCGTTTCCCCTTCCGTCCTCAGGAGTCGCACCATGCCCCAGTACAACCCGCCGCTGCGCGACATGCAGTTCGTGCTTCACGAACTGCTCGACGTGACTGGGGAGCTGAAGCAATACCCGGCGCACGCCGAGATCGACGCCGACACCATCAACGCCGTGCTGCAGGAAGGCGGCCGCTTCTGCGCCGAGGTGCTGGCGCCGCTGAACCTCAGCGGCGACCAGGAAGGCTGCACGCTGGACCGCACGACCCACGCTGTGACCACGCCCAAGGGCTTCAAGGAGGCCTACGCGAAGTACGTCGAAGGCGGCTGGCCGGCGCTGTCGTCCGATCCCGACTACGGTGGGCAGGGCCTGCCGCACGTGGTGAACCAGAGCTTCTACGAGATGCTCAACAGCGCCAACCAGGCCTGGACTATGTACCCCGGCCTGGCCCACGGCGCCTACGAGTGCCTGCACGCCCACGCCACGCCCGAGCAGAAGCAGCTGTACCTGCCCAAGCTGGTCAGCGGCGAGTGGATCGGCACCATGTGCCTGACCGAGCCGCACTGCGGCACCGACCTCGGCCTGCTGCGCACCAAGGCCGAGCCGCAGGCCGACGGCAGCCACCGCCTCAGCGGCAGCAAGATCTTCATCAGCGGCGGCGAGAGCGACTTCGCCGCGAACATCGTGCACCTGGTGCTGGCCCGCCTGCCCGACGCACCGGCCGGCAGCAAGGGCATCAGCCTGTTCGTGGTGCCGAAGTTCCTGCCCACGGCCGACGGTGGCCTGGGCGCGCGCAACGGCATCTACTGCACCGGCCTCGAGCACAAGATGGGCATCAACGGCAGCGCCACCTGCCAGATCACGCTGGAGGGCGCCACGGGCTGGCTGGTGGGCGAGCCCAACAAGGGCTTGGCCGCCATGTTCGTGATGATGAACGTGGCGCGCATCGGCGTGGGCATGCAGAGCCTGGGCCTCACCGAGGTGGCCTACCAGAACGCCGTGGCCTACGCGAAGGACCGCCTGCAGATGCGCAGCCTCACGGGTGTCAAGGCCGCCGACAAGCCGGCCGACCCCATCATCGTGCACCCCGACGTGCGCAAGATGCTGCTGACGGCGCGCGCCTATGCCGAGGGCGGCCGCGCGCTGGCGATGTGGACGACGTTGATGGTCGACAAGTCCCTGTCCACCGACGACGAGGACGAGCGGCGCGACTGCGACGATCTCGTCGCGCTGGTCACGCCCATCGTCAAGGCCTTCCTCACCGACAACGCCTGGATCGCCACCTCGCACTGCCTGCAGGTCTTCGGCGGCCACGGCTACGTCAAGGAGTGGGGCATGGAGCAGTTCGTGCGCGACTCGCGCATCAACATGATCTACGAAGGCACGAACACCATCCAGAGCCTGGACCTGCTGGGCCGCAAGGTGCTGGCCGACAACGGCAGGAAGCTGAAGAAGTTCGGCGCGCTGGTGCAGGCCTTCGTCGAGGACGAGGGTGTGCGCGAGGACATGCAGGAGTTCGTCAACCCGCTGGCCGAGCTCGGCGACAAGCTCACCAAGCTGACCACCGAACTCGGCATGAAGGCCTTCGGAAACGCCGACGAGGTGGGCGGCGCGGCGGTGGACTACCTGCGGGTGTGCGGCCACCTGGTGTTCGCGTACTTTTTCGCCCGCATGGCGAAAATCGCGTTCGACCGAAAGGACAGTGGCGATCCCTTCTACACCGCCAAGCTGCACACCGCGCGCTTCTACTTCACCAAGCTGCTGCCCGAGACCGCCGGCCTCATCCGCAGCGCGCGCAGCGGCGTGGCGCCGCTGCTGGCGATGGACGAGGCGCTGTTCTGAGCGCCCCGGCCTCTGCCCAACCGACCGCCCCAACGACACGAGGAGACCCGTCATGAAGACCCTGTCCATCGCTGCCGCCCTGACGCTGTTCGCCGGCGCCGCCCTGGCCCAGGCCACGCCCGTGGGCGTGTGGAAGACCATCGACGACAAGACCAAGACCGAGCGCGCGCAGATCCGCATCACCGAGTCGGGCGGCGTGCTCAGCGGCCGCATCGAGAAGCTGCTGGCGCCCGACGCCAAGCCCGATGCCGTTTGCGACAAGTGCAGCGACGACCGCAAGGGCAAGCCCCTCGTCGGCATGGAGATCTTGCGCGCCGTGCGCAAGACCGACGGCCACGACCACTGGGACGGCGGCACCATCCTCGACGCCGCCGAGGGCAAGGTCTACAAGGTGCGCATGACGCCCGCCGACGGCGGCAAGAAGCTCGACGTGCGCGGCTACGTGGGCATGCCCATGCTCGGCCGCACGCAGACCTGGATCCGCATCGAGTAAGGAAGGCCCGACATGAACCGATTCCCCGTGCGCAAGGTGGCCGTCCTCGGCGCCGGCGTGATGGGCGCGCAGATCGCCGCCCACCTCGTGAACTGCCGCGTGCCGGTGGTGCTGTTCGACCTGCCCGCGAAAGAAGGCCCGAAGAGCGCGATCGCCCAGAAGGCCATCGAGAACCTGAAGAAGATCAAGCCCGCGCCGCTGGGCGTGGCCGACGAGGCCGCGTTGATCCAGCCCGCCAACTACGAGGAGCACCTGGCGCTGCTGGGCGAATGCGAGCTCGTCATCGAGGCCATCGCCGAGCGCATGGACTGGAAGCTCGACCTGTACGCCAAGATCGCGCCCTTCGTCGCGCCGCACGCGCTGCTGGCCAGCAACACCTCGGGCCTGAGCATCACCAAGCTCAGCGAGGTGCTGCCCGAGGCGATCCGCCCGCGCTTCTGCGGCATCCACTTCTTCAACCCCCCGCGCTACATGGCGCTGGTGGAGCTGATCGACACGCCCGCCACCCGGCCCGAGGTGCTCGACCAGCTCGAGGCCTTCGTCACCACCGCGCTGGGCAAGAGCGTGGTGCGCGCCAAGGACAGCCCGAACTTCATCGCCAACCGCGTCGGCATCGCCGGGATGCTGGCCACGATGAAGGAGGCCGCGACCTACGGCCTGGGCTACGACGCCGTCGACGACCTCACCGGCAAGAAGATGGGCCGCGCCAGCAGCGGCACCTTCCGCACAGCCGACGTGGTGGGCCTGGACACCATGGCCCACGTGATCAAGACGCTGCAGGACAACCTGCAGGGCGACCCCTTCTACGAGAGCTACGCCACCCCGGCGGTGCTGGCGGAGCTCATCGAGAAGGGCGCGCTGGGCCAGAAGGCCGGCGCCGGCTTCTACAAGAAGGCCGGCAAGGACATCCTGCGGCTGGACCCCGCCACGGGCGAGTACGTGCCCGCCGGCGGCAAGGCCGACCCGCTGCTGGACCGCATCCTCAAGAAGCCCCCGGCCGAGCGGCTGAAGCTGCTGCGCGAGAGCAGCCACCCGCAGGCGAAGTTCCTCTGGGCCATCCTGCGCGACGGCTTCCACTACGCCGCCGTGCACCTGGAGGCCATCGCCGAGACCGCGCGCGACGTCGACTTCGCCATGCGCTGGGGCTTCGGCAGCCAGCAGGGCCCGTTCGAGTTGTGGCAGGCCGCCGGCTGGCGGCAGGTGGCCGAATGGGTGCAGGCCGACATCGACGCGGGCCACGCGCTGTGCAGCGCCCCGCTGCCGGCCTGGGTGTTCGAGGGCCCGGTGGCCGAGCACGGCGTGCACACGCCCGAGGGCTCGTGGAGCCCGTCGCGCCGAGCCTACATGCCGCTGCGCGAGTTGCCCGTCTACGCGCGGCAGCACTTCCGCGAGAACGTGCTGGGCTCCGGCGCCGCCGAGCCGTTGAAGAGCGGCACCGAGGTCTGGAAGAACGACGACGTGCGCCTGTGGACGCCGGACGGCGAGGTGCTGGTCGCCAGCATCACCTGCAAGCTGCACCTCATCAGCCCGGCCGTCGTGGAGGGCCTGCTCAAGGCCGTGGAGCTGGCCGAGCAGTCGTACGCCGGCGTCGTGATCTGGTCGCCGGACGACGTGTTCTCGGCCGGTGCCAACCTCGAGGCCCTGATGCCGGTGTTCATGAAGCACGGCAGCAAGGGCATCAAGCCCGAGGTCAAGAAGCTGCAGGACGCGCTGCTGCGCCTGCGCTATGCGCAGGTGCCCGTGGTGGCGGCCGTGCGCGGCATCGCGCTGGGCGGCGGCAACGAGGTCGCCATCCACTGCGCGCGCCGCGTCGCCGCGATGGAGAGCTACATGGGCTTCGTCGAGGTCGGCGTGGGTCTGGTGCCCGCCGGCGGCGGCCTGGCCTTCGTCGCGCGCCGCGCCGCCGAGATGGCCGCGGCGGGCAACGCCAATGCCGACATCCAGAAGTTCCTGATCGACGGCTTCACCAGCGCCGCGATGGCCAAGGTGGGCACCAGCGCGCTGGAAGACCGCAAGCTCGGCTACCTGATCGACGGCGACGTGGTGGTGCCGCACAAGGACGAGCTGCTGTTCGTGGCCGCGGCGCAGGTGCGCGCCATGGCCGCCAGCGGCTGGCGCCCGCCGCTGCGCGCGCCGTTCCCGGTGGCCGGCCGCTCGGCCATTGCCACCATCAAGGGCCAGCTGGCCAACATGCGCGACGGCGGCTTCGTCAGCGCGCACGACTTCCACCTGGCCACGCTTATCGCCGAGGTGGTTTGCGGCGGCGACGTCGACGGCGGCAGCCTCGTCACCGAGGAGTACCTGCACGCGCTGGAGCGCGACCGCTTCTGCGCGCTGCTGGACCACCCCAAGACGCAGGAACGCATCATGGGCATGCTGCAGACCGGCAAGCCCCTCAGGAACTGAGCGGCGAGGACGACACCATCATGAGCAAGCAGATCCAGGACGCCTACATCGTCGCCGCCAGCCGCACGCCCATCGGCAAGGCCCCGCGCGGCGTGTTCCGCAACACCCGGCCCGACGACCTGCTGGTCGCGGCCGTCCGCAGCGCGCTGGCCCAGGTGCCGACGCTGGACCCCAAGGCCATCGAGGACGCGGTGGTCGGCTGCAGCTTCCCCGAGGCCGAGCAGGGCATCAACATGGCCCGCGTGGCCATGGTGCTGGCCGGGCTGCCGCACAGCGTGGGCGGCGTCACCGTCAACCGCTTCTGCGCCAGCGGCCTGACGGCGCTGCAGATGGCGGCCGACCGCATCCGCGTCGGCGAGGCCGAGGTCATGATCGCCGGCGGCGCCGAGAGCATGAGCATGGTGCCGATGGGCGGCAACAAGCCCAGCTTCAACCCCGAGGTGTTCACGCGCGACGAGAACATCGGCATCGCCTACGGCATGGGCCTGACCGCCGAGAAGGTGGCGGCGCAGTGGAAGGTCAGCCGCGAGGACCAGGACGCCTTCGCGCTGGCCTCGCACCAGAAGGCGCTGGCAGCGCAGGCCGCGGGCGAGTTCGCGGGCGAGATCGTGCCGGTGGAGGTGGTCTCGCGCCTGCCCGACCTGGCCAGCGGCGGGGTGAGCGTGAGCACGCGCACCGTCAGCCTGGACGAGGGCGCGCGGCCCGACACCAGCCTTGAGGGCCTGGCCCGGCTGAAGCCGGTGTTCGCGGCCAAGGGTAGCGTCACGGCCGGCAACAGCTCGCAGACCAGCGACGGCGCCGGCGCGCTGATCCTGGCCTCCGAGAGGGCCTGCCGGCAGTTCGACCTCAAGCCGCTGGCGCGCTTCGTTGGCTTCGCGGCGCGCGGCGTGGCGCCCGAGATCATGGGCATCGGCCCGATCGAGGCCATCCCGGCGGTGCTGAAGAGCGCGGGGCTGACGCTCGACGACATGGGCTGGATCGAGCTCAACGAGGCCTTCGCCGCGCAGGCGTTGGCGGTCATCCGCACCTGCGGGCTGGACCCGGCCCGGGTCAACCCCATGGGCGGCGCCATCGCGCTGGGCCACCCGCTGGGCGCCACCGGCGCCATCCGCGCCGCCACCGTGGTGCACGCGCTGCAGCGCCGCCAGCTGAAGTACGGCATGGTCACCATGTGCGTGGGCATGGGCCAGGGTGCCGCCGGCATCCTGGAGCGCGTGTGACCGAGACCACCATCCCCACGGAGCCCACCGCATGAGCATCAAGACCGCCACGATCGACGGCGTGGCCACGATCGAGATCGCGCGCCCCGAGAAGAAGAACGCGTTCACCGTGGCCATGTACCAGGCCATGGCGGACGCGCTGAACGCCGCGCGCGAGGACGCCGCCGTTCGCGCCGTGCTGATCACGGGCCAGCCCGGCATCTTCACCAGCGGCAACGACGTCGAAGACTTCCTCACGCGCCCGCCGGGCCAGGGCAGCGACTCGATGGAGTCGCCGGTGTTCCGCTTCATGCGCGCGCTGCTGGACTGCGACAAGCCGGTGGTGGCCGCCGTCACCGGCGCGGCCATCGGCATCGGCACGACCATGCTGCTGCACTGCGACTTCGTCTACGTCTCCGACGAGGCCCGCCTGGCCATGCCCTTCGTGGCCCTGGGCCTGGTGCCCGAGTACGCCAGCAGCCTGCTGGTGCCGCAGCTGATGGGCCACCGCCGCGCCGCCGAGAAGCTGCTGCTGGGCGACCCCTTCACGCCCGAGCAGGCGGTGGAGTGCGGCATCGCCAACGCCGTGCTACCGGCCGCCGAGGTGGTGGCGCACGCCCGCCGCGTGGCGGCGCGCTTCAACGCGCTGCCGCCGGGCGCCGTGCGTGAGGCCAAGCAGCTGATGCGCGCCCCCGAGCGCGAGCGGCTGCTTCAGACCATCCGCACCGAGGGCGAGATCTTCGGCCGCCGGCTGCGCAGCCCCGAGGCGATGGAGGCCTTCCAGGCCTTCCTGCACAAGCGCAAGCCCGACTTCAGCCGGTTCTGAGCCCCCCTGGGCCGGGCTGCGCCCAGCCCGCCCCCCCGCGGGGGATCAAGGCGACCGGCAAAGCCGGATCACCTTGAGGGCGTTGCCGTGTCGCTCGCGGACCAAGCTCATGCTCTCGTCGCTGCTGGTGGCGCAGGCGCTGCGCACGCGCAGCTGCCGCGCCTCCCGGAGGCCGCTGTGGCGTCAGCGGAACAGGCCCAGCCGCTGCGCCTCGAGGGCAGCCTCGGCGCGCGAGCTCACGTTGAGCTTGCGGTAGATCTGCTTGACATAGTCGGCGATGGTGTGGCGGCTGAGCCCCAGCTGCACGCCAATCTCGGGCAGCGTGTAGCCCTTGGCCACGCGCAGCAGCACCTCGCTCTCGCGGTCGGTGAGGTTCACGTTGGGCAGCAGGCTGTTCTGCGCCTGCGGGCGGGTCTTGGCGCTGAAGTAAGCCATCACGCGACGCGCGATGCTCGGGCTCAGCGGAGGCTCGCCCTGGCTGATGCGTTGCAGCTGCTCGGTGATGAGCTCTCGCGCCTGCTCCTTGAGGATGTAGCCGAAGGCGCCGGCCTGCAGGGCCGGGAACAGGTGCTCGTCGTCGTCGTGGATGGTGACGACCACGCTCTGGGCGTCTGGCTGAAGGTCGCGCAGACGAGTCACGACGTCGACGCCACTGCCGTCGGGAAGGCCCAGGTCTATGAGGGCCAGGTCGAACTTCACCGCTGCCACCAGGGCCGTGGCGTCCTGCACGCGGGCGCTCTCGGAGATCGTGGCGCCAGGGAACACCTGCAGCACGAGCTTGCGCAGCCAGACCCGGATCTCCGGGAGGTCTTCGAGCAGCAGGATGGTCTTCATGGCATCAAGGTGGCGCGCGCGTGGCGTGCATTCCGCGATCGAAACCCATCTTATCGGCCGGCCGTCTCGGTGCTTGCAGACTCGGTGGCGCGATCCAGCGGAACCGTGAGACGTATCACGGTGCCGTAGCCGGGGCTGCTCTCCACCAGGCACTGACCCTGCAGCTGCTTGGCGCGGCCCTTCATGCTGGCCAGGCCGTGCCCCCGGTCGAGCCGGCCTTCCACCTCGGATGAGATGCCGTCGCCGTTGTCCGTGACGACGATCTGAACATCGCCATCGGCGAGCTGCACCGTGATCGTGCAACGCGCGGCGTTGCTGTGTTTGATGACGTTGCTGGTGGCTTCGCGCAGGATGCGCGTGGTCTGCACGAAGGCGCGTGCGCTCAACAGATGAGGCAGGTCTTCCGGCGCGTCCCACTGGCCTTCGATGCCGGCCTGGCCGAGGCGGCCGATGATCTCGGCGCGCCAGTCGCCCATGGCGTCGGCCAGGCTGACTCGCTTGCCGGTGAGGCCGCGCACCGACAGCCGCATCTCCTCCAGCGCCTCGCGCGCCAAGGTGCTGATGCGGTCGCTGTCGCTCGTGTGCACGATGGTCAGCAGCTTAGCGCCGAGGTCGTCGTGCAGATCGGCGGCGATGCGCTTGCGCTCCTTCTCGGTGACCTTTTCCACCTTCAGCTCGGCGAGCTGGCGGAAGTTGCGCTCGATCTCGGCCGTGGCCTCGCGCACGCGCTGCTCCAGAGCCTGCCTGCCCTGTTCGGCCCGTTGCAGAGCGTGGCCGTGCTGCTGCATGAGCCGCAGACCGACCATCGCCAGCACCAGCGGCACCAACAGTTCGGCGGCGAAGCCGGCGCCAGCCGGCCAGCCAGCCCACTGCACGCCCAGTTCGAGCACCCCGGCCAGCGCCGCCCCCGCCAGCAAAGGCGCCATCATCCACACCGAGCGCGTCGACTTGCGCCGCATCACGTGCCACAGCGCGGCCGTCCCCACCTCGAATGCCAGCACCGGGTACCAGACTGTGGCGACGTCGTGCAGTCGATTGGGCCCGGCGGCCAGCAGCGACAGCGCCAGCAGCGCCGTCTGCGCCGGCAGGGCGCGGTCTACCAGCTTCACCCGGAGGCCGCCGTAGCGCAGCAGGAACTGCACGGCTGCCCAGGCGGTGAATCCAACCAGACACACACTGACGAACTCGCTCTCGGTATGTCCCAGGGGCGACTCGCGCCACCACAGGCGCACGTTCAACAGCGCCCAACCCACGCACAGGGCACCGAAGTAGGCGAGGTGGCTGACGCGCCGGTATCGATAGCCGAGCACGAACATGAAGCCGCCGGTCAGCAGCAGCACGGCGCTGGCCGCCATCGGTCCCTCGACCTGCAGCGCCGTGACACGGGCGTGGCGTGCTGCGAGCACCGACTGCGGACCCACCCTGAGCACCGACAGGGCGCCCGCCCGGAGCCGTGAGCCGCTGCTGGCCAGCGCGTGGCCGGCCACGCGCAACTCGATGACGTTGTCGCCCTGCAGCAGCAACGCGTCGGGCAGGGTCACCAGCATGGGGTGGTTGCAGTGGTGCGTGTAGGGCAGCGCCATTCGACCGCCACGGGCCAGCAGGCGGCCGTTGAGGTGAACCTCGGCGTTGCTGCACACGCGATCGATCCACAGCGCCAGCATGTCGCCCGGCTGCGGCGCTCCGGGCTGGCCCGGCGCTGGTTGGGTGAAGCTGAGGCGGTACCACACTGTGCCGCGGTAGCCGGGGCGGCTGTTGGCCCATTCGTCGGGCAAGGACACCCGCAGCGTCGGCGTGCCGATCGGAAAGGTGCCCTCGGGTCCGAGGGCGGTGACGGCGCTGCGCAGCACCTGGACGCCGTCGTTGTCCAGCTCGGCAAGGGCCGGGTCGCCCGCCAGCAGCCAGATGGCGGCCACCCACAGCGCAAACAACGGCCGCCATGCCCGCCGCGACGTGCGCAGGATGCGTCGATCGCACTTGGGCAAGGAAGGCGTGGCGCGGACCATTGGGCCGCATTCTGCATGGCGCGAGGCGGCGCGGGCGCTGCGACAATTCGGTCCCTAGCCGCATTTCGGGTCCTGCGTGATACGCCGCCACACCATCGCCGATGCCGACAACCGCCGTTTGGCCGAGGCCTGCGGGCCGCTGGACGAGCACCTGCGCCGCATCGAGGCCGCGCTGGGGCTGAGCCTGCAGCGGCGCGGCGCGCTGTTCCGCGTCCAGGGCCCGGCCGTGGCGGTGGACCGGGCCGTGGCGCTGATCGACACCCTGTATGCCGGCACCGACGGCCACCGCGCCCCGGTGGACGCCGAAGAGCTGGAACTGCTGCTGGCGGGCGGGGCCGCGGTGGCCGCCGCGCCGCGGCCCCAGGCGGGCGCGCCGTCGCCGCCCTCGGCGCTGCCGGCCGAACCCGTGCTGCACACCCGCCACACCGAGCTCCGCGGCCGCACGCCCAACCAGGTGCGCTACCTGCAGCAGATGCTGGCGCACGACATCACCTTCGGCATCGGCCCGGCCGGCACCGGCAAGACCTTCCTGGCCGTGGCCTGCGCGGTCGACGCGCTGGAGCGCCAGGGCGTGCAGCGCATCGTGCTCACGCGCCCCGCGGTCGAGGCCGGCGAGCGGCTGGGCTTCCTGCCGGGCGACCTGGCGCAGAAGGTCGACCCCTACCTGCGCCCGCTGTACGACGCGCTGTACGACCTGATGGGCTTCGACCGCGTGGGCAAGGCCTTCGAGAAGGGCCAGATCGAGATCGCGCCGCTGGCCTTCATGCGCGGGCGCACGCTCAACCACGCCTTCGTCATCCTCGACGAGGCGCAGAACACCACGCGCGAGCAGATGAAGATGTTCCTCACGCGCATCGGCTTCGGCAGCCGCTGCGTCGTCACGGGCGACACCAGCCAGGTCGACCTGGCCAAGGGCGTGGGCAGCGGCCTGGTGGATGCGCAGCGGGTGCTGTCGCGCGTGAACGGCATCGCGTTCACGCAGTTCACCGCGGCCGACGTGGTGCGACACCCGCTGGTGGCGCGCATCGTGGACGCCTACGACCGCGATTCACAGGCGCGCGGCGGCGGCGCGGCATGAAGCCCGCGCTGAACCTGTCGCTGCAGTTCGCCGACGCGCGCCACCGGCCGCTGCTGCCGCGGCACCGCGTGGCGCGCTGGGTGCGCGCGGCGCTGTGGAACCCGGGCGAGATCACGGTGCGCATCGTGGGTGCCGACGAGGCCCGCGAGCTCAACCGAGAGTACCGGCAGAAGGACTACGCCACCAACGTGCTGACCTTCGACTACCAGCGCGAGCCCGTGGTGATGGCCGACCTCGTGCTGTGCGCGCCCGTGGTCGAGGCCGAGGCGCGCGCGCAGGGCCTGGACCTCGCGGCCCACTACGCGCACCTGCTGGTGCACGGCACCCTGCACGCGCAGGGCTTCGACCACGAGACGGCGAAGCAGGCGCGCGAGATGGAGCCGCGCGAGAGCGCGGTCATGCTCGCGCTCGGTTTCGCCGATCCGTACGCGCGGGGCTGAGCCACCGGTTCGTTATTGATATTCGAATATCATTCAGGAGCCGACCGGTGCCGTGTGCCGTCGGCGCCCTGGATGCCCCGCCTGTTCCGTTCCCGCTGGACGCTGGTGCCCCGACTGGCCTTGCTGGCCGCGCTGGGCGTGCTGCTGAGTGCGCAGTTCCTGCTGCTCGCGCATGCGGGTGAACACGCTCACGACCATGGAGACGGTGACGATCCGGCCTGTGCCCTGTGCCTGTTCCAGGCCACGGGCCATCCGGTCGTCGGGCCGCTGAGCGAGCCGCCGCCGGTGGCCCTGCGGCCCTGGCCGCGCCTGCAGCCGCCGCCCGTGCCGGCGCGCTTGCGCCTGCAGCCGGGCTGGCCCTTGCAGCCGGCGGCGCGAGGGCCGCCGGCCCTGTCGCCCCGGGCCTGAAGCCCCCGGCGCCCCGCGCGAGCGGCCGCCCCACCGATGCCCCCGCCCAGGCCGGCGCGCTGCGCACAAGGCCGGCGGGTGGCCGTCGCCGCCTGCCCCGTCCATCCAGCGGCGCCCCAGCATGGGCGCCACGAGGTCCCGCCTTGAAGCATCTGCCCCGTACCCCGCTCGCGCTGTGCGCGCTCGCGGCCCTGTCCGCCACCAGCCTGCCCGCCAGCGCCCAGGGCGCTGCCGACACCGTCACCGTCACCGGCATCCGCCAGGCCTACCAGGGCGAGTTCCGGCGTCTGGACATCCCCCAGGCCGAGCAGTCCCTCGACGCCGCGACCCTGCGCGCGTCGGGCGCGTCGGAGCTGACGCGCGCGCTCGACCTCTCGGCCTCGGTGGCGAGGCAGAACAACTTCGGCGGCCTGTGGAACGCGTTTGCGCTGCGCGGCTTCGTCGGCGACGAGAACCTGCCGAGCAACCTGCTCGTCAACGGCTTCAACGCCGGCCGCGGCTTCGGCGGCCCGCGCGACCTGTCGGGCATCGAGTCGGTGGAGGTCCTCAAGGGCCCACGCGCCGCGCTGTTCGGCCGCGGCGAGCCCGGTGGCACGGTCAACCTCGTCACCAAGCGGCCGACGTTCAAGACCGCGGGCGAGCTGCGCGCCACGGCCGGCAGCTTCGAGACGCGGCGCATCGACGCCGACTGGACGGCGCCGCTCACGGATGCGCTGGCCGTTCGCCTCGTCGGCTTTGCCGAGGACGCCGGCAGCTTTCGAGACACCGTGCAGACCCGCAAGCACGGCGCGAGCCCGTCGCTGGCCTGGCGCCTGGGCGCGGGCACCCAGCTCGTCTACGAGCTGGAATACACGCAACAGGAGATCCCGTTCGACCGCGGCGTTCTGGCGCTGGGCGGCCGGCTCGGCGTGATCCCGCGCAGCCGCTTCCTCGGCGAGCCCGGCGACGGCCCGCTGAAGGCCGACGTGCGCGGCCACCAGCTGGAGTTCCAGCACGCCTTCAGCCGCGACTGGAGCCTGCTCGCGGGCCTGACGCACCGGCGCACCTCGCTGGAAGGCTTCTCGACCGAGGCCGAGCTGGCCGTCAACCGCCAGGGCCTGTTCGTCGACGGCCGCACGCTCACGCGGCAGCGCCGCTTCCGCGACTACGACGCGCTGTACCAGGTGCTGCGCGCCGAGCTCAGCGGCCGTTTCCGCCTGGGCGGGCTGCAGCACCGGCTGATCGCCGGCGTCGACACCGACCGCTTCGAGAACGACCAGGTCTTCCTGCGCGCCCGCGCGCCCACGCTGGCCAGCAACCCCACGCTGGCGCAGCGCCAGGCCATCGACATCCTCAACCCCGTCTACGGCGCCTACTCGTTGCCCACGCCGGGCCCGCTGACCAACCGCGTCGAGACGCAGAAGTCCACCGGCGTGTTCGTGCAGGACCAGGTCGACCTCGGTGCGCGCTGGCAGCTGCGCCTGGGCGCGCGCTTCGACGACTACGAGCAGACGCTGCAGAACCGGGCCAACGGCAGCGTGCAGTCGCAGAAGACCTCGCGCACCAGCCCGCAGCTGGGCCTGGTGTTCCGCGCCGGCGAGACGCTATCGCTGTACGCCACCTACGGCGAAAACTTCCGCCCGCTGTCGGGCACCGACGCGCAGGGCCGCGGCTTCGAGCCCAACCAGTCCACGTCCGTCGAAGCCGGCGCCAAGTTCTTGCTGGCCGGCGGCGCCATCGACGCCAACGTCGCGGTATTCCGCGTCGAGCAGGAGAACATCCTCGTCGCCAGCGACGCCAGCGCCGCGTCGTTCGTGGCCGCGGGCCGCGCCACCAGCCAGGGCCTGGAGTTCGACCTCCAGGGCGAGCTGAGCAGCGGGCTCACGCTGTGGGCGTCGTACGCCTGGGTCGACGCGAAGACGCGCAACACCTTCAACGACGCCAATTTCGGCGTGCCGGTGCCGGCCGGCTCGCGGCTGCTCAACGTGCCCGAGCACACGCTGAGCCTGCAGCTGGTGAAGGAGCTGCAGCTTGCCGGCCGCGGTGCGCAGGTGGGGGGCGGGCTGCTGCACGTAGGCGCGCGCTCCGGTGAGTTCACCTCGGGGTTCGAGCTGCCGGCCTACACGGTGGCGCGCGCCTTCGCAGCGGTGGATCTGAGCAAGGCCATCACCTTGCGTCTGGACGTCGACAACCTGTTCGACGAGACCCACTACACCAACTCGTTCTCGGCACTGTGGGTGCAGCCGGGCGCGCCGCGCAGCGCGCGGCTGTCGCTGGCGGCGCGCTTCTGATGGCGCGGCCGGTGCGCCTGCAGGCCGAGGCGCTGCACGTGCAGCGCGGGGTCCAGGCCGTGCTGCGCGGCGTGTCGTTCGCCGTCTCGGCGGGCGAGGTGTTCGGCCTGCTCGGCGGCAACGGCGCGGGCAAGTCGACGACGCTGGCCACCTTCCTGGGCTTCGTGCCGGTGGCGGCGGGCCGCGTGCTCGTCAATGGCTGCGAGGTCGGGGCCGATGTCGCCGCGGCGCGCCGCGCGATGGCCTACCTGCCCGAGGCGGCCTCGCTGTACGAGCATCTCGACGCGCGCGAGAACCTGCGCTACTTCCTGCAGCTCGCCGGTGCCGCACCCGACGCGGCGGCGATCGAGGTCGCGCTCGACCGCGTGGCGCTGCCGCCCGAGGCGCGCACGCGCCGCCTCGCGGGCTACTCCAAGGGCATGCGCCAGAAGGTGGCCATCGCGCTGGCGCTGCTGCGCGACACCGACATCCTGCTGCTCGACGAACCAACCTCGGGCCTGGACCCGACGGCCATCGACGAGTTCCACGGCCTCGTGCGCAGCCTGGCCGATGCCGGCAAGGCCGTGCTGATGGTGACGCACGACGTCTACGGCGCCTGCCAGGTGGCCGACCGCATCGGCCTGCTGCACGAAGGCGCGCTGGTGGACCAGTTCGCCGCGCCGCCAGGCGCGCGCATCGACACCGAGGCCGTGCACCGGGCGTTCAGCGGCCAGGCTGCGAGGCGGGGCCTGGCGTGAGGCTGCTGCTCGTCATCGCCGCCGCCGAGTGGCGCTGCTGGCAGCGCTCCCGCCTGGCGGTGGGTGCCGCGGCGCTGCTGGCGGCGCTGCTGCTGGCCACCACGGCGCTGACGACGCTGCGCATGCAGGCCGAGCGCGACGAGCGGCTGCACCACCAGGGGCAGGCCGAGGCCGCGTTCCTGGGCCAGCCCGACCGCCACCCGCACCGCATGGTGCACTACGGCCACTACGTGTTCCGCACGCCGGCGCCGCTGGCGCTGCTGGACCCGGGCCTCGACGCCGTCACCGGCCAGAGCCTGTTCCTGGAGGGCCACCGCCAGAACACGGCGATGTTCGCCGGCTCGGCCGCGAGCGCCGAGCTCGGCGCGCTCAGCCGCCTGAGCCCGGCCTGGGTGATGCAGCTGTTCGCGCCGCTGCTGCTGGTGCTGCTGGGCCACGGCGTGCTGGTGCGCGAGCGCGAAGCCGGCACGCTGGCCCCACTGCTGGCGCAGGGTCTGACGGGCCGGCAGCTGCTGGCCGGCAAGGCGCTGGCGATGGTCGCGGTGGTGCTGCTGATGCTGGTGCCGCTGGCGCTGGCGGCAGCGCTCGCCGTGGCGCAGGGCGAGTCGCCGCTGGCGGCGCTGGCGCTGCTGGGCCTGTACGGCCTGTACCTGTTGGTATGGGCGGCGCTGGCGCTGCTGGCCTCGGTGCTGTGGCGGCGGCGCGCGACGGCGCTGGCGGCGCTGGCCTCGCTGTGGATCGCGCTGGTGCTGGTGCTGCCGGCGCTGGCCGTCAGCGCCACCGCGGCCGGCGTGCCCCAGCCCGGCAAGATCGAGACCGACCTGGCGATGCTGACCGAGGTGCGCCGCCTCGGCGACGGCCACAACGCCAATGACCCCGCCTTCGCGCAGCTGCGCGCCGAGCTGATGGCGCAGCACGGCGTGCAGCGCGTCGAGGACCTGCCCGTCAACCTGCGTGGCGTGGTGGCCGAACACAGCGAGCGCAAGCTCACCGAGACGCTTAACGCCTGGGCACAGCGCCAGCAGGCCGGCGAGCAGCGACAGGCCGAACGCCTGGCGCGCCACGGCTGGCTGACGCCCACGCTGGCGCTGGCCGAGGCCTCGCGCGCCGTGGCCGGCACCGACCTGCGCCACCACCACCGCTTCCTGCGCGAGGCTGAGGCGCTGCGCTACGACTTCGTGCAGGACCTCAACCGCGTGCACGCGCAGCAGTTGGCCTGGGCCGACGACATCCGCCGCAGCAGCGACGCCGCGGCCGAGCGCCGCACGCGCGTGGCAGCCGCCAACTGGCAGCTGCTCGAGCACTTCCGCTTCGAGCCCGATGCCGCCGCGGCGCGGCTGACCGCGGCGGTGTGGCCGGGCACGATGCTGATCGCTTGGATGATGGCGCTGGCGGCGGCGCTGGCCTGGGCCGGAGGGCGCCTGAAGCCATGAGCGGCAGCCTGGCGAACGCCGGCCCGAAGAGGGCCCGCCTCTGGGCCGACGCCCGGCGCGAAGCCGCCTTCGTGGCGCGCGACCGTGCCGTCTGGGCCTGGTGGGCCGTGGTGCTGGTGCTCACGGCGCTGGCGCTGGGCGCCGGCCTGCACGAGGTGGCGCAGCAGCGCGCCACGATCGCGCGGCTGCTGGAGGCCGACCGGCTGGACCGCGCCGCCGCGCAGCAGGGTCAGCGCGACTGGGGCGGGGCCGCGTACCACAGCTTCCACCTGACCCACGACCCGCCGTCGGACTTCGCGTTTGCCGCGCTCGGTCGCCGCGACGACACGGCCTGGAAGCACCGCATCCGCATGCTCGCGCTCGAGGGCCAGATCCACGAGCGCGACGCCGGCCACCCTTTGCTGGCGCTGACCGGCCGCTTCGACTTCGCCTTCCTCGCCGCCTTCGTGCTGCCGCTGGTGCTGGTGGTGCTGCTTCACGACCTGCGCGCCAGCGAGCGCGTGGCCGGTCGGCACGACCTGCTCGTGGCCACCGCCGGTCAACCCGCGGCGCTGTGGCGCTGGCGCGCGCTGTGGCGGGCTGCGGGCGTGTTCGCGGCGGCGGCGCTGCCGCTGGCCGGGGCCGCGGCCCTGGCCGGCACGTCGACCCCGGTGCTGCTGGCGGCACTGACCGCGCTGGCGGCCCACCTGCTGGCCTGGACGCTGCTGGCCGCCGCGGTGGCTGCGTGGCGGCGGCCGGGCGAGCCGATCCTGGCGGCGCTGGTTGCGCTGTGGCTGCTGCTGGCGGTCATCGTGCCGGCCGCCGGCCGCGGCGCCATCGACCGCCTCGTGCCGCTGCCCGCCGGCGCCGATATCCTGCTCACGCAGCGCGAGGCCGTGAACGACGCCTGGGACCTGCCCAAGGCCGCCACGATGGACGCCTTCGTCGAGCGCCACCCCGAGTGGGCGCCGTACCGCGCGGTGGAGCGGCCGTTCGAGTGGAAGTGGTACTACGCCTTCCAGCAGGTGGGCGACCAGCGCGCCGAGGCGCTGTCGGCCGCCTACACCGAGGGCCGCCGCACCCGCGAGCGCTGGGCCGCGCGCCTGGCCTGGCTGGCGCCGCCGGTGCTGTTGGAGCGCCAACTGCAGCGCCTGGCCCGCACCGACCTCGAGGCCGCGCTCGCCTACGAGGCCCGCGTGCGCGCCTTCCACGCCGAGCTGCGTGCCTTCTACTATCCGCGGCTCTTCCCCAACGCGCCGTTCGAGCGCGCCGAGCTCGACGCGCTGCCGCGCTTCGAGGCCGGCAGCTACTTCGTGCCGTAGATCCGGTCCCCCGCGTCGCCCAGCCCCGGCACGATGTAGCCGTGGTCGTTGAGCTCGCGGTCGATGGCCGCGGTGAAGATGGGCACGTCGGGGTGGTGCCGTTGCAGGTTCGCGATGCCCTCGGGCGCGGCCACCAGGCTGACGAAGCGGATGGAGCGCGGCTTCGTCTCCTTCAGCCGGTCCACCGCCGCCACGGCGCTGTTGCCGGTGGCCAGCATGGGGTCGAGCACGATGGCGTCGCGCTCGTGCATCTCGCCGGGCATCTTGAAGTAGTACTCCACCGCCACCAGCGTCTTGGGGTCGCGGTACAGGCCGACGTGGCCCACGCGCGCGCCCGGCACCACCTCGAGCATGCCGTCGAGGAAGCCCGCGCCGGCGCGCATGACCACCACGAACACCGTCTTGCGGCCCTCGATCACCGGCGAGCGCATCTTCTCCAGCGGCGTCTCGATGTCGATCATCGTCATCGGCATCTCGCGCAGCACCTCGTAGGCCATCAGCATGGCGATCTCGTGCAGCAGGCGGCGGAAGCTGCTCGTGGACAGGTCCTTCTGGCGCATCAGCGTGAGCTTGTGCTGCACCAGCGGGTGGCTGACGACGGTGACGGGGGCGGGCGTGCTCATCAGGGGTGTTTCCTCGGGCGGGCGATGACTTCGAAGCTCATCGACGGCAGGTCGATACCGCGCCGTCATGGTGCCACATCGCCCCTGCACCACGAACCGCCAGCGTGGCCTAGAAGACGGTGCCGTCGCTCTCCACCTTCAGCGGCGGCGCGCCCCCTGGCCGCCGCTCCGCGGCCAGGGCGCGGCCGGTGGCCCAGGTGCCGCCTTCCAGCACGCACGCCAGGGGCAGCGTGTGCTCGTCGCGGCCCAGCTGCCGGCGCACGAGCACGGCGAGTTCGTCCAGCAGGCACACGGTGAGCGCGCGCCACTCGACGATGGTCTCGTCCTCGGGCTTGTGCGTGCGCTCCAGCAGCCAGGGCGAGCGCGGCACGATGACGCCGCCGTCGATGAACAGGCCCCCGTTGCGGTACTCCGGCAGGCCCGTCAGCCCGTGCTCGCCACCCAGTCCGGTGACCTCGATGCCGGCCCACTGCAGCGGCTCCAGCAGCGAGTAGGTCATCCACTGGCTCAGTTTGTGGAAGGGCACCCAGCCGCCAGTGGTGGCGTCGTGGCCTCCGCCGGGCAGCGCATCGCCGGCCCAGCGGTGCGCGCCCACGTCGCCCGCGGCCACGCCCTTGATGCGCGCGCCGCGCGGCCAGATCGGCGCCAGCGTGCGCAGCACCTCGCCCAGCAGCTCGGTGGCGTCGACGCTGCGGCGCTGGCCGAAGTCGGTGACGCGGTCGAACAGCAGGGCGGGGCGCGCCTCGGTCGGGCGGCCGCGCGCGGCATCGCGGCCGGCTTCCTCGGCCAGCACGGCGCCCAGGCGGGCCAGCAGCGAAGCGCGGCCCTCCAGGCCCACCACGGGGTTGTCGGGGCTGCTCTGGAACACCGCGCGCAGCGCGGCGGCGTCGACGTGCCGCAGGGCGCCCGCGTCGCCGCGCAGCGGCTCGCCGGCGCGCGACGAGAAGGCGCCGGCCATGAAGGCGCGGAAGCTGGCCACGCCCAGGCCCTCGCTGCGCGTGTAGCGCCGTCCGCCGTCGGGCACGGGCGGCTCGGCCGGTGGCGCCGCCGGGGTCGGGGTGCCCGTGGTGGCCGCCTGGTCGAGCATCGCGAGCAGCTCGTCGGCCGCCGCCCGCGGCCGGGCGGCTGTGCCCAGGGCCTGGCCTTCGGTGTAGGCCCACTGGGCGCCGGCGCCCGCGTCGAGCAGCACGCTGACCACCGCGAGGTCGAAGCGTGCGCGCGCCATGCCCAGGCGGTCCTGCCCGGCCAGGGCAGCGTCCATCTCGGCCTTGCGGTCGACGCCGCCGGCCTCGAAGTGGCGCCAGCGGCTGTGGAAGGGGATGTCCAGCGTCGGGAACCGCTCGCGCGTGAGCCGGGCCACCCGCTCGGCCAGCGCGGGCAGGGCCTCGCGGTCGAGTCGGAAGCTGGGGCTCAGGTTGGCTTCCACCGCGCGCATCACGCTGGCGCAGCGAAGCCGGATGGTGGCGGGGTCGTGCAGCGCGACCAGCAGGTGCGGACGCTCGGCCGGCACGGCGACGGGTGCGTCAGACGAGCCCACGGCCCACCACCTGCGCCAGCTGTTCGTCGGTGGGCACGGCACCGTCGGTGAAGTAGCCGGCCGCGATCTTGGCCTCGATCTCCACCTTGGCGTCGGCCGGTACCAGCTCGTCGGGGATCTTGATGCGCTCGCCGACCTCGATGCCGCTGCCGGTGATGGCGTCGTACTTGTCGTTGCTCATGCTGACCAGCCGGTGGATGCGGGTGATGCCCAGCCAGTGCAGCACGTCGGGCATCAGCTCCTGGAAGCGCATGTCCTGCACGCCGGCCACGCACTCGGTGCGCAGGAAGTAGGTGGCCGCCGAATCACCGCCGGTCTGGCGCTTGCGGGCGTTGTAGACGAGGAACTTCGTCACCTCGCCGAGGGCGCGGCCCTCCTTGCGGCTGTAGGCGACGAGGCCCACGCCGCCCTGCTGCGCGCCCTTGATGCACTCCTCGATGGCGTGCGTCAGGTAGGGCCGGCAGGTGCAGATGTCGGAGCCGAAGACGTCGGAGCCGTTGCACTCGTCGTGCACGCGCGCCGTCAGCGTGACCGTCGGGTCGGCGAGGTCGGCCACGCGGCCGAACACGTACAGCGTCTGCCCGCCAATGGGCGGCAGGAAGACTTCGAGGTCGCTGCGCGTGACGAGCTCGGGGTACATGCCGCCCGTCTCCTCGAACAGGGCGCGGCGCAGCTCGGCCTCGGACACCTTGAAGCGCTCGGCCACGCCCGGCAGCCACCACACGGGCTCGACGGCGATCTTGGTCACGGTGGCCGAGGCGTCGTCGAGCAGGATCTGCCCGTCGATGGCCAGGCGCTGGAAGGCGATGGCCTGCTTGATCTCGGGCAGGTGGATGTGGGCCTTGGTGACGGCAATGGTGGGCCGGATGTCGTAGCCCGCGGCCAGGTGCTCGGCGAACGCCGTCTGCACGCTGGCGCCCCAGGGGTCGAGCGAGACGATCCTGCGCGGGTCGCCCCAGGCCGCGTGCGGGCCGATGGGGTCGGTGGGCGCGGTGTTGGTGAGGTCGGCGCGGTGGTCGCGCGACAGGTTGCCCGCGGCTACGGCCAGGGCGCGGTAGACGCCGTAGCTGCCGCTGTGCGAGCCGATCACGTTGCGCTGGCTGCGGCGCGTGGTGCTGCCGACCACCGGGCCGCGCTCGGCCGCGCTGGGCGCGCCCCACGTGATGGGCGGCGCGCCGCTGGCACCCTGGCCGGGGTGCGAGGTGAGGCGGATGTGGCGCGGGGGGGAGTCCATGGGGCGGTGCCGGGTGAAGCCGAGGCCGTGAAGATACGCGAGAAGCGATCGCCGGGCTTTCGGGCGCCGTGGCCGTCGCGCTGTTTCCGTGCAGCGTGCCGGGCCGCGCGTGGCACCATGGCGGCAGCGGGCCCGAACTTTCTTTACGCAGCAAGGTCCGCGGCGCGGTGGGATGTGGGGTACAGTCGTCTTGCGGATTCGCTCCGATCGTCTCGTTCGTCGGCTCTATTGAGTTTGACCGACGCTGCTGACTTTCACAGGCAGCGGCGTCGTGCTAGGCCCAGTTCTTCCATCGGTGAGTAGCGTTTAGGCGGCTTCCGTGCGTGTGCGCGGCAGGGTGCCGGTGCGCGCTGTCCCCCCTCACACCGAAAGGAAAACTCTTATGGCCAACAAGGAAACCGGAACCGTTAAGTGGTTCAACGAAGGCAAGGGCTTCGGCTTCATCGCCCCCGATGCCGGCGGCAAGGACCTCTTCGCGCACTTCAAGGAAATCCAGGGCACGGGCTTCAAGACCCTGCTCGAGAACCAGCGCGTCGAGTACGAAGTGACCCAGGGTCAGAAGGGCCCCCAGGCCTCGAACATCCGCGTCGTCAGCTGATCGACGCTGCCGCCGTCCCTTTGGGGACGCGGTAGACCGGGGCGCGCTTCGGCGCGCCCTTTTTCATGGCTGCGGGCCACGGCCCCGGGAGCGCGCGGTGAACAACCTTCAGGAAGCCACCGAGAAGATCTGCGAGCTCAAAGGCAGCCTGCTGGCCCTGGATGCGGTGGTCACGGCCCTGATCACGGCGCTGCCCGACGCGCAGCGGGGCGAGATGGCAGGCGCCTTCGACAGCTACACCGAACTCGCCCGCGCGGTGCTGCTCAATGCCCCCATCTCGGAGCACACCATCAGCGCCTACGAACATGAAGTGCGGCGTTACGCCGCGCTGCTGGCGCCGCCGGTGGCCCCGTGATTGCTGGCTCGATCGCCGGCTTCCCGGCGTGGGGCGCCAGATCAGTTGCGCTAGCGCGCGAGGTCCGACAATCGCATGGCGAGGGTCGTGCCACAGGGTCTGTCGATTGTTTCCTTGAGTTGTTGCAACTCGCCGACGTGCGCGCCGGTGTTGTTGCCCGCGAGCAGACGGTTCCCTCGCGACTGGTTTGCCAGGAAGCGGCCTCTCGTCAGTACCGGTACCCCGCCCTTCTTGGTCGTTCGTGGTGCCCCGTTCGGGCTGAGCCTATCGAAGCCCTGCGCGCTGGGAGCGCCGCGCGATCGCGGCACCCGGCCGGAGCGCCAACCCGGTCGCTGCAAAGGGCTGTGCGGGCGGGGGCTGCGGCGTGAGTTGATCGAAGCGCCGAGCGGCGCAGGGCCGAGCGCTTCGATTCACGCCGCAGCCCCCCGCCGCCACTGCCCTTTGCCGCGAGGTGCTTCGAGCGCGCTGGGCTTCGACAGGCTCAGCCCGAACGGTGGGTGCGAACGGTGGGTGCGAACGGTCGGTGGGAACGGCCGCAAAGGCCTGAAGGCGGGTCTGGCGCCTGAAGTCCCGGGCGCCGCTCTCGGGCCGGAGCGGCAGCGCCCTCATGGTCTTCGCCCGCAGGCCTGGGTTGGCCCAGCCCCTGCCGAACGTGCTCTGTAGGGCTGCCCCTACGCGAACTGTCGGCCCGGCGCGATACCGCGGCAGCCCCTGCGTTTCAAGAATCAATCAACTTTCATCGCCCAAGGCCTGCCCATGGACCGCCGCTCTGACGAAATCGACCCCTACGACGCCGACCGCCCGCTGCGCATGGCCTGCGCCTGCGGCCAGCACGCGAGCAGCGCAGAGCACGCCGCGGCCGAGCTGCGCACGCGCAGCGTCGAGCCTGGCTTCGTCGAGCGCAGCAACGCCTTCATCGAGGCCACGCTGGTGAAGGCGCTGTTCCCGCACGACGCCGTGCGCCGCGACTTCATCCGCGCCGTGGGCCGCCGCACCGCGCAGGCCGCCATCGCCAGCGTGCTGCCGGCGGGAGCGCTCACCAGCCTGCAGGCCGCGGCGCAGCAGGCCGTGGGGCCGCTGGAGAAGAAGGACCTGAAGATCGGCTTCATCCCCATTACCTGCGCCACCCCGCTGATCATGGCGCACCCCCTGGGCTTCTACTCGAAGCAGGGCCTGAACGTCGAGGTCGTGAAGACGGCGGGCTGGGCGCTGATCCGCGACAAGATGCTCAACCGGGAGTACGACGCCACGCACTTCCTGAGCCCGATGCCACTGGCCATCAGCCTGGGTCTTGGGTCTACCGCCACGCCCATGCGCGTGGCCACCATCCAGAACACCAACGGCCAGGCCATCACGCTGGCCACCCGGCACAAGGACAAGCGCGATCCGAAGAGCTGGAAGGGCTTCAAGTTCGCCGTGCCCTTCGAGT
>JBIKLC010000016.1:0-68596 GCA_044360025.1 Rubrivivax sp. | reverse complement strand
CGCGGTGACGGTGGCGTGGCCGCGCGCCACTGCCGCCTGCTGGCGGCCGGCCTGTGCGGCGGCCAGCGCGGCCTCGGCGGCGTCGAGCTGGGCCTGGGCGGCGTCTTGTGCAGCAGCCGAGACGAAGCCCTGGCCGCGCAGTTCGCGCGTGCGCTGGGCGTTCTGGCGCGCCTGCGCCAACGATGCCTGGGCCTGCGCCACGCCGGCGTCGCCCGCGGCCAGACCGGCGGCGAGCTCGCGCTCGTCGATGCGTGCCAGCAACTGGCCCGCCCGGACGCGGTCGCCCGCCTTCACCGCCAGCTGGCGCAGCGTGCCGGGGGTCTGCGCGGCGATCACGCTCTGCTGCTGCGGCTCCAGCGTGCCTTCGAACTCGAAGCCCGCCGTGGCGCCGGCACCGCCCGCGGCCACCACGGGCACCGGCACCGACTGGGCCGGCACAGGGGGCGCCACCGCCAGCAAGGCGGCCGCGACCACCAGCGGCAGCAGCCCCGCAGCAAGCGGAGCGGGGTGGAGGACGAGCGGGCGAGGGGCGTGTCTGGATACCATACCCGGCATCTTACAACATACCCTATTGGGTATCAAGACTCCGGCAAGGACCGGGTTCGGTCGGCGCGCCGCACCCCCGGACTTGTTCGCGGTCGGCCGCGCGCGCGCTGTCCCACAATGCGCCGACGGGCTGCCCCGTTGGGCGGTCTCTTGAACCAACAGGAGGGCGACATGGGATTGCTCGATGCGGTGGCCGGTGCGATCGGGGGCGGTGGTGGCGGCCAGGGCGACCTGATGCAGCTGGTGATGAAGCTGGTGCAGGACAACGGCGGGCTCGAGGGCCTGGTGTCCAAGTTCCAGCAGGGTGGCCTGGGCGAGGTGGTGCAGAGCTGGGTCTCCACCGGCCCCAATCTGCCGATCTCGCCCGAGCAGCTCGGCCAGGCCCTAGGCCTTGACACGCTGAGCCAGCTCGGTGCCGGCGGGCAGGACCTGCTGGGCCCGCTCGCGCAGCTGCTGCCGCAGGTGGTGGACGGCCTCACGCCAGGCGGCCAGCTGCCCGCTAGCGGCGGTGACCTGGGCGCCGTACTGGGCAGTCTGCTTGGCGGCGCCGGTGGTGCGGGTGCCGGCGGCCCCAACCTCGGCGGCCTGCTCGGCGGGCTGCTGGGCAAGCGCTGAAGCGACTCCCGCCCGGGTACCCCCAGGCGGCCGCCGCGGAACCGGCCTTGCCGGGCCGCTGGCGGCGCCCCCTCGAGGGGGCGCGCCGCAGGCGCTACCGGGGTGGTCCCTCTTACTTGCCGAAGTCGCGCGGGATGCGCGCCCAGGCCGCGGCCACGAAGCCCGGCAGCGTGGCCACGCAGCACCAGACGAAGAAGGCCGTGTAGCCCATCTGCTCCTGCAGCCAGCCGGCGGCCATGCCCGGCAGCATCATGCCCAGCGCCATGAAGCCGGTGCACAGCGCGTAGTGCGCTGTCTTGTGCGGGTTGCCGCCGTCGGGCCCGCCGGCCACCCACAGCATGAACACCATGTAGGCCGTGAAGCCGAAGCCGTAGCCGAACTGCTCCACCGCCAGCGCCGCGGCCACCACGGCCAGGCCCTCGGGCTGGGCCCAGGCCAGCCACACGTACAGCAGGTTCGGCAGGTTCATCGCCAGCAGCAGCACCGGCAGCAGCCGGCCCAGGCCGGCGCGCGAGATGGCCCAGCCGCCCAGCAGCCCGCCCAGCGTGAGCGCGGCCACGCCCACGGTGCCGTAGGCCAGCCCCACGTCCTGTGTGGTGAAGCCCAGGCCGCCGTCGGCGCGCGCGTCCAGCAGGAACGGCGCCACCAGCTTGAGCAGCTGCGCCTCGCCCAGCCGGTACACCAGCAGGAACACGAGCACGCGCACGATGTCCTGGCGCGCGAAGAAGCTGCGGAACACCGCCACGAAGCCGCGCCAGAACTCGCCCGTGCGCGGCGCCGGGCCGTCCTCGGCCGGCCGCGGCAGCGCCCAGGCGTGCCAGGCCGCGAAGGCCACGAACAGCCCGGCCAGCAGCACGAACACCGCCTGCCAGCCGGCCACCGGGCCGCCGTGGTGCTGGGCCCACCAGCCGGCCAGCCACACCAGCCCGCCCTGTCCGCCCAGCATCGACAGCCGGTAGAAGGTGCTGCGCACGCCCACGAAGGCGGCCTGGCGGCGGCGGTCCAGCGCCAGGATGTAGAAGCCGTCGGCCGCGATGTCGTGCGTGGCGCTGGCGAAGGCCAGCAGCCAGAACATCACCAGCGTCCACTGCAGGAAGTCCGGCACCGGCACCGCCAGCGCCACGCCGGCGAAGGCCGCGCCCACCCCCAGCTGCAAGCCCACGATCCAAAGGCGCTTGCGGCCCAGCAGGTCCACCAGCGGGCTCCATAGCGGCTTGATCACCCAGGGGAGGTACAGCCAGCTCGTCACCAGCGCGATCTGCGCGTTGGATACGCCGAGGTTCTTGTACATCACCACGGCCAGCGTCATCACCGCCACGTAGGGCAGGCCCTGCCCAAGGTAGAGCGTGGGGATCCAGCGCCAGGGCGAAGCCGTCATGCGGGCGATGTTCCCATGCCGGCGCTGCAGCCCTGGGCTGCGCAGGGTAGGACGCCCGCGGGGCGGGGACCGGCCTGTCCCTGCCCCGCCAAGACCGACAATTGCGGCGTGATGACCCCGCCATGAAGAGGCCGCCATGACCACCCCCACCCCCACCCCCTGGCTGCCGCTGCGCGAAGGCGCGTTCATCGGCGTCGTCGCCCCTTCCGGCCCTGCCGACCCCGCCGTGCTGCCCGCGGTGGAGGCGCTGTACGCCCGCCACGGCTGGCGCGCGCGCCTGTACCCCTCGTGCCGCGCCCGCCACCCCGTGCTGCCGTACCTGGCCGGCGACGACGCGCAGCGCCTGGCCGACCTGCACGCCGCGCTGGCCGACGACGAGGTGGCCGCCATCCACTGCCTGCGCGGCGGCTACGGCGCCATGCGCCTGCTGCCCGGCATCGACACCGCGCTGCTGCGCGCCCGGCCCAAGCTGCTGATGGGCTACAGCGACATCACCGCGCTGCACGCCCTGTGGGCCGCCGAGGGCCTGCCCAGCCTGCACGCGCCGATGCCGGCCTCCGACCTGATCCGTCCCGGGCGCGAGGACGACGAGGCCGCGCTGGTGGCGCTGCTGCGCGGTGGCCTGCCCGCCGGCACCGTGCTGGCGCCCGAGCTCGAGCCCGGCGAGCCCGTGCACCCCGGCGTGGCCGAGGGCGTGCTGATCGGCGGCAACCTCAGCCTGGTGGCGGCCCTGTGCGGCACGCCCTGGGCTTGGAACCCGCACCGCGCGATCCTGTTCCTCGAGGACGTGAGCGAAACGCTCTACCGCGTCGACCGCTACCTGGTGCAGCTGCAGCTGGCCGGCGTGCTGCACGCGGTGGCGGGCATCGTGCTGGGCAGCTTCACCGAGAGCGAGGCGCCCGGGGCGCTGCTGCGCGAGCGGCTCTTGCCGCTGTGCCGCGAGCTGGGCAAGCCGCTGCTGGGCGGCTGGCCCACCGGCCACGGCACGCCCAACCGCCCGCTGCCGCTGGGCCTGCGCGTGCGGCTGGATGCCGGCGCGGGCACGCTGACGCTGCTGGAGCCGCTGGGCCCGCCCGCGCTCTGAGACGGGCCCGCGTCCCACCGCCGGGGGGCCCACCCACGCCGCCGGGCCGGTCGAGGCACCGGCGGACAATGCGCCCCTTCCCCCGCACCACCGCGCCATGACCGACCCCATCCCTCCCGCCCCTTTGCACTCGCTGCCGCTGCTCGCCCGCGGCAAGGTGCGCGACAACTACGCCGTCGGCAGCGACCGCATCCTCATGGTGGCCAGCGACCGCCTCAGCGCCTTCGACGTGGTGATGAAGGCGCCGGTGCCGGGCAAGGGCGCGCTGCTCACGCAGATGGCGCTGGCCTGGTTCGCCCACCTGAAAGACATCGTGCCCAACCACCTGACGGGCGAGCCGCCCGAGAGCGTGGTGCAGCCCGACGAGGTGCCGCGGGTGGCCGGCCGCAGCATGCTGGTCAAGCGCCTAACGCCGCTGCCCTGCGAGGCCGTGGTGCGCGGCTATGTGGCGGGCTCGGGCTGGAAGGAGTACGTGAAGAGCGGTACCGTCTGCGGCCAGCCGCTGCCGCCGGGGCTGAGCATGACCACGCCACTGCCCGAGCCCATCTTCACGCCCGCCACCAAGGCCGCGGTGGGCGACCACGACGAGAACATCTCGTTCGCGCAGCTGGAGGCGCTGATCGGCGCGCCGCGCGCGGCCGAGCTGCGCGACG
The DNA here is from genome assembly GCA_044360025.1 of Rubrivivax sp. Taxonomy (GTDB): domain Bacteria; phylum Pseudomonadota; class Gammaproteobacteria; order Burkholderiales; family Burkholderiaceae_C; genus Rubrivivax. Next base: position 64,320 of record JBIKLC010000016.1, on the reverse strand, counting down.
CCGCCCTCCGCCTGTACAAGGCGGCGGCGGCGTATGCCAAGACGCGCGGCCTGATCGTGGCCGACACTAAGTTCGAGTTCGGGCTGGACTTCACGAACAGCGAACACGGCACGCTGACGCTGATGGACGAGGTGCTCACGCCCGATTCCAGCCGCTTCTGGCTGGCCGACGCGCTGGCGCAGGGCCGCATCGAGGCGCTGGACAAGCAGCCGCTGCGCGACTGGCTCGACCGCATCGGCGTGGCCGGCGGGCCCGAGCAGGCGGCGCTGGACCTGCCGCCCGAGGTGATCGCCGGCGTGATGCAGCGCTACGAGCGCGCCATGCACATGCTGTGGGGCGGGGAGGAGTGACGATGGCACCGTCGCTGAACCACCTGCGGCAGCACCGCTTCGCCGCGCTGCGGCCGGGCCCGAAGCTGCTGGTGACGGGCGCCGTGCACGGCAACGAGGTGGCCGGCACCCGCGGCATCGAGCGCGTGATCGGCGAGCTCGAGCGCGGCGAGATCGACATCGTGCGCGGCAGCGTCACCTTCGTGCCCGTGTGCAACCCGCTGGCCTACCGTGAGAAGCGGCGCATGGGCGAGCGCAACCTCAACCGGCGGCTGATGCCCACGGCCACGCCGCAGGACTACGAGGACCGCCTGGCCCGCGTGCTGTGCCCGCTGCTGGCCGAGCACGACGTGCTGCTGGACCTGCACAGCTTCCGCAGCCCCGGCCGCCCCTTCGTGATGCGCGGCCCGGCCGACAACGACGGCGCGCTCGAGCCCTTCGCGCACGCTGCGGCCGAGGCGCGGCTGGCGGCGCACGTGGGCGTCAGCCGCGTCGTCGAAGGCTGGATGCCCGCCTACGCCGACGGCGTGGCGCGCCGCAAGGCGCGGGGCCTGACGCCCGGCGCGGTGCACGAAGACCCGAGCTACGGCGTCGGCACCACCGAGTGGATGCGCTCGCAGGGCGGCTACGGCGTCACGCTGGAGTGCGGCCAGCATGACGACCCCGCCGCACCCGGCGTGGCCCACCACGCCATTCGGCAGGCGCTGGCGCTGCTGGGCGTCGCCGAGGGCATCGCGCTCGCGCCGCCGCCGGCGCCCGTGGAGTGCCTGCGCCTGGTGGAGGTGATCGACCGCTTCGACGCTGCCGACCGCTTCGCCCGGGCCTGGACGAGCTTCGACGCGCTGCGCGAGGGCGAGCTCATCGCCGTGCGCGCCGACGGCAGCGAGCTGCGCGCGCCGCGCGACGGCTTCATCGTGTTCCCCGACGTCGGTGCGCTGCCGGGGCACGAGTGGTACTACTGGGCGCAGCCCAGCGATCAGGCGGTGTCGTCGTAAAGCGGGATGAGCGCGGGTCAGTAGCGTTCGGGCCGCAACACCTGCACGGGCGTGAACCACAGCGCCACGCTGTAGTGCGGCGCGTAGATGGCGAGCACGTGCGCGGCGATGGCGTCGGCCACGGCCTCGTCGCAGATCACCTTCATCTCGATCGTGCGGTCGGCCTCCCAGACGCCCTCGCGCACACCTTCGAGGTTGGCGCCGTGCACCTCGGTCACCGTCCAGCCCTGGGCGCCGCGTTCGCGCAGGTCGCGCACCAGCGGCTTCTCCAGCACGCCCTCGGCGTTGATGACGAGCATCGTCTTGTCGTGCTTCTTCATGCCCCGATCCTTTCCAGCCAGCGTGCGAGTTCGATGTACAGCGGGATGCCGACGACGATGTTGAACGGGAAGGTGATGCCCAGCGCCGCCGTGATCGACAGGGCCGCGTTGGCCTGCGGAACGGCGATGCGCATGGCCGTGGGCGCGGCAATGTAGCTGGCGCTGGCCGCCAGCGTGGCCAGCAGCGCCACGCCGCCGGTGCTCAGCCCCAGCGCCCAGCCGGTGGCCGCGCCGGCCAGCGCCAGCAGCGGCGGCGCGCCCAGCCCGATCACCAGCACCGCCGGCCCGAAGCGCCGCACCTCGGCAAGCCGCCCGCCGGCCACCAGGCCGAGCTCGAGCAGGAAGAGCGCCAGCACGCCCTTGAAGGGATCGATGAACACGGCCTTGATGGGCGCGGTGCCGGCCTCGCCGGCCACGGCGCCGATCAGCAGCCCGCCCAGCAGCAGCAGCACGCTCTTGCCGAAGAGCACGTCGTGCGCCAGGCTGCCCCAGTCGGTGCGCCGGCCGCGGTCGGCGTCGCGCAGCGACCAGCGCGCCAGCAGGATGCCGGCCACCAGGCCCGGTGCTTCCATCACCGCCACCCACAGCGCGGCGTGGCTCTCGTAGGCGATGCCCTGCCGTGTCAGCGCCGCCGTGGCCACCGCGAAGGTGACCACGCTCACCGAGCCGTAGTGCGCCACCAGCGCCGCGGCGTCGACGCCGCTCAGGCGCAGCGCGCGCGCCAGCGGGAACAGCGCGAAGGGAATGACGAAGCCCAGCGCCATGCAGGCCAGCACCTGCGGCGCCAGCGCCGCCAGCGGTTGCTTGCTCAGCTCGATACCGCCCTTCAGGCCGATGGCCAGCAGCAGGTAGATGGACAGCGTCTCGTACAGCGCCTCGGGCAGCCGCAGGTCGCTCTTGACCAGGCGCGCGAACACGCCCAGCAGGAAGAAGAAGACGACGACGTCGATCATCGGTTTCGGTCTCCGGGCGGCCCGTTCAGCCGCGGCGGGGTTTGCGGCCGCGGCCGGCCAGCAGCCGGTCGTACCAGGCGTTGGGCAGCAGGCGCAGGGCCTTGGCCACCACGCCCATCGGCCAGGGGATGACGCGGTAGCTGCGGCCGGCGGCGATGGCGTCGAAGGCGCGCTCGGCGAAGGCCTCGGGCGCCATCAGGAAGGGCATCGAATAGCGGTTGCCCGCCGTCAGCGGCGTGGCCACGTAGCCCGGCACCAGGGTGACCACGCGCACGCCGCTGCCGCGGCACTCCACGCGCAGGCTCTCGCAGTAGGCCACGACGCCGGCCTTGCTGGCGCAGTAGGCACCGTGGCCGGGCAGGCCGCGGATGGCCGCCACGCTGGCCACGCCCACCAGCGTGCCCGAGCCGCACGCACGCATGGCCGCCAGGAAGGGGTGGAAGGTGGCCGCCAGGCCCACGTTGTTGACGGCCAGCAGCTCGCGCATCACGTCGAGGTCGGCCCGCTCGGCCGTGTCCATGCCGATGCTGATGCCGGCCGAGGCCACGACCACGTCGGGCAGCCCTTGGTTTGCGATGCAGCGCCGGCCGGCGTCGACGATGGCGTCGGTGTCGGCCACGTCGGCCGGGTAGATGCCCACCCGGTCGGGGCCCAGGCCCTGCGCCGCGGCCCAGGCCTGCAGGGCGTCGGCGCGGCGCGCCACCAGGGCCAGCCGCCAGCCGGCCCTGGCGTAGCGCGCGGCCAGCGCCTGGCCGATGCCGCTGGACGCGCCGGTGATGAACGCCAGCGGCGCGCTCACCGGGCCGCCCGCGGCGTGAGCGTCACCTGCAGCGGCCCCTTCAGGTCGAGCCGCTGCGTGGCGTGGCGGTAGACGAGGCCGTCGGCGCGCAGCTCGTCGCCGCCCACGCGCACGCGCACGGGCCGGTCGGTCTCCACGCGCTCATCGATCAGGAACAGGTGCAGGAACTCGCTGCTCATGCGCAGCGGCCGGCCGCCGGCGTCCTCGCCCACCACCTCGGCGCCGCCGAGCAGCTGCAGCTCGCTGCCGTCGCCGGTGCCGATGGCGCGCGCGGCGCTGGCGCGCGTGAGGCGCCCCTGGGGCGACCAGGCCTGGATCTGCGCGCCGTCGATCTCGATGCGGTCGGTGGCCGGGTAGTGGCGCAGCTGCGCGCCCTGGATGCGCAGCAGCAGCCGCCCGTCGGGCGCGAAGCGCTCCAGCGCGAAGCCGCTCATCGTGTAGTCGGGGTCGGCCGACACCGCGCGCGGCGCCGCCTCGGCCGGCGGGCGGGGCGAGTGCTTCACCAGCCACCAGGTGGCCAGCGCCAGCGCGGCCATCAGCAGGATGGGCAGGTAGGTGGCGAGCGCCTCGCGCAGGCGCAGCGGCCAGGGCATGGCGCGGCGCGGCGGCGCGGGCTCGCCGGGCCCGGCCGGCGCCGGGCCCAGGCGCAGCGAGACCTCGGGCAGGTCGGGCAGCGGCAGCTCGACGGGCTTCATCGGCGGGCCGGTGCGCGCCGCGTCAGCGGCTGTCCAGCGTGCGGCGGTCCTGCGCCAGCAATGCGGCGTAGCGGCCGGCGGCCATCAGCAGCAGGTCGCAGAACTCGCGCGCCGCGCCGTGGCCGCCGCGCGCGGTGGTCACGTAGTGGGCCACGGCCAGCACCTCGGCGTGGGCGTTGGGCGGGGCGCACGCGAAGGCGGCGCGCTCCAGCAGCGGCAGGTCGGGCCAGTCGTCGCCGATGGCCGCCAGCTCGTCCCAGGCCAGGCCAAGGCGCTGCCGCAGCGCCTCGGCGGCGGCGAGCTTGTCGGCCACGCCGAACAGGGCCTCGGTGACGCCCAGGTCCGCCAGGCGTCGGCGCACGGCCGGCGAGTCGCGCCCGGTGATGACCACGGGAAGGATGCCGCCGTGGCGCAGCATCTTCAGGCCGTGGCCGTCGAGCGCGTGGAAGGCCTTGAAGACCTCGCCCTGCTCGCCGATGTACAGCTGCCCGTCGGTGAGCACGCCGTCGACGTCGAAGATCGCGGCGCGCACGCCCAGGCCCGTGCCCTGGGCGCGCAGCAGGGTCTCGGGGGACGGTGTCATATCACCTTCGCCCGCATCAGGTCGTTGGAGTTCAGCGCGCCGACCAGCACGCCGGCCTCGTCCACCACCAGCACGCTGGTGACGCGGTGCTGCTCCATCACGCCGGCGGCGTCCACGGCCAGCGCGTCGGCCCGCACCAGGCGCGGGCCGCGGTGCATGACCTGCGCGGCCTGCAGCGTGCGCAGGTCGTCGCGGCCGGCCTCGATGAGGCGGCGCAGGTCGCCGTCGGTGAAGATGCCCACGGGCTGGCCGGCGGCATCGACCACGGCGGCGAAGCCCAGGCCCTTGCCCGTCATCTCGCGCAGCAGCTCGGGCATGGCGGTGCCGGGGGCCACGCGGGGCACGGCCTCGCCGTGGCGCATCAGGTCCCGCACGTGCAGCAGCAGCTTGCGGCCCAGGGCGCCGCCGGGGTGCGAGCGCGCGAAGTCGGCCTCGCGGAAGCCGCGCGCGTCGAGCAGGGCCACGGCCAGCGCGTCGCCCAGCGCCATCTGCGCGGTGGTGCTGGCGGTGGGCGCCAGGTTCAGCGGGCAGGCCTCCTCGGCCACGGCGCTGGACAGCACGATGTCGGCGTGGCGCGCCAGCGTCGACTCGGGCCGCCCCGTCATCGCCACCAGCGTGACGCCCAGGCGCCGCAGCGCCGGCAGGATGGCCGCGAGCTCGTCGACCTCGCCGCTGTTGCTGATGGCCAGCACCACGTCGCCCGGGCGCACCATGCCCAGGTCGCCGTGGCTGGCCTCGGCCGGGTGCACGAAGTACGCCGGCGTGCCCGTGCTGGCCAGCGTGGCGGCGATCTTGCGGCCGACGTGGCCGCTCTTGCCCATGCCCATCACGATGAGGCGACCCGTGCAGTCGCGCATGGCCGCCACGGCGGCGACGAAGGCCTCGCCGGCCGGCCCCTGCAGCGCCGCCGCCAGCCCCTGCAGCGCGCGCGACTCGATCTCGAAGGTGCGCGCGGCCAGGCCCAGCGCGCGCGGCGCGTCGATGGCCTGGGACGGGGTGGGGTCGGGCATTAGGATGGGAGCGGCGTGCGGCCCCGGGGCGATCTCCGGGCCGCGCGATTCTAGGCACCGCCCCTCCTCTGCCAGTCCCTCCGCCTTGGCCACCACCCTCGAACTGGTCCTGCTGTACCTCGTGGCCGCCGTGCTGGGCGTGACGGCCTGCCGCTGGATGCGCCTGCCGCCGATGCTGGGCTACCTGGTGGTGGGCATCCTGATCGGCCCCAACGCGCTGGCCTTCGCGCAGGACAGCGCCGGCGTGAAGTACCTGGCCGAGTTCGGCGTGGTGTTCCTGATGTTCGTGATCGGGCTGGAGTTCAACCTGCCCAAGCTCAAGAGCATGCGCACGCTGGTGTTCGGCCTCGGCCTGAGCCAGGTGCTGCTGACGATGCTGGTCACGATCGCCGGGCACTTCGCGCTGGTGTGGGGCTACGCCACCTTCCTGCAGGGCACCTGGCAGATGGACTGGCGCGGCGCCATCGTGCTGGGCGGCGCGCTGGCGATGAGCTCCACCGCCATCGTCGTGAAGCTGATGGTGGAGCGGCTCGAGCTCGAGAGCGAGCACGGCCGCCGCGTGCTGGGCGTGCTGCTGTTCCAGGACCTGGCGGTGGTGCCGCTGCTGGTGCTGATCCCGGCGCTGGGTTCGACGCCCGACGAGATGTTCACCGCGCTGGCACTGGCGCTGCTGAAGGCGGCGGTGCTGCTGACGCTGCTGCTGGTGGGCGGCCAGCGCGTCATGCGCTGGTGGCTCACGCTGGTGGCGCGGCGCAAGAGCGAGGAGCTGTTCGTGCTGAACCTGCTGCTCGTGACGCTGGGCCTGGCCTACCTGACGGAGCACGCCGGCCTGAGCCTGGCGCTGGGCGCCTTCGTGGCCGGCATGCTGGTGGCCGAGACCGAATACAAGCACCAGGTCGAGACCGACATCCGCCCCTTCCACGACGTGCTGCTGGGCTTGTTCTTCATCACCATCGGCATGAAGCTGGACTGGCGGCCGGTGATCGAGCAGTGGGGCCTGGTGCTGCTGCTGACCACCGTGCCGGTGTGCGCCAAGTTCGTGCTGGTGGCGCTGCTGGCGCGCGCCTTCCGCGCCGCGCCGGGCGTGGCGCTGCGCACCGGGCTGTACCTGGCGCAGGCCGGCGAGTTCGGCTTCGTGCTGCTGACGCTGGGCGCCGACCGCGGCATCGTCGCGCCCGAGTGGGTGAGCCCGGTGCTGGCCAGCATGGTGCTGAGCATGCTGGCCACGCCCTTCCTCATCACCTACAGCAACGCCATCGTCAACCGGCTGTCGGCGAGCGACTGGCTGATGCAGTCGGTGGCGCTGACCAGCATCGCCAAGCGCAGCATCGCCAGCGAGCGCCACGTCATCATCTGCGGCTACGGGCGCAGCGGGCAGGCGCTGTCGCGGCTGCTGGCGCAGGAGCGCATCCCGTACATGGCGCTGGACCTCGACCCCGACCGCGTGCGCCAGGCCGCCGCGGCCGGCCAGAGCGTGGTCTTCGGCGACGCCGCGCGGCTGCAAAGCCTGATGGCCGCCGGCCTGGCCCGCGCCGCCGCCGTGGTGGTGAGCTACCACGACACGCCCTCGGCGCTGAAGATCCTGAACCTGGTGCACTCGCACGCGCCCACGGTGCCGGTGGTGGTGCGCACGGTGGACGACAGCGACATCGACCGCCTCAAGGCCGCCGGCGCCACCGAGGTGGTGCCCGAGGCCATCGAGGGCAGCCTGATGCTGGCCGGCCACGCGCTGGCGCTGGTGGGCGTGCCGATGGCGCGCGTGATCCGCATCACCCGCGATGCGCGCGACGCGCGCTATAGCCTGCTGCGCGGCTACTTCCACGGCGCCGACGACGACACCGTGGCCGAGCTCGAGCAGGCGCGCCTGGCCAGCGTGACGCTGCCCGAGGCCAGCGGCTGGGCCGGCCGCCGGCTCGACGAGCTGGCGCTGCACGCCGTGGGCGTGGCGGTGGTCTCGGTGCGCCGCGCCACCGGGCGAGTGGAGCGGCCCGCCGACGCCGACGTGCTGGCCGGCGGCGACACCCTGGTGCTCAGCGGCCTGCCCGAGCCGCTGGCGCTGGCCGAGGCCAAGCTGCTGGGGAGCGGGGGTTGAAGGCCCGTGAGCCACGGCTCGCAAGGCGCACGCTGCTCGGAGCCGCCGCGCTGGCCGGGCTGCCGCGGCTGGCCACGGCCGCCGACGTGGAGCCGCTGCTGCGCGAGGGCGGCGTCGTGATCGCCTTCCGCCACGCGCTGGCGCCAGGTACCTTCGACCCGCCGGAGTTCCGCCTGGGCGACTGCCGCACGCAGCGCAACCTCTCCGACGGCGGCCGCGCGCAGGCGCGGCGCATCGGGGAGTGGTTCGAGTCGCGCGGGCTGAAGCCGGCGCGCGTGCGCGCGAGCCCCTGGTGCCGCTGCATGGACACGGCGCAGATCGCGTTCGGGCCAGGCGGCAGCCGCGCCGAGGCCTGGGCCGCGCTGGGCTCGCCCCGCGGCGCCAGCGAGGCCACCAACGCCGAGAGTCTGCGCGCGCTGCGCGCCGCGCTGGCCGAGGCGGCGCGACAGCGCGGCCGCTTCGAGGCCTGGGTGACGCACATGTTCGTGCTGTCCGACCTGGCCGCCACCGGCAGCAGCTCGGGCGAGGGCCTGGTGCTGCGCGCCGGCAACGGCGGCGCGGTGCAGATGCTGGCACGGCTGGCGCCGCCGCCGGCCTGAGCGGCGCGCGGCGCGGCGCCGCCCTACCATCCGCACCATGGCCGCCGACCCCACCATCGCCCCCGCCGACTACATCCGCGAGCACATCCGCACCGTGCCCGACTGGCCGGCGCCGGGCGTGATGTTCCGCGACATCACGCCGCTGCTGGCCAACCCGCGCGTGTTCCGCGTGCTGATCGACCAGTTCGTGCACCGCTACTTCGACGTGCGCCCCGACGTCATCGCCGGCCTGGACGCGCGCGGCTTCATCATCGGCAGCGTCGTGGCCTACGAGCTGAACGTGGGCTTCGTGCCCATCCGCAAGAAAGGCAAGCTGCCGTTCACCACGGTGGAGGAGACCTACGAGCTCGAGTACGGCAGCGCCACGGTGGAGATCCACACCGACGCCGTGAAGCCCGGCGACCGCTTGGTGCTGATCGACGACCTCATCGCCACCGGGGGCACCATGATGGCCGGCCGGCGGCTGCTGGAACGCCTGGGCGGCACGGTGATCGAAGGCGCTGCGATCGTCGACCTGCCGGAGCTGGGCGGATCCGCCAAGCTCAGGGCCAGCGGGCTGCCGCTGTTCACGCTGGTGGACTTCGCCGGGCACTGAAGGCCGCCGGTCGCGCCCCCGCCTCAGCCACACCCCCCGAACCGCCATGAACGACCCCGTCACCCCCGTCACCGCTCCCGCCGGCCTGGCGCACCGCATCCACCGCAACCGCCTCGAGCGCCGCGACGTGCTCTGGCTCTTCGGCGCCAGCGTCGGCGCCACGGCGCTGTCGGGCTGCGCGGTCTCGCCCGTCACTGGCCAGCGCATCCTGGTGGGCCTGTCGGAAGAGCAGGAAAAGGCCATCGACGCCCGGCAGGCGCCGCAGCAGTTCTCGCAGGACCTGGGCGCCGTGTTGGACGCGCCCGTCAACGCCTACGTGTCCGAGGTCACCGCCAGCCTGCAGCCGCATGTGCAGCGGCGCGGCATGCCCTACAGCACGCGGGTGCTCAACGCCAACTACGTCAACGCCTACACCTTCCCGGGCGGGGCCATGGGCATCACGCGGGGCATCATGGCCGACATGCAGGACGAGGCCCAGCTGGCCGCGCTGCTGGGCCACGAGATGGGCCACGTGAACGCGCGCCACGCCGCGCAGCGCCAGGGCCAGGCCCTGGTGGCGCAGGTGGCGGTGGTGGGCATGGCGGTCGCCGCGGGCGACTCGGGCTGGGCGCCGGTGGCCGGCATCGGCGGCCAGATCGGCGCCAGCGCGCTGCTGGCGAGCTACTCGCGCGACCACGAGCGCGAAGCCGACGCGCTGGGCCAACAGTACCTGGTGAGCGCCGGCTACCCGGCCCAGGGCATGGTCGGGCTGCACGAGCTGCTGCTGGGCAGCCACGCCAAGCAGCCGGGCCTGCTGGAGACGCTGTTCTCGTCGCACCCCATGAGCACCGAGCGCGTGGCCACCGCGAGACAGCGCGCCGTGACCACCTACGCCGCCACGCGCGGTGCGCCGGCCCAGCGCGAGCGCTACATGGATCGCACCGCCTCGCTGCGGCGCCTGAAGCCCACCATCACTGCCTGTCAGAACGGCGAGCTGGCGATGTCGAAGAAGGCCCTGCCGGATGCGCAGCAGCAGTTCGAGGCCGCGCTGAAGCAAACCCCCGAGGACTACGCCGCCAACCTGCGCATGGCACAGTGCCTGGCGGCGCAGAACCGGCTGGTCGACGCCCGCCGCTACGCCGAGACCGCGCGCCGCGTCTACCCGCAGGAGGCACAGGCCATGAAGCTGGGCGCCTCGCTCAAGCTGGGCCTGCGCGAGCCGGCCGCCGCGCTGGCCGAGCTGCAGGCCTACGACCGCGTGCTGCCCGGCGACCCCGGCGTGCTGTTCCTCAAGGGCGTGTCGCTCGACGGCATGGGGCAGGCGCGCCCGGCGGCCGAGCACTACGCGGCCTTCCTGCGCGTCACGCAGCAGGGCGGCGCGGCGCAGCACGCCACGGCGCGCCTGAAGGCCCTGGGCTACCTGCGCTGAGGCTCTGCGGAGTGACATTCGGTGCCTGCGAAGGGCCGTGAGATACCGTTGCGCGCTCCGCCGGTCGGCGCCTGGATGCCGGTGAGGCATATGCGACCGTGGGTCGCGGTGTACCGGTCGTCGAGGGTGATGGCCATGTTGGCCGGTCTCCGGTGGGAGGCATTCGAAGGCGGCGCCCGTACGGGTGGCAGGGGAGGGGACCGGGCGGGTGGGCCTGGAGCGCATGTTCGCCGCGCCGGCGTGAGCCGCTCGGCCTCCCGCTCAGAGTCGCGCTCAGACTCACGCTCGGACTTGCCCCGATGTCCGCCAAGGCGAGGCCGCCAGGGCCGCTGCCGGCCCGCTGGCCCGCCGGCAAAGCGGAATAGAGACGCCCGAAAGATACGTGTGCAACGATTTGAACCAAAGAATGCGCACAACGGCGAGCCTGAGTCCAGGCGGGGCTGGTGTTCGAGTCGTTGCAACGCGCGTGGAAAGGAGACGACCCCACGATGAGCGTCCTGCGGGCCTCTTTCGCTGTAGCCTCCGCCAGCGCGGCAGCCCTTGCGCCGGTGCACCTTGGTGCCGGGCCCGCTCGCCCTGTTGCCGCGCCCGTGCGCCGGGGCAACGCGCCGGCGGGATTCCAGCCCATCTTGGCCATCAAGAACAACGGCCTCGGCTTCCAGGGCATCGATCGCTTCGTGCGCCAGCATGGCGGCGCGGGCGTGCTTGACGGCGTGCGTCGGCTGATGCGGGGCAACGAGCCCGGCGTCGTCGCGTACCTTCCCAACAGCGGCAGCTTGTTCTTCAGCGCGTCGACGCCAACCGTGAAGATCAACGGGTCCCCGCTGAGGCCGACTGTCGTGGCCAACCCCAAGACCGGCGACATCTCCGCCGGTGTGGGCAACTTCTACGCCGCGCCGGGCCCGAAGGGTCACCTGTGGTTCTGGAACGCGCTGGCCAACACCACCGCAATCCGCAACGGGATCACCCGGTCGGCCGCCGCGCCGGGCCAGGAAGTGTCATTGGGTTCCGCCTCGCTGGGCATCGCGGTGCTGCCGCAGTGCCGCCAAGGCAGCGCCCAGCCCGGCCTGGTCACCACGGTGGGCTACGGCACCAGCCTGCGCATGGGCCTTGTGGCCCGCGACGGCCAACTACAGTTCAAACTCGGGAATCTGCGCCTCGAGCCTGTGCTTGCCCAGGCGGCGATGAGCGCCACCGCGGAAATTCTTTCGCGCACGGACGCCCTGCTCTGCCGCAGCGGCAGCGTTGCGCAGCAGGCCGCGGAGGTGGCTCGGGGCGTCGTTCGGCGGCTCAGCAGCTCGATGCAGCACGGCGCACCTGCCCAGCACGCCACCGCCGTCGCCGGCTTCGCCGCGGCGTTGGCCAGCGCCATGCTCGGTGGGCTGACGCCTCAGGGGGCATGGTGATGCCCCGTCAAGCGGAACCATCGACCACGAAACGGGCCCCGCGTACCCCCTACTTTCCGATGCGGAACTGCATCATGGGCTGGAAGGCGCGTGGTTGCTGGGGTTTGGCGGGTGGGGGGCTGATGTGTACATGGGCGAGTACACGGGAAGATCCCTCCGTGTCGTGCGCATCGGTCGAGGTGCGCTCAGCACCTGCAACGGCGGCGGCGTCCACCCGCGTGGTGTAGGCTGAACAACGAATCGGCAGCGACCACGATAGGTGATCTCGCGTGATCCCGGACTACCAGACCCTCACGCGCCCCGTTCTGGCGTGCGCGGCCAACGGTGAGACCAGAATCGGCGACGCGGTCGATACGCTTGCTGAGAAGCTCGGTCTCAGCGCCAATGACCGGGCCCAAGTGCTCCCAAGCGGCAGGCAAACGACCTTCGCCAATCGCGTCCATTGGGCGAAGACTTATCTGGTCAAGGCGGGACTCACCGACGGGACTCGACGGGGGCACTTCCGTGCTGGCGACCAACGCGACGTACGACATCGCGGCGATTGGCCAGCTCTACCGTGACCGCTGCGACTGCGAGAACCGCTTCGACGAGTTGAAGAACCAATGGGGCTGGGGCGGCTTCACCACGCAAGACATGCACCGCAGCCAGGTCACCGCGCGAGCCGTGGCACTGGTCTACAACTGGTGGAGCTGGTACGTGCGTGCGGCCAATCCGCAGGCCCGACGAAGTAGCGCTGGCCGGCCAGGTCCTATGGCCACTAAGTTATCGCACACTTCGCTCTATTCCATTGCCAGGTAACGATGCGCCAAATCGGAATCGCCATCACGATCTCGTGTCGCGTGCGAGGGGTGTGATGGAGTGTTGGCTCATCGGCCTGACACGCGCGAGCTGTCAACTCTGTCAGGTAGCCGGGCAGATTCCACGGATGCGTCAACCGGACTTCAATCCGGCGGGACTGCGGCATCACCGTGCCGCAGAGGTGGCTGCTCCGGGCGGCCAAATGGTCATCCGCACTTGGCAACTGGCACGGGGCGCTTCGTAAAATCCGCGGATGCAGCACCCCCAGGCATTCGACGTCATCGTCGTCGGCGGCGGCCACGCCGGCACCGAGGCCGCCCTGGCCGCCGCCCGCATGGGCTGCGCCACGCTGCTGCTCACGCACAACATCGAGACGCTGGGGCAGATGAGCTGCAACCCCAGCATCGGCGGCATCGGCAAGGGCCACCTCGTGAAGGAGGTCGACGCGCTGGGCGGCGCGATGGCCGAGGCCACCGACGAGGCCGGCATCCAGTTCCGCATCCTCAACGGCAGCAAGGGCCCGGCCGTGCGCGCCACGCGGGCGCAGGCCGACCGGGTGCTCTACAAGGCGGCCATCCGAAGACGGCTGGAGAACCAGCCCGGGCTGTGGCTGTTCCAGCAGGCGGTCGACGACCTGATGGTGGAGGGCGACCGCGTGGTCGGCGCCGTCACGCAGATCGGCCTGCGCTTCCGCGCCCGGGCGGTGGTGCTCACGGCCGGCACCTTCCTCGACGGGCGCATCCACGTCGGCTTGCAGAACTACAGCGCCGGCCGCGCCGGCGACCCGCCAGCGGTGAGCCTGTCGGCGCGGCTGAAGGAGCTGAAGCTGCCGCAGGGCCGGCTGAAGACCGGGACGCCGCCGCGCATCGACGGCCGCTCGATCGACTTCTCCAGGCTGCAGGAGCAGCCCGGCGACCTGGACCCCGTGCCGGTATTCAGCTTCCTCGGGCACGCCGGCCAGCACCCGCGCCAGGTGCCGTGCTGGATCACGCACACCCACGCCGGCACGCACGAGATCATCCGCAGCGGCTTCGACCGCAGCCCCATGTTCACCGGCGTGATCGAGGGCGTGGGCCCGCGCTACTGCCCGAGCATCGAGGACAAGGTCAACCGCTTCGCCGACAAGGACAGCCACCAGATCTTCCTGGAGCCCGAGGGCCTGACGACGCACGAGATCTACCCCAACGGCATCAGCACCAGCCTGCCCTTCGACGTGCAGCTGGCCGCCGTGCGCTCGCTACCCGGGCTGGAGCAGGCGCACATCCTGCGGCCCGGCTACGCCATCGAATACGACTACTTCGACCCGCGTTCGCTGAAGCCCACGTTCGAGACACAGGCCATCCGCGGCCTGTTCTTCGCCGGGCAGATCAACGGCACCACGGGCTACGAGGAGGCCGCGGCGCAGGGCCTGTTCGCGGGCGCCAACGCCGCGCTGCAGGTGCAGGGCCGCGTGCCGCTGGCGCTGCGGCGCGACCAGGCCTACCTCGGCGTGCTGGCGGACGACCTCGTCACCAAGGGCGTGACCGAGCCCTACCGCATGTTCACCAGCCGGGCGGAGTTCCGGCTGCAGCTGCGCGAGGACAACGCCGACCTGCGCCTGACCGAACTCGGCCGCGAGATCGGCCTGGTGGACGAGCGCCGCTGGGCGGCCTTCCAGACCAAGCGCGAGCGCCTGGAGCGCGAGCTGCAGCGCCTGCGCACGGTGTGGGTGCGCCCGGCCACGCTGCCGGCCGAGGCCGCCGAGCGGCTGCTGGGCAAGGCGCTGGAGCGCGAGTACGCCCTGGCCGACCTGCTGCGCCGCCCTGGCGTGGGCTTCGACGCCGTGGCCGAGGCGGCCGCCCTGGCCGGCCACCCTCAGGCTGTTTCACGTGAAACACTTCGGGCCGAGTGGGGCCGCGACGCCGCCGACACGGTGATCGAGCAGGTGGAAGTCGCCACCAAGTACGCCGGCTACATCGAGAAGCAGCAGGACGAGGTCGAGCGCAGCGCCGCGCACGAGCAGACGCCGCTGCCGGCGGACCTGGACTACACCCAGGTGCACGCCCTGAGCTTCGAGGTGCGGCAGAAGCTGCAGCGCCACCGGCCGGCCACGCTGGGGCAGGCCTCGCGCATCTCGGGCGTGACGCCGGCGGCCATCTCGCTGCTGCTGGTGCACCTGAAGAAGAAACGGCAGGGCAGCTTCGCCACGCCGGTTGCGGCGGATGCTTGCCCGGGCGTCGCGCCGCAGGACCCCGCCACCCCCGCGTGACGGCCGACAACGCCCCCGACGGGCAGCGCCTCGACGCCCTGTCCGCCGCGCTCGGCCTGCCCACTAGCACCCCGCAGCGCGCGGGGCTCGTGGCCTACGTCGACCTGCTGGCGCGCTGGAACGCCACCTACAACCTGACGGCCGTGCGCGAGCGCGAGGCCGTCTGGGCCCAGCACATCGCCGACTGCCTGGCCGTGCTGCCGGCGCTCGACCGCCACCTTGCCGGGGGCGGCACCCGGCGCGTGCTCGACGTCGGCAGCGGCGGGGGCTTGCCTGGAGTGGTGCTGGCGCTGATGCGGCCGGCGCTGGACGTGACCTGCGTCGACGCCGTCGGCAAGAAGGCCGCCTTCGTGCGCCAGGTCGCAGGCGCGCTGGCCCTGCCCAACCTGCACGCGGTGCACGGCCGGGTCGAGGCGCTGCGCGCCCCGCCCTTCGACCTCGTCACCTCGCGCGCCTTCGCCTCGCTCGCCGACTTCGTGCGCCTCACGCGGCTCCTGCTGGCCCCAGGGGGCAGCTGGCTGGCCATGAAGGGCAAGCTCCCAGCCAACGAGATCGCCGCCCTGCCCGCCGACGTGACGGTGTTTCACGTGGAACCGATCGGCGTGCCCGGGCTCGATGCCGAACGCTGTCTCGTCTGGATCAAGCCCAAGACCCCATGAACCGCACCACCCCGCTCCTGGTCGCCCTGGCCTTCACGGCCTTCACGGCTCTTACGACCTACCCCGCCGCCCACGCCGCCGAGCCGCCCGCCGCGCCGCCGCCGTTGCAGCCGCTGCCCAGCCTGGACGTGCCGTCCTACATGGGCACCTGGTACCAGGTCGCCTGGTTTCCCAACCGCTTCCAGAAGCAGTGCATCAGCGACACGCAAGCCCAATACCGGCAGCGCGACGACGGGCGCATCGAGGTGCTCAACCGATGCCGCCTGGCCGACGGCCGCCTGGACGAGGCCTCCGGCATCGCCCGGCCCGCCGGCTCCACGCTGCGCGACCAGCGCCTGAGCCCGGCCACGCTGGAGGTGAGCTTCCTGCCCGCCCTGCTGCGCTGGATCCCGGCCTGGGGCAGCTACTGGGTGGTGGCGCTGGCCGACGACGGCCGCTACGCCGTGGTCAGCGAGCCACAGCGGCAGTACCTGTGGGTGCTGGCGCGCGCACGGCGCCTGTCGGCCGACGACGAGGCGACGATACGATCGCTGCTCACCCGCCAGGGCTTCGACCTCAGCCGCTGGCAGGCCCACTCCCACCGGCCCTGACGCGGCACCGGCCGCCCCCAGCCCGAACCCCCTTCCCGCGCATTCCCCATCATGTTCGGCATCGCCGACTTCGGCGCCTTCTGCGCTGCCATCCTGCTGTTCCTGGCCCTGCCAGGCCCGGGCACCTTCGCGCTGCTGACGGCCACCGGCCAGAGCGGCCGCCGCGGCGGCGCCGCCGCTACGCTCGGGTTGCTGGCCGGCGACCAAGTGCTGCTGTGGCTGGCCGTGGCCGGAGTGGCGGCGCTGCTGGCGGCCCACCCCACGGTGTTCAAGGCCGTGCAGTACGCGGGGGCCGCGTACCTGGCGTGGATCGGCCTGAAGCTGATCTTCGCGCGCGACGGCGAGGCCTCGCCCATCCGCATGGACGCCGGGCGCTACGGGCGCCAGGCCTTCCTGATCACCCTGCTCAACCCCAAGGCCATCGTGTTCTACATGGCCTTCTTCCCGCTGTTCATCGACCCGGCCACGCATCAGGGCCTGCCCACCTTCTCGGCCATGGCCGCCACCATCGCCACGATCAGCGCCGCCTACTGCCTGGCGCTGGTGTGGCTGGCCGACACCGTGAGCGCGCAGGTACGCGCCCACCGCCGCCTGGCCGCCGCGCTGCAGCGCCTGGCCGGCGTGGCACTGATCGGCTTCGGCCTCAAGCTCGCCGCGCCCTGACCAGCGACCAAACCCATGCGCATCTTCTGCATCGCCAACCAGAAAGGCGGCGTCGGCAAGACGACCACCACCGTCAACCTCGCCGCCGGCCTGGCGCAGCTGGGCCACCGCGTGCTGCTGGTCGACCTCGACCCGCAGGGCAATGCCACCATGGGTTCGGGCATCGACAAGCGCGCACTCGAGGCCAGCGTGTACGACGTGCTGCTCGGCGCGACCGGCATCGCCGAGGCGCGCCGGCCCAGCCCGCACGGCGGCTACCACGTGCTGGGCGCCAACCGCGAGCTCGCCGGCGCCGAGGTGGAACTGGTGCCGCTGGAGCAACGCGAGCGCCGCCTACGAACCGCCCTGGCCGCGGTAAGGCCCGAGTATGACTTTGTGCTCATCGACTGCCCGCCCAGCTTGAGCCTGCTCACGCTCAACGGCCTGTGCTCGGCGCACGGCGTGATCGTGCCCATGCAGTGCGAGTACTTCGCGCTCGAGGGCCTGTCGGACCTCGTCAACACCATCAAGCAGGTGCACGCCAATCTCAACCGCGAGCTGGAGATCATTGGCCTGCTGCGCGTGATGTTCGACCCGCGCATCACGCTGCAGCAGCAGGTGTCCGAGCAGCTCAAGGCGCACTTCGGCGACAAGGTCTTCGACACCGTCATCCCGCGCAACGTGCGCCTGGCCGAGGCGCCGAGCTACGGCCAGCCCGGCGTGAACTTCGACCCCGCCAGCAAGGGCGCACAGGCCTTCGTCGCCTTCGCGCGCGAGATGGCGGCGCGGCTGGGGCCCAAGCCCGCGGACGCCGCCGCCTGAACGCGTCAGAGCCCCAGGCCCTCGTCCAGGCCGAGGTGCACGTTCATGGCCTGCACCGCAGCGCCGCTGGCGCCCTTGCCCAGGTTGTCCAGCCGCGCCACCAGCAGCGCCTGCGTGGCGTTGGCGAATACGAACAGGTCGGCGCGGTTGGTGTCGTTGCAGGCCTGCACGTCCAGGAAGCCCGCCTCCAGCGTGGCCGCGTCGCGCAGCGGCATCACGCGCACGAAGCGCTCGCCGGCGTAGCGCGCCGCCAGCGCCGCGTGCACGGCCTCGGGCGTGGTGCCCAGCGCCTGCGTGTGCAGCGGCACCGTCACCGCCAGCCCCTTGTAGAAGCTGGCCACCACGGGCATGAAGATCGGCGGCGTGCCCAGGCCCGTGTGCGCCATCATCTCGGGCAGGTGCTTGTGCGCCAGCCCCAGCGCATAAGGCCGCGGCGACGTGAGCGCCTGCTCCATCGGCTGGGCCTGGTATTGCTCGATCATCTTCTTGCCACCGCCCGAATAGCCGGTGATGGACGTGGCGCTCAGCGGCGTCGCCGCCGGCACCAGGCCGGCGTCCACCAGCGGCCGCAGCAGCAGGATGAAGGCGCTGGCGTGGCAGCCGGGGTTGGCGATGCGCTGGGTGCGGCGCAGGGCCTCGCGCTGGCCGGCGCACAGCTCGGGCAGCCCGAACACCCAGCCCGGCGCCGTGCGGTGCGCGGTGCTGGCGTCGATCAGGCAGGTGCGCGGGTTCTCCACCAGCGCCACGGCCTCGCGTGCGGCGGCGTCGGGCAGGCACAGGAAGGCCACGTCGGCGGCGTTGAGCAGGCGCGCGCGCTCGGCGGCGTCCTTGCGCTTGTCGGCGTCGATCTTCAGCAGTTCGATGTCGCGGCGGCCGGCCAGCACCTCGTGGATGCGCAGGCCGGTCGTCCCCTCCTGGCCGTCGACGAACACGGTGAACGCCATGGCTACCCCTTCCGCTCGCGGCCCGGGGCCGCTCATGATGCAATGCCCTGCAGGATAAACCCCATGGCCCCCAAGACGCCCGTGCTCGTGCTGCCCGGCTGGCAGGATCCCGGCCCCGCCCGCTGGCCGGCAAGCCTGCCGCTACTGCGGGCCCTTGAGCCCGCATGAAGCCGCCGCAGCAGGCCCTCGTCGTGCTGGTGCTCGGCGCCCTGGTGGTGCTGCTGGTGGCCCTGTCCTGGATGATGGGGTTGGTGTACGTGCTCGGCGTGGCGGGGTGCGCAGCGATCTTGATGGTGTTCCTGCCACGCTGGATCATCGCCCTGGGCGAGCGCGCGCACGGTGGCTGGCGCACGCAGGTGTGGAAGGCCGAGGAAGGCCGCCACCACGCCTTCGCCGGCGTGGTCTTCACCATCGTCGACGACGGGCGCCACGTCTGGATGCACGGCGACGCCCTCAAGCGCGTGCTCGCGCGCCCCGAGGCCGACGATGTGCTGGCCGCGCGCATCAGCGGCCGGTGGAAGATCGACGAACGCCAGCGCCTGTGGCTGCGCGTGGACGGCGTGGTCGAGCACCTGGCCAGCTTCCCCCGGCGCATGGACCCGCGCGTCCAGAAGCTGCGTCGCTGGCTGGAGCGCGACGTGCTCTATCCCGCGGAACGCCGCCGCGCACGCTGAGACAATCCGCCGCCATGGTCACCAAGAAACGCACGGGCCTGGGCCTTGGCCTCGAGGCCCTGCTCGGCCCCGCCGCCCCCGAAACGCCCGCCTCCGAGGGCCCGCCGTCGGTGCTGCCGCTGTCGGCGCTGCGCCCCGGCGCCTACCAGCCGCGCACGCGCATGGACGAAGGCTCGCTGTACGAGCTGGCGCAGAGCATCCGCAGCCAGGGCGTGATGCAGCCCATCCTGGTGCGTCCGGTGGCGGAGCCCGGGCGCTACGAGATCATCGCCGGCGAGCGCCGCTTCCGCGCCGCAAAGCTGGCCGGGCTCGACGAGGTGCCGGTGCTCGTGAAGCCGGTGGCCGACGAAGCCGCGGCGGTGATGGCGCTGATCGAGAACATCCAGCGCGAGGACCTCAACCCGCTGGAGGAGGCGCAGGGCCTGCAACGCCTGGTGCGCGACTTCGGCCTCACGCACGAGCAGGCAGCGCAGGCCGTGGGCCGCTCGCGCAGCGCCGCCAGCAACCTGCTGCGCCTGCTCAACCTGGCCGAGACGGTGCAGCAGATGCTGATGGCCGGCGACATCGAGATGGGCCACGCGCGCGCCCTGCTGGCCCTGCCCGCGGCCGAGCAGGTGATGGCCGCGCAGGCCGTGGTCGCCCGCAAGCTCAACGTGCGCGAGGCCGAGCGGCTGGTGGCGCGCCAGGCGCAGGCCGCCCAGGGCCACGCGGCGCCAGCCAAACCCCGGGCCGCCGCCAAACCGCGCGACATCGCCCGCCTTGAGGAACGCCTGTCCGACGCGCTGACGGCGCCGGTGGAGATCCGCCTGCGCAAGGGCCGCGCCGGGCATGGCGAGATCGCCATCTTCTTTGCCAGCCTCGACGAGCTCGACGCGCTGCTCGACAAGCTCGGCGCCACCGAGCGCTGACCGCCCGCGCCCATCCACCGGCCGCCGGGCGAACCCGCCCCGGCACGCGGGCGTGTGCCCGGCTGCCTGGCCGGCTGAGCGACTCCCTGCATCGCCACCCGGGAACTCTTCTGCCGCATCGGCAGCGTGGCGGGATCCAAAGCCGAGGGGCCGTTGGCTGTCACTCGGGATTCACGGCGGGGCTGGATCATCCGGGTTATTACGGGGGCGTCGCAAGGCGGAGCGCCACGGGCGCACCCGGCCCCCGTTTCCAACCACCTCAATGCCCAGTTCCCTTCCTGTGCCGAGCCTGGCTGCGGTGCTGCCGCGGCAACCGTTGACCTTGGCATTCGTTGAGGGCGGCCCCGATCTCACTGGGGCAGCCGTCAAGGGTGCCGCAACGCTCATCGGCGGCGGCTTGGTGTTCCTGGCGGACGCCGTGAGGCAGCTTTCGCGAAGGCCACTGCCCTGGCAGGAACCTTCGGCCACGATCCTCGAGCGGCCGAAATCGTGCGGCGTGGCGGAGACCGCCGGCGCCTATCTCTTCAACTTGCAGCGCGACGGGCTCGACCAGGCCCTGCGCACCATCCCGCCGCGGACTTTCTCGTGGCCGCTGCCGACCGGGCAGACCGTGGAGGTGCAGCAGGTCGTGGGCAAGGACGGGCTGACCTATGAGCTCAGCCTGCGGGATGCCCAGGGCAAGAAGTACCGTCTTCAGCATATCCGCGCTGAAGTCACCCAGAGGGGCGTCAAGATTCCCGCCGGGCGCATCGTTCTGCGCTCGGGCGATCGCCCGATGGGCGAGATCGACGTCGCGTTGCGGGCTGACACCTCCGGGCTCAACGAAGTCACGCTCAGGTACACCAGCACCGAAGGCCAGGTCTACACCGCCAAGCTCAAGACACAACCCTGCGATCCCGACATGGTCGGCGGCGGCGTGCTGCGCCAGAACGTCGGCAGTTCGCACGACGCCCGCTTCTGGGGCGAGGCCCACCTGGCGAAATCGGCCCGCTCGCGCGGCGGCAACCTGCACCAGGGCCTGAGCGATCTGCTGATGCAGGTGCGGCCCTCGGCCAATGGGACGTACCGCAACCACGGCTCGGTATCGCTGGACTTGCTGGCCCGCCCGCTGGAGTTGCTGCGCGGGGCGGGTACCGACTTCTCCGGCCTGCGCGACATCCAGGACCGCTACGCCCGCTTGCCGAGGCTCCCGAACGGCTACCCGGTCGATGTCGAAGCCTTCCGTGCGTATCGCCGCGAGGCCTGGTCGTGGCTGCAAGGCGCGTTGCAGCGAGCCGTCGACGGCGGCCGCATCAGCCCCGAAGCGTTGGTCAATCGCTTTGGCCTGAATTACGGGCTGCGCGGGGTGTCACTCGCCACCCCTGGCCAGTCGCCGAAGTCCTCGCCCGCCGTAACCCCTTACGCCGCCGGCGCGGGCATCGGCACGCCTTATGGCCGGGTAGTCTGGGAGGGCATCGGTCCTGATGGCGTCGCCCGCGTCCGCACGCGAGCGGCGAGCTACAACGTGCCGGGCTCCGTCGACGTTCGCAGCCGCGATGCGGTGCGTGCCTGGGTGCTGCGCTCCGTCGAGCGTGGCCACATCAGAGCCGAACACCTGTACGGCGCCAGCCAGGCGCCATACCTCGAGGGCGAACGCATCGGCACCCCATACGGCGACCTTCGCTTCCGCTCGGGCGGCGTCGGCGGCCCAGCCGAGGTCGCCGGCCGCGACCGCGCATGGCGCATCAAGCCGGGTGTCGACCTGAGCAACCGCGATGCGGTTCGCGCCTGGGTCATCCGCGCCATTGAGCACGGTCAGATCGATCGTGGCCAGCTGCTGGCGGCCACCGCGGCGTCGAGTGCGACGCGGGCCGCCGATTCCGCCCTGCCCACCCGGATCAAGGTTCACTGGCGCGTGCTGCAGCAGAACATCCGCACACAGGGCTGGGAGGCGCACCAACTCCCCAGCGGCAAGCTGTTCCTGTGGCGCGTCGCGGGCACGACCCGCCTCGAGGAGGTGACCCGCAAGGTGGCCGAAATCTTGGAGGTGCCGGATCGCAGCTTGCAGGTTGGGAAGGGGACTCTGGCCATCGCCGGGCGGTCGGTGGCGGGGCACGTGCTGGAAGCGCGCGTCTTCGAGCGCTGAGGATGCTCACCTGGTCGACGCCGTCTCGTTCTTGGTGGGTCTGGTGCCCAGGCCGAGGCTGCACCTCATCCGTCTGGTGTCCTCGGAAGGACTGGCGCCTGGCTAAGCCGGAAAGGGCGGAGTGAGCAGGCGGCCAAGACTGCTCTTGAGCAAAAGATGCTCTGCGAGCAACGATTTCTGTCCGTCAAAATTGTTCGAACACATGATCGACCGATGAGGACGCCCCAATAGCCGAACGATGCCATCGGTGCTGCCTGGCTGATTCAACGACATGCGCTCCAGCTGGTCATGGCGCTGGCCGTCGCCAGTCGCATGGGGGGTACGGAGATCGACTCATGCCGGCCGGCCGACGCCCGTCGAGACCTGCGTCGAGTCCATGCGTCCGGCCCAGATGCTGCGCGGTCACCTGACGTTCCACCTCAAGCACGAGGCCCGCACTTCGAGTGGCTCTCCGGGCTCTTCGCAGCACGCGGGCTTTTGCGCCTGCGTCGCGATCTAGGAGCTCGTGGAGATGCCCGATGCGCAGATCGATCGGGTGATCCGTTCGGCCCAGAACAACCGGGGCGCACCCAGCGGCGCGCTGCGACGGGAACTGCCGATCCTCGATGTCGCTTTCGGACAGCGGTGGCAGATTCAAGGCATCGGGCCTGCAACGGATCCGCGAGTTCGCCGCCGACGACTGACCCGTCCTCATCGCCGACGAGCACGCGCTGCGGGACCGCTTCACACTCGGGCAACTGCGGCCGTGCAGCTTCGGCCCAGCCCACCTGCCGCGCTGACACCACCATGCCTTCAAGCCTGAAAACCCTGCAAGCCCTGCAACGCCACCCGCGCGCCACGCTGGCCTTGGCAGCGCTGGCCGTGGTGGGCGGCTACGCCTGGCTGATCCCCTGGCACGCCCGCCATGGCGACCCCGTGCCCGACTGGACGCTGGCGCTGGACCTGCTCGTCGTGCTGCCGCTGCTGGCCTGGTGGCTGCAGCCGGCGCCGCGCGGCCGCGGTGCGCTGTTCGCCGCGCTGGCCGTGGCACTGGCCGGCATCTGGGTCGGCGCCTGGCTGCTGCCGGAAGAGAACCAGCTCGTCTGGCGCTGGCTCGAGCCGCTGCGCTGGGCCGTGGTCGGCGCGCTGCTGGCGCTGCAGCTGCTGCTGATGGCGTCGGCGCTGTGGCAGCTGGTGACCGTGCTGCGCCTGCGCCGCCACGCCGCCGCGCCCGGCCCGCTCGAGGCCGAACTGCGCGCGCTGCTGGCCGCGCAGGGCGAGCGCCTGGGCCGCCTCACCGGCCGCCCGCTGGGCGCGGCGCTGCCCTGGCTGCAGCTGGAAGCCCGCATGTGGCTGTACGCGCTGGCGCCGCGCCGCCGGCTGGACACGCCACCGCCCGCGGGCGAGCTGGCCTTCTACGTGCACCGCCAGGGCCAGAACCTGTCCAACCAGATGGGCTTCGTGGTGCTGGTGGGCGTGGAGATCCCCGTGCTGCACCTGCTGCTGCACCTGTGGGCGGGCCCGCTGGTGGCCGGCATCGCAACGCTGCTGGGCGTCTGGGGCTGGCTGTTCCTGTGGGCCGACGCGCGCGCCACGCGCTGGCGGGCCGTGGGCCTGGACGCCACCGCGCTGCGCCTGCGCCACGGGCTCGTCACCGACCTCGCCGTGCCGCGCGAGGCCATCGTGGCCGCCAGGCCGCATCGCGGCGCCACGCCGGCGCGCGCCACGGGCCGGCTGCGCTGCGCGGGCCAGGGCCGCGCCAACCTGCAGCTCGTGCTGCGGCGCGGCACGCGGCTGGCCACGCTCACCGGCGAGCGCGAGGTGCGCGAGATCTTCCTCGGCGTCGACGAACCCGAGCGCCTGCTGCGCGCGCTGAACCTTCCCGGAGACCCTGCCGCATGAACCCGTCCGACCTGGCCACCGCCGTCGACACCAGCGCCGGGCTGCTGCGCGCCCGCCTGGGCGAGCGCCGCCCGCGCATCGCCGTGCTGCTGGGCAGCGGCTGGGGGCCCTTTGCCGACGCGGTGACGGACGCGGTGACCGTGCCCTATGCGGAGCTGCCCGCCTTCCCGCGCCTGGCCATCGGGGGGCACGCGGGCCTGCTGAAGGCCGGCCGCATCGGCCGCCAGGAACTCATCGTGCTCGCCGGCCGCAAGCACACCTACGAGACCGGCGAGGCCGACGGCATGAAGGGCGTCATCCGCACGCTGGCCGCGCTGGGCGTGGAGCTGCTGGTGCAGACCAACGCCGCCGGCAGCCTGGACCACGCCATGCCGCCCGGCACGGTGATGCTGGTCGAGGACCACATCAACCTCGTGCAGCGCAGCCCGCTGGTGGGCGAGCCCGGCGACGGCCGCTTCGTCGACATGGGCACCGCCTACGACGCCACGCTGCGCCTGCAGGCGCAGGCCGCCGCGGTGGCTGCCACCGGCCACGCGCTGCCGGTGGGCGTGTACGCCTGGGTGCTGGGGCCGCAGTTCGAGACGCCGGCCGAGATCCGCATGCTGCAGCGCCTGGGCGCGCAGGCCGTGGGCATGAGCACGGTGCCCGAGACCATCCTGGCGCGCCACGCCGGCCTGAAAGTGCTGGCGCTGTCGCTGATGACGAACATGGCCGCCGGGCTGAGCGCCGAGACGCTGAGCCACGGCCACACCATGGCCACCGCGCAGGCCGCCAGCGAGCGCGCCGTGGCGCTGCTGGCCGCCCTGGTGCAGGGGCTGGAGGCGAGCGCATGACGACCGAGCCGGATGACCTCGCGCCCACGGCGCGCACCGCGCTGGCCTGCCTGGACCTGACCAGCCTTGCCGACGGCCACGACACGGCCGGCGGCGAGGCCGAGGTCGAGGCCCTGTGCGCCCGCGCCATCGGCCCCGCCGGCCGCGGCGCCACCGCGGCGGTGTGCGTGTGGCCGCGGCTGGCGGCCTTCGCCCGCGCGCGGCTGCCGGCCGGCATCGCGGTGGCGGCGGTGGCCAACTTCCCCGACGGCGGCCGCGACATCGACCGCGCCGTGCGCGACACCCACGCCATCGTCGACGCCGGGGCGCAGGAGGTCGACGTGGTGCTGCCCTACCGCGAGCTCGCCGCCGCGCCCGCGCTGCTGGCCGCCGTGCGCCGCGCCTGCGAGGGCCTGGTGCTCAAGGTCATCCTGGAGACCGGCGAGCTTCCCGACGACGCCGCCATCGACCGGGCCTGTCGCATCGCGCTGGACGCCGGGGCCGACTTCCTGAAGACCAGCACCGGCAAGCGGCCCGTCAGCGCCACGCCGGCCGCGGCCGCGCGGCTGCTCGCCGCCATCGCCGGCGACGACCGCGCGCGCCACCGCGTCGGCTTCAAGCCCGCCGGCGGCATCCGCACCGTGGCCGACGCCGCCGTCTACATCGGGCTGACGGCGCAGGCCCTGGGTGCCGGGGCCGTCGGCCCGCGCCGCTTCCGCATCGGCGCCAGCGGCCTGCTGGCCGACATCGAGGCCGTGCTCGAGGGCACGCACCGCCATGAACCCGGCACCGGGCCGGGCACCCCCTACTGAACCCCCTGCTGCCATGAACCCGTTCCGCACCACCACCCTGGCGCTGGCCACCGCGGCCGCGCTGCTCGCCGGCTGCGCCACCGCCCCCGCGCCGCGCGAGCCCGTCCCGCTGCGCGTGATCGCCTTCAACGACCTGCACGGCCACCTGCAGACCGCCGCGCTGAACCTGCCCCACCCCAACCCCGCCAACCCGGCGCAGCCCCTGCGCGTGAACGTGGGCGGCACGGCCGAGCTGGCGGGCCTGGTGAGGGCCCTGCGCGCCGGCGCGCCGCACAGCGTGGTGGTCAGCAGCGGCGACGCCATCGGCGGCACGCCGCTGATCAGCGCGCTGTTCTTCCACGAGGCCACCATCGACGTGATGAACCGCATCGGCGTGGACGTGGCCACCGTGGGCAACCACGAGTTCGACGCCGGCGCGGCCGAGCTGCAGCGGGTGCTGGCCGGCGGCTGCCGGACGCCGCAGCCGGGCGACACCGCCATCTCGTGCGCGCTGGGCCGCCACGAGGGCGCGAAGTTCCCCGCGGTGGTGGCCAACGTCAACCGGGCCGACGGCACGCCGCTGATGCCGCGCTCCGTCGTCCGCAGCTACGGCGGCATCAGGGTCGGATTCATCGGCGCCGTCACGCGCAGCACGCCCGGCATCGTCGTGCCCTCGGGCGTGGCGGGGCTGCGCTTCACCGACGAGGCCGACGCCATCAACGCCGAGGCCGCGCGGCTGCAGGCGCAGGGCGTGCAGGCCATCGTCGCCACCATCCACGAAGGCGGCTTCAACGACGCCGCACAGATGGAGTGGAACAGCAGCGCCTGCCCGGGCCGCCGCGGCGCCATCTTCGACATCGAGAAGCGGCTGAGCCCGGCCGTCGACGTGGTGCTGTCGGCGCACACGCACCAGGGCTACGCCTGCCTCGTGGGCGGCCGGCCGGTGATGCAGGCGCTGAGCTTCGGGCGCGGCGTCAGCGTGGTCGACCTCGTGCTCGACCCCGCCACCGGCGACGTCGACCGCAGCCGGACCGTGCTGCGCAACCTGCCGGTGTTCAACGGCCGCACCGAGGCCGCGCACCGCGAGCTCGTCATCGGCCAGGAGCCGGCGCCCTTCGCGGCGGCGCTGCGCGCCGCGCAGCCCGACGCCGACGTGGCCGCGCGCGTGGCCGCCTACGCCGAGCGCGCCCGGCCGCTGGCCGAGCGCGTGGTGGGCCGCATCGGCGGCCCCTTCGACACCGGGGCCAACCGCGGCAGCAGCAGCGCCGGCCGGCTGATCGCCGACGCGCAGCACGCCGCCACGCGCGCACCCGACCGCGGCGGCGCCCGCTTCGCGCTGATGAACCCCGGCGGCGTGCGCGCGCCGCTGCCCTGCCGCGGCACCCCGCCCTGCGAGGTGACCTTCGGCGACGTGTTCACCATGCAGCCCTTCGGCAACAGCCTGGTGGTGATGACGCTCACCGGCGCCGAGATCCGGCAGATGCTCGAGGACCAGCAGCGCCCGGGGCGCGAACAGCCCAGCTTCCTGCTGCCGTCGAAGTCGCTGAGCTACCGCTGGGTGGCCCGGGCCCCGTACGGCCAGCGCGTGCAGGACCTGCGCATCGACGGCCAGCCGGTCGACCCCGCCGCCGCCATCCGCTTCACCGTCAACAGCTTCATGGCCGACGGCGGCGACGGCCTGAGCCTGCTGCGCCGGGGCCGCGACCGCCTGGGCGGCGAGCTCGACATCGACGCGCTGGTGAGCTTCCTCAAGGCCACGCCCAGCCCCAGCCCCGACGACCGCATCGTCGTCGTCAACGACTGACCGAGAGCTGCCGCGCTCAGCGCGGCAGCACCATCAGCGCCGCGCCCAGCAAGGCCACCGCCAGCCAGATCGTCTCGGCCAGAAGCAGCAAGAAGGGGCGCCAGCCGGTCTCGAACAGCGACCGGAACGAGGTCTTGATACCCAGCGCGGCAATGGCGAGCACGAGACAGTCGCGGGACACCTCGGTGGCCACCGGTGACGCAAGCGACGGCAACAGGTGCAGCGACTGCAGCAGCACCAGCGCCATGAAAACCCACAAAAACCAGGGCACCAGCGTCAGCGACCCACGGCGCCCGGCGGGCAGGCGAACCGGCTCGACGCCATCCGCACCCCCACTGCACTCGGCGCCAACGACCGCGGCGCGCGAGGCAAAGGCCGCCGATGTCGCCAGCACCACCAGCACGAGCAGCGACACCCGGAACAGCTTCACCATGGTGGCGGTGTCGCCCGCCTCGGCGCCGAGCAGATAGCCCGCCGCCACCACCTGGGCCACGTCGTGGATGGACCCGCCCAGGAACAGCCCTGCCTGCTGCGGTGACAGCTGCAGCGCCCGCGCCACCAGGGGATAGATCAGCATCGCCAACGTCGACAGCGCCGTCACCGCGACCACCACCAGCAAGGTGAAGCGGTCCTGCTCGCGGCTGCGCGGCAGCACGGCGGCGATCGCCAGCGCCGCCGACGCGCCGCAGATGGCGGTGGCCCCGCCCGACAGCAGCCCCTGCTCCCTGCTCAGGCCGAGGCGGCGGGCCAGCAGCATCCCGAGGCCGATGGTGGCGGCCACGCCAGCCACCACGGCGACGGCGGTGCCCCAGCCCAGCGCGGCGATCTGATCCAGCGTGATGCGCGCGCCGAGCAGGGCGACCCCGAGCCGCAGAACCAGACCCGTGCAGAGGTCGACCCCGGGCCGGATGCGCGCGTCGGCATGCAGGAAGTGAAACGCCACCCCCAGCAGCAGCGCGTACAGCAGCTGCGGCCCACCGTGCAGGCGCGAGACGAGACTGGCCGCCATCGCGATCACCCCGCACAGCAGCAATCCCGGCCAGTGCGCACCCGCCCAACCGGCTGCGCGGGCCGCCGCGGCGCGGCCGTGCGGCTGCCCGTCGTTGGCCATGGGATCGGCTACTTTTCGACGAAGGCGCGTTCGATCACGTAATCGCCTTGTTCACCCTGGCGCGGGCTGACGCGCAGGCCGCGAGCGTCCAGCAGCCGGCAGCTGTCGGCCAGCATGGCGGGGCTGCCGCAGATCATCGCGCGGTCGAGCGCCGGGTCCAGCGGGGGCAGCCCGGTGTCGGTGAACAGGCGGCCCGACTCGATGACCTCGGTCAGGCGACCCTGGTGGCGGAACGGCTCGCGCGTCACGGTGGGGTAGTACACAAGCTTGTCGCGCACCAGCTCGCCCAGAAACTCGTCGGCGGGCAGCTCGCGCTCGATGAAGTCCGCGTAGGCCAGCTCGCTGACCCAGCGCACGCCATGGATCAGCACCACCTTGTCGAAGCGCTCGTAGGTCTCCGGGTCCTGGATGATGCTCATGAAGGGCGCGAGGCCCGTGCCGGTGGCCAGCAGGAACAGGTGGCGGCCGGGCCGCAGGTCGTCGACGACGAGGCTGCCCACGGGCTTGCGGCCGACGATGAGCTCGTCGCCCGGCTGCAGGTGCTGCAGCCGCGAGGTGAGCGGACCGTCGGGCACCTTGATGCTCAGGAACTCGAGGTACTCCGCGTGGTTGGCGCTGGCCACGCTGTAGGCCCGCAGCAGCGGCTTGCCCTCCACCGGCAGACCGAGCATCACGAAGTGGCCGTTGCGGAAGCGCAGTGCCGAGTCGCGGGTGGTGCGAAAGCTGAACAGCGTGTCGTTCCAGTGGTGAACGCTCAGCACGCGTTCGATGCCGGTGTTGGACATGGTCTTCGAGGGTTCTCGTCAGAGCGCGCCCAGCTGGCGCAGGTAGGCCCAGGGATAGATGCCGCGGTCGTGGCCGTCGCTGAAGCCGAGGTTCAGCGCCTGCTCGCCCACGGGTTCGATGCGGACCAGGCGCAGCGATTCCGGCGCGGCCGCCACGCCCGGGCCGTATCGACGCAGCTGCTCGCAGGCGGCGCAGCGGCAATGCTCGCGCAGCAGGGCGTGGCGCAGGCGGCTGATGCTGCCATCGGACCAGGAGATGTCGAGCACGCCGCTCCGTTCGTGGTTGGTGATCGCCGTCGGCGACATGGTCAACGCTGCCCGTCCCAATGCACGATGCGCCGGCCGGCCCAGGCGATGAGGCGATCCGAGGCCAGGCCGATGGCGCCAATCAACACGATGCCGGCGAACACGTAGGTGGTGCGGAAGAAGTTGCTGGCGTCCAAGATGATGAATCCCAGCCCGCGGTCCCCGCCGAGCAGTTCGGATGCCACCAGGATCGAGAAGCCCGTGCCCATGGCCACGCGCAGGCCGGTCGTGATCTGCGGCAGGGCGGCCGGGAACACGACCCTGAGGAACACCTGCCAGCGGCTGGCGCCCAACGACTGCGCCGCACGCAGGAGATCGGCCGGGCAACTTCGCGCGCCGGCGTGTGCGTTGACCATCATGATGAGGAACACCGACAGGAAGATCAGGAGCACCTTGGACAGCTCGCCGATGCCGAACCACAGGATGAACAGCGGGATCAGGCCCAGAGGCGGGATCGGCCTCAGCATCTCCGCGGGCACCAGCAGCAGTGCGTCGATCGCCGGCACGCGGCCGCGCAGCAGGCCCAACGCCACGCCCAGCAAGGCCCCGAACAGGAAGGCCATGCCCACGCGCGAGAGGCTGGCCGCCACGTGGACGCCCAGGCCGATGCCCGAGTAGCCCTGGGCGAGCATGTCGCCCAGGCTGACCAGTACCGCCTGCGGCGGCGGCAACAGTGCCGACTTCACCCAGCCTTGGCCGGTGGCCAGCACCCACAGGGCCAGCAGGCACAGGGGCGACAGCACGGCCAGCGCGACGTAGCGAGCACGGGCGCGAGCGGCGGTATTCATGCGCGCTCCGTGACCTCGGCGGCGCGCAGGTCGCGGTAGACCTCGCCGCGCAGGCGCAGGAACTCGGCGTGCAGTCGATTCTCCGGGTTGGCACGCGGGAGCGGCAGGTTCACCGTGTAATCCTGGTAAGCCCCAAAGCCGCCCCGCTTCATCAGCAGGATGCGGTGGCCCAGGAAGACGGCCTCCTCGATGCTGTGCGTGATGAAGAGGATCGTGCAGCCGGTGGCCGCCTGGATGCGGAGGATCTCCTCCTGAAGTGTCTCGCGGGTCTGCACGTCGACGGCGGCGAAGGGTTCGTCCATCAGCATCACGCTGGGGTTGGATGCCAGCACCCGCGCCAGCCCGCAGCGCTGTTTCATGCCGCCGGACAGCTGATAGGGATACGCCTTCTCGGAGCCGGCGAGGCCCACGAGTTGCACCATTCGCTGCGCCACTTCGAGCTGTTCGCTGCGCGGCCGGCCGGCGCAGCTGAGCGAGAACGTGATGTTGTCCAGCACCGTCATCCAGTCGAAGAGCGCATAGGACTGGAACACCACGCCGCGATCCGGCCCGGGGCCGCGGATCTCTCGGCCACTGACCAGGGCGACACCGCTGCTGGGTTGCAGGAAGCCCGCCACGATGTTGAGCAGGGTGGTCTTGCCGCAACCCGACGGTCCCAGCACCGTCACGATTTCATCCCGTCGGATCGACAGCGACACCGCCTCGAGGACGCGACGGCCGTCGTAGTCGAGTCCGACGTTGTCGAACCGCACGACCTCGGGCTTCGGGTCTGCCGCCAGCAGGCTCACCGCGCGACTACTTCTTCGTCTCGCTGGCCAGGAAGGCCTGGATCGGCTGCGTGTTGAATAACCGGGACCAGTCGGCGGGCAAGGCGTTGATGCGCTTCTCGGCGACCAGGAAGTTGCCGATGCCCTGAAGGTGCTTCATCAGCCGGGAGTCCAGCTCACGGCCCGGCGGGCCCATGAAGTCTGCCGTCAGCAGGGCCTCGAATATCGGGTGGCTGGCCGTCTGGCGGGCGATCAGTTCGTCAAACTCCTGGGGCGTCTGGTTGACGCGCTTGGCCTCGAACTGGCGCACGACCTGCGGGTTCGCAGCGTAGGCGGCCTGCGCCTCGCGCCACGCCCGCAGGAAGGCCTGAACCGTCTCCGGGTTCTCGCGCGTGAAGGCCTGACGCGCGACCCAGATGCCGCCAGTGATCATGCCCAGGCTGCGCGTAGTGGCGATGGCTTTGCCGCCCGCCTTTTCCATGAGACCGACGTTGGGCTCCCAGGTGAGTGCGGCATCGACCTGTCCCGCGGCGAAGGCCGGCGGCATGTTGGCCGGCGTCAGGTTGACCAGCGTGACGTCTTCCTGCTTGAGTCCGGCCTGCGTGAGCGCGCGCAGCAGGTGGTTGTGGCTGGTGGAGCCGACCGACACCGCTACACGCTTGCCCTTCAGGCCTTGCACCTGGGTGATGCCGGAGTTAGGCGCGACCACCAGTCGCACGTTGGTGAAGTCCAGCCGCTCCATCATCAGAATCTCGATGGGCATGCCGTTCGAGAAGCCGGTGACGGCCGGGAACTCGCCCATCCACGCGATGTCGATCTCGCCGGCTGCCAGCGCCGGCAGCATCGCAGGCCCCGCCGGGAAAGGTGTCATCTTGACCTCGAGGCCCTGCTTGCCGAGAAGGCCGGCGCCCGAGGCGTACATGAGCAAGACATTGATGTCACCCGTCTGGAAGCCGATGCGGATCGGCCGCGTCTGGGCCTGGCCGTAGCTGGCGAAGACCAGCATCAGACTGCTGAGCAACAAGATCAGAAGGCGCTTCATGGCGTACTCCGGCTGCGAGGTGAAGGGGAGGCTGCGACCCCAGAAGTGCAACCCGTCATGACAGGTTGCTTCAAGCAAAGGCCGTGCCGCATCGGGCCGGGCCTCCAAGGGATGAGCGGCGGCGGCGTGGTCGCTGCTGGTGCCTTCAATGCACTGAGAGCGGCTCTGGCTGCCCTGCCGCAGTGCCGTTCGGCCGGCTATGCCGGTTCGCAGTCCAGCAGGTCGATCAGCGCCAGCGCCAGGATGCGGGTCGCCGCCACCGCCTTCTCGATGCGGATGTACTCGTTCTTGGGTGGCCAGCCGTCTTCGCCCGGACCGAAGGTCACTGCCGGAATGCCGCGCTCGGAAAAGCGGATGGTGTCGTTGAAGGCGTTCTTGCGGTAGAGCCCGGGCTTGTGGCCGAGCACCCGCGTGTAGGCCTTGGTCAGCGCCTTCACGGGTTCGGCCGCTGGGTCCTGCTCGGCGGTGGCGCAGACGAACAGCGCGCCGGGATACGGGCTTACCGTGGCATGCAGTTCGGGGTCCGCCGCCGCCGCGGCCGCGATCACCGCCTGCAGGTCGGTGATCACCGACTCGGCCGTCATGCCTGGCACCAGCCCGACCAGCCCCAGCACGGTGCTGCAGCGCCCGGGCGTGAACTGCATCTCGCGGGCTACGCCGCCCTGGATGCGCAGCGCCGTTACCCGGGGCGGCGTTCCGCCGTAGGTGGCGGGCGGCTGGTGGGTGAACCGCATGCTGCCGAAGGCAGCCAGCAGGCCCATGGTCTTGTCGATCGGATTGACGGCAGTATCGGGCCGCCACAGGTGGCCTTGCCGACCCACCACCTCAAGCAGGACCAGGAAGTGGCCCGAGTTGGAGGTTGCGATGTCCATGCCCCACTGGCCGTCGGCCCGTGTCCAGCCGGTGGGCTCGCATGTGATCTCGATGTCGCCCGTCAGGCCCCACTCGTCGAGCAGGAAGATCGACCCGTCCGGCCCGTCCTTCTCCTCGTCGACGGTGTACACGCACTTAAGCGTGCCGCGTGGCCTGAGGCCGGCTTCGACCAACGCCTTGACCGCCAGCAGCGTGCAGGCCAGGTTGCCGCGCGTGTCGGAAGTGCCTCGGGCGAAGAGGAAGTCTCCCTTGCGCGTGGGGTGGAACGGGTTGCCGCCGGTCTCGGTCCAGTCGGCCGGGTCGCCGGCCGGGTAGGTGTCGAGGTGGTCGTTGAGGATCACGACGGGTCCGTCACCGGTGCCCGCCCAGGTGCCGATCACGTTCGGGCGGCCGGGGCGCTTGGCCACCAGCTCCACCGGCAGGCCGTAGCTCTCCAGCACGGCGGCCACCGCCTTGGCGATGCCTTCTTCGTGGCCGTGGGGCATGTCGGGGTCCAGAGGGTTCTCGGCCCTGGGTTGCCCGGCCGGCACCAGTTCCCGCGCCAGCGCCAGCCACTCCGCTTCCGTGATGCTGGCCGTTATCTTGTCTTTGAGGTCGATGTTCATTTGGCAGCCTTCGAGGGGTTCGAGCGGGGGCTGGATTAGTCGGGCACGCCGGCGGGCTGGCCGTGCGCCGCCTGGAACTGCGCGGCCAGCCGCACCACCCAGGCGTCGTGCAGGGCAGGGGCCACCAGCTGCAGGCCGAAGGGCAGACCATCGGGGCGCAGACCAGCGGGCACGGCCACGGCACAGAGGTCGAGCAGATTCACGAAATAGGTATAGCGGCCGTTGTTCGAGTTGAGCTGCACCGGGTCGGCGACGATCGCATCGGTGCGGTACACCGTGCCGACCGTGGGCAGGGCCAGCACGTCGAAGTCCTGCTGCAGCGTGCGCACGTGGCGCTTGAGCGCGTCCAGCGCATGCCAGGCCTCGAAGGCCTCGATGGCGCTGAAGCGGTCGGCGGTCGCGAAGATCTGCCTCGTCACCGGAAAGAAACTCTCAGGGCTGCGGCGGAAGAATTCGCGCACCACGAGATAGCGCTCGGCGATCCACGGGCCGAAGAAGAGCAGTCGGCCCGCTTCGAGGTATGGCGAAAAGTTGATCTCCACCCGCTCGCCGCCCAAGGCCTGCAGCCTCGCCAGCGCGAGGTGGTACTGGGACTCGGCGAGGCCATCGTCGAAGAACTCGAGCTGCGAAGCCCGGGGTACCGCGAAGCGGAAGCGATGGATGGGCGGGTGGGCCAACGGGACGGTCCCCGCCTCGGGCCGCGAGAAGGAGGACTGCGGGTCGTATCCGCGAATGGCTCGAAGAACTTCGAGCGCGTCGTCGCAGGTGAGCGCGTAGGGGTTGATGCAGTCGAGCGTGCGGTTGACCGCCACCGAGCCGCGGTTGCTGACCAGGCCCACCGACTGCTTGAGCCCGACCACGTTGTTCAAGGCCGCCGGCACGCGGCCCGAGCCGCCGGTGTCGGTGCCCAGCGCAAAGTCGACCATCCCGGCGGCCACTGCCACGCCCGAGCCGGAGCTGGAGCCACCGGGGATGTGGGCGGCGCTGAAGGCATTGCGGCACGGGTTCGGCCCGCGCACGCCGACCAGTCCGTTGGCGAACTGGTCCATGTTCAGCTTGCCCAGACAGAGCGCGCCCGCCGCTTCGAGCTGCTGGACCACGGGCGCGGAAACCTCGGGCATGTAGGCAAAGCCGGGGCAGGCGGCCGTGGTGGGCATGCCGGCAACGTCGATGTTGTCCTTCACGCCGAACAGCAGTCCGTACAGGGGCCTGCCGTCACCTGGGTGCAGGGCTGAGGCCCGGGACTTCAGTTCGGCGGGCGACGCCAGGTGCAGCCACACGTGCGGATCGGGCCAGGTAGCGATACGTTCCAGCGCAGCGTCCAGCCTGGCCGCTGGCGTGGTGCCGCCCTGTGCCAGCGCGGCCCGAGCCATGATGAATCCCTGTGGTTTGCTCATGTCACTTGGCTTCGCCACCTCAACCCTGCCACCAGACCCAGCGGCGCGAGAGTGCCGCAAAGCCCTTGTCAGCGAGCGACGACAAGGCACCCAGCACCAGCAAGCCACCCATCATCTGGGCCGTCTGCATGTTCTGGTGCGCGATCTCGATGCGGTAGGCCACGCCCGATAACGTGCCGGCCAGCTCGGCAGCCACCAGCGTGTAGAACGAGACACTGACCGCGGTGCGCAAACCCACCAACACGGTGGGCAGCGCAGCCGGCAGCATCACTTGCAGCAGCTGTGCCCGGCGCGGAGCGCCCAGGCACTGCGCGGCGCGCAGCCAGACCGGATCCACGCGTTGCATACCCAGATGGGTGGCCACCCAGACGGTGAAGAACACGCCCCAGAACACCAGGAACCACTTGCCCCATTCCGACAGACCGAACCACAGGATGACGAGGGGTACGAAGGCGATCGGAGGTATGGGCCGCAGCAACTGGAACACGGGCGCCAGCAACGCCGCCGCCAAAGGCGTGGCGCCCGTGAGACCGCCGACACCGACACCCACCAACGCACCGGCGGCAAAGCCGACCACGATGCGCGACACGCTCATGCCCAGGTCGGCCAACAGCGGCCCCTGCGTAAGCCAATGCCACAGCGCCTGCAGCACGGACGTGGGCGGCGGGAAAAGGGTCGGGTTCACCGCCCCCGACAGCGACACCGCCTGCCACAGCCCGAAGAACAGCGGCAGCGACAGCCAGCGCGCAGCCTTATTCACAGGCCCGGCACCTTCACACGAGCCGGAGCGATGCTCTTCAGCGGTTCGGCCACGATCACCTTGCGGAAGTCGGGCATCGTGGCGCCGGTGGGCGCGTTGCCGCTGGAAAGCCGCCAGGCGGCGTGCTGGTTCAGCACATCGAGCGTGCGCCCATCGAGCACCACCTCGTACACGAAGTTGTCGTAGACAGCGGCCAGGTCCTCGCGCGGCATGCCTACGAACTCGGCCACCACGCTGATGGACTCTTCGCGGTTGGCCTTCATCCACTCCTCGGCCTCGATCAGGGCGCGCATGAGGGCCAGCACCACGGGCCGGCGCTTGGCCAGCAGGTCCTGCATGGCGACGATGTTGAAGGTCTCGGCGTACACCCCGCGCGTGTCGATCTCGGTCACCTTGGACCCCAGCGCCTTCTTTCCGTTGTTGATGTGCGGCTCCCAGGTGTTGTAGGCGTCGATGCTGCCGGCGGCCATGGCGTTGACCATGTCCTGCGGCCGCAGGTTGACCAGCTGGACATCGTCCTTGCCCAGGCCCGCCTTCTTGAGCAGCGACATCGTGTACACCTCGCCCCCCGTGCCAGCTGTGTAGGCCAGACGCTTGCCCTTCAGGTCGGCCGCGGTCTTGATGCCGGCCGCGGCGGCCGTGAGGGTCTTCAGGTCGGAGTACTGCGTGCGCGCCAGGAAAGCGATCTTCTGGCCCGACATGGCCGCGGCCGTGGTGGGCGCTTCGGCCGTCGTGGCTATGTCGGCGCCCCCACCCACCACCGTGTCGAGGCACTGCTTGCCGGTGGTGAAGTTGGCCACCGTCACGTCCAGGCCGTGCTTGTCGAAGAACTTCTTCTGCTTGGCAACGATGGACACGCCCGAGATCGGCGACCGGTTCTGGGCCAGCGTCAGCTTCTCCTGTGCCAGCGCGACGGCGCTGTGGCACAGCGCCATCAGACTGAGTGCAGTGGCCAGGCAGTAGCGGCGATTCAGGTGCATGGAAGTCCTCCGTTTGAGCGTTGCAGAAATGGGTGGATGCCGTCCCGCGCGTTCCCCGGCCGGGGCCGGCCGCTGCAGCCAGAACTAGACCAGCTGCTGCACGCCTGCGGGCCCGACCTCCGTCGCGAAACCCTCCAGCCCGCCGGCGCTGAGCTCGTGACCCATCGCGGCGAGGCTCTCTTCGCGGATCAGGTTGCGTAGCTTGTGCAGGATCTGGGTGAACTCGATCGACGACATCATCTCCGCCGTGCGCGGTCGCGGCAGCGGAATCGCCACCTCGGCCTTGATGCGGCCGGGACGCGCCGTCATCACGTAAACGCGGTCCGACAGGAAGATGGCCTCCTCGATGTCGTGCGTGATGAACAGCACCGACAGCCGGAACTTCTGCCACATGTTGGTGAGGATCTGCTGCATCACCACCCGAGTCTGCGCGTCGAGCGCACCGAAGGGCTCGTCCATCAGCATCACCTGCGGGCTGGTGGCCAGCGCACGCACGATGCCCACGCGCTGCTTCATGCCACCCGAGAGCTGGTCGGGGTAGTGGTTCTCGAAGGCCAGCAGGCCTGCCAGGCCGAGCAGGGTGCGCGCCGTGGTCTGGCGCTTGCTGACCGCCACGCCTTGCATCTTCAGCCCGAACTCGACGTTCTTGCGCACGCTCATCCACGGGAACAGCGAGTACTGCTGGAACACGACACCGCGTTCCGGGCCCGGGCCTTTGATGGGCACACCGTCCAGCAGCACCGAGCCCTCGGTGGGCGGCATGAAGCCGGCCACCACGTTGAGCAGCGAGCTCTTGCCGCAGCCCGAGGGCCCGATGATCGAGACGAACTCGCCTGGCGCCACGGTGAGGTCGAAGGACTGCACGGCGTCAACACGGGCAGCACCCTCGCCGAAGGCCATGGACAGGCCCTTGAGCTCGATCCGGCCTCGGCCCGCGGGCGCGGCACCTTCAGCGGCACCGGCTTCCGGCCTGGGGTTGAGGATGGCGCTCATGCCTGGCTCGACGGCTTGCTGTACGCGAGCCAGGGCAAGGCCAGGCGGCTGGCGGCGCGGATCAACCAGCTGCAACCCAGGCCCAGCACGCCGATGGTGATCATGCCGAGCACGATGTCGGCGTAACTGATGAGCGAGTAGGCCTCCCAGGTGAAGTAGCCCACGCCGAATTGGCCCGAGATCATCTCGGCCGCGATCAGCGAGACCCACGCTACGCCCATGCCGACCGCCAACCCCGTGAAGATTTGCGGCGCGGCGCCCGGCAGCACCACGTGCCACATCAGCTGCGGCTCTCGGGCACCCAGGCACTGGCCGGCTCGCAACAGGACCGCATCGACCGCCTGCACGCCAGCGACCGTGTTGAGCAGGATCGGGAAGAAGGCGCCGATGAAGGTGATGAAAACGATGCTCACCTCGTTGTCGGGCCACAGCATGATCGAAATCGGCACCCAGGCGATGGCCGGAATCGGGCGCAGGGCCTCGATGGCCGGGAACACCAGCTGCCGCAGCAGCCGGTAGCGCCCGATCGCCAGGCCGAGTGCCACGCCGAGCACCGTGGCCACCAGGAAACCGATGGCGATGCGGC
Source organism: Rubrivivax sp. (assembly GCA_044360025.1). Classification (GTDB taxonomy): domain Bacteria; phylum Pseudomonadota; class Gammaproteobacteria; order Burkholderiales; family Burkholderiaceae_C; genus Rubrivivax. The sequence continues at coordinate 25,845 of JBIKLC010000016.1, read as the reverse complement.
GCAGGCTCATGCCCACGTTCTGGATGAACTTCACGTTGTCCAGCGCCATGCCCAGCTGCACCGCCACCTCCTGCGGCGTGGGCAGGTTGGTGAAGCGGATGTAGAAGTCCCAGCGGTGGGTGGTGGCGAGGTGCCAGAACAGCACCAGTCCGCCCAGCGAGCTGGCACCCAGCAGCAGGGCGGTCAGGTGCACCCGCAGGGCGCGCGCCAGCCGCAGCGCGATGCCTTCGCCCGACACGGCGGCCGCTGGCGGGCTGGGCCGCTCCAAGCCGGCTGTCGCGTTGGGTACCGCCGCCAGCGGCGAATGGGGTGCAGCAGCGCCCGGGACGGCTGGCTCCCCGGGCTCGTCAGCGTCGATCAGACGCAGGGGAAGACTCGACATGGGACGGCGCTCCGGTGGGTAGCGGCAGACGACAGTGGGCTGGACCCGGGAGCCCGCTCAGAGGGCCGCAGCCTGCGCCAGCGCGAGCGCGTCGGCGTAGCCCCCAAGCCGGCCGCCGCCGCTGGCTGCATGCGCCTCGGCGTCCTTCTTCAACAGGAAAGGCACGATCAGCGGCTTCTTGGGGTCGCTGGCGCTCAAGGCGTAGAAGGCCTTGTCGGCGAAGACCTTGATGCCCAGCGCCTTGTCGTAGACGTAGGCCACGTTGACCTTGCGGCCAGCGGCCTGGGCGCGCTGCACCGCGGCCAGCGTGCACAGCGGGCTGGCGTGCGCAGTAGGCGCGGCGGCGCCTTCGATCCACACCTCGCCGGCTTCCTTGGGTCGCGTGATCGGCAGCTTGCACACGGCGTCGGTGCCGCTTATGTCATAGTTGGCGAGCGTCTGCTTCTGCGACTCGTAGTTGAGCTTGCTCTCGGCGAAAGCCTGGCGCACGAAGCGCTCGTCGACCCAGGCCGCGATGTCCAGCGGCCGCACGCGGTTCAGCCGCGTCAGCACCTCGTGCCCGGCCTTGATCGTGTCGAGCCAGCGCGGCTTGATGCTCGGGTCCAGCGTGTGGATGCCGCCAGGGCCCAGATAGAGGTAGGCCACCTCCTTCTCGATCTTGGTCCACTCCTCAATCTTGGCCGCGGCGGCAGCTGGGTTGGCGCGCACCCAGGCGTTGGCCTCCATCAGCGCCTTGATGTAGGCAACCACGACCTCGGGGTGCTGGTTGGCGAAGTCCTTGCGCACGACCACGCCGTGAAAGGTGGGCACGCGGGTCTCGGCACCGTCGAAGATCTTGCGCGCGAAGCCGCGGTAGGGCAGCAGGTCGGCGAAGGGCACGAAATTCGCGTGCCCATCGATCTTCTTCTCCTGCAGGTTGGTGGTGCCAACCTCGGGGCTCTGGCTCGAAAGGTTCCAAAAGTTGTCGGGCCAGCCCCGGCTCTGCATGGCCTGCAGCAGCATGCCGTGGGCGGCGGAGCCGAAGGGCACCGAAACGTTCTTGCCCTTCAGATCGGCCAGCTCGTAGTACGGCGAGTCCTTGTGCACCACCAGCCCGTTGCCCGAGCCGAAGGCGTTGTAGGCAATGATGGCCACGAGATGGGTCTCGTTGCCTTGCTGGCTCTGGCCGGTGGCGCCGTTCACCAGCAGCGGGTAGTCGCCCATCATGCCGATGTGCAGCTTCTTGGCCATCATGCCGTTGGTGATCGGCGGCCCGCTGGTGAAGTTCTGCCAGTCGAGCTTGAAGGTCGCGTTGCGGTACTTGCCCGTGCGGGGCAGGTGCTTCTCGAGCAGCTTCAGCTCCTTCATCACCACGCCGCCGGTTACGGTGTTCGTGGTGGTGTTCTGGGTGCCGATGCCGATGACGATCTCTTCGGCGGCCTTGGCCTGCAGGGCCAGGCTGCCCAGCAACGCAAGCGCCGCGATGCACGGAGACGCGAGAAGCTTCATGACGTTTTCTCCTGTCGAGAGGGACGGACGGTGGTGAGGCCTGATGTCGCCCAATGACGCAAAACGGATGCCACGCCTTGAAGGCTGCGCCTCGCCCAGGGCGCGCCCGTCCTGCGGAAGGTTCCGGGTCGCTGGAGGCTCACGTCGGGGCCGGGCCGGTGCGGGCCGCTCAGGCGTTTGCGACGAGGTGTTCCCGCTTGTGCGGCACCTGGGCCCATTGCTCGGCATCGGGCAGCGGCGCACCACTTTGGGTGATCACCGGCCAGCACGCGGCGAGGCGGGCGTTGATCTCGAGGAACGGCGTTTGCTCGGGCGTGAGGCCGTGGTCGGCCACGATGGCGTCCACCGGGCACTCGGGCACGCAGACCGCGCAGTCGATGCACACGTCCGGGTCGATGACGAGGAAGTTCGGGCCCTCGTGGAAACAGTCCACTGGGCACACCGACACGCAGTCGGTGTACTTGCACCGGATGCAGGCCTCGGTCACGACGAAGGTCATGGCAGGGCTCCCGTGGCTGGCGCCTTGTGCGCCAAGCCGATGGCGGTGAGGGCCAGCCGCGCGAGCTTGCGCACGTCGGGGTCGGCATCGGCCAGCGCACCCTCCAGCGGGGCGATCGCGCGGGTGTCGCCGATCTCGCCCAAGGCGATCGCGGCTTCCTTGCGCAGGTTGCTGATGGTGTGAGAGAGCGACTCCACCAGCGCCGGCAGCCCGGCCTCGGCCTTGAGCAGGCCGAGGCTGCGCGCCGTTTCGACGCGCACCTGCCAGTAGTCGTCCTGCATGGCCTTCACGAGGTCGGGGATGGCCAGCGCGAGGCGCAACTTGCCCACGACCTGGGCCGCCTCCTTGCGCACCATCCATCCGCGGTCGTCGAGCGCACGCGTCAGAGCCGGCAGCACGCTAACGGAACTGGCGTAACCGAGCGCTCCGACCGCGATGCGGCGGACCTCGACATCGGGATCGTTGGCCGCCACCTCGGCCAGTTCGCCGATGGCCGACGAATCCTTCAGGTACCCGAGCACACCCACCGCCTCGCGGCGCACGGCCGCGTCGGGATCTCGCAGCGCCGACATCGCAGGCGCGAAGGCCTGCGGCGAGCGCAGCGCGCGCACAGCGTGCAGGGCCAGCGCCCGCACCTCAGCCGGCCCGTCGCCCAGCAGCGGCAACAGCGGCGCCGCCGAGGCGGTCTCCTTCAGTTCGGCCAGCACCTCGCCGGCGACCTTACGCACGGCTGGGTCGGTGTCCAGCAGCATCGGCGCCAGCGCCTGCACGACGGCCGTGTCCTCGATGCCCTCCAGGCCACGAATGGCCTCGATGCGCACCAGCGGATCGGGGTCGGACAGGCAGGGCAGCAACAGCGCGACGGCATCGTCCTCGGCGCTGTAGGGAAGGTCCATCACCGCGAGGCGGCGCACGGTGGCGTCCGCGTCCGCCAGGCGCTGGCGCAGCATCAGGGTCTCGGTGCTCACGGTGCGGGCCTCAACGCAGCAGGTAGGGGATGTCGACGGTGATGGCCCCAGTGGGGCAGTCCTGCTCGCAGGGCAGGCAGTACCAGCACTCGTCGAACTTCATGTGCGCCTTGCGGCTGACGAGGTCGATCGCCAGCACGTCGAGCGGGCAGACGTCGACGCAGACGGTGCAACCCTTTTCGGCGATGCACTTGCCCTCGTCGACGCGGACGGGCACTTGGGTGAGCGTGGCAGCGAGGGGCATGCGGGTCTCCAGGCGGTCTCTTGGGGCTCAGGGTGGAATGAGTGAGGGCTCTGACGCCTCAGGCTGCACGCGCGGTGGGCGCGACGCGCAAACGCTGGTAGGCGGTGCGCTCCTCCTCGTCCACCGCCACGATGTAGGGCTCCACGGGCTTCTTCCGCAGCGTCATCGCGCCGTCTGCGCCGCGACTCAGCAGCGAGTGGCAGAACCAGTTCTCGTCGTCGCGCTCGGGGTGGTCGACGTAGTGGTGGTACAGGCCCCAGCGGCTCTCGGTACGAAACAACGAGGCGTGGGCGGCCATCTCGGCGCAGTCGAGGATCGAGTGCGCCTCCATGGCGCGCATCAGCTCGTGGGGGTTGGCGGCCGACATGGCGCCGAGATCCTCGCGGATCTCGGCGAAACGACGCAGGCCGATCAGGAACTTGCTCGTGACCTTTGGCGGCTGCAGATAATCGTTGACGAGTCGGCGGGTCTTGTACTCGATCTGGTAGGGCGTCAGGCCGCCCACGCGCTGCATGGGCGCCAGGATGCGCGCCGCCTCCGCGGCCTGCGCGTCGCCGTCGTGCCGCGCCGGGCGGGCGCCGGCGCAATAGTCCGCGGCGTTCTCTCCGCACAGCCGGCCGTACACGAAGGCGCCGAGCATGTAGTTGTGCGGCACGCTGGCGCAGTCACCAGCGGCATACAGGCCCGGGACCGAGGTCTCGCCGCGGGCGTTGATATGGATGCCCGAGGCGCTGTGGCCGCTGCAGAAGCCGATCTCGGAGATGTGCATCTCGATCATCTGCTTGCGGTAGTCGGTGCCGCGCTTGTCGTGGAAGCGGCCGCGGCTTGGGCGCTCGTTGCTGTGCAGGATGGTCTCGATCTCCTGGATCGTCTCCTCCGCCAGGTGATCGAGCTTCAGGAACACCGGGCCGTTGCCGCTGAGGAGTTCGTTGTGGAACTCCTGCATCATCTGGCCGCTCCAGTAGTCGCACTCGATGAAGCGTTGCCCTTTGTTGTTGGCGGTGTAGCCGCCGAGCGGGCCGGTCACATAGGCGCAGGCCGGGCCGTTGTAGTCCTTGATCAGCGGGTTGATCTGGAAGCACTCGAGGTTGGCCAGATCGGCCCCGGCGTGGTAGGCCATGGCGTGGCCGTCGCCGCAGTTGGTGGGGTTCTCGTAGGTGCCCATCAGGTAGCCCGAGGCCGGCAGACCCAGGCGCCCGGCGGCACCGGTACTGATGACAGCCGCCTTGGTGCGGATGAGGTAGAGCTCGGCGGTACGGCAGTCGAAGCCCATCACCGCCGCCACCTCGCCGCCGGGGCCCGTGAGCACGCGCGTGACGACCACGCGATTGGTGATCTCGACGCGCGCCCGCTTCAGCTGTCGGTACAGGATGCGCTTCATGTGATGCCCCTCGGGCATCGGCAGCACGTAGGCCCCCAGGTGGTGCACCTTGCGCACCGAGTAGTCGCCGGTCTCGTCCTTCTCGAACTTGACGCCCCAGCGGTCGAGCTCCTGAATCATGTCGAAGCTATTGGCGGCGTAAGCCATCACGGCCGCCTGGTCGACGATGCCGTCGTTGGCGACGGTGATCTCTTTAACGTACTGCTCCGGTGTGGCGTGGCCCGGGATCACGGCATTGTTGAGGCCGTCCATGCCCATCGAGATGGCCCCGCTGCGCTTGACGTTGGCCTTATCGATGAGCAGCACGCGCAGCTTCGGATCACGTTCCTTGGCCTTGACGGCAGCCATCGGGCCGCCCGTTCCCCCGCCGATGACGACGAGGTCGAATTCCAGTTCGATGAAGTTCATCGTGTTCCTCTCAGGTGCGGTCGATGCGCAGGCGGTACTGGAAGGCATCGCCGCGGTAGTACAGGTACTCGAAGTCGATGGGCTGCTCGTCGGCAAAAGTCAGCCGTTCGATGCGCAGCAACGGCGAGGCCTCGGCGATGCGCAGCTGGCGCGCCAGGCCCTCGTCGGCCGAAATCGCCTCGATCTGCACATCGGCATGCGTCAGGTGCAGGCCGTAGTCGTTCTCGAGGATCACGAAGATGTCGCGCGTGGGCAGGTCTTCCTGCGCCAGCCGCTGGCCGAGTTCGAGCGGGAAGTAACTCTGGTCCACCGAGATCGGCTCGCGGTTCAGGAATCGCAAGCGCTGGATCTCGAACACCGGCGTGGCTGGCTTCAGGTGCAGGCGCCGGGCCACGGCCTCGCCGGCGGGCACGCGGCGCATGCTGAGCACCTGCGAGAAGGTCTCGTAGCCCGAGGCTGTCATCGCCTCGCCGAAGCCCTGCAGCCGCGACAGGCTCTGGAAGGCCTTGGGCTTGGCGACGAAGCTGCCCTTGCCGGCGACCTTGAAGATCAGGCCTTCCTTCTGCAGGTCGCCGAGGGCCTGCCGCACGGTGATGCGGCTCACCGCGAAGGCCTCCATCATCTGGCTCTCCGACGGCATCTGGCTGTGCGGCGCATAGGTGCCGTCCAGCACGCGGCGGCGGATGATTTCGCGGATCTGTGCGTGCATCGGCACCGACGACATCGGCACCACCCTGGCGTCGGCGCCCGGTGACGGCGAGATCCTGCGAACGGTGTTCATGCGGAGACCAACCTGTTATGTCAGGTCCTGACAAGCAACGAACATGCCACGGCTGGCCAATCCGCGCCGAAGTCGCTGGCCACGAGGAGAAACCGGCGCAGGGCGCCGTTTCGGATCGCAGCGCCCACCCGGCAGACCTGTGCATTCCGGAACGCCATGCACCGCCATCGCGACCAGCACCCGGTGCGATGCACCTTGACGGTGAGAGCGCGAGGCGCCGCGCGAGATCGGCCGCCTGTCGGGTGAGGCCTTCGAGCCGCTCGAAGGGTCAGTCGCCTGCTTAGCGCGGCAGCCGGTCCGCTGCCGCCGGGCGGGTCGCGCCAGCAAGGAAGCCCATCACCGCCTGCAGCGTGGCGCCGCGCAGGTCGTCGCGCTCGACCAGCAGCGCGTGCCGGCCCTCGGCGAGCCGCCAGCCGGTGCAGCGGCCGCCGGCCGTGCCGGCGTTGACGTGGGCACAGAACGTCACCTGGGCCTGCGGCTCGACCACCGTGTCCTCTCCGCCCTGCAGCAGCAGCACCGGCACCGCGATGCGGCCGGCCTGAGGGCCGCGCGCCTCGCGCGCGCCGCGGCAGGCCTGCGCCACCCAGCGCAGCGTGGGGCCGGCCACGCGCGCGTCGCCGTGGCCGCAGTGCGGGCCCTCGCAGGTGGCGGCGCGGTCGGCCCAGCGGCGGGTCATGCGTTCCCGGCTGTGCGACATGCCGGCCAGGCCGGCCTCGGGGTCGGCCTCGAAGGCCGCGCGCTCGGCCTCGAAGCCGGGGCCCTGCACGCGCAGGCTCGACAGCCACGGCAGCGGCACCGGCGATCCGGTGGCGCTGTCCTCGCACCAGCGGCGCAGCGCCGGCGAGCTGCCCTCCTCGGCCACCCGCGGCTCGTGCATCGGCGTCACCAGCGCGGCACGCGCCAGTGGCGTCTGCGCGCCACGCCGCGCCAGGTGCAGCGACACCACCGCGCCGCCCATCGAGTGCGCCAGCGCCACCAGCGGCCCGCCGCGGCCGGCGCGCCGGGCCTGCACCAGGGCGACGAAGCTCTCCAGGTCCTCGACCAGGTGGTCGAAGTCGTCGAGGTAGCCCTTGCTGGCGTCTTCCGGGTCGGTCAGCAGCCGGGTCGAGAAGCCCTGCCCCCGGTGGTCGTGCACGTACACCGACCAGCCGTTGCGCACCAGGTCGTGGATGACCTCCTGATACATCGCCAGGCCCTCGGTGAAGCCGGGCACCACGATCACGGCACCGCGGCTTTCCTGCCGGTGCTCGTAGGCGCGGTAGTGGATGCGCACCGAGCGCCCGAACCAGCCCGTGGGTCGGCCCTCGAAGGAGCCGACCGTGCGCTCGGCCCACTGCAGGGTGTGGCCCTCGATGGCTTGCCCGTCGTGCCCGGCGAAGCGCGACTCCTCGCTCAGCTCGAAGGCGGGGGCGGGCTGCGCCGGCAGCGGCGCGAAGGCCGGCGCGTCGTGCGCCTGGGCCCCGGCCAGCAGCAGCGCCCCGGCCAGGGCAAGCAGTGCGGCGCGCGCCGGCATGCCGAATGGAAGTCGCATGCCCGGCAGTATGGCGCCGCGGCACCGCGCGGGCGCGGAGGCCGCGCTGCGGCGGCCGCCTGCATGCCCCCACGCCGGCAGCCTTCATGGCCGCCGTGTCAGCCTAGCGCCCATGGATTCCCTCTCGCAGGCCGCCCTGGGCGCGGCGGTGGCCGTGGCCGCGATGCAGCGGCGCACGGCGGTGTGGAAGGCCGCCGCCTTCGGCGCGGTGGCCGGCACCCTGCCCGACCTCGACGTGTTCATCGACCACGGCGACGCCGTGCTCGACATGGTGCTGCACCGCGCCGAGACGCACGCGCTGTTCTGGCTCACGCTGGCCTCGCTGCCGCTGGGCTGGGCCATGGCGGCGCTGGCGCGCGAGCGGCCGCAGTGGCGGCGCTGGTGGCTGGCGGCCTGGCTGGCGCTGGTCACGCACCCGCTGCTCGACGCCATGACGGTCTACGGCACCCAGCTGTTCCTGCCCTTCAGCAGCACGCCCGTGGGCGTGGGCAGCCTGTTCATCATCGACCCCGCCTACACGCTGCCGCTGCTGCTGGGCGTGCTGGCCGCGGTGGCGCTGGGGCGCCGCGCGCCGGCGCTGAAGGCCAACGCCGCGGGCCTGGTGCTGAGCACGGCCTACATCGGCTGGAGCGTCGCTGCGCAGGCCCACGTCGAGGCCGTGGCGCGCGAGTCCCTGGCCGCGCAAGGCCTGGCCGCCGACCGGTTGCTCGTCGTGCCCACGGCCTTCAACACGGTGCTGTGGCGCGTGGTGGCCATCGACGAGGCCAGCAGCGCCTACCGCGAGGGCTTCTACTCGCTGCTCGACGCGCCCGCGCCACCGGCGCAGCGGATCGCCTTCGATCGCTTCGAGCGCGGCAACACCCTGGCCGCCGAGGCCGCCGGCATCGAGCCCGTGCGCCGCATCCAGGCCTTCAGCGACGGCTTCTGGGCGATGTCCGAGCAGGGCGGCCGCGTGCGCATCGCCGACCTGCGCATGGGCCAGGAGCCCAGCTACACCTTCGCCTTCGCGGTGGCCGAGCGCGGCAGCCCGCTGCGCCCGCTGCAGCCCACCGAGCGCGTGGGCCGGCGCCCGGACGCCGAGACCGGCCTGCCCTGGCTGTGGCGGCGGCTGCAGGGCGAGCGGCTGCCGCCGCCGCGCTGACAAACCCCCGTTCGTCGCAGCCCGGGCGCGCTTCGTCGCAAGGCCCGGCCCCAGGGGCCCCAGGGTGACTAACATCGCCACACCGCGACACCCGGAACCCCCGCCATGACCCGTCCCGACCCGCTGCGCCGCGCCGCGCTCGTCACCACCGCCTCGCTGCCGGCCGCGCTGCTGCTGCCGCGCAGCGTGCTGGCACAGGCCGCCGCCGCCGCGCTGTCGTCGCAACCGCCCGGGCTGCCGGTGGCCGCCGTGCGCAACGTGCCCGAGACCTTCTTCGGCACCACGGTCGACGACCCCTACCGCTACTTCGAGGACACGAAGGCGCCCGAGGTGGCGGCCTGGATGAAGGCGCACAGCGACCACGCGCTGGCCACGCTCAAGCGCATCCGTGGCCGCGACGCGCTGCGCCGCCGGCTCGAGGAAATCGACGCCAGCGCCTCCGCCCGCGTGACCGGGGTGCAGCGCCGGGCCGGCGAGCTGTTCTTCTACCAGCGCCGCGGCGCCCAGGACGACCAGTTCAAGCTCTGCGTGCGCCGCGGCCTGGCCAGCGCCGAGCGCGTGCTGTTCGACCCCGAGACGCTGCACAAGGCCACACGCACCCCGCACGCCATCAACTGGTACTCGGCCTCGCCCGACGGCAGCAAGGTCGCGCTGGGCGTGTCGGCCGGCGGCAGCGAGGAGGCCTCGATGCGCGTGCTCGACGTCAAGACCGGCCGCCGCATCGGGCCCGTCATCGATCGCGTGCAGTTCGGCGCCGTGAGCTGGTCGCGCGACGGCCGCCAGATCTACTTCCACCGCATGCAGGCCCTGGCCAAGGGCGCGCCGCCCACCGACAAGTACCAGCGCAGCATGGCCTGCGTGATGCCGGCGGGCGGCACCGAGGCCAGCATCCGCGTGCTGCTGCGCGCCGGCGACCCGGCGCCGATCGAGATCCCGGCCACCGAGTTCCCGCTCCTGGAGATCCTGCCCGACGGCCGCGCGATCGCCTCCGTGATCGACGGCGTGTCGCCCGAGTTCTCGGCCTGGCACAGCACCGAGGACGCCGTCCGCGCCGGCCGCCCGGCGTGGAAGAAGCTCTTCGGCCGCGAAGACGGCGTGACCTCGATGGCCGTGATCGGCGACCGCCTGTTCGCCACCACCCACCGCGGCGCGCCGCGCTACCGCGTCATCGGCGGGCACATCGACGGCTTCTCGCCCGCCACCGCCGCCACGCTGGTGCCCGAGAGCGCGCGCGTGCTGGGCTCGCTGGCCGCCGCCGCCGACGCGGCCTACATCGACGTTCGCGAAGGCAACATCAAGAAGCTGTTCAAGCTGGCGCCCGTCGACGGCGCGCAGCCGCAGGAGGTGCCGTTGCCGGTGCTGGGCTCCTTCAGCTTCGGCGGCATCGAACCCGCCCTGCCGGGCGTGCTGCTGGAGCTGGAGAGCTGGACACGGGCGCGCCAGATCTTCGCCGTCGGCGCCGACGGACGCGTGGTCAACACCGGCCTGCAGCCCTCGGGCCCGTTCGACGCGCCGGGCAACGTCACCGCCACCGAGGTGATGGTGAAGAGCCACGACGGCGCGATGGTGCCGATGAGCATCATCCACCGCAACGGCACGCCGCTGGACGGCAGCAACCCCACCATCCTGTACGGCTACGCCAGCTACGGCTTCACCGAGGAGCCCTTCTTCAGCCCCAGCCGCCTGGCGTGGATGGAGGCCGGCGGCGTGTTTGCTGTGGCCAACCCGCGCGGCAGCGGCGTGTTCGGCAAGGACTGGCACCTGGACGGCAAGAAGGCCACCAAGCCCAACACCTGGAAGGACTTCATCGCCTGCGCCGAGCACTTGGTGGCGGAGAAGTGGACGCGCCCGTCACGGCTGGCCATCTGGGGCGGCAGCGCTGGCGGCATCCTGGTGGGCATGGCCATGGCCGAGCGGCCCGACCTGTTCGCGGTGGTGATGCCGGCGGTGGGGGCACTCGATGCCGTGCGCTTCGAGACCACGCCCAACGGCATCCCGAACATCCCGGAGTTCGGCAGCCGCCAGACGGAACCGGGCTTCCGCGCGCTGCTGGCCATGAGCACCTACCACGCCATCCGGGACGGCGTGCAGTACCCCGCCGTGCTGCTGACGCACGGCGTGAACGATCCGCGCGTGGAGGTCTGGAACACCACCAAGGCCGCGGCGCGCCTGATGGCCGCCAGCACCAGCGGCCGGCCGGTGCTCGTGCGGCTGGACTACGCCAGCGGGCACGGCGTCGGCAACACCAAGGCGCAGATGCTGGACGAGCGCGCCGACACTTTCGCGTTCGTGCTGTGGCAAACCGGCATGCCGGGCTGGGAGCTGGCGACCGCACCGGCGCGTTGACGCCCGGTCGCGGTTGCGTTCATGCGGCGTGCGGAGCGTTTCGACGGGGTCGCCGCAGGCTACGCACCGCACGCGCCGGCACAAGCGCGGCCACCACGGGGGGCACCTCGGCCGCGGCGATGACGCCGCCGCCCAGGCAGACCTCGCCGTCGTAGAGCACGGCGCTCTGGCCCGGCGTCACCGCCCACTGCGGCTCGGCGAAGTCGAGGCGGAAGCCCGCGGGCGTGGGCGCCAGCGCGCACGCCGCGTCGGCCTGCCGGTAGCGCGTCTTGGCCGCCAGGGCGGCCGGCGCGGGCGGCGTGCCGGCCACCCAGCGGCAATCCGCGGCCTCCAGCCAGGGGCTCAGCAGCCAGGGGTGGTCGTGCCCCTGCACCACGTGCAAGGTGTTGGTGTCCAAGGCCTTGTGCGCCACGTACCAGGGCTGGTGCGTGCCGGCGGCGTCGTAGCCGGCCACGCCGCCGATGCCCAGCCCCTGGCGCTGGCCGCGCGTGTAGAAGCTCAGGCCCACGTGCTGCCCGACCTCAGCGCCGGTGTCGTCGACGATGGGGCCGGGCGCGCGGCTCAGGTAGCGGTCCAGGAACTCGCGGAACGGCCGCTCGCCAATGAAGCAGATGCCGGTGCTGTCCTTCTTCTTCGCGTTGGGCAAGCCGATCTCGGCGGCGATGCGGCGCACCTCGGTCTTGTGCAACCCGCCCACCGGGAACAGCGTGCGCGACAGCTGCGCCTGGTTCAGGCGGTGCAGGAAGTAGCTCTGGTCCTTGGCCGGGTCCAGGCCCTTCAGCAGCTGAAAGCTTCCGTCGGCGTCCTGGCGGACGCGCGTGTCATCGGCAGGGCGCGGATCCGCTGGTACCCAGCGGACGCGCGCGTAGTGCCCCGTCGCGATCTTCTCCGCGCCCAGCCGCATCGCGTGGTCGAGGAAGGCCTTGAACTTGATCTCGGCGTTGCACAGCACGTCGGGGTTGGGCGTGCGCCCGGCCTGGTACTCGCGCAGGAATTCGGCGAAGACGCGGTCGCGGTACTCGGCGGCGAAGTTGACGTGCTCGATCTCGATGCCGATCACGTCGGCCACCGCGGCGGCGTCGACGAAGTCGGCGTTGCTGGAACAGTAGGCCGAGTCGTCGCTGCCCGCCCCTGCGGGCCGGTCGTCCTCTTCCCAGTTCTTCATGAAGATGCCCAGCACCTCGAAGCCCTGCTGCTTGAGCAGCCAGGCGCTGACGGCGCTGTCCACGCCGCCACTCAAGCCCACAACGACGCGTTGCCCCGATGCCATGGCGCGGGATTATCCCGGCCGCGCCAGAATGCGCCGGATCCATGGACACGCCCACGGCAGCCCCGCTCAGCCACCACGCGATCCTCGCGCTGGTAGCGCCGTTCTCGGCAGCCGGCTGGGCGCTGGACCTGCCCGCCAGCGACCGCGCTGCGCGCCGCCTGTTCTTCAAGCCGGTGGTGCACGCGGCCGGCGCCACGCACCCGGCGCTCACCGAAACCCGCGAACTGCGCGACACGCCGCGCGGCTGGCAGCTGCTGCGCCGACTGCAGCCGAAGCCCGGCGGCCCACAGCAGGACGAGATGACGGCCGAGGTGCTGGCCGAGGACGGCGAGCCCGCCGAGCTGCTGGCCGCAGCCGCGGCCATCGCACCGGGCGATCTGTTCACGGCCGAGGGCGCGGCACTCGTGCTGCGCTGCCGCCCCGGCCACCCGCCACAGCTGCGCGCCGCGCAGGCGCAGGTGGCGGGGCTGCGCGTGGCCTGCACGGTCTCGGGCGTCAAGGGCTACCCGATGCAGCTGGTGCTCACATGCGCCGAGGCCGACGCGCGCCGCCTGCCCGACGACCTGTTCGAGGTGCTCGGCGGCGCCTGGAGCCGCCTCGTGCCGCTGCGCACCGGCTGGGAGAGCAGCGTCATGCTGCGCGGCCAGGGCGCCGAGCGCAGCGCCGACGCGCGCGCGCGGCTGGCGCTGTCGCTGGCCCACCTGGCCGGCGTGCTCGCGGCGCCGCCGGCGCTGTTCCACCAGCGCTTCCGCGCGCGCCGCTGGCGCATCGGCCTGCTGCGCGGCGGGCCGCTGTCGCTGGGCGTGGCGGTGGTGGCGGTGGCCTTTGCCGTGCGCGGCACCGGCGGGCAGGCCGAGGCCATGCTGGGCGCGCTGGCCAACCTGGTGCCGCCGCTGCTGATGGCGCTGTTCTTCATGCGCCGCGAGATGCCGCGCATCGAGCTGCCGCGCCTGCCCCGCAGCCCGCCGGCCAGCAGCTGGCAGCCCTGGACGGCCGACGCCACAACGGAGTGACATGCACGCCAACCCCATGAACGTGCCGCCCGTCAGCGTGGCCGACGCGCTGGCCGCGCTGCAGGCGCAGTTCGCCTCGCCGCGCCTGCGCCACCGCGCCACCATGCTGTGGGGCACCCGCGGCGTGGGCAAGAGCAGCATCGTGCGCCAGCTCGCCGTGCGCTTCGGCGTGCCGCTGGTGGACCTGCGCCTGACCACGATCGAGCCCGTGGACATCCGCGGCGCCATCTACGCCGACGAGCGGCTGGAGCGCACCGTCTGGTTCCCGCCCGAGTTCCTGCCCGGGCCCGAGCAGCCCGAGGGCATCCTGTTCCTCGACGAGCTCACCGCCGCCGACCCGCGGCTGCAGATCAGCGCCTACAGCCTGATCCTCGACCGCCGCGTCGGCCGCTACGAGCTGCCGCCGGGCTGGATGGTGGTGGCCGCGGGCAACGCCGCCTTCCACGGCGCCGTCAGCCACGACATGGGCACGGCGCTGGCCGACCGGCTGTTCCACTTCCACGTCGTCGCCGGCATCGACGCCTTTCTCGCGCACGGGCTGGCGCAGGGCTTCGCGCCCGAGGTGATGGCCTTCCTGAAGGTGCGCCCCGACAAGCTCGACGACACCGAGGCGCAGCTCGCTGCCGACCACCTGATCGGCGCCAGCCCGCGCGGCTGGGAAGACGTCTCGCGCGTGCTGCTCGAACTGCGCGAGGGCCTGCCCGAGGCGGTGGCGCGGCGCTTCGTGCAGGGCCGTATCGGGGCGGCCAACGCGGCCGAGTTCTTCGGCGTGCTGAAGGAGCTGCGAAGCGGCGCCGACGTGCTGGCGCTGCTGGCCGCCGAGCCCGGCGCGGCCACGCTGAAGCTGCTGCCGGTCAGCCTGGACGGCCTGTACGCGCTGGCCTACGGGCTGGTGGCGGCCTGCACCGACGGCGAGCGCCTGGCGCGCGCCATGGCCATCGCCGCCCAGCTGCCCGAGCTGCGCGGCCCGGTGCCGCTGCCGCTGGCCGAGGTGCAGACGCTGGTCGTGGAACTGCTGTCGCAGCGCGCGCTGCAGCAGGGGCTGGAGCAGGCGCTGCTGCAGAGCCCCGCCTACCAGCGCTACGCCGCCGGCCGGGGCTGAACTTGTCTGAGCACGGCAGCGGCCAGCACGAACACCGCGGCCGCCGCGCCGTGATGCGGCTGGTGGAGGTCGCGCCGGCCAGCGGCAGCCTGGCGCTGTGGGTGGCGCACCGCGACGTCACCGAGGCCGAGGCGCTGGCCCACCATGCGGGCCGCCTGCCGGCCTACACCGACGGCCGCTGCATCCACTACACCCCCGCCTTCGAGCGCCTGGGCCTGGACGTGCAGACCGGCTGGGTGGCGCACGAGCTGCTGCACATCGCGCTGCGCCACGGCCCGCGCTACCGCGCGCTGCAGCGCCGCCTGGGCGACGTCGACCTGGCCCTCTTCAACCGCTGCGCCGATGCCATCGTCAACAGCGCGCTGGCCCCGGCGGCGTGGCTGGCGCTGCCCGCGCAGGCGCTGAGGCTGCCGCAGCTGCTGGACCAGGTGCTCGGCACCACGCGCAGCGACGAGGCCGCGCTGCTGGAGTGGGACGTCGAGCGCCTGTACGCCGCGGTGGACGACCGACGGCCTCCGGATCAGCGCGCCGACGCCCGCAAGGACGGCCCGCGCGCCGCCACGCTGCGCACGCTGGGCGGCCCCGACAGCGAGGACCTGAAACCCGGGCCCGAGGGCGCGGATGCCGTCGTGGCCGAGGCCGAGCAGGCCCGCGAGTGGGGCGAGCGGCTGCTGCGCGGGCACAGCGGCGATGGCGCGTTCTCCATCCTGCGCACGCTGCTGCGCGACCTGCCGCGGGTGCACACGCCCTGGGAGCAGGTGCTGCGCACGCAGGTGGCGCGCGCGCTGGCGCCGCGGCTGGCCGAGAACCCCTCGCGCCCGGCGCGCAGCTGGCTGGCCAACCAGGGCCGCGTCGGCGCCCGGGGCCAGCCCGGCGAAGAAAGGGCGCGGGGGCGCCTGCCGTGGGCGCCGGGGCTCACCCACGCCCGGCGCGTGCCGCGCCTGGTGCTGGTGCTCGACGTGAGCGGCAGCATCGACGAGCCGCTGCTGGCGCGCTTCGCCGCCGAGCTGTCGGCGCTGACGCGGCGGCTGGACGCGCCGATGACGCTGGTGGTGGGCGACGACGCCGTGCGCGCCGTGCGCACGCTGGCCCCGGGGCGGCTGGGCCCTAAGGACCTGCGGGCCTGGGCCGCTGAAGCCGGTGTGGCCGGCGGCGGCGGCACCGACTTCACGCCGCTGCTCAAGGAGGCCGCGCGCCACCGCCCGGACCTCACGGTGGTGCTCACCGACCTCGAAGGCCCCGCGCGCCACCGCCCGCCCGGGGCGCTGCTGTGGGCCGTGCCGCCGGGCGCCGACGAGGCGGCGCTGGCCGCCGCGCCCTTCGGCCGCGTGCTGCGGCTGCGCTGAGGGCGCCCGGCGCCTGGCGCGCCGAGTCAGTGACGAAGAACCGACGCCTCGAAGTCCGCCCTCATCAGCGGGTGTGCGCTAAAGGCCTGTAGCTGCTGCAGCAGCGTTGCCACCTGGGCGGCGTTCATCGGCCGGGCCATCAGGTAGCCCTGACCATGGACGCAGCCCATGTCGCGCAGCTGGTCGAACTGCGACTGCGTCTCGATGCCCTCGGCCAAGACCTCCTTGCCGAGCGAGCAGCCGAGTTGCACGATGCCCCGCACCACCGCGGCGTCCTTTGAATCCTTCGCCAGATTCCGCACGAACGAGCGGTCGACCTTCAGCCCGTCGATCGGCAGGCGCGATAGGTGCGCCAGCGACGAGTAGCCGGTGCCGAAGTCATCCACCGCGAGCTTGACGCCGAGCGCACGCAAGCGTTCGAGCTCCGGCAGCGCCACTTCCAGGCGCGACATCAGGATGTTCTCGGTCAGCTCCAGCGTCAGGTGGCGCGCCTGAAGGTGGCCCTCGCCAAGCGCCTGCAGCACGCGCTCGACGAGGCCCTTCTGCGCCAGGTCGCGGCCGGCTAGGTTGACCTGCACGCCAAGGTCCTGGAACGCCGGATCGAACGCCTGCCACTGGCGCAGCTGGCTGCAGGCCTCGCGCAGCATGAAATTGGTCAACGGCACGATGAGGCCGGTCTCCTCGGCCACTGGGATGAACTGGTCTGGGCTGATCGGGCCCTGCTCGGGATGTGTCCAGCGCGCCAGCGCCTCGAATCCGGTCAGCCGCCCCGTCTTCAGCTCGTGCAGCGGCTGGTAGGCCACCGAAAGTGCACCCTGTTCGATCGCCGCGCGCAGGTCCGATTCCATTCGCAGCCGGCGCGTCGACTCGGCGCGCAGGCCGATGTCGAACGCCGCATGCCGCGCCTTGCCACCGGCCTTCGCGCGGTACATCGCGATGTCGGCGTCGCGCAGCACGCTCTCGGGGTCGGTGTAGCCGATGCGGCTTGTCGTGATGCCGATGCTGGCGCTGGTACTCAGCTCCGTGCCGGCAACGCGGAACGGCTCCTTCAGCGCCAACAGCAGGCGGTCGGCCAGCACGGCGGGGGCGTTGTCGTCGTCAAAGCGCTGCATCAGGATCGCGAACTCGTCGCCGCCCAGCCGTGCGACGACGTCTTGGCCGCGCAGCCGGCTCTGGATGCGGCGCGAGACCTGCACCAGGAACTCGTCGCCCGCGCTGTGGCCGAGGCTGTCGTTGATGAGCTTGAAGCGGTCGAAGTCGAGGAACAGCACCGCAAAGCCCCGCTCGGGCTCGACGACGCAGCGCGCCACCGCCTGCGTCAGCAGTTCATAGAAGCGTCGGCGGTTCGGCAGGCCCGTCAGCGTGTCGTTGAACGCGAGATCCTGCAGGCTCTGCTCGGCCCGTCGGCGTGCGGTGATGTCCTGCACCTGCAGGATCAGGCAGGGCGAGGATGCACCGGGCTCGGAGAAGAAGCTGCAGTGCAGCGCCGTCCACACTGTCTCGGCGCTGCGGTGCCGGCAGCGCACTTCCAGCGAGAAGGTCTCGAAACCTTGGTCCTCGACGCGTGCCAGCTGGGCCTGGAGCGCGCCGCGGTCCTCGTCCAGCACGAAGCCACCGAAACGCTCGCCGCGCAGCTCGCCATCTTCGAGGCCGAGCAGCTGGCGCAGGGCGGCGTTGGCCTGCAGCACGTGGCCGTCGAAGTCGAGCAGCGCCATGCCGATCGAGGCGTGCGTGAAGGCGCTGTGGAAGCGGCGCTCGCTGGCCTCGAGCTCGCGCAGGTGGCGCGCCGCCAGCTCGGCTTCGCGCTCGGCGGCCTGCGCCAGCGCCTGCGCCTCGCGCTCGGCGGCGGCGGCGGCGGCGGCACGGGCCGCCTCGCTCGCTTCCTGCTGCCGGTTGTAGTAGTGGAAGGCGGCCAGCAGCGCGCTGAGCAGGGGCACCACCGCGAGCAGCACGCCCAGGCCGGAGGTGCGGAAGGCCAGGAACAGCAGCGTCGCCACCGCGGCGCTGCCGGCATAGACGAAGCCGATCCAACCCATCAGGCCGGCGACGTGCGACCACAGCATGCGCTCGTTGCGTTTGAGCAGCGGCAGCGCCGTCGTGAACAGCGCGCTGATCACGAAGTAGCCGACGGCGAAGGCCATCATGGCCGCCACCAGCATGCCGTCGTTCAGCCAGCCCCGTTGCCTCAGCGCCTCGGCGCCGGCAGAGAACAGCGAGCCGGCCAGAAACACCGCCAGCGCCGACATCGCGGGGCTGGCGATGCGGCTCGTCCAGCGCTTGGAGGTGCGGTAGGCGCCGAGCGCGGTTTCGCAAGCGGCCGCCAGCGCCGCGGCCATGGGGCCGTGCAGCAGCAGCATCAGGAAGATGAAGATCTCGCCGGCTGCGAAAGAGTTCTTCAAGTTCGGAATGCGCACCGGGAACAGGCCCGCAAGCATCGCGGCCGCGATGCCTGCCAGGATCTGCAGCCGCACCGGCCAGGGTTCGTCCAGCAGGTTCGTCAGGCCCAGGCCGATCACCGCCGCGCCGAGGCTCACCATCGTCCACCAGAACACGGTGGCCTTGCCGTTGTAGTCCGGCATCAGCGCCGCGTGCAGGCGGGCCAACAGGCCGCGCCGAGGCACGTCGGCCGGCGCGGTCGCGGGGAGCGTCGGTGTACTCATGAGGGCCGCGCCGGAGGGTGGGCTTGGGGCCTGCGGGCCGGGTCGCTCAGGGCTCGCCGAACAGGGCCGGGGCGTTGGGCGAGATGGAGGCGGGGGCCCGGCCGGTCTCGCTCAGGATGATTCCTTCGCTAAGGATGATCCCCTCGCTCAGGATGATCCCCTCGCTCAGGATGATCCCCTCGCTGAGGATGATCCCCTCGCTCAGGATGATCCCCTCGCTCAGGATGATCCCCTCGCTGAGGATGATCCCCTCGCTCAGGATGATGCCGGTGCCGGTGGCGAGCCAGTTCGCCAGGGTAGCGGTCCGGATGTAAGCGCCGGTGCCGCTGTTTCTCGAGGTCGGTCCGGCCAGCGCGGTGGCCGAGGCGACGCCTTGGGTGACCAGTCGTGTATTCGGCGCTGGGGCCTCGACGATCGAGCGCACAAAGGTGTTGGCCGGTACCGCTGGGCCGCGGGCGGACCAGTAGCTCACTGTGCTGCGGAGCACGCGCGGGCCGGCCCACACCAAGCGGTGGTCCCAGATCGGCTGGTACTGCGTGAAGAGGGCCGGGCCGCTGAGGATCTGGCGCCCGCCGCCGATCACGATGCGGCTCCAGTTGAAGGTCTGGCCGTTGGCGGTGGTTGTCGGCGTCGGCAAAGCCCGGCCCGGTGCCAGCAGCGAGGTGCCCGCGACGATGGCGCCGGATTCGACACCGGTGGCGATGTCGGTGCGAAGCGCCCGCGCCATGCGCACCGCGCCATCGACGTTGAGCATGCCCGCCCCCTGCTGAAGCAGGTTGGCGCCGGCCACAGGCTGCGCAGAGTACTGCAGGATGGCCTTGATCAGCGGCGGCGTCAGGCCCGGGTTGGCCTGCAGCATCAGCGCGGCTGCGCCAGCCACGGCGGGCGCGGCCACCGAAGTGCCGCTCATGTACATCAAGGTCCGGGTGAAATCCGCACTACCGTAGTTGGGGTTGAAGGGGAGTTGCGTTTTGTAGGTGGCGGCGAGCCAGGGCCAGGTCGTGCCCGACACCGGGTCACTCCACATCCACATGGCGCCCAGCACCCTGTTGCCGGGCGCAATCAGGTCGGGCTTGAGCAGGTTGTCGATCTGGCGCAGGCCGTCGGTATCGACGAAGCTGCCACGCGTCGGGCCGCGCGAGCTGAAGTTGTTGACGACGTCGTCGCTCCGCTGGTTCGTCGCCCTGGAGTTCAGCGAGCCGACCGTGATCACGCTGGGGTCGTGTCCGGGCGAGCTGATGGTGCCGAAGCGCTCGCGGTTTTGGCCGTCGCGGCCATAGTTGCCTGCTGCGGCCACCACCGTGATGCCTGCAGCGACAGCAGCGCGTGCGGCGCGCGCCAAGGGGTCGGTGAGGTAGCTCTCGGTCGAGGCGGCCGCGAGGCTGAGGTTCATCACGCGGATGTTGTATCGACGCGCGTTGTAGATCACCCAGTCGATGCCGGCCAGCACATCGGACAGTTGGCCGAAGCCGGCGTCGTTCAGCACCTTGACGTCGTACAAGTTTGCGTTCGGGGCCACGCCAGTGCTGTCGGCACCTTGATAGAAACCGCGGCCAGCCGCCACCGAAGCCACGTGCGAGCCGTGGCCGTACCTGTCGACCATGCTCTCCGCGTCGTTCTTGATCCTGTTCTCGTATTTCGCCATCGTCTCGCTGCCGGGCTGCAGCAAACTCGACACATCAATGCCCGGCTTCCAGTCGTTCACACCCACCGCCTTGGCCGCGCCCACCTGCATGTCCACCGCACGGAGCACGCGCGACGCACCCGCGGCGTTGAGCATGCTGAGGTGGTTGAACATCACGCCCGAGTCGAGGATGGCGATGCCGACGCCGGTGCCGTCCAGACCGCTGTAGGCGGTGCCGTTCTTCGCGTAGGTTCGCACCGCCGGCGTCAGCGCGCCGGTGGCGGATTCAAGGTGGCTCGCGGTGCGCGCGGTCAGGCGGTTGGGCGAGATGCTCTGCACATCGGCGCGCACGGCCAGGGCAGACACCTGGTTGGCCGGCACCATCGCCGACAACGCGCGCACCGAGACGAACGACATGTACACCGAGCCGCCCGCGTTCATCACCGCAGCGCGCAGATCCGGCAGGTCCGGATCGGTCGAGTTGCTGATGACGAGGACCTTCACGTAACGCGTGCCGTTCACGTCCTTCACCCACTTCAGGTCGGGCGTCGTCGGTGCGGCGATCACGGCCCGCAGGTCGCTCGCAATCTTGCTCCGCGCCGTCTGCGCCTGCGCCGGCCCAAAGCCCAGCAGCACCGCCAGCGCCATCGCCGCCACCAGCAACGCCGCGAGCAGTCGCTGGGCCAGGGCCCGGCCGCGGCGCTCGATCAGGACCGTGAAGGGAACAACGCCCGACTTGGCGCCCGGCGAAGACGAGGAGGACTGTTTTGTCTCGTTCACGCTGATCGTTAGGTTGAAGGCGGTGCCCCTCAATCTAGGGGTTCCGACCGCGTCGTAAACATGTGTAACAGACGGGCTGCCAAGCTTTACCGGTGCTTTTCGACGGATCGGAAGGTTTCTGATTCGTGAACAAATCCGCGGTCGCACCGCCGCTGATCCATTGGATTTCGGTCGCGCTCGTACGGCACTTGAGCGCCTGGGCTGTGACGCCGTTTGCCTTTGTTCGCAGCGTTCCTCAGCCTCGCTTTGGGTGAACCCGTTCACGCTCAAGCCGCCCCCGGAATGCAACAACACGTTACATTCGACCCCGAGGGCAAACCGGTCGAAAGGCCGGGACGCAAAGCCTCCGGCCTAAAGCGCCCCTGCGTGGTGCCACGGCAGCGGGGTTGCCAGCACGGTCATCCCGTTGGCCGGGCGTGGTGGCACATCCAGTGCCCGCCGCGCGCTGTTTTCGGTCAGGCCCTCGCCCCGTGCATGCGCACCTTCAGAAGGATTGGCGAGCCATGGCCCTGAAACCGAACCCCCTTCGTTCTGCTCTAGGCGGCGCCATGCGGCGCGCGGCTGCCCTGCCGCTGTGCGCCGTGTGGTTGCTGTTATCGGCCTGCGGCGGCGGTGATCCAGTCGGTCCCGGGCAGGCTGCCGCCGAAGCCAGCGCTGACATCACCATCAGCAATGGCACCGAAAGCCGCCGCTTCCTGCTGTGGCAGCCCGGTCAGGACGCCGCCGTGCGCGCCGCCCAGTCGGCACTGGGCGATGCCGCCGGCAGCGACGAGGTGCGCCTGATCGTGCGCCTGAACCCGGCGGCCGTGCCCCCCGACCGCCGCGCCACGATGCTGGGCAGCGGCAGCGGGGAAGGCGGCGACGCCGCCGCGCTGCGCACCCGGCAGCTCGAGGCCAAGGCCGCCGCCGTGGCCACCGCCGTCGACGAGGTGATGGCGCGTTCGGTGCGCGCCGCCTCGCCACGGGCGGCGCTGGGCCAGCGCTTCGCGCACGCTCTGGAGGGCTTCGTCCTCACCGTGCCTTTCGACCAAGCCCAGGCCGTGGCCGATCTGCTGGCGCGCGACCCGGCGGTGGACGGCGTCGAGCTCGACCGCGCGCTCACCGTCGAACAGGCCGCGCCGGTGCGCCTACTCGACAGCCGCGCCTGGAGCGTGGACCGACTCGACCAGCGCGCGCGCGTCTTCGACGGCGCCTTTCGCCACAGCCGCACCGGCCAGGGCGTCACGCTGTACGTGGTCGACACCGGCGTCAGCCCGCACGCCCAGTTCGGCACGCGGCTGCGCAGCGGCTTCAGCGCCGTCGCCGACGGCCAGGGCACGCGCGACTGCCACGGCCACGGCACCCACGTGGCCGGCACCGCCGCTGGCAGCACGCTGGGCGTGGCCCCGGGCGCCGGCGTGGTGCCCGTGCGCGTACTCGACTGCCGCGGCAACAGCACCGGCACGCAGTTGCTCGCGGGGCTGGACTGGATAGCCGCCCACGGCGCGCGCCCCGGCGTGGTGAACATGAGCCTGGGCGGCCCGGCCTTCGCGGCACTGGACGCCGCGGCGCAGCGCCTGGTGAGCGCCGGCTTCACGGTGGTGGCCGCCGCCGGGAACGGCAATACCGACGCCTGCACGCAGTCGCCGGGGCGGGCGGCCGGGCTGCTGACGGTGGCGGCCAGCGACACGGCCGACGCCAAGGCTTCGTTCTCCAACACCGGGAGCTGCGTGGCGCTATGGGCGCCGGGCGTGAACATCGCGTCGGCCGGCATCGCGTCGGCCACGGCCGTGGTGGGCATGAGCGGCACCTCCATGGCGGCGCCGCACGCCGCGGGCGTGGCCGCCCTGCTGCTGCAGGCCCAGCCCTTGGCCACCGCGGCCCAGGTGCGCGCCCGCCTGCTGCAGGACGCCACGCCCGACGCGGTGTTCGGCGTCAACGGCGTTACCCCGCGGGGGCTGCTGTTTGCCAGCGACACCGCCACCACGCCACCGCCGCCCAGCATCGCCATCCGTCCGGCGGCCATCACGATCGCGACTTCGGTGCCGACGCCCGGCCTGTGGGCCGCCAGCGCCACGGTGCAGGTGGTCAACGCCCAGGGCGCGGCTGTGGCCGGCGCGCGCGTGGTCGGCCGCTTCTCGCACAGCACGGCCGAGGCCGGCTGCACCACGGCGGCCGACGGCCGCTGCTCGATGGCCGGCCCGCCGGCGCTCTGGGGGGCGACGTCGCGGATCACGGTGGCGCTCACTGGCCTGTCGGGCCCGCAGATGGCCGATTCGGGAGGCGGCGTGCGCAGCGCGCAGGTGGCGCAGCCGCCGGCCCCCGTGGCCCGCGTGTCGGCGCTCAGCGGCAGCATGGTGCGGCCGTCCCCGTCCTCGCCGCAATGGAAGCCGCAATTCACCGTGGCCCTGGCCGACGCGCAGCGCGCCCCGGTGGCCGGCGCCGTGGTGCAGGGCCTGCTGCGCATCCACAGCGGCGCGCGCGTCGTGGGCCTGCAAGCTGTGGCCTGCCAGACGGCAGCCAACGGTCAGTGCAGCGTGGCCTGGACGGGCCCCACCCTCGGCAGTACCCACACCGGAGCGGTGCTGGAGGTGATGGCGGTGAGCCGCCCCTGGCTGAGCTACGCGCCGGGCCCGCTCACGCAGGCCGTGGTGGGCGTGGTGCGCTAAGAGGCTGTGAACAAATCCGACACGCCCGGGCAAGCGAGGCCCTCTTCGCCGCCACGTCGCCGATCTTTCGCCGCCGGGACGCAGCCAGGATCGTGCGCCACCGACCAAGCCTGCTGCTCGGCGCTGGCTACATCTTGAGCGCCCCAGGGCCGGGCTGCGCCCAGCCCGCCACCCGGCGGGGGATCAAGGCGACCGGCAGACCCGGATCACCTTTGGAGCAACCGCGTGGGGGCGGGCGGGCCATCAGGGTCGTGTGTTGGCGGCGGTGGTGATAGTGCCTTCAGGCGAGGCAGAGGGGAGCGGGGCGAAGGCGGCCTGGATGGCCCGGGAGTCAAGGCCCGCTGCAACGGCCAATGGCTGGGGCAAGAAGCTGCGGGCGTCGCGCTGCACGGCGGCAGCCTGCGCCTGACTGCCGCCAGGCAGCGAAGGCCAGGTGCCTTTTTGCAGGATTGCGTCGGCGTCGTCGAATCGACCTTCCTGGATCGCCTGGCACGCAGCGGTCGGTGCCTGCGAATCCAGGCCCCCCCGCCGCCGCGGCCTCTGCGTAGTTGGTCGAGCGCGAGTTCAGGCCGCCCGAAGCGGCCATCGCCTCGCGATGGAAAGGCCCCATGGTTTGGAAGTAGCCCATGGCGCCCGAGCCCTGGGCGTTGGCGATGGGGCGCCGCCGCGTCTCCAGCCAGGCGAGCCGCTCCACGTAGCCGTAGACGTTCTGCTGAGCCTGGGCCCGTTAGCAGAATCGGCCATTTGTGTCGACTCGGCCCGAGTCGATGGCTTCACGGGTAGCCCGCCCGGTCGACGGGTTCACCGAATGCTTGCGAACTCGGAGGCTCAGCAAAGCGCACCAAAGTCTGCGCAAAAACGCCCATGTCAGTCTGTATCGATTGGTTGACACAACGGCTGTGTCAACTGGCTGGATTTTGGCGGGGTAGCCATGTTTGACACGCCGTGTCACCACCACCACCACCACCACCACCACCACCACCACCACCACTCTGGTATGTCTGTGCCGTTTAGCCGAGATCTAGTCTTTACCAGTATTCAAATCAGCAAGTTTTTGCAGTGAGGCAGCGATTTCGTCTTTGCTCAGCGACAAGATGGAATTTGAGGCGAGATCCGAATCGTACTTCATCCAGCCAAGAAATTTTTACAGGCGAATTTATAAAAAATATTGTTGAGATAGACAGGGGACAAACATGTCGAGTTTTCCGATTACCAATACGCTACCTCGCTCGGGCAGTTTGTTCGGGCGGTCGGAGTTAGCTGCTAATTCTCATAATTCCAATATAGGGGGCCTGCATACGATTGTTGGAGTTCCTAGACAACATCATTGGATAGGTGCGACCCAAGATAGGACCGGTAGAAACCTGCAGGGCCAATTAATGTCTGCCGATAGGCGTGACGGCAGCGGGCTCTTGTGGTGGTTGGAGGGCAAAGATGGACATCAATACGTCTTGACGAGTCCTGTGAGCGGCAAGCCCCTCACCACATATGTTGACGCTTTGGAACGTGCTCCTCAGATTATTCGCCGTGGTTTGGCAAATCATCTGTACGATTTGCCAAAAACTAGTCTACAAGCAGAACCGGTGCGACTGAAGACGAGTCCTGCTCAAGCTCAGCGCGCAATGTTTGGAATAGGGCAACGTCGAGCCGATATGATCAGCGCGGCTTCAGCGGGCATCATTCGTACCGCCAGTAACATTTCGACGAATAGGGAATATTTTCCCATAACCATAGAACGGCGCGCCCTTCTGAACACGATACGTTATGCTGAAGGTACTTGGCGCAGTGGTTCAGATATCGGGTATCGCGTGATGTTTGGCGGCAATCTGACACCATCCCTAGATAAACATCCAAATCGCACTCAATATTCGCCTCGATATGCCAGTACGGCCGCAGGGGCGTACCAGTTCTTGGAATCAACGTGGCGTGAGGCGGCGTCGAATTTAGGGCTTCGTAGTTTTGGTCCGCATGAACAAGACCAGGCTGCGTTGCACAAGGTACAAGAAAGAGGTGCGCTCGGCTTGTTTGATAAGGAGGGGTTGACTCACCGAGTTCTGGCACGCTTGGCGCCAGAATGGGCTTCCTTGCCAAAGTTAGACGGATATAGTTATTATAAACAGCCAGTTAAAGCTCATGCCGAATTGCAAAGCTTCTATCGAAGTGAGCTGGCGCGCCTGCGTGCTATGCACGATCGGCCAAGAACACCGACTCTCGACGTTTAGAAACAAGGCCT
>JBIKLC010000015.1:0-69285 GCA_044360025.1 Rubrivivax sp. | reverse complement strand
ATCAGCGTGGCCAGCGCCATGGTGGTGTCGCGGGTGGGCAAGGAGGCCGACATCGGCACCCAGATCCGCGGCCAGGTGTTCGACTCGCCGCAGGCCCTGGGCGTGGCCGCCGGCGTGGTGGGCCTGCTGGGCCTGGTGCCGGGTATGCCGCACCTGGTGTTCCTGCTGGTGGCCGGCGGCCTGGGCCTGCTGGCGTGGCAGCTCGACAAGGCGCGCCGCAAGGCGGCCGAGGCGCCAGCGCTGCCGGCCGGCAGCGACGTGCAGCCGGCCTCGACCGAGGCGACCTGGGACGACCTCACGCCCGTGGACACGCTGGGCCTGGAGGTCGGCTACCGGCTCATCGCGCTGGTCGACAAGGCCCGCGTCACCCCCGGCAACGACCTGCTCGGGCGCATCAAGGGCGTGCGCAAGAAGTTCGCGCAGGACGTCGGTTTCCTGCCGCCGCCGGTGCACATCCGCGACAACCTGGTGGACCTCAAACCGAGCATGTACCGCCTCACGCTGCGCGGCGCTGTGGTGGGCGAGGGCGAGGCCTTCCCGGGCCAGTGGCTGGCCATCAATCCTGGAGGCGTCAGCGGTCCGCTCCAGCAGCAGCTGCCCGGGCAGCGCACCACCGACCCGGCCTTCGGGCTGCCCGCCATCTGGATCGAGGAACGCCACCGGGAGACGGCCCAAATGGCGGGGTTTACGGTGGTTGATTGCGCCACCGTCATAGCCACCCACCTCTCACACTTGATGCAAGTAAATGCGGCCCGCCTGTTGGGCCGAGTCGAGGCCCAGAACCTCGTCGAACACGTCACCAAGCTGGCCCCTAAGCTCATCGAAGACGTCGTGCCCAAGATGGTCGGAATCGCCACCCTCCAACGCGTGCTGCAGCTGCTGCTGGAGGAGGGCGTGCACATTCGCGACATGCGCTCCATCGTCGAGTGCCTGGCCGAGCACGCCGCCACCGTGACCGACCCCGCCGAGCTGGCGCGGCGCATCCGCGTGCACCTGGCGCCGGCCATCGTGCAGCAGATCTACGGCGCCACGCGCGAGCTCGACGTGATCGCACTCGACCCCGAGCTCGAGCGCCTGGTGGCCCAGGCCCTGAACAGCCCGCACGGCTCGGCGCTCGACCCCGCGGTGGCCGACACGCTCAGCCGCAACGCCGCCGACACCGCCCGGCGCCAGGAGGACCTGGGCCTGCCGGCCTGCCTGCTGGTGCCCGACCTCATCCGCGCCCCCCTGGCGCGGCTGCTCAAGCGCGCGGCCCCGCGCCTAAAGGTGCTGGGCCACAGCGAGATCCCTGAAACCCATTCCATCCGCATCGGATCGGTCATCGGCCAGCGCCAGGGCCACTTCGGTCAACTCGGATCAGCGACATGAACGTCAAGCGCTTCACCGCCCGCACTTCGCGCGACGCCCTGGCCCTGGTGCGCCAGGCTTTCGGAGAGGACGCCGTCGTCATGAGCACCCGCCCCTGCGCCGAGGGCGTGGAGGTGCTGGCCATGGCCCCCGAGAGCGTCCAGCAGCTGGAGCGGGTGCGCGCCGGCGCCGAGTCGGTGCGCGCACAGCCGCTCCCGCCGCAGGCCGCTGCGACGCCGCGGCCGCGCTCCGAGCCCGATCGCAGTGCGACCGCCCGCGGTTTCGAGCGCCTGGAGCCGGCCTTCGACATCGACGCCGTCACGCCCGCCAGCGTGCGCCAGGAAGTGGAGCGCGACGTTGAGCAGCTGCAGATGAGCACGCTGAGCTTCCAGGATTACGTGCGCCAGCGAATGCTCAAGCGCCGCCAGGCCGAACTCTCGGCCGAGCCCTTGGCGGCCGAGCCGCCGCCGGCGGAGCCGCCCGGCCCGGCGGCGAACCCGATCGCCGCTGCGCGCACCCGCCTGGCCGCCACGCGCGCCAACCGCGAGGCCGGGGCTCAGCCGCTGGCCGGACGCGAGCTGCCGGTGCTGCACGAGGCCCTGGTGGAGCCTGTGCCGGTCAAGCCGGCCCTGCCCACCCCACCGGCCGCCGCCGCGCCCATCGTGGCCGCGGGCATGGCCGTGTCGCTGTCTCCACCGGGCGCGGCCACGCGCGCCGAGCAGGATGCCATGATGGGCGAACTGCGGTCCATGCGCGGTCTCATCGAGCAGCGCTTCGGCGCCCTGGCCTTCATGGAGAAGCTGCAGCGCCACCCGCGCCAGGCCCACATGTCGCAGCGACTGCTGGACGCCGGGTTCTCGCCGGTGCTGATCCGCCAGCTGGTGCACAACCTGCCGGCCGACCTCGATGAGGCCACCTGGGCCGCCGGCGTGCTGGAGCGCAACCTGCTCACGGGCGAGCGCGAGCCGGCGCTGGAAGACGCTGGCGGCGTGTTCGCC
Source organism: Rubrivivax sp. (assembly GCA_044360025.1). Lineage (GTDB taxonomy): Bacteria > Pseudomonadota > Gammaproteobacteria > Burkholderiales > Burkholderiaceae_C > Rubrivivax. The sequence goes on along the minus strand of JBIKLC010000015.1, from coordinate 66,940 downwards.
CTCGTCGGCGCCACGGGCGTGGGCAAGACCACCTCCACCGCCAAGCTGGCGGCCGCGTTCGCGGCGCGCCACGGCGCCGCCGAGTTGGGCCTCGTCACGCTCGACGCCTACCGCGTGGGCGCGCAGGAGCAGCTGCGCACCTACGGCCGCATCCTCGGCGTGCCGGTGCACACCGCGCACGACCGCGCCTCGCTCGACGACCTGCTGGATCTGCTGGCGGCCAAGCGCATGGTGCTCATCGACACCGCTGGCATGGCGCAGCGCGACAGCCGCACGCGCGAACTACTCGAGATGGTGTCGCACCGCTCTATCCAAAAGCTGCTCGTGGTGAACGCCTCGGCCCAGGGCGAGACCATCGAGGACCAGATCGCCGGCTACGCCGCCACCAGCCCGGCCACGCACTGCCGCGGCGTGGTGCTGTCCAAGATCGACGAGGCCGTCAAGCTCGGCCCCGCGCTTGACGCGATGATCCGGCACCGTCTGAAGGTCCTCGCCGTGGCCAACGGCCAGCGCGTGCCCGAGGACTGGCACCGGCTGTCGGCCAACGCCCTGGTGCAGCGCGCGCTCAAGGCCGCGTCCGCCGCCGCCTGGCGGCTGGACGCCCAGGAGGTGAACCTGATCTTCGCCGGCCTGCCGGCGGCCGCCGCGGGCCCGGACGGGCTCACCGCCTGATTGCCCCGCAGGTTTCCGCGATGCCGGCCATGCCCGACTTCTACCCCCCGTCGCGCCCCATGCCGCTGGATCAGGCCGACGGCCTGAGGCGCCTGTTCGGCGGCCGCCGCCGCGCCGTGCTGCCGCTGGTGGCCAACCCCCACGCGGCCTTTGGCGGCGTGGTGCTCGACCGGCTCGCACAGGCACTGGCCGCGCAGGACCGCCACGTGCTGGTGGTGGACGCCGCCACCGGCAGCCCGCCGCCGGCCGAGCTGGCGGCGGTGGACCTGGCGCTATGCATCGAGACCCTAGCGCCGCGTGTGGCCTACCTGGCCGCGGGCGGCCTGGCCACGGCCTACGTCGACACCCGCGGCTGCGCCGACGGCCTGATCGATGCCGTGCAGCGCGCGCACCCGGCCGCCGACGTCGTGATCCTGCACGCCGACGCCTCGGACTTGGTGCGCATCTTCAAGCGTCGCACCGCCCGCCCGCTGCTGCTGGGCGCCGACCACCCCGAGAGCATCAAGCACGCCTACGCCTGCGCCAAGTTGCTGGCTACCCGCTGCGACCTGCTCACCTTCGACCTGCTGCTGTCCCTGTCGCCCCGTTCGCCACGGGCCGCCGCCATCGTGCAGAGCCTGGCCGGTTGCGCCGAGGCCTTCCTCGGGGCGCTGATGGTGAACCACGCGCTCGTCGACCCGGCGGCCGCGGCTGCGGGCGACGCCGTCGACGACGAACTCGCCCGGCTGCTGGCCGGACAACTGGCACTTGACGAAGGCGGCTTCGCGCCGCTGCCGGCGTCGATCCCCGCACTCCCTTCCGCCGCCGGCCCGCGCCGAGCCGCGGGCCAACGCTAGAGGCCCCCGACCATGTACACCGCCAAGGGACAACTCGACTCCGGCGCTTTGCTCAAGCAGTACAGCCCGCTGGTGCGCCGCCTCGCGCACCAGATGATCGCCAAGCTGCCGGCCAACGTGGAGCTCGACGATCTGATCCAGGTGGGCATGATCGGCCTCAATGATGCGCTGTCGCGGTTCGACGCCGCCCAGGGCGTGCAGTTCGAGACCTTCGCGACCCAGCGCATCCGCGGGGCCATGCTCGACGAGTTGCGGGGCAACGACTGGATGAGCCGCGGCGACCGCCGCCACCAGCGCAGCATCGAGGCCGCCGTGCACAAGCTGGAGCAGCGCTTCGGCCGCGCCCCCAGCGAGAGCGAGATCGCGCGCGAGATGGGCCTGAGCCTGCAGGAATATCAGGAACTCCTGGGCAAGGTCCGCGGGACGCAGCTGATCTATCTCGAGGACATGGGCGGCGACGACGGCGACGACGACTACCTCGACCGCCACGTCATCGACGAGGAGGCCAACCCCATCGCCCGGCTACAGGATCAGCGCATGCGCCGAGCGCTGGTCGATGCCATCAAAAACCTGCCCGAGCGCGAGCAGTACGTGATGAGCATGTACTACGAGCAAGACATGAATCTCAAAGAGATCGCGGCCGTGCTGGGTGTGACCGAGAGCCGCGTGTGCCAACTTCACAGCCAGAGCATCGCCCGGCTGCGCACCAAACTTCGGGAGTGGTGAGCACCGCGAGGCATTCGCTGCCTTGCTCAGAACCCGGCTCCGACGACATCGACACCTCGGCCGACGCGCTATCGAACGGGTGTCCCGCGTGACGCAGCGGCAGCAGCCGGCGCCTCCGGCGTCCAAGACGCCAGAGATGGCCCGTCCTTGGCAAGCAGATTCCGGCCGAACCTAACCGCCAACCTAGGCGACTGCAGATCAAACCATCAGCGCACCGCCGCCGCCGTGGCGCTCGGACGCGCCTTGCGACGAATACAGCGTCGCCGGCGCGCTTCGTGGGATGAGTACGTCGATGGCGCGGTCCAGCGAGGCGGTGGCTCGCGCCAGGGCTTCTCGCTGCGCCGCCACCTGGCCGCTGGCCTGAGCCAGCCGTCGCCGCAGCGGCGCCGGCACGCTGCCGTGGCGGGCGGCCAGCGTGAAATGATCGACCGCGGCAGCCAGTGCCGAGTGCAGTTGCGCCCCGGCGGCGTCGACGGCCGCGGCGTCCTGGCGGTGCAGGGCCATGCCCAGCGACACCAACTGTTGTTCGACGGCCTCGAGCGGCCGTTCGAGCGTGGCCGCCTGCGCCGCGGCGTCGCGGAGGGAATCCAATTCCTGCTGACTGTGCCTCATCGCCGCGCCTGGGTGCTCAGCTGGGCTTGCGGCTCAGCAGTTCCTGGGCGTTCAGGATGAGCTTGTCGGCGATGGCCTCAGGATTGACCGTGAACTGGCCGTCGCGGATGGCCTGCGCGATGCGTTCGACTTTGGCGGTGTCGAAGGTCGCGTCGTCTTCGGCCCCCTGCAAGCTCTGCGCCGCGTTGGACAGCTTCACCTGCGCGCTGGGCTCGGCCGAGGCAGGCTGCGCTGCTGCCTTGCGTTCGGCGCCGGCCGGTGCAGCGATGGTCTTGGGTTCAAGGGGACCGATCTTCATGGTGGACTCCTCAGCGACGCCTCGTCATGATGACAGCGCCGGCAGATTGGCGGATGTATCGGCCGGGACGCCACCGGGCTTTAGAACTTTCCTGCCGATTGTGGTCCAACCCCCTGGTTCGCGGGGGCGTGGAGCTCGGCCGTCGCGTAGGCGGGTGGTCAAAGCAGCACCTCGGCCTCACGTTCGGCCACTGGCGTGGCGATGAGGATGCGGCCATTGCCGGCCTTCAGCCGCGCCGGGCGCCCCTCGTATCCGGGCGTCAGGGCCTGGGCTTCGGCCTTGATGGCGAAACCCGATCCACGGGCCGTGACCTGCACCGTGTCGCCGGCCCCGAACCACTGGCGGCTGCGCAGGTCGGCCTCGCGCAGGGGTTCGCCGGCGGCCAGCGGCCGCGCCAGCGTTCGCCCGTCGGGGTTGTTGGACAGCGGCCAGGGGCGGGAGAATGCGGCGGCCCAGTTGACGACACCGGGCCGCAGGTGTCCATCGGTCAGCGTGTCCCCGGCGGCGCGCGGAGCCGCGGCTACCCAGGCCGGCGCCCATACCTGAACCTCAACCGGCAGGCTGATGCGCCAGGCCGCGGGGCCGCTGGCGCAGCGAAGCAGCACGCGCGTGCGGCCCCACGCCGGCGCGCCGGGGCTGGGCAGGGCCTGCACCTCGCGACAGGGCACCAGGCGCAGGCGGGCGTCGGGCGCGGCTGGCAGTGCCACCACGCGGGCCTGCGGCGGCAGCGGCATGGTGGCGTCGACGCGCGCCTGAGCGGCAGCGACGGCCGCGGCCTGCTCTAGGGCGCTGGCGGGCAGCGGGTCGGCCGCCCACGCGGGCATCACGGCCAGCGCCGCCAGCGCCGCGGCGCGACGGCCGAGAGCGGAGGCGACTCGCGCCGCAGCTGGCGCGGGTCGGACACGAAAAGCAGTTTCGGGCATGCCGCGAATGTATGCAGTGCGGCCGGGCCGCGCCGCCCCGAAATGCCGGTCCTTGGTACCGCTTATCCGGCCACGGGCCGACGGCGGCCGTTCCAACAATGCCCCTGCGAGATCTTCCTCGTGTGTACTTCCCAGCCGCTGCGGCTGCCGGCCATGATCAACCGCCTCACCGACGCCCTCGACTTCCATGCCCAGGCCCTGGTGCTGCGTTCGCAGCGGCAACAGCTGATTGCCGGCAACATCGCCAACGTCGACACACCCGGTTATCAGGCGCGCGACTTCGACTTCGCCTCGGCACTGCGCGCCGCGCGCGGCGGCGGCGCGGCGGGCGAGGGCATCGCCCGGGACATCCTCACTCCCGGTGGCCGCCCGCAGCCCACGCTGCGCTTCGTGCACCCGGCGCAGACCAACCTCGACGGCAACAGCGTCGACATGGACCGCGAACGCGCGAACTTCATGGACAACGCTCTGAAGTTCGACGCCACGCTGCGCTTCATCAACGGCAACGTGCGTACCACGCTCGACGCCATGAAGAGCCCGAACTCGCCGTGACCCCCGCCGCAGGAGCCGACGCATGAGCATGCTCAAGATCTTCGACGTGGCCAGCAGCGCCATCAGCGCGCAGAGCCAGCGCCTGAACGTCGTGGCCTCCAACCTCAGCAACGCCGACACCGTGGCCGGCCCCGACGGCCAGGCCTACAAGGCGCGCCAGGTGGTGTTCCAGACCGCGCTGGTGGGCAGCCGCGACGCCTTCGTGCCCGCCACCGACACCAGCGCCGGCGTGCGGGTGAGCACGGTCACCGAGAACAGCGCCCCCGGCCGCCGCGTGCACGACCCGCGCCACCCCAGCGCCGACGCCGAGGGCTACGTGACCTACAGCAACGTCAATCCCGTCGAGGAGATGGTGAACATGATCAGCGCCTCGCGCTCGTACCAGAACAGCGTCGAGGTGATGAACACCGCGCGCAGCCTGCTGCAGAAGACGCTGCAGATGGGGCAATCCTGATGAGCGCGGTCAACGCCGCCGTCGCGGGCGCCAACCCCTTCGCCGCGCTGCCGGGCGCCGGGGCCGCCACCCCCACCGCCAACGAGGCCGGCGGGGCCGACCGGTTCCTGAAGCTGCTGGTGACGCAGCTGCAGAACCAGGACCCGATGAACCCGATGGACAACGCGCAGATCACGAGCCAGATGGCGCAGATCAACACCGTCACCGGCATCGAGAAGCTCAACGCCACCGTCGACGGGCTGAACACCCAGTTCGCGCAGCTGCAGGCGCTGTCGGGCGCCTCGCTCGTGGGCCGCGACATCACCGTGCGCGGCAACCGGCTGCAGCTCCAGGGGGGACGCGCCGACGGCGGCTTCGAGCTCTCCCGCACCGCCGGCAGCGTGAAGGTGGAGGTCCTCAACGGCGCCGGCCGCGTCGTCGACACCCTCGACCTGGGCACCCAGGACGCCGGGCGGCACGGCTTCGCCTGGCGCGCCGCCTCGCTGCCCGACGGCGCCTACAGCTTCCGCGTCGTTGCCGCCCAGGGCACCCAGGTGGTGCCGGCCAGCCCGCTGATGCGCGACCGCGTCGACGCGGTGCGCACCACCGGCAACACCCTCACGCTGGAGACCGCCTCCAGCGGCCTCGTCGCCTGGCGCGACGTGCAGGGCTTCAACTGACACCCACTTCCACCGCGAACCGCAGGACATCGCCATGAGCTTCCAGCAAGGCCTCTCCGGACTCAACGCCACCAGCAAGAACCTGCAGGTGATCGGCAACAACATCGCCAACGCCAACACCTACGGCACCAAGGTGTCGCGGGCCGAATTCAGCGACGTCTATGCCAACGCGCTCAACGGAGCCGGCGCCAACAGCGTGGGCATCGGCACCACCGTCACCTCCGTCGCGCAGCAGTTCACGCAGGGCACCATCAAGATCACCGACAACCCCATGGACCTCGCGATCAACGGCGCCGGTTTCTTCCAGGTCGCGGGGCCGGACTCCGCCATCAGCTACACCCGCAACGGCCAGTTCAAGGTCGACCGCGAGGGCTACATCGTCAACAACGGCGGGCTGCGCCTGATGGGCTACGCCACCGACGGCCTCGGCGGCGTGCTCCCCGGCGTGTCGGCGGCGCTGCAGCTGCCCACGAGCGGCATCGCACCGGCGGCCACCGCGCAGGTCGGGCTCGAGTTCAACCTGGACTCGCGATCGGCCGTCACGGTGCCGGGCACCGGCCCGGCCATCGACTTCAGCGACGCGCGCACCTACAACAACGCCACCTCGATGACCGTGTACGACCTGCAGGGCCGCGAGGTGGCCCTGACGTACTACTTCCAGAAGAGCGGCGACAACGCCTGGAACGTGTTCGCCACCGCCAACGGCAACACCGTGGCCGGCACCGCCGCCGCGCCGCTGCCGGTGACGACCATGACCTTCGCCGCCGACGGCAGCGCGCCGACGGCGCCCGCCGCGCCCGTGACCTTCGACATCCCGGCCACCACGCTGCCGGGCGGCGGCACCACCGAGGCCATCGCCGGCGTCGAGCTCGACCTGCTGTCGGCCACGCAGTTCGGTGCCTCCTTCGGCGTGACCGACGCGACGCAGGACGGTTACGCCGCCGGCCAGCTGACCGCCATCGTGGTCGAGGGCGATGGCGTCGTCACCGCGCGCTACAGCAACGGCCGCGCCCAGGCGGCCGGCCAGATCGAGATCGCGAACTTCCGCAACCCGCAGGGTCTGCAGCCGCTGGGCGACAATCGCTGGGGCCGCACCAACGCCTCGGGCGAGGCCATCCTGGGCGTGCCGGGGCAGGGTAACCTGGGTGTGCTGCAGGACGGTGCGCTCGAGGAGAGCAACATCGACCTGACCGGCGAGCTGGTGAACATGATCGTCGCGCAGCGCATCTACCAGGCCAACGCGCAGACCATCAAGACGCAGGACCAGGTGCTGCAGACGCTGGTCAACCTGAGATAAGTCCCGCCCCCGGAGCGGCTGACGCCGCTCCCCCTCAAGGGGGCGCCGCCAGCGGCCCGGCAGAGCCGGTTCCGCGGTGGCTGCTTGACCCGGAGCTCCAATGGATCGACTCATCTACCTCTCGATGTCCGGCGCGAAGGCCACGCTGCAGCGGCAGGACACGCTGGCCCACAACCTGGCCAACGCCTCGACGACGGGCTTCCGCGCCGAGATGCAGGCCTTCCGCGCCGTGCCGGTGCGCGGCGAGGGGGCCACGACGCGCGCCTACGTGCTGGAGAGCACCATCGGCCACGACACGCGGCCCGGCGCGATGCAGGCCACCGGGCGCAGCCTGGACGTGGCCATGCAGGGCAACGCCTGGCTGGCGGTGCAGGGCCTGGACGGCACGGAGGCCTACACCCGTGCCGGGGCGCTGGAGGTCAATGCCGAGGGCGTGCTGGTCACGCCGGCCGGGCTACCGGTGCAGGGCGACGGCGGGCCGATCACGGTGGGGCTGAACGCCAAGGTCGAGATCGCCGCCGACGGCACCATGACCAGCACCGTGGGCAACGGGCGGCCACAGCCGGTGGGGCGGCTGAAGCTCGTCACGCCCGAGGCGCCGCTGGTGCGCGGCACCGACGGGCTGTTCCGCGCCGGCGACGGCGCCGAGCTGCCGGCCGACGCCACCGCCCGCGTGAGCAGCGGCATGCTCGAGGGCTCCAACGTGAGCCCGGTGGAGACGATGGTGGCGATGATCGCCGCGGCGCGCCAGTTCGAGCAGCAGATGAAGTCGCTGCAGGGCGCCGAGCAGCGCGAGCAGCAGGCGGCGCGCCTGCTGGCCCCCAGCGCTGGCTGAGCGACTGCGCTCCCCATCGAACTGGGCCCCTGTGGGGCCCTTTTTTCGCCCATGCCCGGCCTCAAGTCCGCCGGAACATGCGAGTCATCGACAAGGCCCGAGGCGCCGCATCATGATTCGCTCACTCTGGATCGCCAAGACCGGCATGGAGGGCCAGCAGACCAAGCTGGACGCCATCTCCAACAACCTCGCCAACGTGGGCACCAACGGCTTCAAGCGCGCCGGGGTGCAGTTCGAGGACCTGATGTACCAGAACCTGCGCGCCGCCGGCTCGGCCACGACCGAGCAGACGACGCTGCCCACCGCCCTGCAGGTGGGCCTGGGCGTGCGCGCGGCCTCGGCCACGCGCAACTTCCAGCAGGGCGCGCTGCAGCAGACGGGCAACGCCTTCGACCTGGCCATCAAGGGCCAGGGCCTCTTCCAGATCTCGCTGCCCGACGGCACCACCGGCTACACGCGCGACGGCGCCTTCCAGGTCGACGCCAACGGGCAGCTGGTCACCAACGCCGGCTACGCCGTGCAGCCGGGCATCACCGTGCCGGCCAACGCCGTGTCGGTGTCGGTGGCCGCCGACGGCACCGTCAGCGCCACGCTGCCCGGGCAGACGGCGCCGCAGGGCCTGGGGCAGCTGCAGCTGGCCTCGTTCGTGAACCCGGCCGGCCTCGAGAGCCGCGGCGGCAACCTGTTCGCCGAGACCGCCTCCAGCGGTGCGCCGCAGACCGGGGCGCCCACGGCCAACGGCCTGGGCGCGCTGCAGAGCGGCTTCGTCGAGGGCAGCAACGTCAATGTCGTGGAAGAGCTGGTGAGCATGATCGCCACGCAGCGTGCGTACGAGCTCAACTCCAAGGCCATCCAGACTTCCGACCAGATGCTGCAGCGGCTGGGGCAGCTGTGATGCGGGCCGCCGCCTCGCTGCTGCTGGCCGCGGCGCTGCTGCCGGGCTGCGCCTACGTGGGCCCGCATGTCGACGTCGGCGACACCCAGCCCGCGGCGCCGCCGCTCCAGCCGCCCGCCGCGGGGCCGGTCACGGGCAGCATCTTCAGCGCCAACGGCTACCGTCCGCTGTTCGAGGACCACCGTGCGCGCCTGGTGGGCGACTCGCTCACCGTGAACATCGTCGAGCGTGTCAGCGCCACCGCCTCCAGCACCAGCACGGTTGAGCGGACCGGCAAGATGTCTGGCGGCATCACCGCGCTGCCCGGCATCAGCCCGAACGCGCTGCGCCGAGCCTCGGCCGACGCCAGCACAGCTTCCACGGCCGAGGGCAGCGGCAGCACCGAGAACCGCAATGAGTTCAGCGGCAACATCACGGTCGTCGTGCGCCAGGTGCTGCCCAACGGCCACCTCATCGTCACCGGCGAGAAGCAGATCGGCGTCAACCAGAACATCGACGTGCTTCGCTTCTCCGGCCAGGTCGACCCGCGTGCCATCCAGCCTGGCAACAGCGTGCCCAGCTCGGCCATCGCCAACGTGCGCCTGGAGCAGCGCGGCCGCGGCGCCGCCGCCGAGGCCCAGGCCATGGGCTGGCTGCAGCGCTTCTTCGTCAACGTGCTTCCCATCTGAGCCATGCGACCCGACCACCACCCCGACCGCCTGATGCGCTGGACGCTCGTCGTGGCCACGCTGGCCGCCAGCACGGCCTTGTGGTGGCCCCCAGCCGTCGGCGCCACGGCCGCGGCGTCGCCGTCCACCCAGCGCATCAAGGAGCTGGCTGCCGTGCAGGGCGTGCGCAGCAACCAGCTGCTGGGCTACGGCCTCGTCGTGGGCCTGGACGGCACGGGCGACCAGGCCACGCAGTCGCCCAACACCACGCAGAGCCTGCAGTCGCTGCTGCAGCAGCTGGGCGTGACGCTGCCAGCCGGCACCAGCCTGTCGCCGCGCAACGTTGCCGCGGTGCTGGTGACGACGCAGCTGCCGCCGTTCGCGCAGCCGGGGCAGGCCATCGACGTCACCGTCAGCTCGATGGGCAACGCCAAGAGCCTGCGCGGCGGCACGCTGATCGCCACGCCGCTGAAGGGTGCCGACGGTCAGATCTACGCGCTGGCCCAGGGCAACCTGCTGGTGGGCGGCGCCGGCGCCAGCGCCGGCGGCAGCAAGGTGCAGATCAACCACCTGTCGGCCGGCCGCATTCCCGACGGCGCCACGGTGGAGCGCAGCGTGGCCACGCCGCTGCTGGAGGGCGACGCGCTGACGCTGGGCGTGAAGGCCAGCGACTTCGCCACCGCCGCGGCCATCGCCGAGGCTATCAACCGCGCGCACGGCGACGACACCGCCGAGGCGCTGGACGGCCGCAGCGTGCGCGTGAGGATGCCCGCGCAGCCCGGCGCCCGCCTGGCCTTCCTGGCGCAGATCGAGAACCTGCCGGTGGCGCTGGCGCGGCCGGCCGCGCGCGTGGTGCTCAACGCGCGCACCGGCTCGATCATCGTCAACGACGCCGTCACGCTGGGCCCCTGCGCGGTGGCGCACGGCAACCTGTCGGTCACCATCAGCACCACGCCGCTGGTGAGCCAGCCCAACGCGCTGGCCGGCGGCAACACGGTGCAGGCCGAGCGCAGCGACATCGCCATCTCGCAGCAGGGCGGCTCGCTGATCACGCTGCCGGCCAGCGCCCGGCTGGCCGACGTGGTCAAGGCGCTCAACTCGCTGGGCGCCACGCCCATGGACCTGCTGGCCATCCTGCAGGCCATGAAGACCGCCGGCGCGCTGAACGCCGAGATCGAGGTTATCTGACCATGGCCGCCGTGCCCTCCCTGGCCCATGCGCAGGCGTCGGTGCCCACCGGGCTGGCCGGCGACGCGCGCTCGCTCGACGCCCTGCGCGGCCGCGCCGCCACCGACCCCCGCGGCGCCGTCCGCGAGGCCTCGCGGCAGTTCGAGGCCCTGTTCATGAACGAGCTCATGAAGTCCATGCGCGCCACGGCGCTGGAGGCCGACGACGGCAGCGGCAGCCTGTCGGGCCGCAACGTGTCGACCTCGATGCTCGACGGGCAGTTCGCGCTGCAGCTCTCTGGGCGGATGGGCGGGCTGTCCGAGGCCATCCAGCGCCAGCTCGAGCGCCAGATGGGCCTGGCCCCGGGCCCGATCCCGGTGACGGGCAGCGCCAACAACACGCCCGCGCCGCTGGCCGCGCAGCCGCAGCCGGTGCGCGTGCCGCAGACCGGCGCCGCCGGCTTCGTGCAGCAGCACATGGACGCGGCGCAGCGCGCCCAGGCCGAGACGGGCATCCCGGCGGCGTTCATGGTGTCGCAGGCGGCACTGGAAACGGGCTGGGGCCGCCGGGAGATCCGCCACGCCGACGGCTCGCCGAGCTTCAACCTGTTCGGCATCAAGGCCGGCGCGGGCTGGAAGGGGCCGGTGGCGGAAGTCGTCACTACCGAGTACGTCGACGGCCGGCCGCAGAAGGTGACGGCGAAGTTCCGCGCCTACGGCAGCTACGCCGAGAGCTTCGCCGACTACGCGCGGCTGATGACGCAGAGCCCGCGCTACGCCGCCGCCACGCAGGCGGTGGCCGCGCAGTCGCGCGGCGCCGCCGCCGGCGACGCCACGCACGCGGCGCGCTTCGCGAACGGCCTGCAGCAGGCCGGCTACGCCACCGACCCGGCCTACGCCGAGAAGCTCACGCGCGTGATCAACACCACGCTGCGGCTGCAGCGTTCGCTGTCGGCCTGAAGGAGCACCTGGGCATGAGCGTCTCACCGCTGATCTCGCTGGGGATGAGGGCCATGGCGGCCAGTTACGCCGGGCTGCAGGTCACCGGCCAGAACATCGCCAACGCCAATGTCGAGGGCTACTCACGACAGCAGGTGTCGCTGACCACCCCCGAGGGGCAGTTCACCGGCGCGGGCTTCTTCGGTCGTGGCGTGGTGGTGGAGTCGGTCACGCGTGCTCACGACGCCATGCTCACCCGCGAGGCGGCCACTGCGCGCTCGCTCGCGGCGATGGATTCGGCCCGGCTCACGCAACTGCGGCGCCTGGAGCAGGTGTTCCAACTCGGGGAGAACGGGCTCGGGGCGGCCACCGTCGAGCTGATGGATGCCTTCGCCGACCTCGCCAACCGTCCCGACGACCTCTCGACGCGCCAGGTGGTGCTGGCGCGTGCACGGGACCTTGCCGATCGCTTCGGCGAGGTCGACGACGGACTCAACGTCGTGCAGGGCGGCGTCGCCGCTTCCATGCGAGTGAGCGTGGAACAGGTCAACAGCCTGGCCACGGGCATCGCCGCGGCCAACCGCCGCATCGCCGACCTCCAGGGCCTGGGGCAGCCAGCCAACGACGTGCTCGACGAGCGCGACCGCTTGATCTCGCGCCTGGCCGAGCAGGTGCAGGTCACGCGGATGGAGGCTGGCGACGGAACAATGTCCGTCTTCATCGGCGGCGGCCAGCGGCTGGTGCTGGGCCGTGAGGCGGTGCAGCTGGAACTGCAGCAGGATGCTGCAGACTCGTCTCGGCTGGCGGTGGCGCTGGTCGAGAGCGGCACGCGCCGCGTGCTCGACGAGGGCCTGCTGGCGGGCGGCGCGCTGGCGGGCCTGCTTCGCTTCCAGAACGACGACCTGATGGACGCGCGCGCACGCGCAGGCCAGCTTGCGGCCAGTGTCGGTGGCGCCGTCAACGCGCAGCAGGTGCTCGGCCTGAACCTGCAGCCACCGCCGGGCAGCGTGGCGTCGCAGCCCATGTTCGCCATGGGCGCGCCGCAGGTGCTGTCCAACCAGGCCAACCAGCGCACCGGCTCCGGCGCCTTCGTCGGCTCGGTGTCGATCGGCATCGACGACCCCGCGCAGCTGCAGGCCAGCGAGTACCAGCTGCAGGAGAGCGCCCCGGGCTCGGGCGCCTGGGTCCTGACGCGACTGAGCGACGGGCGCCAGACCGCCGTGGCCGACGGCGACGTGGTCGACGGCATGCGCATCGCCTTTGGTGCGCCCCCGCCGCAGCCTGGCGACCGTTTCCGGCTGCAGCCCGTGTCGCGCGCGACCAGCGGATTTGAGGCACTGCTCGACGACCCGCGGGACATCGCTGCCGCGGCGGCGCTGACGGCCACGGCCAGCCCGGCCAACGTCGGCACCGCCGCGGTGGCCTCGTTGCGCATGACGGGCACGCCGTTGGCCGGCGCCACGGCCACCTTCAATTTCGTCAGCGACAGCGGCGACTACACCTGGGCGCTGCGCGACGGCGCCGGCGCCCTGGTCGGCAGCGGCACGGCCACCTGGACGCCCGGCTCCGCGCTGCCGCCCACGGGCACCGACATCAACGGCTTCTCGCTGCGCCTGACGGGCGTGCCCCGCAACGGCGACGTGCTCAGCGTCGCGCCCACGCCGGCCGGCGCGGTGGCCGCCAGCAACGGCAACGCCAACGCGCTGCAGGCCCTTCGCGACGCGGCCATCACCGGGGGCCGCACACCCATTGACGCCTGGAGCGACACGCTGGCCGACATCGGCGTGCGCGTGCAGAGCGGGCAGACCGCCTCGACCCTTTCGCAGGCCGTGTCGCAGCAGGCCGAGACGCAGCGTGCCGACAAGTCCGGCGTCAACCTCGACGAGGAGGCCGCGCGGCTGATTCAGTACCAGCAGACCTATCAGGCGGCGGCCAAGGTGCTGCAGGTGGCGCAGACCGTGTTCCAGCAACTCCTCGACGTCGCCGGGAGGTGACCCGCATGCGAATCTCCAGCAACAACGCCTACGAAGCGTCCGTCGACAACCTGCAAAAGCGCCAGACGGCGCTCACCGAGGCGCAGGAGCGGCTGACCAGCGGCAAGCGCGTGCTGCGCCCGAGCGACGACCCGGCCGCCGCCGCGGTGGCCGAGCGTGCGCTGGCCGCGCAGCGGCGCAGCGAAGCGCAGCTGCGCGCCCTGGGCGCCAGCCGAAACGCCATGGAGCTGTCCGAAACCGCCCTCGGCGACGGCGGCGAGCTGCTGGCGCAGGCTCGCGAGCTGCTCATGTCGGCCGGCAACGGGAGCTACAACGACGCCGACCGCGCGTCCATCGCTCAGGCCATCCGCGGCCTGCGTGACGACCTGCTGGCCGTTGCGAACCGGCAGGATGGCGCGGGCCGCTACCTGTTTGGCGGACAGGGCGCCGACACGCCGCCGCTGGTGGACGCGCCCGGCGGCGTGGCCTACGCCGGCACCGATGGGCAGCTGTTGGCCGCCGGTGGCACTGCGACGCCGTTGTCCATCGACGGCCGTTCGGCCTGGCTGTTGGCCGAAGATCCCGCGGCGCCCGGTATCACGGTGTCGCTGTTCGACGCGCTCGACCGCGTTGTGGCCGACCTCGCCACCCCCGGCCGCAGCGGCGATCAGGTCGCCGCCACGGTGAGCCGCGGCCTTGCCGAATTCGACATCGCGGGCGATCAGCTCGCCTCGTGGCGGTCACGTTCGGGCGAGGCCCTCAACCGCATCGAGGGCCTGGAGCAGCGCGTGCAGCAGGCGAAGCTCGATGCGCAGACCGAACGCTCCGAGGCCGAGGATCTCGACCTTCTGGAAGCGATTTCCGATTTCCAGAATCGACAGTCCGGCTACGATGCGGCGTTGAAATCGTATTCCATCGTCCAAAAAATGAGCTTGTTCGAGTACCTGCGCTGAGAGGCTGTGAACAAATCCGACACGCCCGTTCGTCACGCCATGCGCCGCCGGCACTTCGTTGCAAATCCTCGCCATAGCTCTAGATATGGCTGCGGTTTGCGCCTCGTTCGAGCCACGCCTGGCGCGCCGCTCGGACGCGCCGGGTTTATTCACAGCCTCTGACGCCGCGATCCTCTTCCACTCAATTCCATGCTTGAGCAAACCCTGCTGGACCGGCTGGTCCTCGGTTACAGCCCCATCTTCGATCGGCAACGTGCCGTGGTGGCGACCCGGCTGACCGTCTTTCCTGCGTGGCCTGACGCCGTCCTCGACATGGCGCAGCTCCAGCTTGCGCTGCAGGAGGTTTGGCCGGTGCCGGCCACGTCGGGCGACCTGAAGCTCACGCTGCGGCCGCTGCAGCCTGCCGGCGGCAATGCGCCCGGTCCTGAGCGCACCGGGCTTGGCCTGGTGTCGCTCAATCTCGCGGGCGAGGCGCTGGTCCAGGCCGCGCTGCGCGTGGCTCCCGCGCCGCAGCTCATGATCGAGGTACCGTCGTTCATGGCTACCGATGCCGAACTGGCCCCGGCTCTGCTTGAGCAGCGCGCCGCCGGCGGCGCGCTGCTCATTAAGGGCCGGCCGCTGAACCCGGTGGCGCCGGAGGTTCTGGCCTGCTTCAGCCACGCCCTCATCGAGGCCGTCGATGACCGCCGGGCCGCGCTGCAGCCCGCACCCGGCATTCGCCAGGTCAGTGCCTTGACGGCCGGTGTGCGCACCGCGGCCGATGCCGAGGCGGCCTTCCAGCGCGGCGCCATCGCGGTGCAGGGCTGGCCCTTCGACGACCCGCTGCCCGCCGCTAGCGCGCGCGGCAAGGTGGCCACCGACATCCAGGTGGTGATGGAGCTGATCCAGGGCGTCGATCGCGAGCAGCCCGTGGGCCAACTCGAGGCGGTGCTCAAGCGCGACCCGACGCTTGCCTTCCGGCTGCTGCGCTACCTGAACTCGCCGGCCTTCGGGCTGCGCGCCGAGGTCACCAGCTTCGGCCACGCCATCATGATGTTGGGCTACGCGCGCCTGAAGCGCTGGCTGGTGCTGCTGCTGGCCTCGTCGAGCAAGGGCGTCAACGCTCAGCCCATGCTCTTCGCGGCCGTGCGCCGCGGACTCATGATGGAGGAATTCGGCCGCGCCCAGAGCGACGCCGAGATGCGCGGCGAGATGTTCATCTGCGGTGTGTTCTCGCTGCTGGACAAGATGCTGCAGCAGCCCTTCGACGAGTTGCTGCGCAATGTGCCCGTGCCCGATCGCGTGCGTCAGACCCTGCTGGCCGACTTCGGCAATGAAGCGGTCGGCCCTTATGGTCCTTATCTCGAGCTTGTGCGAGCCATCGAAAGCGAGTCTTTGTTCGACATCCGCGACTGCACCGAGCGGCTGCTGCTGGGCCCGGGCGAGGTGAACCGCGCGTTGCTGTCGTCGCTGCGCCAAGCGAACAAGCTCGACGGATGAACTCGGGGCCCCGGCTTGTGCCTGTGCGCGCGGCGCTGCTCGCGCGCGCTCCAGCCGGCGGGGTGGCTGCGGCGCTCCCGCTGTGGAAGGGGCTGTGGGGTTCACCGCTGCCCGCGATGCTTCGCGGCCCAGACTTCCGCGTTGTCGACGCCAACGAGGCGCTGGCGCAGTTGCTGGGCCGTCCGCGCGCGCGTCTGCGCGGCCTCGACCCGGTCAACTGGCTGCCGCCCGAAGACCGCGAGCTCGCTCGCCAGGAACGGCGGCTCGCCGGACCCGAGGTCGCCACGCGCTGCCGTATGGCCGACCGCGACGGCCGGCTGCGCTGGTTCAATCCCACCGTCCTGCCCGTGTCCGACCTGAACCCGCCGTCCCGTTGGCTGGTGCTGCTGCACGACGAGACGGCCGAGCACGACGCTCGCGAGCAGGCGCGTCGCGCCGACGCCGAGATCGGGCAGTGGTTCGACCTCAGCCCCGTCGGCATGCTGGTCTACGACAGCCACGGTCTGGTGCTGCGCAGCAACGCCGCCCTCGAGGCGCTGATCGGCCGGATCCCGGAGGTCCTTCAGGGCGCCGCCCCCGAGATTCAGCAGCTCCTGGGCTGGGTGGTCTCGCCGGGTGGCGGCTCGCTGGAGGCGACTCTGGTGCCGGGTGCGCGTTCGATCGAGCGACAGGTCGCGCTGCCGGGTTCGCGCGGCCTGCGCCGGCTTTGGGCGCGGCTGTCGTGTCACGGGGGGCAGTCGGGCGAGACGCGCGTCATGGCGGTGGTGCAGGATCGCAGCGCCGAGGAAGAGCGCGACCGAGCGCACCGCGAATTGGGCCTGCTCATGGACAGCGGCAGTATCGGCCTGGCGACCTTCGATCCCGCGCAGGGCTGGCTGCCGCCGGCGGCCGGCGGCGCCGTCGCGTCGGGAGCGGGCGCCGAGGCCACGCAGGCCAGCGCCCTGGTCGGCGTGAGCCGGGACACCGTGCTGCCGGAATCCCGCCCTCAATACGAGCGTTTGCTGCAGGCACTCAGGCAAGGCGAGGCCACTGACGTGAGCTACGCCGTGCGTCACCCGCAGCTGGGGCAGCGCTGGCTGCAGACACGCGTGCGGCCGCACCCTGGCGGCGTGGGCGGTCGCGCCACCTCCGTCATCACGCGCGACATCACCGACCAACACATCGCCAAGTTGCGCAGCGAGCGGCTGATGCACGAGATGACCACTGTCCTCGACAGCTCGCCGGCTGGCGTGGCCTACCTGCGGGGCCCGGCGCTGGTGCGCTGCAACCGCCGTTTCGAGCGCATGCTGGGCTTCGCCGCCGGGGCCGCGGCCGGTGCCTCGCTGGAGGAAATCCTCGCGCGCAGCGTCGGCCCGGTGCGTGCCGTGCAGGACGCGCTGGCGGCGCTGGCCGAGGGCCGCACCTTCGAGGCTGAGCTGCCGCTGGTGCGCGAGGACGGCCAGCCGCGCTGGTATTCAATCAGCGTGCGCCGCGCCGGGCCGGCCGGCAAACAGGCCGAGGCGGTGGCTGTGCTCACCGACATCACGCGCCTGAAGACGCAGCAGGCCGAGCTCGAAGACTCCTTGCGCGACCGCGAGCTGATGTTTAACCTGTCCGAGGTCGGCATCGTCTGGCAGCGCGGCACGCGCATCGAGCGCGCCAATCAGGCCATGGCCATGCTCACCGGCTGGAGCGCCACCGAACTGGCCACTCTAGACCCCGCCGAACTCTATGCCGACACGCGCGGCTGCGTCGAATTCGAAGCCCGCATCGCCCAGGGGCTTCAGGATGAGGGGCGCTTCCGCGGTGAGCGGCTGCTCAAGCGCCGCGACGGCAGCCGAGTCTGGGTCCAGGTCGCGGTGCGACAGGTAGACCCCGAGGATGCCGATGCGGGCGTCATCAGCAGTTTCGTCGACATTGACGAGCGTCGCCGCGCGCGCGAATCGCTGGCCGAACAGGCCGAACGCACGCGCGCCATCCTCGATTCGGTGCTGGTAGGCATCGTCACGGTGTCGGAGCGCGGCATCGAGTGGATGAACCGCTCGGCGCGGCGCATGTTTGCAGGCGATCTGGCCGACTTTATGGGCGAACCGGTGTCCATCGTGGCCACCCCTGAGCCGGAGCATCCGCTTCGGCGCACCGACTGGCTGACCGTGCTCGAGGAAGGCACGGCCGAAACCTTCGAGTGCCGCCTGCGCGGCCGCGACAGCCGCGAGTTCTGGGTGGCCGGCAATGCTGTGCTCAGTCGGGGCGCCAGCGGTGGCCGCGAGCTCATCTTCGCGCTGCTGGACATCGAGCGCCGGCGCCAGGCCGAACTGCGCATCGCTGAGGCCCAGGCCTCGCTGCAGAGAGTGATCGAGACGGCGCCGGCCGCCATTGCGCTGTTCGACGCTGACACCCTCGCGGTGCGGCAGGCCAACCAGACGGCGGCCGCCTTTCTGGGCGCGGGCGTGGCGGAAGGCCGCACCGTGGCCAACGTGGCTGACGCCACGCTGGCGGAGTCGCTGGCCGGTTGGCTGCGCGCCGTGGCCGCCAGCGGCGAGCAGTATCGCCAGGAGTGGCGCCATGGCGCGGACGACGCGGCCGAGGCCCGCGTATGGGACTGCCGGCTGGCGCCGCTGTCGGAGCCGGGCGAGCCCCGCTCGCCGCTGGTGCTGCTGGTGGCCAGCGACGTGACCGAGCAGCGCGCCGCCGAGCAGGCGCGACTGCAGGCCGCCATCGCGCAGCGCGAGGCGCTCGTGCGCGAGGTGCACCACCGCATCAAGAACAACCTGCAGGGCGTGGCCGGCCTGCTGATGCAGACCGCCGGCAAGCACCCGCAGGTGCGCGGCATCCTGACCGATGCGGTCAGTCAGGTTCAGGCCATCGCGCAGGTCTACGGCCTGCAGATGGGCCGCAGCGGCCCGCTGGGATTGGCTGGGTTGCTGCGCGCCGTGACGGCTTCGCTGGGGCGCATGGCCGGCCGCGCGATCAGCGTTCAGGTGATCGGCGACGTGCCGCACGAGCTGCCCGAGAGCGAGACCATCCCGATTGCGCTGACGCTGAACGAGCTGGTCGGCAACGCCCTTCGCCATGGCGAGGACGGCGATGTGCGCTGCGTCTTGGCCCCCGCGGGAGACACCGTGGTGCTGAGCATTGCCGGTCGTGGCCGCCTGCCGGCGGGCTTCGAGCTCAGCCGCACGGGCCACAGCTCCGTGGCCGGGCTGGGCCTGGTGCGTGCATTGCTGCCTCGGCGCAGCAGCCGCTTTGCTGTGGAGCAGCAGGGCGACGAGGTCGTGGCGCGCATCGAGCTGTGGGCGCCGGCGGTGCAGCTGCCGGCGGCGGCGTCTGCCGGGGTCGAACGCCGGGAGGCCGTACTTCAGCGAGCTGATGGGTAACAATCCGAGGATGTCCCCGCCGCGTGTCCCGGACGCCCCGCAGCCGCCCGCTGCCCTGTCGAGCAAGGGTCGCGTTCTGGTCGTCGACGACGACCGCCTCGTGCTGGCCACCGTCGCGCAGGGTCTGGCCGACGCGGGCTACGAGGTGATCGATGCCGACAACGGCGACGACGCCATCCTGCTGGCGCGCCGCCATCGCCCCGAGCTGGCGCTGCTCGACATCCGGATGCCCGGCATGACGGGTTTCGACGTGGCCGAGACGCTTCGCGACAAGTACGGCATTCCGTTCATGTTCCTTTCGGCCTTCTCCGACGAGCGGACGCTGGCCACCGTCGAGACCTTGGGCGCGCTGGCCTACCTGGTCAAGCCGCTCGAGGTGGGGCAGATCGTGCCGGCGGTGGAGGCCGCCTTCGGCCGCGCGCGTCGCCAGGGCACGGCCGTCGCGAAGGCCGCGGCGGCCGCGCCCTCAGCTGCCGAGGGTCCGCAACCGGCCGCGGGCCCCACAGCCGATCCCCTGGCCGACCCGGTGCCCGTGGCCATTGGCGTGCTGATGCACCGCTTCTCGCTGACGCGGGCCCAGGCCCTTCAGCGCTTGCATCGCCAGGCCGGTGAGCAGGGCGTCGCGCCGGCCCAGCAGGCTGAGCGCGTGCTAGCAGCGGTGGAACAGCTGTCGGGCTGAGAGGCTGTGAACAAATCCGACACGCCCGCTTGTCACGCCATGCGCCGCCGGCAGTCCGTTGCAAATCCTCGCCATATCGCTCGATATGGCTGCGGTTTGCGCCTCGTTCCAGCGAGGCCTGGCGCGCCGCTCGGACGCGCCGGGTTAATTCACAGCCTCTGAGAGCAGACGTTCAGCCCGGGCCCAGCACGACATGGAAGCTGGCGCCCCGACCGGGCTCCGCGTCAGCCCATACGCGGCCGTCGTGGCGCTCGACGATGCGCCGCACCGAGGCCAGGCCGACGCCGTGGCCGGGGAAGTCGCTGGCGCTGTGTAATCGCTGGAACAGGCCGAACAGGCGGTCGGCCGAGCGCATATCGAAACCGGCGCCGTTATCCCGCACGACGAAGCCCAGGCCGCCCGTGTCGACGGTGGCCTCGCGCCGAAGCTCGATGCGGGGGTGGGCGGCCTTGGCGGTGTACTTCCAGGCGTTGCCCAGCAGGTTGTCGAGCACCAGGCGCAGCAGCGTGGGATCGCCCTGGGCCCGCAGACCGGGATCGATCTCGACCGCGACGCTGCGATCGGGTGCGCCGCGGCGCAACTCGTCGATCACGAAGCTGGCCAGCTGCGACAAGTCGACGGGCTGTCGCGCCAACGGCTGCTGCGACAGGCGGGCCAGCGCCAGCATGGCGTCGATCATGAGGTTCATCCGCGACGTCGCACCGAGCACACGGTCGAGGTGGTCGTTGCCGACGCGGTCCAGCTGCGGGCCGTAGTCTTCCTTCACGATGCGCGTGAAGCCGTCGACCACGCGCAGCGGCGCGCGCAGGTCATGCGACAGCGTGAATCCGAAAGTTTCGGCATCCGTGCGCCGCACACCCTCGCCCGGTTGCAGCGTCGCAGACGGGGCCTGCCAGGCCAACAGCCAGCCCGGGCCTTCCAGCAGCTGCCAGGCGGCGCCGGCCGCGGCCCCGGCCAAGCGCTCGCGCAGGCCGGAGGGCCAAGACTGCTCGCTGCACGCGGGCCAGGCCAGGCGGGCGGCGGTGTTGGCGGCCCGCCAGCGCCAGCCAAGCCCCGCGGCCGCCAGCAGCACGGCGGGCCCGCGAAGGGCCTCGGCGAGGACGACCGCGTCGGCCTCGCCCAGCGAGGCGGCGGCCGTTGGTGGAGGCCGGGCCGAAGCGCTGCGGCTGCCGAGACCCAGCCGGTACCCCAGCGCGGCGGCCAGCGCACCCAACACGGCGGCCACGGCGCCGACGGTGAGCACGGCCACCGTCCCAAGGCTTGCTTCGGCCGCCGCCGCCTGTGGCGCGCTCAGCGCGAGCGTCAGCGCCGCGGCCGCCGGCCATGCCGCACGCGGTCGCGCGGCCGCGCGGCCGTCGATTGGCTTTAGCTTGAGCATCGCGGGATTCTAGGGATCGCTTCAGACCCCACTCGTGCACGCCGAGTTGTTCTGGGCTCAAGTTGGCAGGCTCGCGTGCCGAAAGACCACCAATGAGCAGTTGTGGAACCTTCGACCCAGTGCCGGTCGCCGCTAGTTATGCTGCAGGCCCTATCGTTGAGGCGCATGCGCCGCCCAGTCGAGGCGACCCCATGAGTGCCCAATGCCTGCCCCATGCCATGAGCGCTGAACCCGCCGATAACCCCGAGCCGCTGGATGCGCAGGCGCTGGCACGCCTGCACGAGCTCGACCCGGACGGCCGCCAGGGCGTGGTGCGGCGCGTGCTCGCCGCCTACGACACTTCGTTGTCGCGCATGGTCGCTCAGTTGCGGCTGCAGGCCCAGGCGCCCGATGCCGATGTCGTTGCCAGCATCGCGCACACGCTGAAGAGTTCGTCGGCCAGCGTCGGTGCCGTGGCCCTGTCGCGCGCCTGCGCCGATCTGGAGTCGCGACTGCGCGGTGGTCACGCGGCGGACCTTCGACACGAGATCGACCGTCTTGTCGCTCTGGCCGACGCGGCGCAGCGCGCCGTAGCCGCTATGCTGCACACTTGATTCCGACTGCCTCCCTGTCCGGCGCCCGCCGATGACCCTTACCCCGTTCCCGGCCGACGAAGGACTGCCTGATCAGTCCCTGGTGCTGCTTGTCGACGACGACGAAGTCAACCTGCTGGTCACGGCGCTGGCGCTGCGCGAACGTGGCTTCCACATCACCGAAGCCGCCGGAGGCGAGCAGGCGCTGCGCCTGCTGCGCCAGCAGGCCTTCGACGTCGTGCTGCTCGATGCGATGATGCCCGCGCTGGACGGCTTCGACACCTGCCGCCTGCTGCGGCGTATCGCGGGGTTCGAGAACCTGCCGGTGCTGATGCTCACCGGCCTGGACGACGACGCATCCATCACCAAGGCCTACAACGCCGGTGCGACCGACTTCTTCGTCAAGAGCAATCAGTGGAGCCTGCTCGAGGGTCGTCTGCGCTACCTGCTGCGGGCCAGCCGCACGCGCATCGAGCTCGAGCGCAGCCGCGCCGAGCTGGCGCGAGCGCAGGACCTCGCCCGCATGGGCAGCCTGCAGACGCGGCGAGGCCTCGGCTTCAGCCTCGCGCCCGAGGCGCTTCGCGTGTTCGGCTTTGGGCCGAAAGACCGCGTCTCGCTGCGCACCTTGCTGCGCATGGTTCCCGGCGAGCAGCGCCGCAAGCTTTCGGACGACCTGCACAAGGCCCTGCGCCACAGGTCTCCGGTGACGGTGGACGTGCCCACCGTGCTGGTCGACGGCCGCGAGCGCATCATGCACGTCGAGGCCGAGCCCGAGTTCAACGAGGTCGGCAGCGCCTCGGCCTACCGCGGCATCGTGCAGGACGTCACCGAGCGGCGCCACGCGGAAGACGAAATCCGCCGCCTGGCCAACTTCGACTCGCTGACGGGCCTTCCCAACCGCCGCCAGCTCATCCTGCGCGCCGAACGGGCTTTGGAGCACGCACGGAGGCTGCAGCACCAATTCGCGCTGTTGCTGATCGACCTAGATCGCTTCAAGGTCATCAACGACACGCTCGGCCATGGCGCCGGCGACGAGCTGCTGTTGCAGGTGGGGCGAAGGCTGGTGGCCTGCGTGCGCCACTCCGAAGCCGTGCTCGACGGCTCGCTCGACAGCGCCGGCCCGCGCTCGCACCGCGCGCTGGAGGCCGTGGGTCGCCTGGGCGGCGATGAGTTCGTGGCTCTGCTGCCCGAGGTCGGCGCCGACGCCGACGCCGAGCGGGTCGCCCAGCGCGTGCTGGACGAGCTGCGCCAGCCCTTCCTGGTGAGCGGGCAGGAGTGTTTCGTCACCGCCAGCGTGGGCGTGGCCCTGTACCCGCGCGACGGTGGCAGCGTCGTCGACCTGCTGCGCAACGCCGATGTGGCGATGTACTCGGTCAAGAACCAGGGCAAGAACGCCGCTGCGGTGTTCAACCCCATGCTGGCCGGCCGCGGCCGCGAGAAGCTGGAACTCGAGACGGCGCTGCACAAGGCCATCGAGCGCGAGGAGCTGGTGCTGCACTACCAGCCGCAGGTCGACGTCGTGGCCGGCCGCGTAGCCAAGGTCGAGGCGCTGATGCGCTGGCAGCGCCAGGGCCGGCTCGTGCCGCCGGCCGAATTCATCCCGCTGGCGGAGGACACCGGCCTCATCGTGCCGATGTCGGAGTGGGCGCTGCGCGAGGCCTCGCGCCAGGCGCGGCGATGGATGGACGTCTTCGGCTTCGACGAAGCCATCGCGGTGAACATGCCGAGCCGGCTGTTCGAGCGTTCCGACCTCGTCGAGCGCATCCACGAGTACGTGACTCTGGTCGGGGTGCCGCACCGCATGATCCACCTCGAGATCACCGAGGACAGTCTCATGAAGGACCTGCAGGGCGTGATCCCTTCGATCCACCGGCTCAAGGACATCGGCGTCGAGATCGCGATCGACGATTTCGGCATGGGTTACTCGAGCCTGTCGTACCTCTCGCAGCTGCCGATTGCCGAGCTCAAGATCGACCGCAGCTTCGTGCGCGAGCTCGATCTCGCGCCCAAGAGCACGGCCGTGGTCACGGCCATCATCGCGCTGGCCCGCGCCCTGGGGCTGCGCGTGGTGGCCGAGGGCGTCGAGACCGACCGCCAGCTGCGGGTGTTGCAGCGCCTGGGCTGCTCGGTGATGCAGGGCTTCAAGTTCAGCCGTGCGCTGCCGGCCGACGAGCTGCAGCGCTGGATCGAGCACAACCAGCCGCTGCTGGCGCGCAGCGCCGACAGCGGCCTGCCGAGGCAGGCCAACGGTTGAGCGCGCTACGGCCGCCCCCTGACTTTCTCGCTGCCGTCCTATGCCCGGCATCGTGAGCGCGCAGGGGCCCACACCGGCCCAGCTGGCGAAGGGCGCTCTGCGCCGCCTGGCCCAGGCCCAGCTCGAACCCACGCCCGAGCACTACGCCCGCGCCTACGCCGAGGAGGCCGGCGTTCCCGCACCACCCGCGCCAGCGGCCGCCGATCAGCTGGCTGTCGATGCCCGCGCCGCCGGGCTGGCCTGGGTGCAGCTGCTGGAGCGGCTTTCCCGACAGCTGGTCCGCGGCGGTCGTCAGTGGACGCAGGCCCGTCGACGGGACAGCCTGCAGCGGGTGATCGACGGCAGCCGCAGCGACGCCCTGCGTCTGCAGCAGCGCCTAAGCTCGCTGATCACGGCCTGGGAAACCGACCAGGCTGCCGACCCCATCGCCAGCGGGCTGGACGACGGCGGGCTGCCCGGCATCGCGGCACCGCCCCAGCCCGCCGCTGGCCCGGCTGCGCCGACGGGCGACCTCGGTGCCTGGAACGCGGTCGTGGCTTCCCTGGCCGGCACGCTGCGCGTGTCGCTGCCGGCGGCCGAGCCCGACGCCGCTGAGCTGGCGCGGCGCCTGGCCATGGCCGCAGAAGCCATCGCGACCGACGGTGCCACCCCCGCCCACGTGTTGCACGTGAGCGAACTCTGCGACGAGGCCAGCGAGCTGCTCGGTCGCGGCCACCGCGTTGTCGAGCGGCTGGCGGCGCTGTGCCTCGAGCTCACCGAGGGGCTGGCCGAACTCACCGAGGACGATGGCTGGGTGCAGGGCCAGTGCCAGAGGCTGCGTGCGGCCGTGTCCGGCGACCGCAGCGTGCGTGGCCTGCGCGCCGCGCAATCGCTGGTGGCCGAGACGCGCCAGCGCCAGCGCAGCATGCTCGGCGAGCGCCGCGCCGCACGCGACGCCCTCAAGCGACTGATGCAGGACATGTTGCGCGAGGTGGGGGATCTCGGCGAACACACGGGCCGCTTCCGCATGGCCACCGAGCGCCATGCTGAGGCCATTGCTGCAGCCGAATCGCTGCCCGGCCTGGCCGACGTCGTGCAGGCGATGCTCGACGACACCCGCACCGTGCAGGGCGCGGTGGCGCGTTCGCAGGAGAAGTTGCAGGCCGACCAGGCGCGCGCCGGTGAGCTGGAGCTGCGTGTCCGCGCGCTCGAGGCCGAGCTCAAGCGTCTGTCCGAAGAGGTCTCCACCGACCTGCTGACCCAGGTCGCCAACCGTCGCGGGCTGATGCAGGCCTTCGAGGCCGAGGTGGCGGGTTGCCACCGCGAGGCCACCGGCGGCGCCGAGCCGCGCCTGGCCGTGGGCCTGATCGACATCGATAACTTCAAGAAGCTCAACGACACCCTGGGCCATGCCGCGGGCGACGAGGCTCTCAAGTCTCTGGCTGCGGCGGTGCGCCAGCGTCTGCGCCCCGAGGACCACCTGGCCCGATTCGGCGGCGAGGAGTTCGTGGTGCTGATGCCCGGCACCGGCGTCGAGGAAGCCCGGCAGGCCCTGACGCGGCTGCAGCGCGGCCTGACCGAGGCGCTGTTTCTTCACGAGGGGCGCGAGGTCTTCGTCACCTTCTCGGGGGGCGTGACCGCCTGGCGCCAGGGCGAGGCCCTGGCGCCGGCGTTGGAGCGTGCCGACCGCGGGCTCTACGAAGCCAAGCGCACCGGCAAGAACCGCACCTGCGCCGCCTGATTCCGGCCGCCGATCGGACGTCGGATGCCGCTGGTCGTCACCGGGCCTCAAGCCCGGGGCTCTTGATACCGATATCACGCAGATGGCGGGCCTCTCCGGGGCCGCCCCAACCTTGACCAGCGTGAAGCCCATGGGCCTCCTCTCCCGAATCCTCAAGCCGATCGCGCAGGCCGCCACCGCGTTCTTCCGCCACGACATCGCGCTCAAGCGTGGCGCAAAGGGCGTGGCGATCGTGCTCGAGGCTCGATCGGCCCAGAGCCGCAAGCTCAGCCGTCGCGAGCAGATTCAAGTCGACGAGCGCCGCCAGGCCCGCGCCCAGCTCGAGGTGGTGCTGCAGCAGCTCCAGGCGCTGTTCGAAGAATCGCCCGGTTCGCGCGTCACGCTCAGGCAACTGGTGTTTGTCGAGATGGCGCTGCAGAAGAAGGGCCTGAAGGCGCTGCACAAGTTGCCGCTGCCGGTGCTGCGCAAGGCGCTGGAGCAGCTCGAAAGTCTGGTGACCAACTGGTCGCCCACCGGGCTGGCGAACCTGCGCTCCAGAATGGCCGTAGCGATCATCGACCGTGAGCATCAGGACCCCGACCGGGAAATCGATGCCTACCGCACGGCGGCCGTGCTCGACTCGCAGCAGTCGGCCGAGCTGACGGGCAACGGCCACGCAACGACGCACGGCCCGGCGACGCCGGAACTCAGCGACGACGAGGCGCTGGCCGCTGCTTATGCGCAGCTGGGCGCCATGGCGCCGCCAGGCGCCATCGAGCTGCAGGGCGAGCTGGGCTCGCGCTCGGCCCGTTCGCTGGCCAAAGCGCTGCCGAGTGCCACCGAGAGCGCTGGCGAGATCCAGATCCGCAAGCTCGAGCACACGGCGTCGGCGTAGGCCCCTGGTCCACGGCGCCAGGCGGCCCTCGGGCGGCCTAGGGTCGACGACCCGTAGTTGATAATCGCGTCTCAACAGATGAGACGCGTTGCTCCATGACGGCCCCACTGCCGCCCGCGCTGCGGCTGCTCGACCTCACCCTCGGCTACGACCGGCACCCCGCGGTGCACCACTTGCAGCTGGAGGTCGCGGCGGGTGAACTGCTGGCCGTCGTGGGTCCCAACGGCGGGGGCAAGTCCACCCTGCTCAAGGCCCTGGCCGGCGTGCTGCCGCCCATGGGCGGGCGCATCGAGCGCCCCGGGGCCGCGGCGCGCACGGCCTACCTGCCGCAGCAGTCCGACATCGACCGCAGCTTCCCCGTGACGGTGCTCGAGACCGTGGCCATGGGGCTGTGGCACGAGGTCGGCGCCTGGGGGCGTCTGGGCAGCGCGCGGTTGGCGCGCTGCCGGGCCGCGCTGGCCGAGGTGGGCCTGGAGGGCTTTGAGCGCCGCACGCTCGACACGCTGTCGGGCGGGCAGTTCCAGCGCGTGCTGTTCGCGCGGCTGATGCTGCGCGACGCGCAGCTGATCCTGCTCGACGAGCCCTTCGCCGCCGTCGACGAGCCCACGGCCGACCACCTGCTCGAGCTGGTGCAGGGCTGGCAGGACGAGGGCCGCACGGTGATCGTGGTGCTGCACGACCTGTCGCTGGTGCGGCGCGTGTTCCCGCGCACGCTGCTGCTGGCGCGCGAGGCCATCGCCGCCGGACCGACGGCGCAGGTGCTGGTGCCGGCCAACCTGCTGCGGGCTTCGGGCCTGGTGGAGGCCTTCGACGAGCACGCCGCGCCCTGCGAGGTGCCCGCCGAAGCGGCGCACCCGCACGCCCATGCCCATGCCCACGATCACGACCACCCGCACGCCCACGGCGGGCACTCCCGCTGAGCGGCCCGTCCCGTGGACCTGCCCTGGAACCCCTTCGCCGAGTTCGGCTTCATGCAGCGCGCGCTGCTGGGCTGCCTACTGCTGAGCCTGAGCGCCCCGCTGGTGGGCGTGTTCCTGCTGCTGCGCCGCATGAGCCTGACGGGCGACGCCATGGCGCACGCCATCCTGCCCGGCGCCGCGCTGGGCTACCTGGTCTCGGGGCTGAGCCTGGGCGCGATGACCCTGGGCGGGCTGGTAGCCGGCCTGGCGGTGGTGCTGCTGTCGGGCCTGGTGGCGCGCAGCACCGTGCTGCGCGAGGACGCCAGCCTCGCCGCGTTCTACCTGCTGTCGCTGGCCGCCGGCGTGCTGATCATCTCCAGCCAGGGCCGCAACGTCGACCTGCTGCGCGTGCTCTTCGGCAGCGTGCTGGCGCTGGACGATCCCACGCTCACGCTGCTGGGCGTGGTGGCCGTGGTCACTGCCGCGGGGCTGTGGCTGCTGCAGCGCCCGCTGGTGCTGGAGTGCGTGGACCCGGCCTACCTGCGCTCGGTGAGCCGGCTCAGCCCGGTGGCGCACTACGGCTTCCTGACGCTGCTCGTGCTCAACCTCGTGGCCGGCTTCCACGCCCTGGGCACGCTGCTGTCGGTGGGCATGATGATCCTGCCGGCCGCCGCGGCGCGGCTGTGGGTGCGGCGCCTGCCGACGCTGCTGGCGCTGGCGGGGCTGCTGTGCGCCGCGGGCAGCGGGGCAGGGCTGTGGCTGTCGTACCAGCACGAGCTGCCCACCGGCCCGGCCATCGTGCTGTGCCTGGGGCTGGTGTACATCGTTTCGGTGCTGCTGGCGCCACGCGGGCTGCGTTCGGCCTCGCGTCCGCCGGCGCGCCACCTGAGGGCCTGACGAGATGAAGCGTGCGTGGAGGGCCTTCGGGCTCGGGTTGTTCTGCTGGGGCGGTGCGGCGGCCGCGACCGAGCCGCCGCTGCCAGTGGTGGCCAGCTTCAGCATCCTGGGCGACGTGGTGGCGCAGGTCGGCGGCCATCGCGTGGCCGTGCAGGTGCTGGTGGGCCCGGGCAGCGACGCCCACGTGCTGCAGGCCAGCCCCGCGCAGGCGCGCCAGGTGGCGCAGGCCCGCGTGGTGGTGTCGCACGGCCTGGGCTTCGAGGGCTGGATGCCGCGGCTGCTGCGCGCGGCCGGCTTCAAGGGCCGCGAGCTGCGCGTGGCCGAGGGCCCGTCGCAGCCGCCGCCGCTGAAGGCCGCGCCCGGCGCCGACCGCCATGGCCACCGCCACGACGTCGACCCCCACACCTGGCAGGACGTCGCCCGCGTGCGGCAGTGGGTGCCGCGCATCGCCGAGGTCCTGTGCGAGGCCGACGCCGCCGGCTGCGCCGACCACCGCCGCCGCGCCCAGGCCTACGGGGCCCGGCTGCAGGCGCTGGACGACGAGATCCGCGCGCAGTGGGCCGCGGTGCCGCCCGCCGATCGCAAGCTCATCACCTCGCACGATGCCTTCGGCTACTACGCGGCGGCCTATGGCGTGCGCTTCCTGTCGCCGCAGGGCCTGAGCACCGAGGCCGAGGCCTCCGCGCGCGGCGTGGCGCAACTGGTGCGGCAGATCCGTGCCGAGGGCATCCGCGCGCTGTTCGTCGAGAGCATCGCCGACCCGCGGCTGATCGAGCAGATCGGCCGCGAGACGGGCCTCAGGCCCGCGGGGCGCCTGTACAGCGACTCGCTGTCGCCCCCCGACGGGCCCGCGGCCAGCTACGAGGCGCTGATGCGCCACAACACGCGGCTGATGGTCGAGGCCCTGCGCTCGCGCTGATCCGCCGCCAACCGGAGCACCCCCATGCGATCGCTCGCCACCCTGACCCTCGCCGCCGCGGCTGCGCTGGCGGCCCCGGCCCACGCCCACAAGGCCCACGTGCACGGCGTGATGAACCTGAACCTGGCCATCGACGGGCCCGTGCTCGTGGTGGAACTGGTCACGCCGCAGGACAGCGTGGTGGGGCACGAGCGCCGGCCGCGCCCGGGCGCCGAGACCACCGCCGCGGCCGCGGCGCTGGCGCTGCTGCGCGAGGCTCCGCGCTGGCTGCAGCCCGACGCAGCCGCCGGCTGCAGCGCCGGCCCCGTGACGATCGTCCCGGGCAAGCTCGAGGGCCCGGCGCCGGCCGGCGAGAAGGACAGCGGCCACGCCGACGTCGAGGCGCGCGTCGAGTGGCGCTGCCAGGCCCCGGCGGCCCTGAAGGGCGTGGACGTGCTGCTGTTCGACGCCTTCCGCCGCGCCGAGCGCATCGAGGTCCAGGTGGCCGGCGGCAGCGGGCCGGCGAAGCAGACCCTGCGCCGCGGGCAGCGGCGGGTTGCGTTGGCCCGTTGAGCGGGCGCAGCGCCCGGTGCACCCGGGCGGGCAGGGCCCGGGCCGGGTGGCGTACGCTCAGGGCGTGAAGAGACTGCTCGGAATCCTGCTCGTGGCACTCATCCCCTTCCCGGCCGCTGCCGTGGAGGAACCGCGCCACGAGGTCGTGCGCACCCTCGACGAGCGCGTGGAGTTGCGGCGCTACGCGCCTTACGTCGTCGCCGAGGTCGAGCTGGACGCCGACGCGTCCGAGGCCGGCAACCGCGCCTTTCCCATCCTGGCCGGCTACATCTTCGGCAAGAACAAGGGCGAGCGGAAGCTCGAGATGACGGCGCCGGTGACGCAGACCGCCGCGCCCATGAAGATGGCCATGACGGCCCCGGTGACCCAGAGCGCCACCCGCTCGGGCACGCGCGTGCAGTTCGTGCTGCCCGCCAGCGTCACGCTGGCCACCGCCCCCGAGCCGCTGGACCCGCGGGTGCGCCTGCGCGAGGAACCCGCGGCCACCTGGGCCGTCATCCGCTACTCGGGCACCTGGTCGCAGGCGCGCTTCGCGGAACACCTGGCGGCGCTGCGGGCCACGCTGGCCGCGGCCGGTATCGCGACCGAGGGCGAGCCCGTCTGGGCGCGCTACGACGGCCCGATGACGCCCTGGTTCATGCGCCGCAACGAGGTCTGGCTGGCGGTTCGCTGAGCGCCCGCCCCGGCCGCTGGTGCTCGCGCTGGTGGGCGCGAATTGCCGAAGGCAGCGGCCTCTTATTGGCCCTTTGCCCTGTGCCCCGCGGCCCAGACTCCCCTGAGCGCCGCCCTGCGTCCCGACCGCCCACGACCGCTCATTCCCGATGACCAGCGCCGTCAACGAGCCCCTGGCTGCCCCGCTGGACGCCGCCGCCCCAGCGGGCGTCCGCGCGTCCCGCCTCGCGCCGGAAGACCGGGCGCCCGCGCGCTCGCTCGCGTCGGCCCTCAAGCGGCTGCTAGACGTCCAGGCCGCGCTGCTGGAGGCGCGGTCGCACCGCGAGGCCCTCAGCCGCCTGGCCGCCCTGGTGGCCGAGGTTTTGCGCGTCGACGAGGTGGCCGTCGCGCTGTTCGAGCGCGGGCGGCTGCGCACCCTGGTGCGCGCGGCCGGCGCGCCCACCGAGCCGAATCTGCCGGAAGTGCGTGCCCTGCTGGCGGCGATGCACGAGGCGCTGGACCAGGGCGTGTCGGTGGCCACCCCCGAGACGGGCCTGGAGCCGGTGCCGCGCATCCGGCTGGCGCAGCGCCGGCTCATCGGCGACTACGCCGGTTCGGCGGCCTGCGTGCTGCTGCCCGGCCACGCCGGCGCATCGGCCGATCCGCTGCGGCCGCTGCAGGCCGCGGGCGTGATTTGCGTGCGGCGCAAAGGCCCGCAGTCCAGGCCGCTGGGGGCTGCCGAGGTCGCCTGGCTGGAACACGCCGCGGCCTTTGCCGCGCCGGTGCTCGGTCTGCTGCGGCAGCGCGAAGGCAGCCTGCGCTGGCGGGCGCAGCGGCGCTGGCGGGCGCTGGGTGGGCGTCTGCCCGTGTGGCTCGCGGGCGCCGGCGTGGCGGCCGGCCTGCTGGTGCTGGGCGGCCTTGGCGCCTGGCCGGTGGCGCACGAGGTGGGCGGCCGGGCGCGCGTGGAGGGCGCCGTGCAGCGCGTGCTCGTGGCCCCGGCGGCGGGCTTCCTGAAGCAGGCCCACGTGCGCCCGGGCGACAGCGTGCGCACGGGGCAGGTTCTGGTGGAGCTGGCCGAGGAGGACCTGCGCCTGGAGCAGGAGCGCCTGTCCGCGCAGTCGGTGCAGTTCGAGAGCGCGCTGGCCGAGGCCAACGCCAAGGCCGACCGCGCCCAGGTGATGATCCAGCTAGCCCGGCTGCAGCAGGCCCGCGCGCAGCTGGCCCTGGTGGAGTCGCAGCTCGGGCGCACCCGGCTGCAGGCGCCCTTCGACGCGGTGGTGGTGCAGGGCGACCTCGGCCAGCGCCTGGGCGCCCCGCTGCAGCAGGGCGAGGAACTGCTGGTGCTGGCGCCCGAGGGCCGCTACCGCGTCATCGTCGAGGTGGGCGAGGACGACGTGGCCCGCGTGCGCCCCGGGCAGCCGGGCGAGCTGATGCTGGCCGCGCTGCCCTGGAAGACGCTGGCGCTGGAGGTGCGCCACGTCTCGCCCATGGCCAAGGCCGTGGAGGGCCGCAACGTCTTCGAGGTCGAGGCCGAGGTGCTGGACCCGCCGGCCGAGCTGCGACCGGGGCTGTCGGGCAACGGCCGCGTCGTCGTGGGCGAGCGCGGCCTGGCGACCGGCTGGCTGGCCGACCTGGCCGCCGCGTCGCGGCGGCTGTGGTGGCGCCTGTGGGGCTGAACGCCTGGGCGGCGCCGGCCGCCGATGCCGGCGACCTCGCGCCGCTGCTGTCGGAGCAGTGGTTCCGCGTCGCCGAGCTGCGGCCGCGCCTGCACGACGGCGTGCGGGCCGACCGCATCCTCGTGCGCGGCCACCCCTGGGTGGTGCTGGCCTCGCCCGACGGCCAGCGCCGGGTGCGCCTGGACATGGCCGCCTACGCGCTGGCCGGCCGCTGCGACGGCCGGCTGACGCTGCAGCAGCTGTGGGACATCCTGCTGCGCGAGCACCGCGACGACGCCCCCACGCAAGACGAGCTCGTGCTGCACGTGATGCACCTGTACCGCGAGGGCTTCCTGGCCTTCGACGCCGAGCCTGACTTCGGCGCCATGGCGCCGCTGGAGGCCGGCGCCCCGCGCCCCACGCCGGCCACGCGGGGCTCGCTGCTGGCCTGGCGGCTGCCGCTGGGCAGCCCGCAGCGCTGGCTGCAGCCGCTTCAGCCGCTGGGGCGGCTGCTGTTCAGCCGCGGCGGCGCCGTCGCCTTCGCCCTGCTGATGGTGCTGGGGCTGGCGGCCACGGTGCAGCAGGCCGGCCTGCTGGCCGAGTTCACCGGCCGCTGGCTGCAAAGCCCGCACGTGCTGCTGATGACCTGGCTGGCCTTCCCGGTGCTGAAGCTGCTGCACGAGACGGCGCACGCGCTGGCGGTGGGCCGCCACGGCGGCGTCGTGCCGCAGTGGGGCTTCACGCTGCTGGTGTTCACGCCAGTGCCCTACGTCGATGCCAGCGCCGCCGAGGGCTTCGCGGCCCAGCGTGACCGCTTCGTCGTCAGCGCCGCCGGCGCGATGGCCGAGCTGTCGGTGGCCGCGCTGGCCATCGCCGCCTCCACGCTGCTGCAGCCCGGGCTGCTGCGCGACCTGCTGCTCGTCGTGTTCGTGCTGGGGGCGCTGAGCTCGCTGCTGGTCAACGCCAACCCGCTGCTGCGCTTCGACGGCTACCACGCGCTGTGCGACGCCATGCAGCTGCCCAACCTGGCCTCGCGCAGCGCCCGCCACTGGCGGCGGCTGGCCGCCCGGGCCCTGGGCCTGGCGGCCGAGCCGGCCTGGCCCGCCGCCCGCGGCGAGATCGGCTGGTGGTGGTTCTACGCGCCGGCCTCGCTGGCCTGCCGCATCGTGCTTTCGGTGGGCATCGCCGCCTGGATCGGTGCCCAGCACTTCTGGGCCGGCGTGGCCATCGCCGCGCTGCTGGCCTGGGGGCTGGTGCTGCAGCCGGCGCTGCGTGGGCTGCGCTTACTGGGCGGGCTGCAGCTGGAGCCCGAGCGCGCCGGCCGCAGCCGGCGGCGCCTGCTGGCGGCGCTGGCCGCCTTCGCGCTGCTGCTGGCCGTGCCGGTGCCCGACGTGAGCCTGGTGCGCGGCGTGGTGTGGCTGCCCGACGACGCCATGGTGCGGGCGCAGGCCCCGGGCTTCGTCGACGAGGTGCTGGCCCGCGACGGCCAACCCGTGCGCGCGGGCGACGTGCTTGCGCGGCTGTCCAACCCCGCGCTGCAGGCCGAGGCCATCGACGCCGAGGCGCGGCTGGCCGCGCTCGAGGTGGAGCTGCACCAGGCCTATGCCGAGGACCCCGCGCGGGCCCAGCGCGTGCGCCAGGAGATCGACGTCGCCACCGCGGCCCGCGAGCGCATCGCCGGCCGTGTCGAGCACCTGCTGCTGCGCGCCCCGGCCGATGGCCGGCTGAGCCTGCCGCAGGCGCAGGACCTGCCCGGCCGCCACCTCGCGCAGGGCGCGGTCGTGGGCACGCTGCTGCGCAGCGAGGCCGCCGGCGACCCCGCCAGCGCCCCCGCCGGCCGCTGGCAGGTGCTGGTGGCCATGCAGGCCGAGCAGGCCACCGAGCGGGTGGCGCCGCGCGAGGGGGCCATCGCCGTCGACCTGGGCCTGCCGGGCGTGCCCGGCGTCGCCGCCACGCTGCAGCGCGACGCGCGCGCGGCCGGCCGGCAGCTGCCCAGCGCCGCGCTGGCCGACCGCTTTGGCGGCCCCGTGGTCACCGACCCGGCCGACACCCGCGGCCTGACCGCCGCGCGCGACCTGGTGCTGTTCACGCTGTCCGTGCCCGCGCCGGCCGGCGCCGAGCGGCCCCCCGTGGGCAAGCGCGTGTGGGTGCGCTTCGACCACGGCCACCGCGCCCTGGGGGCCTTGCTGGCGCGCCGCGCGCAGCAGTCGGTGCTGGTGCACTTCGCGCCCTGGCGCTGAAGGCGGGGCTGGCGTGTCCGCGCAGCTGCCGGCCCCCTACGTCCAGCGCCCCGACACGCGGGCCGAGGCCTCGCTGGGCCTGGGCGCCTGGCTGGCGCGCCGGCTGCAGGGCCGCGCGCTGCGCGCGCTGGGCGAGGCCGAGTCGCGGCTGGCCGGTGCGAATCGCCACGCCGGGCGGGCGCGCGCCCTGTGGCAGGCGCTGCAGGCCGACGCCGCCGGCCCGCGCCCCCCGGCCGCGGCCGAGGTGGCCCGGCTGCGCGCCACGCTGCGCCACGGCCCGCTGACGCGCACGCTGCGCCAGCAGGCGCTGCTGATGGCCGCGCGCGCCGGCCGCGCCGCGCTGGGCCGCACGCCCTATGCGACGCAGCTGCAGGCGGCGCTTATCCTGCTGGACGGCGGCCTGGCCGAGATGGCCACCGGCGAGGGCAAGACCTACGCCGCTGCGCTGGGCGCCGCCGTCTGGGCCCTGGCCGGCCTGCCCGTGCACCTGATGACGGCCAACGACTACCTCGTCGAGCGCGACGCCCGGGCGATGCGGCCGCTGTTCGACGCGCTGGGGCTGAGCCTGGGCCGCGTGGTCGCGGCCAGCACGCCCGCCGAGCGGCGCGCCGCCTACGCCTGCGACGTGACCTACTGCACCGCGCGCGAGGTGGCGTTCGACCACCTGCGCGACCTGCACCGCGGCGTGGCCTTCCGCAGCGCGCTGCAGCAGCGGCTGGACGGCTTGCAGCAGCAGCTTGCGCCGGCCGGCGAGCCGCCGCTGCTGCGCGGCCTGTGGGCGGCGGTGGTCGACGAAGCCGACAGCCTGCTCGTCGACGAGGCCGCGCTGCCGCTGCTGCTGAGCGAGACGCTCGACCCCGCCGGTGCCGGCGCGGCGGCGGCGGCGCAGCAGCGTGCCATCGCCTTCCAGTCGCTGGCCCTGGCGCGCGAGCTGCGGCCCGGCGAGCACTTCCGGCACGACGCCCGCACCGGCCGTGTGGACTGGACGCCCGCCGGCGAGGCCCGCGTCGAGGCGCTGGCCGCGCCGCTGAGCGGCGTGTGGTTCAACCGCCGCCACCGGCGCGACCTGCTGGCCAGCGCGCTGCACGCGCTGCACGGGCTGCAGGCCGACCGCGACTACCTGGTCGTCGACCGCGCCGTGAAGCTGCTCGACCCCGTCACCGGCCGCCCGGCCGAGGGCCGCGTGTGGTCGCGCGGGCTGCAGGCCGCGGTGGAGATGAAGGAAGGCTGCCCGCTGAGCCCGCCCACCCGCGTGGCGGCGCGCCTGAGCCTGCAGCGCTTCTTCAACCGCTACCTGCACCTGGCCGGCATGAGCGGCACCCTGCACGAGTGCGCCGGCCCGCTGCGCGAGGCCTATGGCTGCCGCGTCGCCGTCGTGCCCTACCGGTTGCCCAGCCGGCTGCAGCGCCTGCCCGACCGCGTGTTCGCCACCGATGCGCAGCGGCGCGATGCCGCCGTCCGCCGCGTGCAGCAGCTGCAGCGGCGCGGCGTGCCGGTGCTGGTGGCCACGGGCTCGGTGCGGGCCTCCGAGGCGTTGAGCGAGGCGCTCGCCGCGGCCGGCATCGGGCACGTGCGGCTCGACGCCCGCCACGACGCCGCCGAGGCCGAGGTGGTGGCCCGCGCCGGTCGCGCCGGCGCCGTCACCGTGGCCACCCACATGGCCGGCCGCGGCACCGACATCGTGCTCGGCCCCGGCGTGGCGGCGCGCGGCGGTCTGCACGTGCTGTGCTGCCAGGACAACCCCAGCGCGCGGCTGGACCGGCAGGTCATCGGCCGCGCCGGCCGCCAGGGCGAGCCCGGCACTGCCGAGGTGTGGCGCGCCCTGGACGCGCCGGCCTGGCAGCCGGGCAGCGGCTGGGCGGCCGCCGTGGACCGCTGGCTGCACGCCGCTTGGCGGCGCCACCCGGCCCCGGGCCCCGGCCGCAGCGCCGGCCGGCTGGCGTCGCGCTGGTTCGCGTGGCGCCAGTCACGCCACGACGCCCTTCAGTTCCGGCTGCGTCGTGCCGAAATCGATCAGGACCTGCACTGGCAGCACCGCACCGGGCGGTCCCCGAATCACGAGGATTGACGATGACGAGCCTGCAGCCCACCCCGAGATCCCGGCCCCGGCGGGATCGCGCGCGCCCCGCCGGCCTGGGCCGCGCGGCCTGCGCGCTGCTGCTGTCGCTGCAGGGCCTGGGTGCCAGCCACGCGCAGGCGCCGGCCGCTGGCGGGGCCGCGCCCGCGCCCGCCAAGGCGCCGGCCACGGTGATCCAGGGCACCTTGCAGGCGCCGGGCCGCAGCGCTCCCCCCAGGGCCATGGCACCCACGGTCGGCTGCCTCATCAGCCCGAACCGGGTCGCCGACATCGGCTCGCCGGTGACCGGCGTCATCGAGGAGGTGGCGGTCGACGTGGGCGACATGGTGCGCGAGGGCCAGCGGCTCGTCGCGCTGCGCAGCGAGGTCGAGAACGCCGGCGAGCGCGCGGCCCGCGCCCGCTGGAGCATCGAGGCCGAGGTGCGCGCGGCCGAGGCCTCGCTGGAGCTGGCGCAGCAGCGCCACGCGCGCTCGCGCGAGCTGCTCGAGCAGGGCTTCATCTCGCCGCTGGCCGTGGAGCAGTCGCACACCGAGCTTCGGCTGGCCGAGCAGAAGCTGGTGCAGAGCCGCAGCCAGCGCGAGGTGCTCGCCACCGACCTGGAGGTGGTGCGCGCGCAGGTCAACCAGCGCGTGGTGCGCGCGCCGTTCGCCGGCACCATCGTCGAGCGCTACCGCCAGCCCGGCGAGCGCGTCGAAGACCGCCCGCTGCTGCGCCTGGTCTCGCTGGACCCGCTGCGCGTGGACCTGCTGGTGCCGGCCACGCGCTTCGGCCAGTACGCCGCGGGCGACAAGCTGCTGCTGCAGCCCGAGCTGGCGGGCGTCAAGCCGGTGGCGGCGCAAGTCACCCACGTGGACCGCGTCATCGACGCCGCCAGCAACACCTTCCGGGTGCGGCTGAGCCTGCCCAACCCGCAGCAACGCCTGCCTGCCGGCGCCCGTTGCACCCTGGTAGAGAGCCCGGCGCCTGCCGAGCCCCTGGGCGGGCGCGGCTGAGAGCGGGCGCAGCCCGCGCTCGCCGGCCCGCAGCACCATGCCCAGCCAGCCCCCGGTTCGCCGCCGCGGCCCGCCGCCCGGCAGCCCGGCGCCCGGCGCCGGCCCCCGGCGCTTCGTCATCGAGCCCGTCGAGCCGCGGCTGCTGTACTCGGCGGACTTCGCCGCCGCCTTCTCGGGCGGGGCCGCCGGCGTGGGCGGCCTGTTCGACGAGCGGCGGCTGGAGGCGCCTGCGCTGCAGGCCCCGCCGCTGCAGGCGGCGCCGCGGGCCGAGATCGCGCTGGTCGACGGCCGGCTGCCCGCCGCCGACGGCCGGCTGGCCGAGCTGCAGGCGCGGCGGCAGGCCGGGCAGCCGCTGGAGGTGGTGACGCTGCAACCCGGCGACGACGGCATCGCCCGGGCCACCGAGCTGCTGCGCGGCCGGGCCGACGTCGGCGCGCTGCACCTGGTGGGCCGCAGCGCCGACGGCGCGCTGCAGCTCGGGCGCGCCACGCTGGACGCGCCAACCCTGCTGGCCCGGGCCGGCGAGCTGGCAGCCTGGGGCCAGGCCCTGGCGCCCGGCGCGCAGCTGCTGCTGCCCGGCAGCGACGGCCCGGCCGGCAGCGCCGCGGCCGCCCTGAGGGCCGGGCTGGCCGCGCTCACCGGCGCCGAGGTGGCCGCGGCCGCACCAAGGGCGCTGATCGTCGTGGCCGCGAACCTGCCCGACAGCGCGCAGCTGGTGGCCGGCCTGAGGGCTTCGAGCCCTGGCGACGTGGAAGTGCTGGTGCTGGCGGCCGACCGCGACGGTCTGGCGCAGATCGGCGAGCGGCTGGCGCAGGCCGGCCGCCCCTTCGACGCCGTGCACCTGGTGAGCCACGCGGCGCCGGGCCGCGTGGACCTGGGCACCACTGTCGGCGACCGCTGGCTCGACGAGGCCACGCTGCAGGCCCGCCACGAGGAGCTGGCGCGCTGGAGCACCGGCTTCACGGCCGACGGCGACCTGCTGCTCTACGGCTGCGACCTGGCGGGCTCCGCCGCGGGTGAGCGGCTGCTGGCGGGCCTGGGCGCCACGCTGGGCGTGGACGTGGCCGCCAGCACCGACGCCACCGGCGCGGCCGCGCAGGGGGCCGACTGGGCGCTGGAGTACCGGCTGGGTGAGGTCGCCGCCGCGGCTCCGCTGGCGGCGACGGCCTGGACGTACACGTTGGCCACCGCGACGCTGGGCGTGACCGCGAACGTGTTCACCGACGTCGTCGACGGCAACACGTCCTCGATCAGCGCGCTGATCGCCAACCCGGGCGCCGACGGCGGCATCTCGCTGCGCGAGGCGGTGCTGGCCGCGAACGGAACAGGCGCGCCCGACATCGTCACGCTGCTGGCTGGCAGCTACACCCTGAGCAGCCCGCTGACCGTGACACAGCCCCTGGAGATCGTGGGCGCGGGTACGAGCCAGACCTTCATCGCCGGGGGCACGACGCGGCTGCTCGCCAGCCCCGCCGACGCCTTGCAACTGCAGGAGCTCACGCTCAACGATGCGCCAACCGTTACCGCGCCGGCGAGTTTTTCCTTCACCGAGGACGTCCCCGGCAACCTCGTGTACGCCGGCACGCCCTTTGCCGACGTGGACAGCAGCAGCCTCACCGTCACGCTTTCCATCGCCGACGGCACCATCACCGGCAATGCCGGCACCGGGATCACGGTGGGCGGCACGGGCACCGCGCGCACGTTCTCGGGCACGACGGCCAACCTCAACGCCTACTTCACCACCGCGGGCAGCATCACCTACACCGGTGCGTTCAATGCCAACGGCACGCGCACGCTGACCACCGCGGTGTCCGACGGCAGCCTGTCGGCCTCGGTCACCAGCACGGTCAACATCGCGTCGGTCAACGATCTGCCCACCGTTTCCGCGCCGGCGAGTCTTTCCTTCACCGAGGACGTCGCCGGCAACCTCCTGTACACCGGCACGCCCTTTGCCGACGTGGACAGCAGCAGCCTCACCGTCACGCTTTCCATCGCCGACGGCACCATCACCGGCAATGCCGGCACCGGGATCACGG
Source organism: Rubrivivax sp. (assembly GCA_044360025.1). Classification (GTDB taxonomy): domain Bacteria; phylum Pseudomonadota; class Gammaproteobacteria; order Burkholderiales; family Burkholderiaceae_C; genus Rubrivivax. The sequence goes on along the minus strand of JBIKLC010000015.1, from coordinate 27,273 downwards.
TGGGCGGCACGGGCACCGCGCGCACGTTCTCGGGCACGACGGCCAACCTCAACGCCTACTTCACCACCGCGGGCAGCATCACCTACACCGGTGCGTTCAATGCCAACGGCACGCGCACGCTGACCACCGCGGTGTCCGACGGCAGCCTGTCGGCCTCGGCCACCAGCACGGTCACCATCGCGGCGGTCAACGACGCGCCCACCGTTACCGCGCCGGCGAGTCTTTCCTTCACCGAGGACACCGCCGGCAACCTCCTGTACACCGGCACGCCCTTTGCCGACGTGGACAGCAGCAACCTCACCGTCACGCTTTCCATTGCCAACGGCACGATCACTGGCAATGCCGGCACCGGGATCACGGTGGGCGGCACGGGCGCCGCGCGCACGTTCTCGGGCACGACGGCCGACCTCAACGCCTACTTCACCACCGCGGGCAGCATCACCTACACCGGTGCGTTCAATGCCAACGGCACGCGCACGCTGACCACCGCGGTGTCCGACGGCAGCCTGTCGGCCTCAGTCACCAGCACGGTCAACATCGCGTCGGTCAACGACGCGCCGACGATCGTGGCGCCCACGGGCGTCTTGGGCGGTCACCAGGACCAGCCCACGCAATTCACCAGCATCCTGAACCGCATCGAAGTGGCGGACATCGACGCCGGGGGCTCCGCTCTGCGTGTGTCCATCACGGCTTCAGACGGCGCACTCTTCGATGTCGGCTCCGTCAGCGGCCTGACCTTCACCGTCGGGGATGGCTCAGATGACCCCACCGCCACCTTCTCCGGCACGCTCGCCAACCTGAATGCCGCTCTGCAGAGCTTGAGTCTGCAGCCTGCGGCCGGCTTCACCGGGCTGGTGTCCGTCACGGTCGAGGTCAACGATCTGGGGAATTCAGGCCAGGGCGGATCGCTGACTGCGGGCGCGAACTTCCAGGTGGATTTCGTGGCGAACAGCAAGCCCGTGCTGCAGCTGAGCGGCTCCAACCCGAACTACGTCGAAAATGCCGCGGCTCTGGCCCTTGAGCCGGCCCTGGTCCTGAGCGATGAGGACGACGCCAACCTGACGCGGGCCGTGGTGGAGATCACCAGTGGACGCCACGCCGCCGATCGCTTGACGGTGACGCCTGCTGCGGGCATTTCGGCAAGCTTCGACGCGGCAACCGGCCTGCTCACCCTAATCGGCAGCGCCAGTGTCGCCGACTATCAGGCCACCCTGCGCACGGTGGCCTTCAGCAGCACCAGCGACCATCCGACGCAGGTCAGCGCGACCCGGTCCCTGCGGTGGTTTGTCGAGGACCCGGTGAGTGCAAGCCTCATCCAGAACTCCTCGCTGACGATCACGGCCGTCAACGACGCGCCGGCCGGCACGAACGCCCCGCTCTCGGTGCAGGAGGACTCGACGCTTGCGCTGAGCGCAGCGAACTTCGGCTTCACCGACATCGACGGCAACACGCTGTTTGGCGTCGTCATCGCCAGCCTGCCGCTGGCGGGCAGCCTCACGCTGAACGGTGTCGCGGTTGGGGTCGGCCAGGAAGTGAGCGTGGCGAACATCGGGCAGTTGAGGTTCACGCCGGAGCCCAACGCCAACGGCACCGGCTACGCCAGCTTCACGTTCCAGGTGCGCGACAACGGCGGCACCGCCAACGGCGGGGTGGATCTGGACCCGATCGCCAACACGCTGACCTTCAACGTCACGCCGGTCAACGACGCGCCGACGATCACCAACGGCGCGCTCTACAGCCTTCCCACCACCAACGAGGACACCACCTCCTCTGCTGTTCTCGCTTCTGTGATCCTCACCGCTGTCAATTGGGCTGATATCGACGCCGCCCCCCTCAGCGGTCTCGCCATCACCGGCACCACGGGTCTCGGCACCTGGCAGTTCTCCACCAATGGCAGCACCTGGACCCCTTTCGGCAGCGTCTCCAGCACCAATGCCCTGCTGATCACCGCGAACACACAGTTGCGCTATGTCCCCGATAGCAAGAACGGCGAGACCGCCTCCTTCTCCTTCCGGGCCTGGGATCAGACCTCCGGCACCGCCTCCTCGCTGAGCACTGCCCGCTACGCCAATCCCGGCAGCGGCGGCGCCACCAGCGCCTACTCCACCAACACCAGTTCTGCCCAGATCGTTGTCTCCAGCGTCAACGACGCCCCGGTGCTCAGCGACGGCGGCACCCTGACGGCCGTTGCCGAGGACACCACCTCTCCCGCTGGTGCAGCCCTGTCCTTGCTCGGCATCGGTGCCACCGATGTGGACAGCGGCAGCAGCGTGGCTGGCTACGCAGTCGTTGCCAACAGCGCCAACAGCGCCAGCCAGGGCACCTGGCAGTACTCCACCAACGGCGGCACCAACTGGTTTGACATCGGCAGCGTCGGCGACGGCAGCAACGCGCTGGCGCTTTCAGCCGCCACCCGGGTGCGGTTCGTGCCGGTGGCCAACTTCAACGGCGTGCCGCCCGGACTGTCGATCCGCGCCCTCGACGACACCTACGCCGCCGGCTTCTCCAGCACCGTCGGCAGTGAATCCAGGGTCACCGTCAACACCACAAGCACCGGTGGCAGCACCGCCATCTCCAGCGCCACCGCGACGATCGGCACCTCGATCACCGCCGTCAACGACGCGCCGATCGCGACAGGCGCCGCGACTCTCTCCGCGGTCAACGAGGACACCACCAATCCCAGCGGTGCCACCGTCACCGCCTTGTTCGGCGGCACCTTCTCTGACACGGCCGACGCTGTCATCGGTGGTTCATCGGCCAACACCCTGCTCGGTGTGGCCATCACCGCCAATGCGGCCACCGCTGATCAGGGCACCTGGCAATGGAACAACGCCGGCACGTGGACCAACATCGCCACCGGCCTCGGCGACAGCACCAGCCTCTTCCTCACGGCGGCCACCAGCGTGCGCTTCCTGCCGGCTGCCCACTACAACGGCACCCCCGGCACCCTCACGGCCCGGCTGGTTGACAGCTCGATGGCCGCCCCCGGCAACGGCGCCACCCTCAACGCCTCCACCTCCGGCGGCACCACCGCCTACTCAGCGAACACCGTTGCCCTCTCCACCTCGATCAACGCCGTCAACGACGCACCGGTCCGCACCGCTGGTTCCCTGAGCCCGATCAATGTCCAGGAGGATTCCGCCAACAGCGCGGCCGTTTCCCTCGGTCTGTCCGCCCTCGGCTACGGACCGGGCGGCGGCTCCGACGAAGCCTCCCAGACGCTCAGCTACACGATCACGGCCATCCCCTCTTTCATCACCGTCTGGGACGGCGCCAGCCAGATCACGGCCAACACCCCGATCTCACTGGAAGCGCTGCGCGGCCTCACCTACAGAACCATTGCCGATGCCCATGGCAGCGCCAACCTCACCTGGACCGTGGTCGACGATGGCGGTACGGCCAACGGCGGTGTCAACATCCTCACCGAGGACTTGGCCATCACCGTCAATGCCGTCAACGACGCGCCGCTGATCCAGAACAGCGGCGGCTCGCGTCTGTACGTCGAGAACGCCGCGCCCGTCGTCATCGATCCGGCATTCACCGTCAGCGATGTCGATGACACCCATCTCACCGGCGCACAGGTCTGGATCGACAGCGGCCGTCAGGTGGGCATGGACGTTCTAGCCGCTACACCCGGCGGCGGGATCTCCGCCTTCTACGACGAGTCGACCGGCGTGCTGAGCTTGAGCGGGGTCGCGACGGTCGCAGCCTACGAGGCCGCGCTGCGCAGCGTGACGTTCCACAACACGGGCGACGCCCCCACGGCCGACGGCGCGATTCGAGTCGTGCACTGGCAGGTCACCGACGGGAAGCAGGCGAGCTCGACCCGAGCCATCAGCGTCGAGGTCCAGGCGGTCAACGACGCGCCGACCATCGTCGCCATCCCCGACCTGACCGTCGACGAGGACGCCGCTCACACCCTGCTGGTGCCGGTGACGCTGGCCGACGTCGACACGCCGCTCGGCGATGTCGTGCTGTCGGCCAGCAGCAGCAACGGGCCGCTGGTCTCGCAATTCACGCACGCTGGCAGCGGCGCCAGCCGGGAGCTGCTCATCTGGCTGGCGGGCAACGGCTTCGGCAGTTCGACGATCACGCTCACGGCCAGCGACGGGTCGGGCAGCACGTCCACCAGCTTCACGCTCACCGTCAACCCGGTGAACGACCGGCCCGAGGCTTCGGGCGCCGCCGCGCTGCCCGCCATCGACGAGGACGGCGTCTTGGGGTCGGGGGAGACGGTGGCAACGCTGTTCGGCAGCGCCTACAGCGACGCCAGCGACGGCGCGCTGGCCACCGGACTGGCCGGCGTGGCCATCGTCGGCAACGCCGCCACGTCGGCGCAGGGCGAGTGGCAGTACTCGGCCGACGGTGCCACGGGCTGGACGGCGATGGCGACATCGGACCTGTCCGATGCGTCCGCGCTGGTCCTGCCGGCCTCGTACCGCCTGCGCTTCGTGCCGGCTGCGGACTGGAACGGCACGCCGGGTGAGCTGATCGCGCGGCTGGCCGATGGGTCGCAGGGCTCTCTGGCCCCGGGCCTGTCGGTCGACCTCACGCTCGCGCTCGGCGAGACCGGCATCTGGTCGGACGGACTGGTGCCGCTGGGCACCCAGGTCACCCCGGTCAACGACGCGCCGACGCTGGCGCTGCCGATCGCCGACCAGGCCGCGACCGAGGACAGCGCTTTCGCCTTCACGCTGCCGGCGAACACCTTCGCCGACGCCGACGTCGGAGACACGCTGCTCTACGCCGCCACGAAGGCCGACGGCACGGCGCTGCCGGGCTGGCTGTCTTTCAACGCCGCCACCCGCACCTTCAGCGGCACGCCGGCCAACGGCGACGTGGGCGCGATCGCCATCAAGGTGACGGTCACCGACCTCGCGGGCGCGCAGGCCAGCGGCAGCTTCGCGCTAACGGTGGCCAACGCCAACGACGCGCCGACGCTGGCGCTGCCGATCGCCGACCAGGCCGCGACGGAGGACAGCGTCTACAGCTTCACGCTGCCCGCGAACACCTTCGCCGACGCCGACGTCGGAGACACGCTGCTCTACGCCGCCACGAAGGCCGACGGCACGGCGCTGCCGGGCTGGCTGTCCTTCAATGCCGCCACCCGCACCTTCAGCGGCATGCCGGCCAACGGCGACGTGGGCGCGATCGCCATCAAGGTGACGGTCACCGACCTCGCGGGCGCGCAGGCCAGCGGCAACTTCATGCTGACGGTGGCCAACGCCAACGACACGCCGACGCTGGCGCTGCCGATCGCCGACCAGGCCGCGACCGAGGACAGCCTCTTCAGCTTCACGCTGCCGGCGAACACCTTCGCCGATGTCGACGGGGGCGACACGCTCACCTACGCCGCGACCCGGGCCGATGGCACGGCGCTGCCGACCTGGCTGAACTTCGATGCCGCCACGCGGACCTTCAGCGGCACGCCGGCCAACGGCGACGTGGGCGCGATCGTCATCGAGGTGACCGCCACCGATGCGTCGAGCGCCCAGGCCAGCGGCAGCTTCACGCTCACGGTGGCCAACGCCAACGACACGCCGACGCTGGCGCTGCCGATCGCCAGCCAGGCCGCGACCGAGGACAGCCTCTTCAGCTTCACGCTGCCGGCGAACACCTTCGCCGATGTCGACGCGGGCGACACGCTCGCCTACGCCGCCACGAAGGCCGACGGCACGGCGCTGCCGGGCTGGCTGTCTTTCAACGCCGCCACCCGCACCTTCAGCGGCACGCCGGCCAACGTCGACGTGGGCGCGATTGCCATCAAGGTGACGGTCACCGACAGCGCGGGCGCCCAGGCCAGCGGCAGCTTCATGCTGACGGTGGCCAATGCCAACGACGCGCCGACGCTGGCCGAGGCGATCGGCAACCAGTCGGCCACCGAGGACAGCCTCTTCAGCTTCACGCTGCCGGCGAACACCTTTGCCGATGTCGACGTGGGCGACATGCTCGCCTACGTCGCGACCCGGGCCGATGGCACGGCGCTGCCGGCCTGGCTTGCTTTCAATGCCGCCACCCGCACCTTCAGCGGCACGCCGGCCAACGGCGACGTGGGCGCGATCGACATCAGGGTGACCGCCACCGACAGCGCGGGCGCGCAGGCCAGCGGCAGCTTCACGCTGACGGTGGCCAACGCCAACGACGCGCCGACGCTGGCGCTGCCGATCGCCGACCAGGCCGCGACCGAGGACAGCGTCTTCAGTTTCACGCTGCTGGCGAACACCTTCGCCGACGTCGACGTGGGCGACACGCTGACCGTCTCGGCAACCCGGGCCGACGGCACGCCGCTGCCGGCCTGGCTCCGCTTCGACGCAACCACGATGAGCTTCAGGGGTGCGCCGCAGGGGCTGGATGCCGGCCCGCTCGACCTCAGGGTCACGGCCACGGACCGTGCCGGGCTGTTCGCCGCAGATGGCTTCAGGATCGACGTCGCCGCGCTGCCCTTCGTGCCCTCGGCGCCCGCCGCGCCCCCGGTCGCCGCCCCGGTGTTCCGGGCGCCCCCGCCGGCGCCGGTCCCTGCGCCCTTGCCGCCGGCTGCCGCGGAGGCCCTGCCCCCGGTCGTCGCCATGCCGGCGCCGGCACCGTCGCCCCCCGATCCGGCATCCGCCTCGCCAAGCTCGGGCAGCCGTCCGGACAATCGGCCGTCCGCGACGGCGGCGCCCAGCGCGGCGCCCGTGTCCGCGCCCTCCAGCACCCCGAGTTCCGCGGCCAGCCGTGCTCCGGCGGCAGTGCGCGACCCGGCGACGTCCGAGAGCCCGCCGGCCGCTGCCGCACCGACCGCCGCGACTGCGCAGGCGCCGTCCGCGGATGCCCCGTCCACGCCCGCGCCCGCCGGTGCCGCCGGGGTCGCCCCGGTGTCCGGGGTTGCCGTGGCACCGAACGCCCCAGCCGCCGCCGGCGGCCCCGCCGCACCCGCAGGCCAGGCGCCGGCCCGCGTCGACAGCCCCGGCACCAACCCCGGTGCGGCCACGGTCGCCGCCCTGGGGCGCTGGGTCGGTGGCAGCGGCTTCGGCGGCTCGCTGGCGGCCCCGGCGCCGGTGCAGCCCAGCCTGTCTTGGGCCCCTATCGGCCAACTGGGTCTCGAACGCGGAGCCTTCGACTCGGCCCTCGGCCTGGGGTCGTCCTCGTCAGGCGACGGCAGCGCCAGCCAGCGTGTCGACAACTCCTTCCGGCAACTGCGGGAGGACACGCAGGAAGAAGCCGTCGTCGAGCAGGGCGTGGTCGCCAGCAGCGTGGTCGTCAGCACGGGCTTCTCCGTCGGCTACGTGCTCTGGCTGGCCCGGGGCGGGGCGCTGCTGGCCAGCCTGGCCTCGGCGATTCCGGCCTGGGCGATGGTCGATCCGCTGCCGGTGTTGTCCAAGCAACGCCCCGGCGGCGGCCGCAGCCCCAACGCTCAAGGCCCGGACCCGGGTGCCGACAACGACGACATGGGCACGCCGGATGACGACGAGGTGGAGGGGATGTTCGGTGCCGGCAGCGGCGGCGCTGCCCAGCCGCGTACGCCGCCGCCCGCGGCCAAGCCGCCTTTGCCCGCTGCGGCCGCGGAGCCCGCTGTGGAGGCCCGGACGTGAGGCAGCTGTTCGACATCCTGCGGCGGCGCCTGCGGCAGCTGACCGCCAGCCTGTCGTCGCGCACGCTGCTGGCCTTCGGGCTGACGACCATCGTCGTCTGCGCGCTGCTGGTGGCCGATCTCGGCGGCGTGCTGCCCGACGGCCGCAAGGCGGTGCGCGACGGGCGCGTCGCCCTGGCCGAGACCACGGCGCTCACGGCGTCGATGCTGGCCAACGCGGGCGATGCCCAGGGTCTGGCTCGCTACCTGGGCGCGGTGACGCAGCGCAACGCCGCCCTGCGTGGCGTCCGCGTGCGCAGCGCGGATGGCCGCTTCGTGCTCGCCGTCGGCGCGCCGGGGCCTCAGGATGCCAGCAACGAGTCCACCGACACCCGGCTCGTGGTGCCCATGCTGGGCGGCGGCGCGGCGTGGGGCCACGTGGAGTTCCACTTCGAGCCGAGCTCGTGGCTGGCGCAACACGCGCCCTGGCTGCCGCCGGCCACGCCCTTCGTGCTGTTCGTCGCCATCACGTGTTCGATGGCGTTTCGCGCCTACCTGACGCGGATGCTGCGCCACCTCGACCCGTCGAACACCATCCCTTCGCGCGTGCGCACGGCGTTCGACACGCTGGCCGACGGGCTGATGGTGGTGGACATCGACGGCCGCATGGTGCTGGCCAACCGGGCCCTGGCCGACGTCTCGGGCCTGTCGGCCGATTCGCTCATCGGCCGCAGCGCGGCCGAGCTGCCCTGGGTGCGGCCGGCCGCGGCTGCATCAGGGGCTGAGCCGCCGCAGCGTGGCGCGATGGAGCCCTTGCCCGGGTCGGCGACGCTGCCCTGGCTGCTCGCGCTGCAGGACGGCCAGGCGCACTTGGGCCAGGTGATGTACATGCGTGCCGCCAACGGCAAGCCACGGACCTTCATGGTCAACTGCTCGCCGATCCAGGGCGGCGCCAAGCCGGCGGGCGTGCTGGTCAGCTTCGACGACGTCACCGAGCTGGAGGAAAAGGAGATCCAGCTGCGCGCGGCGCGCGACGCGGCGCAGGACGCCAGCCGCGCCAAGAGCGATTTCCTGGCCAACATGAGCCACGAGATCCGCACGCCGATGAACGCCATCCTCGGCTTCACCGACATCCTGCGCCGCGCCGGCCCGCAGGGTGCGGCCGACGCGCAGAAGTACCTGGACATCATCCACGGCAGTGGCCGGCACCTGCTCGAGCTCATCAACGACATCCTCGACCTCAGCAAGGTCGAGGCCGGGCGCCTGGAGGTGGAGCGCCTGCCCTGCGAGGTGCACCAGGTCGTGCTCGACGTCGCCCGCATCATGACGGTCAAGGCGCAGGAGAAGGGCGTCGGCCTGCGCGTGTGCTTCGACGGCCCGCTGCCCGAGCAGGCGCTGACCGACCCGCACCGGCTGCGCCAGGTGGTCACCAACCTCGTGGGTAACGCCATCAAGTTCACCGCCCAGGGCGAGGTGCGCATCAGCCTGCGCATGGATCCGAGCCCCAGCAGCACGCGGATGCAGATCGACGTGGCCGACAGCGGCATCGGCATCCCGGCCGACCGGCTGGAATCGATCTTCGAGCCCTTCGTGCAGGCCGAGGCCTCGACCACGCGCAACTACGGCGGCACGGGCCTGGGCCTGACGATCAGCCGGCGCTTCGCCCGCGCCCTTGGCGGCGACGTGCACGCCACGAGCGAGCCCGGTCGGGGCAGCGTCTTCCACGTCAGCATCGATGCCGGCCCGCTCGAGGGTGCGCAGTGGCTGTCGGTGGAGGCGCTGGAGGCCCGGCGCGAGCAGAGTCAGGCACCCGCGGGCGAGCAGGCCGCCTGGGTGTTCCCGCGGCGGCGCGTGCTGGTCGTGGACGACGGCCGCGAGAACCGCGAACTGCTGCGCGTGGTGCTGGGCGACGCCGGCCTGGACATGGTCGAGGCCGAGAACGGCGCCATTGGCCTGGAGCGCGCCGCCGAGCACGACCCGGACCTGGTGCTGATGGACATCCAGATGCCGGTGATGGACGGCGTCACCGCCACGCGCACGCTGCGCCAGCGCGGCTTCGACAAGCCGGTGATCGCGCTGACGGCCAACGCGATGAAGGGCTTCGAGCGCGAGCTCGAGGACGGCGGCTTCACGGCCTACGAGACCAAGCCGATCGACATCGACCGCCTGCTAGCCCGGCTGGCCGGGTTGCTGGGCGGCACGCGTCAGGAGGCCGCGCCCGCAGCCCCGCGTGCCGAGGCCGCCCTCGAGGCCGAGCGGGTGCTGGACGGCGCCCGCAAGGCGGCTGCGGCCGCGCCGATCCGGTCGCGCCTGGCTGCGCACCCGCGCCTGGCGCGCGTGGCCGCCGACTTCTGCGCCAAGCTGCCCGGCAAGCTCGATGAGATGCAGGCGGCCCTCGACGAAGGGCGGCTGGATGCGCTGGGCACGCTCGCGCATTGGCTGAAGGGCGCAGGGGGCAGCGTGGGCTTTGATGCCCTGTTCGACCCGGCGCGCGACCTGGAGGCCGCCGCCAAGGCCGCCGACGGCGCGCTGGCCGCGCAGTGCCTGGAGCGCCTGCGCGGGCTGGGCGCTCGCCTGGAGTCGCCGCCCGTGCCGGATCGGGCACCCGCCCGGACCACCTGATCCCCCGGCACGACGAGTCGCCGGACTTTCGGAGAACCACGCCATGGACCTGTCGGCCAACGCCGCCGCCCTTGCCGCGCTGACGACACCCGCGCCGCCGGATCCGGCCCCGATGGCGGCTGCAGGCGGCCAGGACGGCGCCGATGGGGCGGTGTCGCTGGCCGATCTCACCGTGATGATGATCGACGACGAGCCCATGCTCACCGAGGTCATCGGCACCTACCTGGAGGACGCGGGCTACCGCCACTGCGTCGGCATCAACGACGCCACGGTGGCGCTGGAGAAGGTGCGCGAGCTGAACCCGGCGCTGGTGCTGCTCGACCTCGTCATGCCGGGGGTGTCGGGCTTCGAGATCCTGCAGGCGATGCGGCAAGACGAGCAGCTGCGCTACACGCCGGTGATCGTGCTGACGGCGGCCAGCGACCCCGACACCAAGCTGAAGGCGCTGTCCATCGGCGCCACCGAGTTCCTGGCCAAGCCGGTGGACCCCAGCGAACTGGTGCTGCGCGTTCGCAACAGCCTGGTGCTGAAGGTCTACCAGGACCGGCTGGCCAACAGCGACCCCGTGACCGGCCTGCCCAACCGGCGCGTGCTCATGGAGCGCCTGCGCAACACCCTTGCACAGGCCGGCGGCCGCAAGACCGGCCTGCTGCACGTAAGGCTGGACCGGCTGCAGCAGCTGCAGGGCACCCTGGGCCAGAGCGCGGGCGACGAACTGCTGCGCGCCGCTGCGCAGCGGCTGCGCAGCCGCACCCGGCGCGACGACGACGGCGAGAGAGCCTCTCGGCGCGAGACCTCGCTGCTGTGCCGGCTGGAGGGCGACGAATTCCTCGTGCTGCTGCCGGGCCTGGAGGACCCGGAGGTGTGCGTGGGTGTCGCGCGGCGGCTGCTGCAGTCCCTGGCCGAGCCGTTTCGAATCGGCGACGACCGCATCGGCGTCTCGCCCAGCGTCGGCATCGCGCTGGCGCCCGACGACGCCCAGACCCCCGAGGACCTGCTCGCGATCGCCGCGACGGCGGCGGCGCTGGCCTGCGCCAGCGGCCGCAACACCTACCGCTTCGGCTCGCGCCAACGCAACCAGGCGGCGATGGAGCGGCTCAAGCTCGAGGCCGCGCTGCACCATGCGGTGGAGCGGCGCGAGCTTCGCCTGGTGTACCAGCCCAAGTACGACCCGCTGCAACGCCGCATCGTCGGTGTCGAGGCGCTGATGCGCTGGCAGCAGACTGAGCTGGGCCCGGTGTTCCCGGACCGCTTCATCCCCATCGCCGAGGAGACGGGCCTCATCGTGCCGATGGGCGCCTGGGCGCTGCAGGAGGCCTGCGAACAGGGCGAGCGCTGGATGCGGCAAGGGTTGGAGTCGCTGAAGGTGGCCGTCAACGTGTCGGCCCAGCAGCTGGCCTCGGGCCAGCTGCCGGCGCTGGTGGCCGGGCTGCTGGAGCGGCACCCCCGCATGCGCGGCGCGCTGGTGCTGGAGTTGACGGAGGGCGTGCTGATCGACGCCAGCCCCGAGGTGAACGCGCAGCTGCAGCAGTTCCGCGACCAGGGCGTGCAGCTGTCCATCGACGACTTCGGCACCGGCTATTCGTCGATGAACTACCTGCGGCAGTTCAGGCTCGACGAGATCAAGATCGACCGTTCCTTCGTCAAGGACTTGCCGGGCCAACCGTCCGACCTGTCGATCGTGCGCGCCATGAGCATGCTGGGGCACAGCCTGGGCATGCGCATCGTCGCCGAAGGCGTCGAGACGGCCGAGCAGCTGACCTGCCTGGCGGAGCTCGGCGTTGACCAAATCCAAGGCTACCTGATCGGCAAGCCCATGCACCCCAACGACCTGGCCGCGCGGGTTTCGGAGATCGCCGCCCACCCCCCTGGCGCAGGGTCCTTGCATGCTCTAGCGCGGGTGCTCGGACGGCCCACCGCACGTGCAACAGCACCCTGATCTGGCCGTGGCAAGGGTTGGGGCCGCGGACGCTGCCGAGCCTGCGTCAGTCGGGCACGTCGATGCGATCGATCTGAAGGCGTGCCAGCGTCAGGTTGCTGCCGTGGGCTTGCAGCACGACGTGCAAAGCCACGCCCGGGTGGCGCGGCACCGGCCGCAGCAGCAGGTGGTGGTGGGCAGTGCTGATGGCGGCCTCGGGTTGCGACGATCCCAGGCCCAGCGCCCGTGAGGCGTCCAGCATCGCGGCCAAGAGCGCCGCGCCCTGGCGCGCGAGCCGCTCGGGCGCCGGTGCGTCACCCGACGACGCCATCACTGCCATCGAGTGCAGGTCGAACACGCAGCAGGCCTGGACGCCCTTGACGAGTGCACAGTTCTGGGCGTAAGCCGCCCAGCCCGACGCGCCGGGCACCGGCATGGGCGTGAGGGTCGTGGGGGCCGCGAACGCCGTGACGGCCGCCGGCCCAGCCGGTGCCGACGCCACCCTCGAGACCCTCGGTGTCGTCGGTGTCGTCGGTGTTGTCGGTGTTGTCGGTGTTGTCGGTGTTGTCCGTGCCGTGGGTGCCGTTGCCGCCTTCGGCTGGGCGCCCGCCTTCGGCGCACTCGGGAGTGTCTGTGCCTTCGGTGTCCTCGGCGCCTCTGGCGCCGTGGCCTCAGTCCGCAGCGGCAGCAACGGTCGCAGCGAGTCCAGCGGCATCGGCTCGGTCATGGCCTCGGGGGTTGGCACCGGAGGCCTCGGCACCGCCCGCGACAGTTCGGTCGGCAGCGCGCGCTCGCCGTCTGGCATGCCGTGCAGGCGGTTCCAGGCGCCGCCGACGAAGGTCCACACGTGCTTGGGCTTGGAGGCGTGCGGCGCCACGTGCACGGCCACGGGCGTCTGGTGCGCGAGTTGGGCGCTGGGCGCGGCCAGCCCGATGCTGGAGCCCAGCGGCACCAGCAGCAGGTCGCGGTTGGGCCAGTGGCTGCCCTGCATGGCCTGGTGCAGCGGTGCGAGCTGGTCGGTCAACGCGTGCGGGGGCAGTGCGCCCACCATCAGCACGCCCAGGCGGCTGTAGCCCAGCAGCACCCGCGCCAGCGCCGCCCGGGTGGAGCTGTCGGCCTGAGCCTCGGTGCTGTAGACGCGCACCGGGCTGCCGTCGGCCAGCTTGACCTCCACGAACGGCACCACCGCCAGCGCCACGCCCTGGCCCTGCCGGCGGATGGACAGCCGCTGCACGCGCGCACCCGCCGGCCCCACCATGCTGTTGAGCAGGCGCACCGAGGCCGCCAGACCCACGTCGTGCAGAGCGATGAACTCGGGCCCTAGGCGCTGGAACTCGGCCTGAAGCGACTTGGCGGCATCGCCGCCCACGAACAATTCGACCTGGTCGTCAGAGACGCGGCGGCCGACGTCGCCCGCGGCCTCGCCCAGGTAGGCCTCGCTGTCGCGCACGATTTGCGTGGCCGGTGCCAGGAGGTCGTCGCGTGAGGGGCGGCCGGGCAGGACGCGTTGCGTGTCGGGCCAGTGATCGGGTTCGCGCGGGGCGGGCATCCGGGGTCTCTGCTGTGTCGTGTTCGAATCGACTCGGGATGATAGGCGGGCGGAGGCCGTTCGCGGGGCTTCGGTGTGCGCCCCACTCCCTAGAATGGGTTGTGCAGAAGCGGGGCGAAGGCCGATGAGCGATACACATTCCTTGCGGCCGGTGGTCGTGGTGGGGGCCGGCCTGGCCGGCCTGACGGTGGCCCTGGAACTGGCTCGTTCGCGGCCCGTAGTGGTGCTGGCCAAGCGCGACCTCGACGAGAGCGCCACCGCCTGGGCGCAGGGCGGCATCGTCGGCGTGCTGGGCGCCGACGACAGCGTGGAGAGCCACGTCCGCGACACGCAGGAGGCTGGCGCCGGCATCGTCGACGAGCACGCCGCGCGGTTCATGGCCGAGCACAGCGCGGCGGCCGTGCGGTGGCTGGTGGAGCAGGGGGTGGGCTTCTCGGCCGATCCCACGGGCCCGCTGGGCCTGCACCTCACGCGCGAGGGCGGCCACGCGGTGCGGCGCATTGCCCACGCCGCCGACGCCACCGGCCGTGCGATCCACGACGCCTTGCTGGCTCGCGCCCGCGCCCACCCGAACATCGTGCTGCGCGAGCGCTGGGTGGCGGTGGACCTGATCACCGGCCGCCACCTGGGCCCGGCGGGCGGCGTGCCGCGCTGCCACGGCGTCTACGCCCTCGACATGGACCGCGGCCGCGTCGAGACGCTGGCCGCCGACGCGGTGGTGCTGGCCACGGGCGGTGTCGGCAAGGTCTACCGCTACACCAGCAACCCCGACACCGCCACCGGCGACGGCATCGCCATGGCCTGGCGCGCGGGCTGCCGGGTGGCGAACATGGAGTTCATTCAGTTCCACCCGACCTGCCTGTACCACCCCCAGGAGCGCAGCTTCCTCATCACCGAGGCCCTGCGCGGCGAGGGCGCGGTGCTCACGCTGCCGTCCACCGGCCCGGGCGACCCCGGGGGCCGGCGCTTCATGCAGGCGCACGACGAGCGTGCCGAGCTCGCGCCGCGCGACATCGTGGCCCGCGCCATCGACTTCGAGATGAAGAAGCACGGCCTCGACCACGTGTGGCTGGACGCGCGGCCCATCGTCGCGGCCAAGGGCGAGACCTTCCTGAAGGAGCACTTCCCCACGATCCACGCGCGCTGCGGCCAGCTGGGCATCGACATCGCGCGCCAGCCCATCCCCGTGGTGCCGGCCGCGCACTACACCTGTGGTGGCGTCGTCACCGATCTCGACGGCCGCACCGACCTGCCGCGCCTGTTCGCCGTGGGCGAGACCACCTACACCGGCCTGCACGGCGCCAACCGCCTGGCCAGCAACTCGCTGCTGGAGTGCGTGGTGCTGGGCCGCAGCTGCGCCGAGGCGATCGCGCGGCTGCCCGCGGCCGTCGCGCCCGAGCCCCCGCCCTGGGACGAGAGCCAGGTCGAGGACGCCGACGAGCAGGTGGTGATCGCGCACAACTGGGACGAGTTGCGGCTGCTGATGTGGAACTACGTCGGTATCGTGCGCACCACCAAGCGGCTGGAGCGCGCGCTGCACCGCATCAAGCTGCTGCGCGGCGAGATCGACGACTACTACGCCAACTTCCGCGTCAACCGCGACCTGCTGGAGCTGCGCAACCTGGTGGTGTGCGCCGAGCTGATCGTGCGCAGCGCGCTGCGCCGCCACGAGAGCCGCGGCCTGCACTACAGCCGCGACTTCCCGCAGACGCTGCCGGTAAGCTTCCCGACCGTGCTGACGAGGCCGGCGCGCAGCCGTTGAGCGCGACGCCGCGCGGCATCGCGTGGGGCGGACGAGCTTGCCGCTGCGGCCCGCTCAGCCGCGGGCCTTCATCGCCGTGCGGGCCTGGACGAAGCCGAAGGCGTACTCCACGGCCTCGGCGAGGTGGCGGTCGCTTTCGCTGCGCTCTCGCTCGCTCAGGTAGAAGACGAAGTCGACCTCGTGCCGGATGTACCTCGGCGGCAGCCGGTTCAGCGCCACGCAGGCCACGTCGGCCAGCAGTTCGGCGTCGTGGACCAGCCCGGGGTATTCCGGCGCCAGTTGCCGCACCGTGTCGAAGACGGCGCGTTCGTTGTGGTTGCGAACGGTGGTGAAGTTGGCGCTCATGGCGGTTCCTGCCCCCGGCTAAGGCTTCGGGGCCCAGTCAGGCTTATCGGCCCGCCAGGGCCCGGCCTGAAGCGACCTCCGTCACTCAGGCCGCGCCGATGCCCCGCACCACGCCGGCGGGGGCGCCGCGCTGCGGCGTGGCCAGGGCTCCCGGGTGGGCCTTGACGAAGTCGAGCATGCGCTCGATGCAGCCCGCGGCGCGGGCGCGCACGGGCTCGGGCAGGTGGATCTCGCCGTGGCCCTCTTCCAGGCAGCCGAGCACGCCCTGCAGCGCGTTCATCGCCATCCAGGGGCAGTGCGCGCAGCTCTTGCACGTGGCGCTGCGGCCGGCGGTGGGGGCCTCGATCAGCGTCTTGCCCGGGGCCAACTGCCGCATGCGGTGCAGGATGCCGTTGTCGGTGGCCACGATGTACTCGCGCGCCGATCCCTCGATCACGGCCTTCAGCAGCTGCGAGGTGCTGCCCACCACGTCGGCCAGGGCCACCACGGGCGCGGGCGACTCGGGGTGCACCAGCACCTGCGCGCCGGGGTGCTCGGCCATGAGCAGCTCGAGCTCAAGGCCCTTGAACTCGTCGTGCACGATGCAGGCGCCGTTCCACAGCAGCATGTCGGCGCCCGTCTGCTCCTGGATGTAGCGGCCGAGGTGGCGGTCGGGCGCCCACAGGATCTTCCGGCCTTGGGCCTTCAGGTGCTCGACGATGGCCAGCGCGCAGGAGCTCGTCACCATCCAGTCGGCGCGCGCCTTCACGGCGGCGCTGGTGTTGGCGTAGACCACGACTTCGCGGTCGGGGTGGGCGTCGCAGAAGGCCGCGAAGGCCTCGGGCGGGCAGCCCAGGTCGAGCGAGCAGGTGGCCTCCAGGTCGGGCATCAGCACGCGCTTGTGCGGGCTCAGGATCTTCGCCGTCTCGCCCATGAAGCGCACGCCGGCCACCACCAGCGTCTGCGCGGGGTGGTCGCGCCCGAAGCGCGCCATCTCCAGAGAGTCGGCCACGATGCCGCCGGTGGCCAGGGCCAGGTCCTGCAGGTCGCCGTCGACGTAGTAGTGGGCCACCAGCACGGCCCCCCGGGCGTGCAGCAGCGCGGCGGCGCGTTCGCGGGCGGCGGCGCGCTCGGCCGGCGGCAGCGCCGCGGGCACCCGAGCCCAGGCGTGCTCGGTGCTGCAGGTGCCGGCGGCGTCCTGGCGGGTGTAGTCGAACAGCACGGCGTCGCTCATGGCGTCCTCGGCATCGGAGTTAGAGATATGGGGTGCGCGGGGCAGCCGTCAAGCCACGGATTCGTTCACGGCTACTCAGGCCGAGGCGAAGAAGCGGCTCGGCGGCACGCCCACCGAGCGCCGCACCATGGCCGAGAAGGCGCTGGCGCTGGCGTAGCCCAGCTCGGCGGCGATGTGCGCCATGGGCCGCCGGCGCGCGGCCATCGACAGTGCCTTGGCCAGCAGCACCTGCTGGCGCCACTCGGCGAACGTAGTGCCGAGCTCCTGGCGGAACAGGCGCGCGATGGTGCGCACGCTGGCGCCGCACTCGGCGGCCCAGTCGGCCAGCGTGGCGTGGCGCGCGGGGTCGTCCAGCACGGCCTCGCACAGCACGCGCAGCCGCTTGTCGGCGGGCAGGCCCACGCCCAGCGGCACCGGGCGGGCGCGCGCCAGCTCGTCCTGCACCAGGGCGGCCAGGCAGGCCTCGCGTGCCGCGTCGGCGGGCGGCTGCACGAACTGCTCGACCAGCTCGCGCAGCAGCGGCGAGACCTCCAGCACGCGGCATTGCCGCCAGTCACGGCCATCGTCGACTCGGCCGTCGCCCAGCCCGGCCGGGCCGCAAACGCCGGCGGCCTGCCACAGGTACAGCGTGCGCAGCTCGGCGTCCTCGACCACGGTGACCACGTGCTCGACGCCGCTGGGAATCCACACCGCGCGCGACGGCGGCACGATGTAGGTGTGGCTGCCGGCACTGACGCGCAGCACGCCCGTGGCCGACCAGGCCACCTGCGCCCAGGCGTGGCGGTGCGGCGCGATGCGCGACGCTGCCGTCATGCGCCGGGCGCGCACGCGCAGCGGGTGGGCGGCCGTGGGCGCGAAGTCGGCGGGCCCCGGGGCCGGCACGTGGTCGTGCACCGGTGGCCGCGCGCCCGGGCCACGGCGCGGCGGGCGCTGCGGTGCCGGACGGCTGGATGTGGGGCGTGCCATGGCGCGATTTCGACAGAACTTGGCCGTCTATCGTAACCCGGCCGCTGCAGCGGTCGCTAGGCTGCGGGCATGTCGTCCCTCGCTTCCAAGCCGCCGGCGGCGCCGGCCGGCGCCCGCGCCGACTTCACGGTGATCGGCCTCGTGGGGCTGGCACACGCCACCTCGCACTTCTTCCACTTGCTGCTGCCGCCGCTGTTTCCGGTGTTCATGCGCGAGTTCGCCCTCAGCTACTCCGAACTCGGGTTGCTGGTGTCGGTGTTCTTCGTCATCAGTGGCGTCGGGCAGGCGATGTCCGGCTTCCTCGTCGACCGCGTCGGCGCGCGGCCCGTGCTGCTGGCGGCGCTGGGCTTCTTCGTCGCCGCGGCGCTGGCGGCGGCCTCGGCGCAGGGCTACGGCGGCCTGGTGCTGGCGGCGGTGCTGGCGGGCGTGGGCAACGCGCCCTTCCACCCGGCCGACTTCACCATCCTCAACAAGCGCGTGTCGCCGGCGCGGCTGGGCCACGCGTTCTCGGCGCACGGCATCTCGGGCAACCTAGGCTGGGCGGTGGCACCGGTGCTGCTGATCGGCGTGGCCGAGCTCTCGGGCCAATGGCGGGCCGCCTACCTGGCGGCGGCGCTGTGGGCGCTGGCGGTGCTGGTGCTGCTGGCCGTGCGCCGCGACGACATCGACGACCGCCTCGCCACCGCTGGCCACGCGACGCGCCCAGGGGCGGCCGCCGCCGCTGCCGAGCACCCGATGGCCTTCCTGCGCCTGCCGTCGGTGTGGCTGTGCTTCGGCTTCTTCTTCTGGAGCACGGCGGCGTTGGCCGCGATCCAGAGTTTCGCCAGCCCGGCGCTGGCGGCGCTGTACGGGTTGCCGCTGTCGGCCACGGCCTTCGTCGTCACCGGCTACATGCTGTGCGGCGCGGCCGGCATGGTGATCGGGGGCTTCGTGGTGGCGCGGGTGCAGCGGCTGGAGCTCACCATCGGCGTGGCCATGGCCAGCGGTGCGGCGCTGCTGCTGCTGGTGGCCAGCGGGGCGCTGCCGCCCTGGCTGGCCGCCGGCGTGGCGGCCCTGGCCGGCTTCGGCACGGGGCTGGCCGGGCCCTCGCGCGACATGCTCATCAAGCGCGCGGCACCGCCGGGGGCCACCGGGCGCGTGTACGGCACGGTGTACTCGGGCCTGGACGTGGGCTTCGCGCTGGCCGCGCCGGTGTTCGGCTGGCTCATGGACCACGGCCACGCCGGCAGCGTGTTCGGGGGCTCGGCGCTGGCGCTGCTGATGGGCGTGGGCTCGGCGTCGCTGGTGGCGCTGCGGCTGCGGGGCCCGCGCGCGGCAGCGGCCGCGGCCTGAACCCCGGGCGTTGGCCCCGCCCGGGCCCCGGGCCGCTATACAGTGCGCGCCCATGTCCACGCCGTCCACCCCCTCCCGTCTGGCCGGCCACGCGCTGGTGCAGGCGCTGATCGAGCAAGGCGTCACCACCTGCTTCGGCGTGCCCGGCGAGAGCTACCTCGCCGTGCTCGACGGCTTCCACGAGCACCGCCAGCGCATCCGCTTCGTCGCCTGCCGGCAGGAAGGCGGCGCGGCCTTCATGGCCGAGGCCCAGGGCAAGCTCACCGGGCGCCCGGGCGTGTGTTTCGTGACGCGCGGCCCGGGTGCCACCAACGCCAGCATCGGCGTGCACACCGCGTTCCAGGACTCGACCCCGATGGTGCTGTTCGTGGGCCAGGTGGCCAGCGACCAGCGCGACCGCGAGGCCTTCCAGGAACTGGACTACCGCCAGATGTTCGGCCCGGGCACGCTGGGCCTGGCCAAGTGGGCGGCGCAGGTCGACAGCGCCGACCGCCTGCCCGAGTACGTGGCGCGCGCCTTCCACACCGCGATGCAGGGCCGGCCGGGCCCGGTGGTGCTGGCGCTGCCCGAGGACATGCTCACCACGCCCACCGCCGCACCCGTGCTGCCCCGCGTGGAACCCGTGCGGGCCTGGCCGGCGCCGGGGGCGCTGCGCGAACTGCGCGCGCGGCTGGTCGCGGCCGAACGCCCCATCGTCATCGCCGGCGGCCCGGGCTGGGACGCCGAGGCGGCGGCGGCGCTGCAGCGCTTCGCCGAGAACTGGCAGCTGCCCGTGGCCTGCGGCTGGCGCTTCCAGGACACTTTCGACAACCGCCACCCGCTGTACGCGGGCGACGTGGGCATCGGCATCAACCCCCGGCTCGCGGCGCGCATCCGCGAGGCCGATCTGGTGATCGCGCTGGGCGTGCGCCTGGGCGAGATGACCACCGGCGGCTACACGCTGCTGGCCGCGCCGCGGCCGGCGCAGGCGCTGGTGCACATCCACCCCGGCCCCGAGGAGCTGGGCCGCGTGTACGCCGCCGACCTGCCCATCCAGGCCGCGATGCCGGCGGCGGCCAAGTCGCTGGAGGCACTGACGGCGCCGCCGGAACTGCGCTGGCGCGCCCACGCTGAGGCGGCGCGCGCCGACTACGAGGCCAACCTCCAGGCGCCCCCCGCCGAGCCCATGGACCTGGCGGTGGTGGTCAAGACGCTGCAGCGGCTGCTGCCCGAGAGCACCGTCTACACCAACGGCGCCGGCAACTTCGCCGGCTGGCTGCACCGCTACGGCGTGTTGCCGGGCCTGCAGCACCACGGGCGCACGCAGCTGGCGCCGACCAGCGGCGCCATGGGCTACGGGCTGCCGGCGGCGGTGGCGGCGAGCCTGCTGCAGCCGCAGCGCTGGGTCGTCAACCTGGCCGGCGACGGCGACTTCCTGATGAACGGCCAGGAGCTGGCCACCGCCACCGGCTACGGCGCGAAGCGGCTGCTGAGCATCGTGGTCGACAACGGCACCTACGGCACGATCCGCATGCACCAGGAGCGCGAGTACCCGGCGCGCGTGAGCGGCTCCGAGCTCTTCAACCCCGACTTCGCGGCGCTGGCGCGCGCCTATGGCTGGCACGGCGAGTTCGCCGCCACCACGGCCGATGCGGTGGCAGCGCTCGAGCGCTGCATCGCGGCGGCCGAGGCCCAGGGCCGCCCGGCCCTGCTGCACCTGAAGCTGCCGGCCGACGTGATCACGTCGCGCACGACGCTTGGTGCGATCCGCGAGGCAGCGCTGAGGCGCTGAGGCGCTGAACGCCCCGCACGCACAGTTCCCCGGATCGCTTGAACCGCAATCCCTTCAGCGGCGCTACTCAAACCGGCGGAGGAATTCGTTCTCGTCCAGGCCCGTCAGGCGGAACCGCAGCGGGGTGCCATCGTTCGGCAGGAATACGGCGTAGGTCTCGCCGTCCAGCTCGGCCACCAGGACGGTACCTCGCGACACGCTGTACTGCCGATCCGCTTGCAAGGCGGAGTTGATGATGATCGAAAGGTCGGGGCCGTCTCCCGGTGCGAGCGGCACCATGTCCGTGGGAGGGGTCGTCAAAGGCTGCTCCGCCGGCATCGGTGCGGCAGGCAAGCCCTCCGGATGATTCGCCCGAGCCTCGGGGGGCGCTGATGGCTGCCTCAATTCCGGGGGTTGATCAACCTGAGCAGGCGCCGAAGCAGGAGGCTGCAACTCGGCCGGTGCCGGCTGCGGCTGGATGCCGGCCGGCGGTTGCGGCGCGGCAGGCTCCACCGGCACCGGCGCCGGCGCCGGCGCCGGCGCCGGCGCCGGCAGGCTGAGTGTCTCGTTGATCCGCGCCAGCCAGCGGTCCAGTTGCCGAACGACCGGATGTTCATCGCCGACGTAGTAACCGCCCTGTTTGAGCTGTTCAAACGCCCGGGCGATGCGCGGCCGCAAGGCCTGCAGATCGGCGGCCCCCGCGGCCAAGATCCCGAGATCGGTCTCGGTCAGCAAGTCCGGTTGGCGCAGCAGCGGGTCGATGCGATCCATGACGTCGAGCGCGTGGGCCGCATCCTGCCGCATGCTGCTGTTGAGCGGCGCGAGCCCCGGGCTCTCGGAGCGCGTCCGCGCGTCGGCACCCGGCTGCACGGGGGTCGCCGCCGGCGCTGGAACAACCGGTGCCTCGGGCAATGGGCTTGAAGACCCGGTCGGCGGTGCCCCGGGCGGCACGGTCACCGGCCGCTGCCTTGGCCTCGGAGGGGCCGGCGGTGGCGGGTTGGTCGGCGCTGCCTGGCCGGCATCGCGGGGCAGGGGCGAGCCGGCACCAGGGTCTGAGCGAACGCTAGGCGAAGCGGTGGGCTGCGCTGGTCCCGCTCTCGGGCTGTCTGGGCGGGCCGGCATCAGCTTGAAGTAGTCCCGCACCATCGGCTCGGGCCAGAGCGTGATGTCAAATCGCTGCGGCGCCCGGCCATCCCGCGGGTGGAGCACCGCGAAATTGCCCGACCCGACCTTGGCGAGGTAAACGATGCCGGCCGGCACTTCGAACCGCTTGCCTCGCTCCCATGCGACATCATCAGCACGAGGCCCGGAGTTTGAAGGCAACTGCGGCAACTTGAAACTGGTGACGCACTCCAGAGTCGCAGGCTGCCCCCCCGGAAGTGACGTGTAACGGAGGCAGGCGGCCAGCCTGGAGTTGATGTTCGGCACTTCGAAGACCCGCCCCTGCACGGTCAGGTAGCTTCGATTTCTGACGCGGGCGACGACGGCAATCTGGCCGTCGGCCAGGGTCATCGTCTTTTTCTCGGAGTGCCCGGTAATCTCGGCCGCGGAGGGGCTACTGCCCTGCCGGGCCTCAGGGAAACTCAGTTGGGAAACCCGCGAAGTGCTCAGGTCAAGGCCCACCACGCGGGCAGGCCGATCGGTGACCAAGGGCGGCGCCGACCAGCTCAGGCCGTGGAAGGCTGTCCAGCGTTTGTCGAGGGTGGTGAACTGAAACGACGGATCGATATTGAAGGGCGTCAGCGGCGTGTAACTGGGGCCGATCCGCGTGGGAACGGCGGATGAGCCGCGACCGAGGGGACGCATACGTCCCCATTGAATTCGATTGTCGAAAAGATAAAGTTGCGCTTCCAGGTAGGCATTGAAATTACCGTTTGCGCCATTCAAGTTGTCCCATTTGTAACCGTCCACAGCGGCGCCGAGTTCAACGACGCCAGTGCGGCGAACCCGGAAGACGCCGCCCGCGGATGACAGGTCGAACGCGGAACGCCCCGTCGAGCCGCCGGCCACCGCTTCCGCGCGGAATCGGTCGCCAAGATCGAAATAGGCCCTGGGGAAGGCCACTTGTCGGAACTCGCCGCTGAAAGGCGCAGCCGGGTCGGTGCGGTCGATCGCCTGGGCGCCGTTGAACACCATGGTGCCCGCGCCCAGCCGGAAAGTCGTCCAGTAGTTGGTGACTTGCTGTCTGTACCCAAAAGAATAGTCCCTCTCCGTCGGCGAAAGCAGCTGCAGCCTGAAAGTCTTCGCAAGGCTCGAAGAAAACTGGTAATTGAACCCGGCCAAAGCATTGACCTCGGCGCGCTGCCCCTCGGGCTTTCCGAAGCCGGCCTCAAAAGTCACCAGGAACGAGCCGGGGCTCGACTTCTCGCCGCGTGCCACGCGGAAATAGGCGTCTCGGAAAGGTTCGGCCCGGAATGGCGGCCGAATTTCCACCAGCTGAATCGACGCCTTTCCGTCCTTATCGAGGACCACCTCCGGGAAAAAGACTTCGTTCGATTGGTTTCCTCTGGCGCGTTGCGCTTCCTTGAGAGCTTTATAGATATCCTCCGGGACTCGGCGAAAAAAGTAAGGGGTGCCGTCTTCGGGGTCTTGCATCTCCAGCAAGTGACCGCTGAAATTGTAGAAACGGTCGCCTGCTCGGATGCCGGCGAAGCCGTTCACGTAATTTTTGGCGATGTAGTCGTCCGGATTTGCGCGCAGCTTGAGATACTCATCGACCGCGTTGTCGGCGGTGATTTTGGGCCCTGTTCGTTCTTCGCGCAGGCCGAGTTCGAACATGGCGCCGCCCAGAGCGCCTACACCATTGGCAATGGCAACTGGCGTTCCGGCCGTGCGAAGTACCTTTCCCGTGAAGGCGGCCGCTTGGGGAATGCTCTTGACAATGTCACGCAACGCCTGGCGTGGATCGAGGGGGCAGACAGGCCCTTTGCCCACCAAGGCGGGTGCGACGCCAAAACGCATCGAGCTGGGCTCGAACTGATCCGGCTTGCCTGCTTTGTCGAGGCCCTGGGGAATCGGGTATGCCATGAGCGGCCGACAGGGCTCGCCGTTGTCAGGATCAGGCGTTGGCGAGGCGGCAGTCGGCGGTGCTGCCGCGGCCCCATTCGTTGCTGCTTGCGTTGCGGGTGCCGGCGGCTCGGCTTGGAAGTTGCTCGCCGAAGCCTTCCAGGTGCGGATCCGTTGCTCCACCGGATGACGGTCGCCAGCGTAATAGCCTGCAAGCTTGAGCGCAGAAAAGGCTTGGCCGATGTCGGTCTGCAAGTTCGACAGCTGTGAGGCTGTGGCCTGCCGGTCGGACGTTCCAGTGGCAGCCTCCATAAGGCTTACCGCTTGCGCCGCGTTCCTGCGCATGGTGGTATTGAGCTGGTTGAGCTGCGCCCGCACCGCCTGGAGTTCAGCCCCTAGCCCGGCGCGCGCAAGCGCTTGCCAGGCCGCCGGGGAGAGCGCTGCGCGCAGGTCTTCGAGCCGCCGAAGTTGTGCCCCTAGCGCCTGCGCCGAGTCCAGTCCTACCGCGGGCTTGCGCGGTGTCGGGACGTCGAGCTTCACAAGTGCTCTCAGCACGCCCTGGGTGGGCAGCATGTGCGAGAGGCGGCTGACAGCCAACGAACGTTCCGCCGTGGTGAAGGTGGGGGCCGGAGGGGCCGCTGGACTCGCTCTCACTGCGGCCGCCGGCGCCGCGGCCGTCGCGCGGGCCGCGGGTGCTGGAGAGTGAGGGCGTGCACTGCCGGCGGTTGCAGAGGGCCGATGGTGTTGTTGTGGTCGTGACGCTGGCGCCTGTCGACGGGCTGGCCGCGTCGACGCGGGCCTTTGGTCTACGAACTCGGTGGGTCGGGTCGGCGGGTAAGCGTGGCGCAGAAGCTCTTGACCCGCGTAGACCAAGCCGCCAACCACCGCCCCAATGGCCCTGGGAACCAAAACCAATGGATCAAGAGGCAATACTTCGCCGTAAGCGATCAAGCCATAGTCGCGCCCAATCGCTGAGGTGTCGAATGCGGCGGGTGTTCGTGCAGTCGCTTGGCTTAGCGAGGGCGAGTCGAAACCACTGAGCAATGGGCTCGAGGCTGTGGTTCTCGCGCTCGTCATCGTTCCGGCAACCCCTGAATCGCTCATCAACACGGACGCACGGGTCGCCCGGTCATCCATCCTCAGCCCGCATCACGATCGCCCGCTTGGCCGCGGCTCCGATGTGATTCGGGCTACACGGAGCATGCATTAAACATGCCAGGGATTTCCTCACCGCGTACTCCTGGCATCTCCAGGGTAGGGGTGGATTCTTTTTCCAAGCTTTGCCCAGCTTTGCCGCTACTGCCGTGCCTCTGCGGCGGGGGGCCATCCGCCGGCCGCCTGTCGTCGGGGCGACACTTGGGGTTGAGGGCGCGATGCTGGGCTCGCCGCGACGGCACGCCTAGGCAGCTTCGGGCCGCGCACGGATCGTCTGTGCCCCCAGCGGCCTCTGCGTCGGCCGCGGGACGACGCCCGCGCGCTTGGCGTGCCGCCGCCGGGTGACGGGCTGCACGCCGAAGCCGGTGGCATCGGCGCCGGCGAGCGGCCGTTGTTCGGCGGTTGACTAGAATGCCAGACTCGTCGGGGTGTAGCGCAGCCTGGTAGCGCAATTGCTTTGGGAGCAATGGGTCGGACGTTCGAATCGTCTCACCCCGACCATCGGCCAAGGGATGCACCCATCGCGTGCGCCGACCGGCCCTTGCGGGTAGGCCTGACTGCTGATGGGGCGGTCGACGGGGGTGCGTCTCTGGGGACCCGGGCGTGCTCCCGGCTCTGCGGTGACCTCAGGCGCCATCGTCACGACGGCGTTGGCCGCATGGTTGAGCCCATCGCGTCGCAGGTCCGCTGGCCTGCCCGGAGGGACTCGAACCCCCGACCTGCGGCTTAGAAGGCCGCTGCTCTATCCAGTTGAGCTACGGGCAGACAGGGCCGATTGTCCGTCAGCGACCCGCCAGCGCGATGGGCAGCCCGTGACCGCTGGCTGTGGGCGGCGAATACACTCTGACGATCGCGGCGTTTCTTGGCGCTCCTGTGGATGCTGAAGCATGCTCGAAGGACTGAAGCGGCTGTTTTCGGGTTCTCCCCGTCAGGCCAGTGCCGGTCACAACCGGGAGGACTTGGCACAGTGGGCCCAGCAGCGGCAGTTCCGCTTCCGCGTCGTGCACCAGGAGGGCTTCATCGTCGATGGCCGGCTTGGGGCCACACCCTGGCGGCTGGAGTGGGGACCGTCACAGCGCGCCTACATCGCCGGCCATGAATTGCGCATCCGCGCCGAGCTGGGCCTCAACCCCGATCTGCAGCTCGTGGTGATGAACCTGCAGCTCAAGGAGCGACTGGAGCGCGACGTTTTCGATCAGTACGTCGGGGGCGTGCAGACCCGCATCGACAACCAGACGCCACCCGAGATGCGCTGGCTGGTGATGTTCCCCAAGGTGGACAACAAGGACCTCGGCGAGCTTGCAGGCCGGTTTTCGGCGATGTCCAGCATCAAGCCCTGGCTGCTGCAGTGGCTGGCCGGCCCGCTGACGCTGTCGCTGGCGGCGCTGCGCACCGAGCCCTCGGTGCCCGTGGTGCTGATGATCGGCCGTGGCCGCCTGATGTTGCGAACCGCGGTGGCCGACCTGGACCTGCCGGCGCTGCAGGTGTGGCTGCGGTTGTTCGAATGCGCCATGCGCGAGGCGAGCCGCGCGGGCGGCAAAGACAGTGACCCCCTCGCGCCGAACACGCCGCCAGGCCCATGGAGTACGAGCGCGCTGCCCGGCGACGAACACGAGAAATAGGCCGTTCGGCGCCCGGTTTCACGGCTTAGACCTGACCTTGCCCAGTTCCAGCTTGGCAATCGCGTTGCGGTGCACCTCGTCGGGCCCGTCGGCAAAACGCAGCGTGCGCGAAAGCGTGTAGAAGTAGGCCAGCGGCGTGTCCTGGCTCATGCCGGCGCCGCCGAAGACCTGCATCGCCCAGTCGATGACCTGGCAGGCCATCTGCGGCGCCACCACCTTGATCATCGCTATCTCGGCCTTGGCGCTCTTGTTGCCCGCGCGGTCCATCATCCAGGCGGCCTTCAGCGTCAGCAGGCGCGCCTGGTCGATCATGCAGCGCGCCTCGGCGATGCGCTCCTGCGTCACCGTCTGCTGCGCGATGGTCTTGCCGAAGGCGGTGCGCGAGACGGCGCGCTCGCACATCAGCCTGAGCGCGCGCTCGGCGATGCCGATCAGCCGCATGCAGTGGTGGATGCGGCCGGGGCCGAGGCGGCCCTGGGCGATC
>JBIKLC010000003.1:0-169696 GCA_044360025.1 Rubrivivax sp. | reverse complement strand
GCTCGTCGTCGGTCGGCGCGCCCGCCTCGATGAAACCGGGCACGCCATCAGCGTCGCAGCGGTACACCCCGTCCAGGACCAGGCAGTGCAGGTGGATGTTGAGGTTGGCAGCGGATCCGAAGCGCTGGATCAGCGTGACGGCGCCGCCCTGGCCTTCATCGGCCTTGAGTCCGGCAGCGTCCAACAGATGCCGCGTGACTAAACGCTGCACCACCTGCAGCACCGGCGTGACCAGCTCGGGCCGCGCGGCCAGCAGCACGCGCAGCGGGATCGGCAGCGACAGCACCCACTGGCGCACCGGCACGTGCGGGATGACGCGGTCGACCAGGTGCGCTGCCGTCTGCGACATGCGCCGCGCGCCGCACGAGGGGCAAAAGCCGCGGCGCTTGCAGCTGAACGCGAGCAGCTTGTCGTGGTCGCACTCGCCGCAGCGCAGCCGCAGGAAACCATGCGCCAGGATGCCGCACTCCCGCACTCCAAGAAGGCTTCGAACTCGTCCTTGATGAACCGGGGCAACTCGGCGCCAGTGCTGGCCTCGGTGTGGGCGATGAAGCTGGCCGCGTGCTGCTGTACCAAGCGGTACAGCGTAGTCTGTTCAGGACGGTGGCGTTCGTAGTGGACCGGGGCGCCATCGGGAGCCCGCTGGGGCTGCTGCGCCGTGGCTCGCACGATGGGCTCCCGGTGGGTTGAGCCCGCACGGTCTCAAGCCGTGCTCTGTGCCTCCATCGCCTTGATGGCTGCCAGCCGACGTGTGCCCTCCGTCGCGGGGCCCACTACGGGTGACTGCGAGGTTGCCCGACCGGCAGCTTCAGGGCGGCGAGATCGGGGCGGCCTATGTCTCTTCAGGGTCGCCAGCAGCCGCTCAATGCGCCAGGATCTTCGACAGGAAGTCCTTGGCTCGCGGCGTGCGCGCGTCGGCGTTGTCGAAGAAGTCTTCCTTGGTGCAGTCCTCGACGATCTTGCCCGCGTCCATGAAGATCACGCGGTGGCTGACCTTGCGCGCGAAGCCCATCTCGTGGGTGACGACCATCATCGTCATGCCTTCCTTGGCCAACAGCACCATCACGTCGAGCACCTCGCCCACCATCTCGGGGTCGAGGGCGCTGGTGGGCTCGTCGAAGAGCATCACGATCGGGTCCATGCTCAGCGCGCGCGCGATGGCCACGCGCTGCTGCTGTCCACCCGACAACTGCCCCGGGAACTTGTCCTTGTGCGCCATCAGGCCCACGCGGTCGAGCATCTTCAGGCCGCGCGCCTTGGCGTCGTCCGCCGAGCGGCCCAGCACCTTGATCTGCGCCAGCGTGAGGTTCTCCGTCACGCTCAAGTGCGGGAACAGCTCGAAGTGCTGGAACACCATGCCCACGCGGCTGCGCAGCTTGGGCAGGTTGGTCTTGGGATCGGCGATGCTGATGCCGTCGACGACGATGTCGCCCTTCTGGAACGGCTCCAGCGCATTCACCGTCTTGATCAGGGTGCTCTTGCCGCTGCCCGACGGGCCGCACACGACCACGACCTCGCCCTTGCGGATGCTGGTGGTGCAGTCGGTCAGCACCTGGAAGCTGCCGTACCACTTGCTGACGTTCTTGATCTCAATCATGGCGTGCCCTGGCGGACGAGCTATCGGATGATGGCGATGCGGTTCTGCAAGCGCTTAACCAGCAGGCTCAGCGCAAAGCAGATCACGAAATAGACGAGCGCCGCCACGAGGTAGGTCTCGACGGGCCGGTTGAAGTTCTTGCCGGCGATCTCGAAACCCTTGAGCATGTCGTAGGCGCCGATGGCGTACACCAGGCTGGTGTCCTGGAACAGGATGATGGTCTGCGTCAGCAGCACCGGCAGCATGTTGCGGAAGGCCTGCGGCAACACGATCAGCTGCATCGTCTGGCCGTAGGTCATGCCCACCGCGTAGCCCGCGTGCACCTGGCCCTTGGGCACGCTTTGGATGCCGGCGCGCATGATCTCAGAGTAGTACGCCGCCTCGAAGAGTGTGAAGGTGATCATCGCGCTCAGCTCGGCGCCCATGGGCCGCCCGGTCATCAGCGGGATCAGCAGGAAGAACCACAGGATCACCATCACCAACGGGATGCTCCGCATGGTGTTCACGTAGGCTGCGGCTGGCACCTCGAGCCACTTGATGCCCGACAGCCGCATCAGCGCCAGCGCCGTGCCCAGCACGATGCCGCCGACCATGGCGATGAGGGTCAGCTGGAAAGAGAACACCAAGCCCTTCAGCACGAAGCTGGAGAGGACGTCCCAGGTCAGGAACGAAAAGTCGAGGTTCATCGCCGGAACCTCACTTGGCACCGATCATGCCGGGGACGCGCGCGCGACCCTCCACGACCAGCATGATCCGGTTGATGGCGAAGGCGCTGACGAAATACAGGCCCGTGACGGCAAGGTACATCTCGACGTTGCGCGAGGTCTCCTCGCCGGCCTGCAACGCGAACATCGTCAGCTCGGCGATGCTCACCGCGAACGCCACCGAGGAGTTCTTGATGATGTTCATGCTTTCGCTGGTCAGCGGCGGGATGACGATGCGGAACGCCATCGGCAGTAGCACGAAGCGGTAGGTCTGCGGCAGCGTCAAGCCCATCGCCAGGCCCGCGTAGCGCTGGCCGCGCGGCAGGCTTTGGATGCCGGCACGCACCTGCTCGGAGATGCGCGCGCTGGTGAAGAAGCCCAGCGCGAACACCACCAGCACGAAGCTCGGGAAGGCCTGCAACGGCTTGAAGATCGCCGGCAGCACGTGATACCAGAGGAAGATCTGCACCAGCAGCGGAATGTTGCGGAACAGCTCCGTCCAGGCGTTGCCCAGAAACACCAACCTCTTGTCGGGGGTGGTGCGCAGGATGCCCATGAGGGAACCGAACGCCAGCGCCACCACCAGGGCCAGCAGCGCCACGCTCAGCGTCCAGCCCCAGGCGGACAGCAGCCAGTCCAGGTAGGTGGTGTCGCCCGCCTTGCCGAAACAACCGGCGAGCTGCTCGCCCGTCACGGTCTCCTTGCAGAAGACTTGCCAATCCCATGTCGCCACGCGGCGCTCTCCCCCGATGTGACGCGGCCCCGATTCCGGGGCCGCTGTCAGGTACAGCCCCTCAGCCGGGGCTGCGAATAACCGTCACTTCTTGAGGTAGTCCTCGACCGGCTTGTCGTTGGGGCTGGCCCACGCGGCCTTGGTCGCCTCGCTGACCGCCAAGCCCACGCGCGTGTTGGTCGGGGGGATCGGCTGCATGAACCACTTGTCGTAGAGCTTGGCGATCTCGCCGTTCTTCATCATCGCGGAGATGCTGTCGTCCACGGCCTTCTTGAAGGGCGCGTCGTCCTTGCGCATCATGATGGCGATGGGCTCGACGCTGAGCACCTCGCCGACGATGCGGAAGTCGGCTGGGTTCTTGGAGCGGGCGATGTTGCCAGCCAGGATCTGGCCGTCCATCACGAAGGCGTCGGCGCGGCCGCTTTCCAGCAACAGGAAGCTGTCGGCGTGGTCCTTGCCGAAGACCTCGTTGAAGTTGACGTTGGTGGCGCGCTCGTGACGGCGCAAGAGCTGCACGGACGTGGTGCCCGTGGTCGTGGCCACGTTGCGATTGGCCAGCTGCGCGATGCTGGTGATACCAGAGTTCGCCTTCACGGCCATGCGAACCTCTTCGACGAAGGTCGTGACGGCAAAGGCGACGTCTTTCTGGCGTGTGGCGTTGTTCGTGGTGCTGCCGCACTCGATGTCGACGGTGCCGTTTTGCACCAGCGGGATGCGGTTCTGCGACGTGACCGGGACGTACTTCACGTCAAGCTTGCTCAGGGCGAGTTGCTTGCGCACGTCTTCCAACACGCGTTGGCAGACCTCGACGTGGAAGCCCGCGTAGCGACCATCTCCCAGGGTGTACGACAGCGCGCCGGAGGACTCGCGAACGCCCATGGACACGGCGCCGGACTGCTTGATCTTGGCCAGGGTGTCGGCCTGAGCGGCGCCGACAGCGAGCAGCGCCAGTGCCGCGGCGGTGATAAGGGACTTGGTCATGAAGGCTCCTGAGTACGGAATCAGAGGATTAATCGTCAAGGGCCGGCGCGATTGCAGAAATCGAACCGGCCGGCTGACGACAGAGGTCAACCTGTGCATGCACGAGCCGTGCCACATAGGGGCAGCCCGCTGTTGGCCGCACAACCCGCTACTGTAACGGCAACGCATCACCTTGGGCCAATGCCGATGCCGGGCAGGGCCATGCCGCTGCGGCATGACGAGTCAGGGTTGACCCTGAGCACCAAGGTGGTCCCAGAGCGACTGCACCGCGGGCTTCGAGTGGCGTGCCACCGCAGGACGCTCGCGGTAGACGCGCACCTCCATCGTCAGCTGCAGCGCCGGGTCCTTCGATGCCGGCACCAGCCGCCGCGCCTTGAGGTCGCGGCGCACCGAGCTGTGCGGCAGGAAGGCCAGACCGTGCCCTTCGATCGCCATGGCCTTCAGGCCCTCGGCCATGTCGGTCTCATAGACGGGCGCCAGGGCCAGTGGCTCGCCGGCCTGGCGCCGGATGGCCTCCACCAGGCCGGCCAGGTAGGCGCCGGGCGCGTAGCTCAGGAAGGGCAGGCGCTCGCCAGGCGGGACGGGCAGGCTGAACAGGGGCCGCCCGTCGGGCCCGGCCTTGGCATAGGGCGCGAGTGTCTCGGTGGACAGCGGCAGCATCTCGAAGCGGTCATCGCTCAGGCGCAGCGGCTGGCTCGCGTGGTGGTAGGCGATAAGCAGATCGCAGCCGCCCTCGGCCAGACGCAGCGCCGCATCGTGCACGTTCAGCGCCGTCAGTCGGCTCTTCACGGCGCCGAAGGACTTGCGCAACTCGGTCAGCCAGTGCGGGAAGAACGCGAAGGCCAGCGTGTGCGGCACGGCGAATTCGATCATGTCCTGGCCCGCGGCCTGGTGGCTGCGCATCATGTTGCGCGTGGACTGCAGCGCCTCGAGCACTTCGAGCGCCTGCGCGTGCAGCGTCTCGCCAGCAGGCGTCAGGCTCGTGGGATAGGCCGAGCGATCCACGAGATCGATGCCGGCCCACGCCTCCAGGGCCTGGATCCGGCGTGAGAACGCCGGCTGCGTGACGTGACGCAGCTGCGCCGATCGGGAAAAGCTGCGCGTCTCGGCCAGGCTCACGAAGTCTTCCAGCCACTTTGTTTCCATGCACCGTCTCCAGGCGCCGACAGTGTAGTCAGGGCGGAGACTGCACCTTGTCGGGGCGACCCCGGGGCGGGCAGCCTGTGGCGCCCGAGCCGCGTGCAGACCGCCACGAAGGCCCCGCGCCGCCGTAGCATCGATCCCCTGCGCCGTTCAACCCCTGGAGCCCGCCCATGCCCCGCCGCAACTCCGCCCGCTCGCCGCTGGCTGCCGCCCTCGTCGGCCTAGCGCTGACCGCCTCAATGCCGGCGCTGGCCGCCAGCTCGGCCTCGTCGGCCTCGTCGCAGGGCTCGTCGGCTTCGTCGGGCAGCGTGTCCGACTCGTTCGAGACCAGCAGCGACGCCTCGTCCAAGGGGAACAAGGTCGCCGAGGGCGACTACCGGCTCGTCCAGGTGGCCACCGCCGCGCAGCCGGGCCGGCTGCGCCTCACGTTCGAGGGCACGGGCGGCGTCACCGGCCGCTTCGTGCTCGTGGTGCCCGAGGCCACGCT
The DNA here is from genome assembly GCA_044360025.1 of Rubrivivax sp. GTDB lineage: Bacteria > Pseudomonadota > Gammaproteobacteria > Burkholderiales > Burkholderiaceae_C > Rubrivivax. Next base: position 164,051 of record JBIKLC010000003.1, on the reverse strand, counting down.
GCAGCAGGCGGCGCTGGCGCTGGGCGACACCATCACCGCGCGCACCCGCAGCTACGGCTGGGAGTTCGCCGCCCGCGCCACGCAGCAACCGTTCTTCCTGGTGGTGCACGACGAGCAGCAGCGCGAGTTCGCCACGCGCAAGATCACGCTCTGAACGCGTGAAGCCGCTGGCCGCGGCCCGGGCCGGCGCCCTGGCGGCTGCGCTGGCCGCGGCGGTGCCGGCGGCCGGTGCGGCGTCGCTGCAGTCCTGCACCGAGGACCCGCCCGTCACTGCCGCGCAGCGCAGCGTGATGCTGCAGGTGAGCCTGCGCGTGAAGGCCGAGCTGGAGCGGCGCGGCGCCGATGTGGCCCTGGTCGCGCGCAGCGGCCTGGCGCTGGGCTGGTTCGGCCAGCGCTACTCGCACGGCGGCGTGGCGCTGCGCGCCAGCCCCGAGACGCCCTGGGCCGTGCGCCAGCTCTACTTCGCCTGCGACGAGCAGCAGCCGCGCCTGTTCGACCAGGGCCTCACGGCCTTCCTGATGGGCACGCTGGCACCCGACCTGGGCTTCCTGTCGGTGGTGGTGCTGCCGCGCGGGGCGGCGGGGGCGCTGGAGGCCACGGCGCTGGACACGCCCACGGCGCTGTTGCTGGTGGGCCGACGCTACAGCGCCAATGCCTGGTCGCACGGCCTCGTCTACCAGAACTGCAACCAGTGGCTGGCCGAGCTGCTGGCCGTGGCCTGGGGCGCGCCGCGCAGCGAGCAGCCGCGGGTGCCGGCACAGCAGTGGCTGCGCGAGCAGGGCTTCCGCGGCAGCGACTTCCGGCTGCCGGCGCGGCCCTTCACCTGGCTCACGGCCTTCAGCCCCTGGCTCAACCGCGACGACCACCCCCCCGAGCACCTGGCGCAGGCGCGCTTCGAGGTCAGCATGCCGGACTCGATCGAGGCCTTCGTGAAGCGCCTGCACCCCGAGGCCGAGCGCTTCGAGGTCTGCCACACCGACCGCCGCATGGTGCTGCGCCAGGGCTGGACGCCCATCGCCGACGGCTGCGTGCCCGGCGAGGGCGACGAGGTGACACCGCTGCGCTGAGCGCGCCCGGGGTGTTCGCGGCCATCGGCCGGCCTCAGGCAGGCTCGACGGCCTCCTCCCCGGGACCGGCGCCGTCGACCTCAGTGCGCAGGCCTTGCGCCAGCGCCTTCAGCTGCGCCAGCGTGTCGGCCTCGTGCAGCGGCTTGTCGGGCCTCAGCCGCAGCATGCGCGGGAAGCGCACGGCCACGCCGCTCTTGTGCCGCGGGCTGGCGCCGATGCCCTCGAAGCCGATCTCGAACACCAGCGTGGGCCGCACGCTGCGCACGGGGCCGAAGCGGTCGATGGTGGTGGCGCGGATCACGCGGTCCACGGCCTTGAACTCGGCGTCGCTGAGGCCGGAGTAGGCCTTGGCGAAGGGCAGCAGCTGCAGCGGCCCGGCGCCGGGGTCGCCCTGCAGCGCGGGCGGGGGGTGGCGGCGCGCGATGGCCTCCACCACGGCGGCGGCCTCCTTGGGGCCCTGGGGCGTGCGGCTCCACACCGCGAAGGTGTAGTCGGTGTAGACGCCGGCGCGGCGGCCGTGGCCGGCCTGCGCGTAGACGAGCACGGCGTCCACCACCAGCGGCTCGATCTTCCACTTCCACCAGGTGCCTCCCTCCTTGGTGCGGCCGCTGCCGTAGCGGGCCTCGCGGTGCTTGAGCATCAGCCCCTCGACGCCGCGCCCGCGCGCGCCGGCCCGGGCCGCGGCCAGGGCCGCCCAGTCGGCTGCCGGCAGGAGCGGCGACACCCGCAACCCCGGCCGGGCCTGCTGCAGCGCCTCGAGCCGCGCGCGCCGCGCGGCCTGCGGCTCGGCGCGGCGGTCTGCGCCCTCGCTCTCGAGCAGGTCGTAGGCGAGGAAGACCACCGGCGCCTCGGCCAGCAGCTTCTTCGGCAGCGTCTTGCGGTTGAGCCGGGGCTGCAGCTGCTGGAACGTGCCCGGCGCCGCCGCGCCCTCGGGCCAGACGAGCAGCTCGCCGTCGAGCACCGTGCCCTCGGGCCAGTCGGTGGCGGCGGCCACCACCTCGGGGAAGCGCTCGGTGACGAGCTCCTCGCCGCGCGACCAGATCCAGCACCCGCCGCCCCGCCGCACCACCTGCGCGCGGATGCCGTCGTACTTCCACTCGGCCAGCCACTCGCCGACCGCGCCCAGCGTGTCCGGCCCGGCCTGCAGCGCGTGCGCCAGGAAGAACGGATAGGGCCGGCCCTCGGGCGCTCGGCCCTGCCCCGGCGGCGCGACCAGGGCCTGCCAGCGCGCGGCATCGGGCAGCGTGCGCGCGTCCGTCCAGCCCACCAGGCGCTCGGCCAGCAACTGCGCGTCCAGGCCGGTGTGGCGGGCCAGGGCCCGCTGCACCAGCAGCCGGCTCACGCCGACGCGGAAGCCGCCGCCGATGAGCTTGACGAGCAGGAAGCGCCCCGCCGCGTCGAGCTCGCGCCAGGCCTCCACCAGCTGCGCCCGCTGCCCGGCCGGCGACAGCCCGCGCAGCGGCAGCACGCGCTCGCGCATCCACGCCGCCAGACCCAGGCGCGGGCCCGGCGTGCCGGGCGGCAGCACGTGGGCGATGGTCTCGGCAAGGTCGCCGACGGCCTGGTAGCACTCCTCGAACAGCCAGGGGGCTATGCCGGCCTCGGCGCAGGCGGCCTCGCGCAGCACAGCCGTGGGCACGCGCTGGCTGGGCTTGCCGCCGGCCAGGAAGTACACCGCCCAGGCGGCGTCGTCGGGCGCGGCGCGGCCGAAGTGGCGCACCAGCGCGTCCACCTTGTCGCCGGTGGCGGTGCTGGCGTCGAGCTCGGCGTACAGCGCGGCGAAGTCGTGCATGCGGCGCGATGATGCCTTCCGGCCACGGGGCTACACCTGTCGCAGGCTCACCCGGGCGCCGTCGCGGAGGGCCGCGGGCGGGTAGACGATCACGGTGGTGCCTTCGGGCAGCTCGGGGCCGACCCAGGCGCTGGCCGCGCCACGCGCCCGGACGGTGACGGGCGTGAGCACCGCCCGCCCGTCGCGCACCACGAACACCGCCGGCCCGCCGCCCTCGGCCACCGGCCGCGGGAACAGCGCCGCCAGCGGCACCGTGGGCACGCGCGCCTGGCGCTCCACCACGAAGGCCAGGCCGACACGGAAGCCGTCGCCCAGCGCCTGCCAGCGCTCGCGCGGCGACGAGATGGCCACGCGCACGCGCACGCGCTGCTCCTCCACGCCCAGCGCCGAGACCTTGGTGAAGGCCGCCGGCTCCACGCGCTCGACGCGGCCCTCCAGCACGTCCGGGCCGCCCCAGCGCTCGATGCGCACGGGCGTGCCCGGGCGCGCCTGCAGCGCGTCGGTGCTCAGCAGCTCGGCCACGATCTCCAGCCGCGAGAGATCGCCCAGCTCCAGCAGCGGCGTGCCCAGCGCCACCATGCCCTCGCTTTCCCGCAGCACGCGCAGCACCTGGCCGGCCACGGGCGCGCTGACCACGAAGCCGGCACCCGAGGGCCCCGACTGCGCGGTGGCCAGCGCGGCGCGGGCCTGCGCCAGGTCGTGCGCGGCCACGTCCTCGCCGGCGCGCGCGGTGGCCAGCGCCTGCTCGGCAGCGCGGGTGGCCAGGCGGTCGTTCTCGGCCTGCGTGGGCGAGACGAAGCCCTGCTGCGCCAGCGATTCGCTGCGCCGGCGGGCGGCCTCGGCCTGCTCCAGCGCGATGCGCGCCGCGGCCGTGCGCGTGGCCGCCTGCGCCACCCCGCCCTGCGCCGCGGCCACGCGCTCGCGCAGCTGCGCGCTGCTGCGCGCGTCGAGCATGGGCGCCAGGCCCGGCGCCAGCCGCGCCAGCGGTGCGCCCGCCGCCACCGCATCGCCCGGCTGCAAGGTGATGCGCTCCAGCCGCCCGGCCAGCGGCGCCGAGACGACGTAGCGCTCCAGCAGCCGCGTGCGGCCGTCCTCCTGCACCACGCGCTCGAAGGCGGCCAGGGCCACGGGCGCGGTCTCCACGGCCAGCGGCCGCGGCGCGAAGGCCCAGGCCAGCAGGGCGACGGCGGCCGCCGCGACGGCGGCGCTGATCCAGCGGGTGCGGGGGGTCATGGGGCGGGTTCCTGCGGTCGTTCGAGGAGGAGGGACGGGTGGCGGCTCACTCGCGCGTCTTCAGGGCCGAGACCATGTCGAGCCGGTCGACGCGGCGGCGCACGACGGCGGCGCTGGCCAGCGCCGCGGCCACCACGGCCAGCGCCGCCCAGGCGTAGGTGCGCGGCCGGATCACCACCGGGAAGGCGAACTGGTCGCTCTGCAGCGCACCGGCCAGCCCGTGCACCAGGGCCCAGCCCGCGACCATGCCCAGCGGCAGCGCCACGGCCACCACCAGCGCGAGCTCGCCGAGCAGCAGCGCCGAGACCTCGCCGCGCGTAAAGCCCAGCACGCGCAGGCTGGCCAGCTCCCAGGCCCGCTCGGCCAGCGCGATGCGCGCGTTGTTGTAGACCACGCCCACGGCGATGACCACCGCGAAGGCCGTGAGCACCGTGCTCATGATGCGCACGTTGCGCGCCGACAGCTCCTGCATGTTGGCCAGCATCGTGGCCTTGCTGAAGGCGCCGGCCACCATGGGCAGCCCGCGCGTGGCCTCGAGGAACGCCGTCTCTTGGCCGCGCTCCAGCGTGACGACGAAGCCGTTGGCGAGGTCGCCGTCGCCGAGCGCGCGGTTCAGCGCCTCGCGGCCCATGTAGGCGTTCAGGCCCATCATCTCGCGCACCAGCGCGTCCACCGGCAGCGTCAGCACGGGGCGGCGGCCTTCGAGCACCTCCACGCGCACGCGGTCGCCCACGCGCAGGCCCAGCTTGTGCGCCAGGCGGTCGGTCAGCACCAGGCCCGGGCCGTCGGGCACCACCGCGTGGCCGTCCATGCCGACGATGCGGTACAGGCTGGGCACGGTGGCGTAGCCGCGGATCTGGCCGCGCTCGGCGCGGTGGCCGTTGACCAGCCGCACCGGCACGAAGCGCGTGGCCTCGAGCTCGCGCGCGCCGGGCAGCCGCAGCAGCGCCCGGCCGGCGGCGGCGTCCAGCGGCTGCAGGGTCCACACGGCCACGTCGCTGCGCATGCCCAGGTTGAAGTTGCTGTCGACGATGAACTCGATGGCGTCGCGGAAGAAGTTGCCCATCACGACGATGGCAATGCTCGCGGCCACGCCGGCCACGGCCAGGCCGCTGCGCCAGGGGCGGCGCTCCACCTGGCGCAGGATCATGCGCAGCGACAGCGCCAGCCGCGTCGCGCCCAGCCGCTCAGCCAGCGTGCGGCGGTAGCGGCCGGGCGCGGGCGGCCGCATGGCCTCGGCCGGGGCCAGCCGCACGCTGGCGGCGATGGCGCCCAGCGTGCCGGCCACCGCGGTGGCCGCCACCAGGGCCGCCGCGCCCAGCGCGAGGTCGGGCGACAGCCGGTGCTCCAGCACCGGGAAGCGGAAGAAGTCGGCGTACAGCGCCATCAGGCCCAGCCCCAGCGCCTTGCCCAGGGCCAGGCCCAGCAGCAGGCCCAGCGCGACGATGGCGCCCACCAGCTGCAGGTAGTGCACGGCGATGGCGCGGTTGTCGTAGCCCAGGGCCTTGAGGGCCGCGATCTGCTCGCGCTGCGTCGCCACCAGGCGCGACACCACCACGTTGAGCAGGAAGGCCGCCACGGCCAGGAAGATCAGCGGCAGCACGCTGCCGAGCACGCGCTGCTCGTCGATCTCGGCATCGAGCATGGCGTGCGAGGTCTGGTGCTCGCGGCCGATGGCCGGCTGCGCGCCGTAGGGCGCCAGCGTCTCGTCGAGCGCGGCCAGCACCTCGCGCAGCTCGGCCCCGGGGGCCAGGCGCACGGCCAGGCGGTTGAAGGCGCCGGTCATGTCCACGGCGGCGGCCAAGGCCTCGGCATCGACCCAGAAGACGCCGAAGCCACGCTGGTCGGGCATGCCCCACAGGCCGGCGAACACGTATTCGGGCGCCAGCGCCACGCCGCGCAGCACCAGCGTGCGCTGGCGACCATTTACCAGCGCCAGCAGCCGCGCGCCCGGGCCCAGGCCGTGGGCGCGCGCGAAGGCCTCCGACACCCAGGCCGGCAGCTCGCCGCCCGCGCCCTCGCCGCCCGGCGACGGCGCGGCCTGGCCGGACTGCGTGAGCACGCGGTTCAGGCGCGGCGCGTGGCGCGCGTCCAGGCCCACCAGGTGGCCCACCACGGGGTCGGAACGGCCCGGCAGGCTCACGCGCACGCCGATCTCCACCGTGGCCTGCAGGTCGGCCACGCCGGGCAGCGCCAGCAGGGGCTCCTGCAGCGCGAGCGGCGCGCGCTTGAGCGCCACGAAGGCGTCGGCGAAGCGGCCCTCGGCGTAGAAGCGCTCGCGGGCGGCGTCCAGCGAGTCGACGGCCGACAGCGTGGTCACGAAGCCGGCCACGCCGCTGGCCACCACCAGCGCGATGGTCAGCGCCTGGCTCCACAGCGTGCGCAGGTCGCGCAGCAGCTTGCGGTGCAGGGCCTTCATGGCGCGACGGGCCTCACCAGCGCAGCTCGGACGGCGTCAGCCGCGTGGCGTTGCGCTCGTCCTGCGCGATGCGGCCGTCGGCGATGCGGATCACGCGGTCGGCCATGCCGGCGATGGCCGCGTTGTGGGTGATGACGATGGCCGTGGTGCCGAGCTCGCGGTTGGCCTCGGCGATCACCTCGAGCACGCGCTTGCCGGTCTCGTAGTCGAGCGCGCCTGTGGGCTCGTCGCACAGCAGCAGCTCGGGCCGCTTGACGATGGCCCGCGCGATGGCCACGCGCTGCTGCTCGCCGCCCGACAGCTGCGCCGGGAAGTGGTCGCGCCGCGCGGCCAGGCCCACGCGCGCCACGGCCTCGTCGGCGTCCATCGCGTGGGTGGCGATGTCGGTGACCAGGGCCACGTTCTCATGCACCGTCAGGCTGGGGATCAGGTTGTAGAACTGGAACACGAAGCCCACGTGCTCGCGCCGGTAGCGCGTGAGCGCGGCCTCGCCGGCATCCGACAGGCGCTGGCCGCGGAACCACAGCTCGCCCGCGCTGGGCACGTCGAGCCCGCCGAGGATGTTCAGCAGCGTGCTCTTGCCCGAGCCCGAGGCGCCGAGCAGCACCACGAACTCCCCGGCGGCCACGTCGAGCGAGACGCCGGCCAGCGCCACCACCTCGGCCGCCTCGGCGCTGGTGCGGTAGACCTTGCGCAGGCCACGGGCCGAGAGCAGGGGCTCGGCGGGCAAGGGCTCAGTCCTCGGCCGCGGCAGGCTCGGCGTCGTGCACCACCGCCACCGGCACCGGCGCGTGCTGCAGCAGCGCCATCGCCACCGGGCCCGGCGTGGCGTGGCGCTCGCCGGACTCGCCGGCACCGCGCGCGCCGACGATCACCCACTCGGCGCCGGCGGTCTCGATGCGGTCCAGCAGCGTGGGCGCGGGCTCGCCGCCGAGCACCTCGCTGTCGAAGGCGACGCCGGCCTGGCGCAGCAGCGCTTCGGCCGGCGCCAGCAGGTCGGCCCCGGCGGCGGCGCGCACGGCGTCCAGCCGCTCGGCATCGGGCGCCAGCACCACCTCGTACAGGGTGGGCGGCGGCTGCACGTTGACCAGCAGCACGCGCAACGCCAGCCCGCGGTCGCGCAGCGCGATGGCGTGCTGCACGGCGCGCAGGGAGGTCGGCGAGCCGTCGACGGGCAGCATGATCAGCATCGGGGTTTGCGGGCTCGTCATGGGCGTTCCAGGGGCGGGAGGGGCGTGGGTGGGGCGCGGCGAGCGTAACGCCGGCGCTACGGCGCCGGCTTGATCTTGCGCAGGGCCCGGTCAGGCGGCCGACGGCTCGGCATCGGCCAGGCGCTCGTCGCCATACTCGGTGCGGAAGCTGCCCGCCTGCAGCCCCTGCTGCTGCAGCCAGCGCACCATCACGGCCTCGTAGCCGTGGGTCACGATCACGCGGCGGGCGCCGGTGGCGGCGATGGCGCGCTGCAGCCCCGGCCAGTCGGCGTGGTCCGACAGCACGAAGCCGCGGTCCACGCCCTGGCGGCGGCGCGCGCCGCGCAGCTGCATCCAGCCGCTCGCGAAGGCGTCGGCGTGCTCGCCCAGGCGCCGTGCCCAGGCGCTGCCCTGCACCGCCGGCGGCGCGATGGCGATGGCGCGCGCCAGCGCGGCGCGGTCGCCGGCCAGCGCGTCCAGCGTCGTGGTGGCGGGCAGCGCCACGCCGGCGGCGCGGTAGGCCTCGTTCAGCGGCGCCACCGCCCCGTGCACGACGATGGGGCCGATGACCGGCTCCAGCGCCGCCAGCAGCCGCTGCGCCTTGCCAAAGCTGTAGCCCATCAGCAGGCTGGCGCGGCCGGCCGCGGCGTTGGCGGCCCACCAGGCGTTGATCTCGGCCGCCAGATCGGCCTGCGGCCGCCAGCGGTACACCGGCAGCCCGAAGGTGCTCTCGGTGATGAAGCAGTCGCAGCGCACCGGCTCGAAGGGCGTACAGGTGGGGTTGGCGTCGCTCTCGTGGCCGCTGGTGAAGTAGTCGCCCGAGGCCACCCAGACGCGGCCGCGGTGCTCCAGCCGCACCTGCGCCGAGCCGAGCACGTGGCCTGCCGGGTGCAGGCTGACGCGCACGCCGCCGACCACCACCGCCTCGCCGTAGGCCAGGCCCTGCAGCGCGATGTCGCCCAGCCGCGCGCGCAGCACGCCGGCGCTCACCGCGGTGGCCAGGTAGGCGCCGTGGCCGCGCCGGGCGTGATCGGCGTGGGCGTGGGTGATCACGGCCCGGGCCACCGGGCGCCAGGGGTCGATGTGGAAGTCGCCCGGCGGGCAGTACAGGCCCTCGGGCCGCAGCACGACGAGGTCGTCGACGACGGGGTCGGACATGCCGGAACGGTAGCGCAAGCTCCGGCACGCACGCTCAATCTCCAGAGCTATCCTCGCACCCATCGTTTTGCCCCGAAAGCTGCCCGATGCCCGATCACCGCTCGGATAGACGAGCCGGCCTACGACTGGCCGCCTCACTGTTGATGGCCCCGCTGGCGGCCTGCGGGGGCGCGGTGGTCTTGTTCCCGGCCGAGGCGCCTTCGCTGGTCATCCGCAGCGATGTCATCGGCGAGGCCCGCGCACCCTTCACCGTGACCTTTTTCTTCTCCGACGACGTCGAGCTGCCAGGCGGTAACCTGTTGTTCAACTTGACGGGCGGCAGCGTCGTCGCTGGCAGCTTCCGGCGCCTCGACGCGCGCACGGCGTCGGTGCAGATCCAGCCGAGTGCCAGCGCGCGCGGGCTGATCGACCTCCGCGTGCCGGCGGGCGCCTTCCGCGACGCCACGGGTACCGCCGCCAGCACCGTGGCCTACGCCTTCGCCCAGCCCTACGACACGCTGCCGCCCTTCGCGACACTGAGCTTCGGCGGGCCCATGAACTCGCTGGGCTTCATCACCGGCCCGGGCACGTTCACGCTGCGCTTCAGTTCCGCGCTTGATGCCCCGCTCACGGCCACCCGGCTGGCCGTGTCGACAGGCAGCATCAGCGCTTTCACCAAGACCTCCGCCGGCAACCTGCCCGACGTCTACACCTTCAGCTACACGCCGCCGGCAGCCACCTTCGGCAGCATCGTCTTCGAGCTGCCGCCGGGCAGCGTGACCAGCGGCGGCATCGCCAACGACGGCGACTACTGGTCGTTCGGCCTGGGCTCGCGCTGAGGGCCGCCCGGCCGGCGGCGGTCAGTACCGACCCGTAATGCCGGCCACGCGCAGGTACAAGGTGGCTGCGAAGCCCACCACCAGCCGCGTGGCCCAGCCGCGCAGGCCGCGGCGCATGGGGGCGCTCACCTCGGTGCTCTGCGCGAAAGCCTGCTCGAAGCGCGCCCCCAGCTCGGCGGCAAAACCGGCGTCGCGCACCACCACGTTGGCCTCCAGGTTGAGCAGCAGGCTCAGCGGGTCGATGTTGCTGCTGCCCACGGTGGCCCAGTCGTCGTCGATGCGCGCCACCTTGGCGTGCAGGAAAGCCGGCGTGTACTCGAAGATGCGCACGCCGTGGCCGCGCAGCTCGTCGTACACGGCCTGCGCGGCAAGCGCGGCGATGCGGTAGTCCACCTTGCCCTGCAGCAGCAGCCTCACGCGCACGCCGCGCTGCGCGGCCCGCCGCAGCGCGCGCCGGAACCGCGTGCCGGGGTAGAAGTAGGGCACGGCGATGTCCACCGACTGCCGGGCCTGGCGGATGGCGTCGACGTAGCTGCGCTCGATGACGCGGCGCCGACGCAGGTTGTCGCGCACCAGAAAGGCGGCCCGCACGGGGCGGCGGTCGTCGGCAGGCGGGACGTGCTGCAGCGCCGACGAGCCGCGCAGCTGCTGAAGCAGCGCCAGCGTCTCGCCCAGTGGGTGGCCGCTGGCAGCGGCCAGACGGAACTCGCTGCGCCAGTGGCGCGCCAGATGCGCGCGCGTCCACATGGCGCGCGCCGTGGCCTGGGCGTGGGCGGCCAGCGGGCCCTGCAGAGCCACGGCGAAGTCCAGGCGCGGCTGCTCGGTCCAGCCGTGGTTGAGGTCGTGCCGGTCGTCGATGAGGTTGATGCCACCGACGAAGGCCACCATCCCTGCATCGCCCTCGCCCTCACCCTCGCCGGGCACGTCGCACACACACAGCTTCTGGTGCAGCCGCCGCAGCTGCCCGGGCTGCAGCCAGGCCCACCAGCGGTCCAGCGGGCGGAACACCTCCAGCTGCACCGCGCTGCCAGCGAAGCGCGTGCGCACCGCGGGCAGCGACTTGATGCTGCCGAAGCCGTCAACCACCACGCGCACCGTCACGCCCCGCGCAGCCGCAGTCATCAGCGCCTCGGCCACCGCGCGCGCCGCCGGGTCGTCGTGGAAGATGTAGGTGGCCAGCCACACCTCGCGCCGCGCCGCGGCGATGGCCTGCAGCATGCGCGGGAACAGCTCGTCGCCACCCTGCAGCAGCGCGACGCGGTTGGCGCCCACGAAGCGCGGCACCGGCACGCCAGCCAGCTCGCGCAGCGTGTCGCGCAGCCGCGGCTTCATGCCAGGGCCAGCTCCGCAATCAGCGGCAGGTGGTCGGACATGCGTGCCCAGGCCGTGCCGCGCGGCACCATGGTCGACGTGCAGGCCAGGCCGCGAAGATAGAAGCGGTCGAGCGCGAACACCGGTGCCAGCGACGGGAACGTGGCCTCGGGCCCGCCGGCCGGCGCGCGCGCGCGCTGCAGCCCCGCGGCGCGCATGGCGCTGTCGAGCCGCTCGCCCCAGTCGTTGAAGTCGCCGGCCACCACCAGCGGCGCGTCGGCCGGCACCTGGCGGGCGATGTACTGTGCCAACCGCTCGACCTGGCGCACGCGGCTGCGGTGCACGAGCCCGAAATGCACGACGATGGCGTGCACCACGGTGCCGGCCCAGACCACCGGCACGTGCAGCAGGCCGCGCTGCTCGAAGGGGTGGTCGCTCACGTCGTGGTGGCCGATGTCGCCCAGAGGCCAGCGCGCCAGCAGCGCGTTGCCGTGCTCGCCGTGGCGCGTGACGGCGTTGCTGCGGTAGGCCACCTCGTAGCCCTCGGGCGCCAGGTATTCCGCCTGGCCCTGCTGCGGCCAGCCGAAGTGCGTGCGGTCGAAGCGGCGCGCCTCGCGGGTGTGGAACAGCCGCACCTCCTGCAGGAACACCAGGTCGGCGTCGAAGGCCTCGACCGCCAGGCCCAGGTTGTGGATCTCCAGTCGCTTGCGCGGGCCCAGGCCGCGCACGCCCTTGTGGATGTTGTAGGTGGCCACGCGCAGGGCGCCGTAGCCGCTGTGCGGCGGCAGCAGTGAGGACTGCAGCGTGGAGTGCCCGGCAACGGGGCCGGCGTGGCGGGGTCGCATGACCCCGATCATCGCGCCCTCAGCGCGCCGGCCGGCCGGGCAGCGTGCGGATGGCCTCGGCGTTGCTGGGCGAAAAGCAGCGCTGCGCCGCCTGCTGCCAGGGTAGCCAGGCGTGGGCCGTGTGCTCGCGCGGGTTCAGCACCGGCGCCACAGGCCCGGGCAGGGTCAGGCCGAACCAGTGCTCGGTGTTGGTGGTGACGCCGGGGGCGTAGCGGTGGCGCCAGTGCGGGTAGATCGTGTAGACGATCTGGTGCTGCCAGTCGCTGAGCACGCCGCCCTGCGCCGCGCCCAGGCCGGTCTCCTCGGCCACCTCGCGCCATGCGGCCTCGGCGGGTGGCTCGTCCAGGGCGTCGAGCGAGCCGGTGACGCTCTGCCAGAAGCTTGGCCTGTCGGCGCGCTCGATCAGCAGCACCTCCAGCGCCGGGGTGTGGATGACCACCAGCACCGAGCGCGGGATCTTGAACGGGCGCGCCTCGCTCATGGCCCCCGCGCCCGCCGCTCAGGCCGCCTTCGGGTTGCGCAGCCGGATGTGCAGCTCGCGCAGCTGCGCCTCGTCGACGTGGCTGGGCGCGCCGGTCAGCAGGCACTGCGCGCGCTGCGTCTTGGGGAAGGCGATGACGTCGCGGATGCTCTCGGCACCCGTCATCAGGGTCGCGATGCGGTCCAGGCCAAAGGCCAGGCCGCCGTGCGGCGGCGCGCCGTACTGCAGCGCGTCGAGCAGGAAGCCAAACTTCAAGCGCTGCTCCTCGGGCGTGATGTTCAGCGCCTCGAACACGCGGGCCTGCACGTCGGCGCGGTGGATGCGCACGCTGCCGCCGCCGATCTCCCAGCCGTTGAGCACCATGTCGTAGGCCTTGGCCAGGCAGGCGCCGGGGTCGGTCTTCATCAGCTCGTCGTGGCCGTCCTTGGGCGCCGTGAACGGGTGGTGCACGGCGTTCCAGCGCCGGGCTTCCTCGTCGTACTCGAACATCGGGAAGTCCACCACCCACAGCGGCTTCCAGCCGTCCTCGAACAGGCCGTGCTCGCGGCCGAACTCGCTGTGACCGATCTTCAGGCGCAGCGCGCCGATGGCGTCGTTGACGATGCGGGCCTTGTCGGCGCCGAAGAACAGCAAGTCGCCGTTGCGACAGCCCGAGCGCGCGATGACCTCGGCGATGGCCGCGTCGTGCAGGTTCTTCACGATCGGGCTCTGCAGGCCGTCGCGGCCCTTGCCGGCGTCGTTGACCTTGATCCACGCCAGCCCCTTGGCGCCGTAGATCTTGACGAACTCGGTATAGGCGTCGATCTCGCCGCGGCTCATCTCGCCGCCGCCGGGCACCTTCAGCGCCACGACGCGGCCACCCGGCGTGGTGGCCGGACCCGAGAAGACCTTGAAGTCGACGTCGCGCATGACGTCGGTCAGCTCGGTGAACTGCAGCTTCACGCGCAGATCGGGCTTGTCGGAGCCGTACTGGTGCATGGCCTCGGCGTAGGCCATCTCGGCGTAGACCGGCAGCTCCGTGCCCAGCGTCTTGCGGAACACGGTGCGGATCATGGCCTCGGTGACGGCGCGGATCTCGTGCTCGGTCAGGAAGCTGGTCTCGATGTCGATCTGCGTGAACTCGGGCTGGCGGTCGGCGCGCAGGTCCTCGTCGCGGAAGCACTTGGTGATCTGGTAGTAGCGGTCGAAGCCGGCCACCATCAGCAGCTGCTTGAACAGCTGCGGCGACTGCGGCAGCGCGAAGAACTGCCCGTCGTGCACGCGGCTGGGCACGAGGTAGTCGCGCGCGCCCTCGGGCGTGCTCTTGGTGAGCATGGGCGTCTCGATGTCGATAAAGCCCTGCTCGTCGAGGAACTTGCGCACCTCGATGGCCACCTTGTAGCGCAGGCGCAGGTTGCGCTGCATCTGCGGCCGGCGCAGGTCGAGCACGCGGTGCGTCAGGCGCACGGTCTCCGACAGGTTCTCGTCGTCGAGCGGGAACGGCGGCGTCACGCTGGGGTTGAGCACCGCCAGCGTGTGGCACAGCAGCTCGATCTTGCCGCTGGTGAGGTTGGCGTTCTCGGTGCCCGCGGGCCGAGCCCGCACCACGCCGGTGACCTGCAAACAAAACTCGTTGCGCACGCCCTCGGCGGCGACAAACATCTCGGGGCGGTCGGGATCGCACACCACCTGCACCAGGCCCTCGCGGTCGCGCAGGTCGATGAAGATGACGCCGCCGTGGTCGCGGCGGCGGTGGGCCCAGCCCATAAGGGTGACGGTCTGGCCCATCAGCGCTTCGCTGACGAGGCCGCAGTAGGTGCTTCGCATGGTGGTCTCTCGCAAGTCGGATTCGGGGGGCCGGCCGGGCCGCGGCCGGCAGGCTTGGAAGGCGCTAGGGTGCGGCGGGTCACCGTCAGGACGGGCCGGTTGCCGGACCAGCCCGCCCGGTCAGTTTCGGGCCGGCAGCGGCTTGGGCGGCGGCGGCACGACCACGCCCATGGAGATGACGTATTTCAGCGCCTGGTCGACGCTCATCGCCAGCTCGATCACCTCGGCCCGGGGCAGCATCAGGAAGAAGCCCGAGGTCGGGTTGGGCGTGGTGGGCACGTACACGCTCAGCAGGTCGGCGGGCAGCTTGGCCGCCACCTCGCCGCCGGGCCGGCCGGTGACGAAGGCGATGGTCCACGCGCCGGAGCGCGGGTACTGCACCAGCACCGCCTCGCGGAAGGCGTTGCCCTTAGACGAGAACAGCGTGTCCGAGACCTGCTTGACCGAGCTGTAGATGCTCTTGACGATGGGGATCTGGTGCATCAGCCGGTCCCACTGGCGCACCCACCACTGCCCGAAGATGTTGGTGGCGAAGGCGCCGGTGAGCACCAGCACCGCCACCAGCACCACGACGCTGAGCCCCGGCACGTGGCGCAGCCGCTCGATGGTGGCGGCCGCGCTGACGGGCAGCACGGCCTCGGACAACCGCAGCAGGAAGGCGAACAGGCCGTCCACCGCGCCGAGCAGCCAGCTCAGCACGGCGATGGTGATGGCCAGCGGCAGCCAGACGAGCAGGCCGGCGACGAGAAACTTCTTCAAGGCGCGCGCCGGAGTTCAGGGGGCGGGGGACGCGGCAGCCGGTGCAGCAGCCGGTGCAGCAGCCGGTGCAGCGGCCGGCGCGGGCGCCGGCGCAGCAGCGGCGGGCGCAGCGGGCGTCGGCGCAGCAGCGGGCTTGTCGCCGGCCGCGGGCGCGTCGGCGGCGGGCTTGTCGCCCTCGGCCGGCTTCGGCGTAGCCTGGCTGCCGTTGCGGAAGTCGGTCACGTACCAGCCCGAGCCCTTGAGCTGGAAGCCGGCGGCCGTGACCTGCTTGCTGTAGGCCTGGGCGCCGCAGGCGGGGCACGTCGAGAGCACGGGGTCGCTCAGCTTCTGCAGCACGTCTTGCGCGTGGCCGCAGGCGGAGCAGCGGTAGGCGTAGATGGGCATGGGGCGTCCCGTTGACGAGGTTGACGGCCGCGAACGCGGCCAAACCCGCAATGATAAGGCGAAGCCCCCAGGCCCGGTGCGTCCTTGGCGGCGGCTCTCAGCCCACCAGCAGCACGGCCACGGCGGTGGCGGCCGCCAGGAACAGCCCTGCCGCGCCCCACACCACAGCCTGCAGCAGCCGGCGAATGCGCCGCTGCTCGGCCACCAGCTCGCGCAGCGCGTGGTCCTGCGGCGGCTGCGACTGCCGGCGCAGCACCTCGTGCAGCAGCCGCGGCAGCGCGGGCAGCAGCTGCGCGTAGCGCGGCGCCTCGCGCTCCAGCCGGGCGGCCAGGCCGCGCCAGCCGACCTGCTCGTTCATCCAGCGTTCCAGGAAGGGCTTGGCCGTGGTCCAGAGGTCGAGTTCGGGGTCGAGCTGGCGGCCCAGGCCCTCGATGTTGAGCAGGGTCTTCTGCAGCAGCACGAGCTGCGGCTGGATCTCGACGTTAAACCGGCGCGAGGTCTGGAAGAGACGCAGCAGCACCTGGCCGAGCGAGATGTCCTTCAGGGGCCGGTCGAACTGCGGCTCGCAGACGGCGCGGATGGCGCCCTCGAGATCGCCGACGCGCGTGTCCGGCGGCACCCAGCCGCTCTCGATGTGCAGCTCGGCCACCCGCTTGTAGTCGCGCCGGAAGAAGGCGATGAAGTTGTAGGCGAGGTATTCCTTGTCGGTCTCGGTGAGCGTGCCGATGATCCCGAAGTCCAGCGCGATGTAGCGCCCGAAGGTGGCCGGGTCCAGGCTCACCATGATGTTGCCGGGGTGCATGTCGGCGTGGAAGTAGCCGTCGCGGAACACCTGCGTGAAGAAGATGGTGACGCCGTCGCGCGAGAGCTTCTTCAGGTCGACGCCGGCCTCGCGCAGGCGTTCGATCTGCCCGATGGGCACGCCCTTCATGCGCTGCATCACGATCACGCTCTCGGTGCACAGTTCCCACACCATCTCGGGGATGAGCACCAGGCCCAGGCCGTCCATGTTGCGGCGCAGCTGGGTGGCGTTGGCGGCCTCGCGCACGAGGTCGAGCTCGTCGTGCAGGTAGCCGTCGAACTCCGCCACCACCTCGCGCGGCTTGAGGCGGCGGCCGTCGGCGCTGAGGCGCTCCACCCAGGCGGCCAGGGTGTGCAGCAGGGCCAGGTCCTGCTCGATGACCTCCCGCATGCCCGGCCGCAACACCTTCACCGCGACCTCGCGGCCGTCCTTCAGTTCGGCGAAGTGCACCTGCGCGATGGAGGCGCTGGCCACCGGCTCGGCGTCGAAGCGCGCGAAGACCTCGCCGATCGGCCGGCCGAAGGCCTTTTCGACCAGCGCGCGCGACTGCGCGGCAGGGAACGGCGGCACGCGGTCCTGCAGCCGGGCCAGCTCGTCGGCCACGTCCAGGGGAACGAGGTCGCGGCGGGTCGACAGCACCTGACCGAACTTGACGAAGATGGGCCCCAGGCGCTCCAGGCCCTGGCGCAGGCGCTCGCCGCGCGGGCGGTCGAGCCGACGGCCCAGCGTGGCCAGGCGCACCAAGCCGCGCACCCAGGGCTGGCGGAAGGCACTGAGCGCGACCTCGTCCAGGCCGAAGCGCAGCACCGTGACGACGATGAAGGCCAGGCGCACGAGGTGCTTCATCGCGGCCGCCCCGGCGCCGCGCCGCGGGCGCGTTCAGCCACGGCGCGCGCGCAGGCTCTCGCCGAGGGATGACAGGCCCTGAAGCGCTGTGCGCAGCCCTTGGCCCAGCACGCGGCCCACGGGGTGCAGCACGCCCGCGACCTGGGGGCCGAACAGGCGCTCGAGGTCGGCGGCCACGTCCCAGCGTAGGTTCCTCAGAAGCCAGTTCACATCGGCGGCCAGGGCGGCGTCGCCGTCGATGCGCACCGCGGGCGGCTCGCCGCCCAGAGCCTGCCCGACCAACAGCGCGGGGTTGGCGGCATCCACGGTGACGTGCAGCTGCGCCGCGCCATCGGCCGCCGGTGCCAGGCCGTCGGCGCCGTTCCATTGCAGAAGGCCCGCCGGCGTGATTCGCCAAGACAGCACCGGAGGTGGCGGCAGCAGCGTCGGCCAGCGATCGAGGGTGACCCGCAGCGTGGCGCCGCGGTGCGGCATCAGCCGCTCGGTGGCGACCGCCTCGGAGGCAAGCACGTGGTTGAGCAGCAGCGTCAGCCGTTCGGCCAACGCCGGTGCGAGTATGGCCTGTAGACCCTTCAGCATGCCCCGATTGTAGGCAGCAGCCCCGTCGGCAGTTCCGTGCGACCTGTTCGCCCACCGGGGGTGTCCGACGGGCGCCCCACTACGGGGATGAGCCAGAATTGGCCGCTTTCGCCCACGTCGATTAGCGGCACCCCACGAGGCCGTAGCCGCCGCCCCTCCCGATGTTCGAAGAACGAGGCTACAAGAGGACCTTCTACACCGCGCCGCAGTCGGTGACGTCGCTGGTGGCGGCCTTCCTGGAGCCTTCGCTGACGGTAGCGGTGTTCCTGGCAGTCTCGCGCGCCTTCGACGAGCGCATCGGCCGCTCCGACCTCACGCTGTGCCTGCTGGTGTTCGCGCTCACCTTCCCGGGGCGCAACCGCTTCTGGGACCGGCCGCTGAACGCCGCGGTCGACATCGGAACCTCGTGGCTGGCGCTGCTGGCCATCCTGCTGCTGTGCGGCTATGCCACGCGCAGCCTGCAGCTGTTCCAGCCCGACATCGTACTGTGGTGGGCGCTGCTGACGCCGACGCTGCTGTGGCTGGTCTACTTCAGCGGCCGTGCCCTGCTGCGCTACCTGGCGGCACAACCCGCGAACCGCCGCACCGCCGTGGTGGTAGGCGGCGGCTCCCTGGGCGTGAAGGTGGCGCAGGCGTTCCGCGCCCGCGGCGACATCGGATTGTCGTTCCTGGGCTATTTCGACGACCGCGCCGACCTGCGCGTCGACCCCGATGCCATGAAGCAGCGCCTGGGCTGCCTGCGCGACCTGGCGCAGTACGTGCGCGAGCACGGCGTACACGAGGTCTATGTCACCTTGCCGCTGGGCAGCCAGCCGCGCATCGTGGAACTGCTCGAGCAGGTGCAGGGCACCACCGCCAGCGTGTTTTTCGTGCCCGACGTGTTCGGCATCAGCATCATCCAGGGCCGGCTTCAGGACATGAACGGCGTGCCCGTGGTCGGCCTGTGCGAGACCCCCTTCACCGGCACCAACCGCCTGGTCAAGCGACTGTCGGACCTGGTCTTGGCCTCGCTCATCCTGGTGCTGATAGCGCCGCTGTTGCTGGCCATCGCCGTCGGTGTGAAGTGGTCCAGCCCAGGGCCGGTGATCTTTCGCCAGCGCCGCAACGGCCTGGATGGCACCGAGATCGTGGTCTGGAAATTCCGCAGCATGCGCACGCAGGACGACGGTGCGTTGGTGCCGCAGGCGACGAAGGACGACCCCCGCGTGACGCCCTTCGGCGCCTTCCTCCGCCGCAGTTCGCTGGACGAGCTGCCGCAGTTCTTCAACGTGCTGCAGGGCCGCATGAGCATCGTGGGCCCGCGCCCGCACGCGGTGGCGCACAACGAGCAGTACCGCCAGCTCATCAAGGCCTACATGGTGCGCCACAAGGTCAAGCCCGGCATCACGGGTTGGGCGCAGATCCACGGCCACCGCGGCGAGACCGACACGGTGGAGAAGATGCAGGCCCGCGTGGAGTACGACCTCGAGTACCTGCGTAACTGGTCGCTGGGGCTGGATCTGCAGATCATCGCGCGCACCATCAAGTTGGTGTTCTTCGACCACCATGCGTACTAAGCCCGGCCTCGTCCCCGTGGCGCTGGCCGCCTTGCTGGCACTGGCCGGCAGCAGTGCGCTCGCGCAGACCAGCCCCTGGTTCGTGGGCGGCCTGCTGACGATGACGCACGACGACAACCTGCTGCGCCTGGGTGAGGGCCAGCCGCCGCTGGCCGGCCAGAGCCGCAGCGATGCAGTCCGCAGCGCGGCGCTGATCGGCGGGCTCGACCAGTCCTTCGGCCGCCAGCGGCTGCAGGCCAACCTCACGCTGCGCCAAAACCGCTTCGACCGCAACGACCGCTTCGACAACGAGAGCTACAGCGGCAGCCTGGCGCTGGAGTGGGCGACGGTGAACCGCCTGTCGGGCCAGTTCGGCGCCAGCCGCTCGCGCGCACTGTCGACCTTCAACGCCGAGGTCGTCGGCCTGCTGGCGCAGCGCAACTTCGAGACCACCGAGGCCGCGGACGCAACCCTGCGGCTCGGCCTGGTCACCGCCTGGAGCCTGGAGCTCACGGGTGCCACGCGGCGGACGCGCAATTCGCTGGACCAGCCCACCGTACAGGCGCAGAACCTCGACCAGGACAGCGCCGCCTTCGGCGTGGCCTGGCGGCCGGGCTCGGCTTTCGGCGCCACGCTGTCGGCGCGCGAGTCGCGCGGGCGCTATCCGACCTTCCGCAGCGTCAACGGCCGCTTCGAGGACGACCGCTTCGAGCAGCGCGGTGTCGAGCTGTCCGCAGGCTGGCAACCCAGCGGCGCGAGCCGGCTGGAGGCCCGCATCGGCATCGGCCAGACGCAATACCCGCGCGGCGGAGACCGCGACTTCGACAGCGTCAGCGGCTCGCTCAACGGGACCTGGCGGCCTACCGGCAAGCTCACCGCCACCACCGGTCTGTCGCGCGAGCGCGGCCAGGACAACTATCCGACCTTCGTGCGCGCGCCGGTGGGCTTCTTCCTCGTCGAGCTGCCGGCCGTGCAGGCCAACCTGCGCACCACCGACACGCTGCGCGCGCAACTCGAGTGGGCGGCCAGCGCCAAGCTGGGCGTGTCGACCGCTGTCCAGTACGCGCGCCGCGACGTGAACGCACGCACCCGGACCGTGCTCGACGACGTGCTGCGCTTCAGCGCCGACGGCGTCGACCAGACCATCATCGTCACGCTGGGTGGACGCTGGTCGGCCACCCGCTGGGCGCAGCTGGGCTGCGACCTGCGTCACGAGAAGCGCCGCGCCACGGGAAACGTAACCGCCGGACTGACCGGCACCAGCCTGTCCTGTTCGCTCCAGGCCACGCTGCGCTGAACGCCTGCCGAGCGCCCTGGAGCCCGCATGACCACCATCCTGCTGACCGGTGCCACCGGCTACATCGCCTCGCACACCTGGCTGGCACTTTGGCAGGCGGGCTTCGAGGTCGTGGGCGTCGACGATTTCCGCAACAGCTCGCCGCGCGTGCTGGAGCGGCTGGCCGAACTCGGCGGCCGCACGCCGTTGCTGGAGCGCGCCGACGTCTGCGACGCCGCGGCCATGGCCGGCGTGTTCGCACGCCACCGCATCGACGCCACCGTGCACTTCGCCGCGCTCAAGGCGGTGGGCGAATCGGTGGCGCAGCCGCTGGCCTACTTCCGCAACAACATCGACGGCCTGCTCAGCGTGTGCGAGGCCATGCGCGCGCACCGCGTGGGCCGCTTCGTCTTCAGCTCCAGCGCCACCGTCTACGGCGAGCCGGAGCAGCTGCCGCTGACCGAGGATGCCCCAGTCAGCGCCACCAGCCCCTACGGCCGTACCAAGCTGCTGGGCGAACAGATCCTGGCCGACCTGGGCGCGTCCGATCCCGCCTGGCAGACCGCCGTGCTGCGCTACTTCAACCCGGTGGGCGCCCATGCCAGCGGCCGCATCGGCGAGGACCCGCGCGGCACGCCCAACAACCTGATGCCCTACGTCAGCCAGGTGGCGGTGGGCCGGCGCGAGGCGCTGTCGGTGTTCGGCAACGACTACGACACGCCCGACGGCACCGGCGTGCGCGACTACATCCACGTCGTCGACCTGGCCGAGGGCCATGTGGCGGCGCTGCGGCATCTGCTCAACCACCCGGGCTCGTTCACCGTGAACCTGGGCACGGGGCGCGGCCACAGCGTGCTGGAGGTGGTGGCGGCCTTCGCCGCCGCCAGCGGCCGCGCGGTACCCTACGAGATCCGGCCGCGTCGCCCGGGCGACGTGGCGGCCTGCTGGGCCGACCCGACCCGCGCGCGCGCGCTGCTCGGGTGGCAGGCCCGGCTAGACCTGGCCCGCATGTGCGCCGACGCCTGGCGCTGGCAATCGAACAATCCGAGGGGGTACGAATGAAGCACTCGACCGCGGCACTGGCCGTGTGGCCGGTCGTCATGGCCGGCGGCTCGGGCACGCGGCTGTGGCCGCTGTCGCGCAGCGGCTTCCCGAAGCAGTTCCTGGTGCTCGGCCACGACACGCAGAGCCTGTTCCAGCAGGCCGTGGCGCGCCTGCTGGCGCTGGGCGGCGACGGCATCGAGGTGGCGCGGCCGCTGGTCGTGGGCAACGAGGAGCACCGCTTCATGGTGCTGGACCAGCTGCGCGACATGAAGACCGAGCCGCAGGCCGTGATCCTGGAGCCCATGGGCCGCAACACCGCGCCGGCCGTCACGCTGGCGGCGCTGCAGGCGCTGGAGACCGGCGTCGACCCGGTGATGGTGGTGACGCCGGCCGACCAGACCGTCACCGACGAGGCCGCGTTCACCGCCGCGCTGCGTCGCGCCGTGGCGGCTGCCGGCGAGGGCGCGGTGGTCATCCTGGGCATCGCGCCCGACAAGCCCGAGACGGGCTACGGCTACATCCGCGCTGACGGCGCCCAGGTGGCGCAGTTCGTCGAGAAGCCCGACCTCGCCACGGCGCAGAAGTACCTGGCCCAGGGCGGTTACTACTGGAATGCCGGCATGTTCGTGCTCAAGGCCTCGGTGTGGATGGCGGCGCTGGAACGCTTCCGCCCGGACATCGCCGGCGCCTGCCGTACGGCCTACACGGCGCACCGCAACGACGGTGTGTTCATCCGCCCCGACAAGACCGCCTTCGCCGCCGTGCCGTCGGAGTCGGTGGACTACGCGGTGCTCGAGAACTGCCCGGGTGTTCTCGACATCCGCATGGAGCCGCTGGCCGCCGGCTGGAACGACCTCGGCGCCTGGGACGCCGTCTGGCAGGTCTCGCCCAAGGACGCCGCTGGCAACGCGCAGGTGGGCGACGCCATCTTGCAGGACTGCCGCAACACGCTGGTGCACGCCACGAGCCGGCTCGTCAGCGTGATCGGGCTGGACGACGTGGTGGTGGTGGAGACGCCCGACGCGGTGCTGGTGTCGAGGCGCGAGCGCAGCCAGGACGTCAAGGCCGTGGTCCAGCACCTGGGCCGCGAGCAGCGCGGCGAGCACGCGCTGCACCGCAAGGTGCATCGCCCCTGGGGCTGGTACGACAGCATCGACCAGGGCCCGCGCGACCAGGTCAAGCGCATCATGGTCAAGCCGGGCGCGTCCTTGAGCCTGCAGATGCACCACCACCGCGCCGAGCACTGGGTCGTCGTCACCGGCACCGCCGAGGTCACGGTGGGCGACAAGGTCATCCTGCTGGCCGAGAACCAGAGCACCTACATCCCGCTGGGCGAGAAGCACCGCCTGCGCAACCCGGGCAAGGTGCCGCTGGAGCTGATCGAGGTGCAGAGCGGCAGCTACCTCGGCGAGGACGACATCGTGCGCTTCGAGGACACCTACGGAAGAGCGTCGACATGACTATCATAGTGACCGGCGGCGCCGGCTTCATCGGCAGCAACTTCGTGCTTGACTGGCTGGCCCAGTGCGACGAGCGCGTGGTGACCCTGGACGCGCTTACCTACGCGGGCAACCTCGAGAACCTGGCCTCACTGCAGGGCGACGCGCGGCACGTGTTCGTCAAGGGCGACATCGGCGACCGTGCCCTGGTGGACCGACTGCTCGCCGAGCACCGCCCGCGCGCGCTGGTGCACTTCGCGGCCGAGAGCCACGTCGACCGCAGCATCCACGGCCCCGGCGCCTTCATCAAGACCAACGTCGAGGGCAGCTTCACGCTGCTGGAGGCCGCGCGCGCGCACTGGGGCGCGCTGGCGGGCGACGAGAAGGCGGCCTTCCGCTTCCTGCACGTGAGCACCGACGAGGTCTACGGCAGCCTGGGCCCGGGCGACCCCGCCTTCACCGAGCAGCATCCCTTCGAGCCCAACAGCCCCTACAGCGCCAGCAAGGCCGCCAGCGACCACCTGGTGCGCGCCTGGCACCACACCTACGGCCTGCCGGTGCTCACCACCAACTGCAGCAACAACTACGGGCCTTACCACTTCCCCGAGAAGCTGATCCCGCTGATGATCGTCAATGCGCTGGCCGGCAAGCCTCTGCCCGTGTACGGCGACGGCATGCAGATCCGCGACTGGCTGTACGTGAAGGACCACTGCAGCGCCATCCGTGCCGTGCTGGCCGGTGGCCGGCTGGGCGAGACCTACAACGTGGGCGGCTGGAACGAGAAGCCCAACATCGAGATCGTGAAGACCGTCTGCACGCTGCTCGACGAGCTGCGCCCCGCGGCCGAAGGCCCCTACGCGCGGCTCATCACCTACGTGAAGGACCGCCCGGGCCACGACCGCCGCTACGCCATCGACGCGCGCAAGATCGAACGCGAGCTGGGCTGGCGCCCGGCCGAGACCTTCGAGACCGGCATCCGCAAGACGGTGCAGTGGTATCTGGAGCACGCCGACTGGGTGGCGCGCGTGCAGAGCGGCAGCTACCGCGAGTGGGTGGCGGCCAACTACGCGGCACGTTGAAGCGGAGGCGTCGCCCATGAAGATTTTGCTGCTGGGCAAGAACGGCCAGGTCGGCTGGGAGCTGCAGCGCTCGCTGGGGGTGCTGGGCGAGGTCGTGGCCTGCGACTTCGACAGCGAGGGCCCGCTGAAGGCCGACTTCAGCCAGCCCGAGGCGCTGGCCGAGCTGGTGGCGCACGTGCAGCCCCAGGTCATCGTCAACGCCGCGGCGCACACGGCGGTCGACAAGGCCGAGTCCGAGCCCGAGCTTGCGCGCGCACTCAACGCCACGGCCCCCGGGGTGCTGGCGCGCGAGGCCAGGCGGCGCGACCTGTGCCTGGTGCACTACAGCACCGACTATGTTTTCGACGGCAGCGGCATGCAGGCCCGCGACGAGGACGCGCCCACCGGCCCGCTCAGCGTGTACGGCCGCACCAAGCTGGAGGGCGAGGAGCTCATCCGCGCCAGCGGCTGCCACCACGCCATCCTGCGCACGAGCTGGGTGTATGCCGCGCGCGGCGGCAACTTCGCGCGCACGATGCTGCGGCTGGCGGCCGAGCGCGAGGAGCTCAAGGTCATCGCCGATCAGGTGGGCGCGCCCACCGGCGCCGACCTGCTGGCCGACGTGACGGCGCAGCTGCTGCCGCGCCTGTTCGACCACGTGGCACTGTCGGGCACCTACCACTGCGTGTCCGGCGGCGAGACGAACTGGCACGGCTACGCCACGCACGTCATCGAGTGGGCGCGCGCGCGCGGCCACGCCGTGAAGGTGGCGCCCGGGCGCATCCACGCCATCCCCACCAGCGCCTACCCCACGCCGGCCCAGCGGCCGCTGAACTCGCGCCTGGCCACCACCAAGCTGCAGCGCACCTTCGGCCTGGTGCTGCCGCCGTGGCAGCGCGGCGTCGAGCGCATGCTGGCCGAAGTGCTGGGCTGACCCACAGTCCCGAGGAGGAACACCCACCATGAACCGCAAGGGCATCATCCTGGCCGGCGGCTCCGGCACGCGGCTGCACCCGGCCACGCTGGCCGTGAGCAAGCAGCTGCTGCCGGTGTACGACAAGCCGATGGTCTACTACCCGCTCTCCACGCTGATGCTGGCGGGCATGCGCGACGTGCTCGTCATCAGCACGCCGCAGGACACGCCGCGCTTCCAGGCGCTGCTGGGCGACGGCGCAAAGTGGGGCATGAACCTGCAGTACTGCGTACAGCCCAGCCCCGACGGCCTGGCGCAGGCCTTCATCCTGGGCAGCGACTTCGTGGGCGGCGCGCCGAGCGCGCTGGTGCTGGGCGACAACATCTTCCACGGCCACGACCTGGCGGCGCAGCTGGCGCAGGCCAACGGCCGCGACGGCGGCGCCACGGTGTTTGCCTACCACGTGCACGACCCCGAGCGCTACGGCGTCGTCGAGTTCGACGCGCAGCGCCGCGCCATCAGCATCGAGGAAAAACCCCCGGCGCCCAAGAGCAACTACGCCGTCACGGGACTGTACTTCTACGACAGGCAGGTCTGCGACATCGCGGCCTCGATCAAGCCCAGCGCCCGCGGCGAGCTCGAGATCACCGAGGTGAACGCGCAGTACCTGCGCCAGGGCCAGCTCGAGGTGGAGATCATGGGCCGCGGCTACGCCTGGCTGGACACGGGCACGCACGACAGCCTGCTGGAGGCCGGCCAGTTCATCGCCACCCTCGAGAAGCGCCAGGGCCTGAAGGTGGCCTGCCCGGAGGAGATCGCGTTCCGCGCCGGCTGGATCACCGCCGAGCAGCTCGAGGCACTGGCGCAGCCGCTGCGCAAGAACGGATACGGGCAATATCTGCTGCAGATCCTGAACGAGCGGGTCTACTGACGATGAAGCTGACGAAGACCCCGCTGCCGGGCGTGCTGATCGTCGAGCCCGCCGTGTTCGGCGACGACCGCGGCTGGTTCATGGAGAGCTTCACCGAGCCCAAGTGGCTGGCCGCGCTGGAGGCCGCCGGCGAACCGCTGCCGCGCCGCTTCGTGCAGGACAACCACTCCTGCAGCCAGCGCGGCGTGCTGCGCGGCCTGCATTACCAGCTGCCGCCGCACACGCAGGGCAAGCTGGTGCGCGTGGTAAAAGGACGCGCCTGGGACGTGGCGGTCGACATCCGCCGCGGCTCGCCGCACTTCGGCCGGTGGTTAGGGCTGGAGTTGAACGCCGAGAACCGGCTTCAGCTCTGGATTCCCGAGGGCTTCGCCCACGGGTTTGTGGCCCTGGCCGATGACACCCACTTCCTGTACAAAACTACCGACACATACGCCAAGGACTGCGAGCGCTGCATCCGCTGGGACGACCCTGCTATTGGGATCGCCTGGCCCCCGATGGGGGATGCGCCGCGCCTGGCCCCCAAGGACGCTGCCGCGCCGTCGCTGGCCCAAGCCGAGGCATTCGATTGACCCTCTCCACACTCCGACCGTTCCGTCACCGCGTCCTCAGCACTATGGCCCCCGTGGTGGCGATGGCCGGCATCCAATTCCTGGAACCGGCCCGTGCACAGCCCGCGGCGGCACCGCCGCCGGCGGCGGCGGCGGCCAGCGCGGCGTCCGCTCCCAAGGTCATGGCGGACACGGTGTCCGAGCTCCGGCGGCGTGGCGTTATCCGTCTCGGCCATCGCGAACAGGCGGTGCCCTTCTCTTACCTCGTCGAGGGCCAGCCGCGCGGCTATGCCGTCGATTTGTGCCTTCGCCTCGTGGAAGGCCTGCGCAAGCGGCTCGACCTGCCCGGCCTGAAGGTGGAGTGGGTGGCTCTGCAACCGGCTGAGCGGCTGCCGGCCACGACCACCGGCCGCATCGACCTGGAGTGCGGCAACACCACCGCCAGCGTCGAGCGGCGCAAGACGGTCGCCTTCACCGCGCCGATCTTCATCGCGGGGGCCGGCGTGCTGGTGCGCACCGACCTTGCCGGCGCCGTCGGCGCCGAGGCAACGCTGCGCGACCTTCGCGGCCGCCGCATTGCCGTGTCCGCCGGAACTAACGGCGAGAAGGTCGTGCGGCAGGCTAACCAGGCCCTCTACGGCCTGGAGGTGGTCATCGTGAAGGACAACGCGGAGGCCTTCGGTGCGCTGCAAGCGGACCGCGCCGACGCCTGGATCACCGACGACGTGCTGCTGGCCAGCTTCCGCGCACGCGCGCCCGACCCGAAACGCTACCTGCTGCTGAACAAGCGACACACGGTGGAGCCGCTGGCGCTGATGCACCGCAAGGACGACCCAGCCTTCGAGCGTGCCGTCGATGCCGAGATGTCGGCGCTGTTCCGCAGCGGCCAGGTGGAGGATCTGTACCAGCGCTGGTTCCAGCGCCCCATCCCGCCCGGCGGGCAAAACATGGGCTTGCCGCCGAGCCGGCTGCTGAAGGAGGTCTTCCGCATGCCGCTGAAGATGCAGCAGCAGGTCGACGTGGTGGTGCTCTGAGCGGCCCCGCGGGCGGCTAAGGGTACCGCTCAAGACTGCAGCCAGCGCGGTGTGCGGCGGCGGCCTGCTCGACCAGCCGCCGCCGCACGCGCAGCGCAAGCTGGGCAGTGGCTTTCCGTAACACCATCAGCGCCTGCGCCAGGAACTGGGAGAGCGCGATCCGCTGGGACGACCCGGAACTGGCCATCGCCTGGCCCGATGCCAGGGGTGGTGCCGAAGCTGGCGGCGAAGGATGCGGCGCCAGAGCCGGTTGACGCGCGGCAACGCACACGTCAAGACGCGGGTTACGGCGCCGTTCAGCCCGGGGCCCTGAGCCGGAAGCCGAACTGCAGCCAACGGGCGTCGCCCTGCGGGCGGGCCGTGAACGCTTCCAGCGCGCGCTGCATCAGCCACCACCGGGCCTTGCCAGGCCAGGGTGAAAGCGCGACGACGTCGTTGAGACCCACCATCGTCTCGATCCGGAAACCCTGCTGCAGGAACAGGCGCCTCAGGCTGGATTCCGTGAAGAAGCGAAGGTGCGTGCGGTCGAGGATGCCGGCCTCGCGGTAGCGCCAGTCGCGCTGCCATAGCAGTTCGGCCAGGTGGGGCAGGTAGCGCACGTTGGGCACCGAGCCCACCACCCAGCCGGCCGGCACCAGCTTGGTCCTCAGCGAGGTCAGGAAGAGCTCGGGTTCGGCCATGTGCTCGATGACATCGTTGCAAATGACCAGATTAAACCGCTGCGAGGGCACCTGATCAGCAACCTCGTACCAGGTGCCCTGGAGCACCCGGTCCATGCGCCGGGCGGCCATCCGGGCAGCTTCTGCAGCGGGTTCCACGCCCCAGTAGCTCTCGGCTCCCGCCACCCGGCGGGCAAAGTGCCCCTCGCCGCAGCCAACCTCCAGCACGTGCCGCACCCCGGCGGGCAACAGGGCCGCGACTTCGGCTCGTTCGTTGGCGAAATAGGTCTCTTGGCTCATGAGGTGGGCATTGTGGTCCGCTGCACAGCTGACGCACGAGCCCGCCAAAAGGCAGCTGCCGCCGGACCGCCAGCACCCCCGGGCGGACGGTGCATCGACTGGCCTGTCCATGCCCGGCCTGCCTTCAGGGTCGCCTCGAGCCCAGGCGCTCGCGCGCCCAGTCGCGCAGGCGCGGGCCCAGGCGCGCCAGGGCCGGGCTGCTGCACAGGGCCCGCCAGAGCAGCCGGCGCAACGGAAACTGCACGAGCCGGGGGTCGGCCAGCAGGCTACGGGCCACGTCCAGATGGCCGCCGCGCACGTTCAGGCTCACCAGGGCCAGGAGTCCCGCCTCGATGTACAGCTTCACGTCGGCGCGCAGGGCCTCGGGGATGCGTCCGGCGTCGAGCAGGCGCTGCAGTCGCACCGAGTAAGGCAGTTCGCGACCGGGTGGGCGCCTGTGCATGGCACGGTTGTGCGCCTCGCGGATGTACCAGGCCAGGGGCGGGCCCGAGACCGCAGCGACTGGGTGGTGGATGGCGATGCGCGCCCACAGGTCTTGGTCCTCGCCCAGGGGCTCGGTGGGAAACCCACCGAGTGCCTCGAATACGGCCCGCGGTGCGCATACCGAAGTGGCGGTGGCTACCTGATCGCCGATTGCAACCGACCGGAAGTAGCTCGGAAGGATGCCGCGGCGCGGCACGCCCACCCGGCGGGGCAAGACCCTGGCGCCCCCCGGCTCGACGAAGCCGTAGGGCGCGCACAGCAGCCCCGCCTGCGGGTACTCGGAGGCCAGCGCCGTCATCGTGGCCAGGAAGCCGGGCTCCCACAGGTCATCGGCGTCGAGCAGCGCCACCAGTGGCGCCCTCGCCTCGCTCAACGCCCGGTTGCGGGCCGCGCCCGCGCCAGCGTTGGCCTGCTGCACGAGGCGGAGCCTCGGGTCCGCGTAGCTGCGGATCACGTCGGCGCTTCCGTCGGTCGAGCCGTCGTCCACGAACACGATCTCGAAGTCGTCGAAGGTCTGTGCGAGCACGGAGTCGATGCTCCGGCGCAGGTACGGCGCCTTGTTGAAGACCGGCACCAGGACGGAGACGGCTGGGTTCGACGGCGTCATCGCAAGCACCCCCGCAAGGTCGCACACGGACCTCGCGCACGAGGCCCTGGGATCGGTGGCCGCATGGTGGTCGGCATCGCGGCACCGACCACCGCCCGATGGCGCTGCACGGCACCGGCCCCGTTGCCGGCCAAACGGCCGCCGGAAAGCCCTGGCGGAAACCCGCCACCTAATGGCCACGAGCACCGCCAGCCGCGGCACCGCCTGGCCGGGCAGGCTCCAGGGCATGCCTCTACGGGATGGCCGCTCCTACGCCGTTCCTTCAGCTGTAACGGTGGGCAACAGCACCCTGCAGCGCGCGCCCAGCCGGCCGAAACAACCTTCTCCGTCGACTGCGCCCGCCCCAATCGATGTCCTACACTGATCTGAACCGCTGCCCTAGCACGAGGTTCTCCAGGATGACGATCTCGGCCGGCCTCTTCTGCGCGCTGCTCGCCGCCTGCGGCGGCGGCGAGGAGACCGCCGCCAACGACGAAGGGGCGGGGGCCCGGCCTGCGGCTACCGAACCCGGCACGCCGCGGGCAACGGCCTTGCCACCCGGGCATGTGTCGCTGGGCATCCCCCTCGAGACGCTGAAGCGGCTGTCGCGGCCCTTCGGCACGCCCCACGAGGCCATCCCGGCCGGCGTGCCAGGAGGCTACGACTGGCGCGAGCGCAGCCGGCTTGGCCGCGGCAACCAGGTGCCGGCAGGCTTCAAGGCGTTCACGGGCTGGGCCCAGACCTTCTGGATCGACGGCGCACCCGTCGGCACCCAAAAGCTCGAGGTCCGGCAGAACCAGACCCTGCTGTGCACCGAGTCGGCGGGCGTGCGACGCTGGCAGCGGTTGCAGCTGGGCGACATCGAAGGCGCCGCTTTCCGTGCCGACTTCGTCGACAACCTGAACGTGCCTGCCGACGTGGAGCGGCTCGCGCCGGGTCACTGGCGCATCGGCTTCGGAGCCGGCCGCGCGTACCACTTCTGGCCGCGCCGGGGGCGCGCTGCCCTCGGCACCGATGCGCTCTGCGGCATGCTGGTGCTGTTCGAGGCACGGGCTGTGAAGCCCGGAGGTCTGACGCTGCCGCCTGGCACCGCGCCCACGCTGCTGGCAGGCGGCGGCGCCGACTACTGGCTGGACACCACGGCGCCCTGGGATCAGTACCGGACCAATGCCGACGTGGGCATCGGTGTCCTGCGGCGCGTCGGCCCGGTCTGGGAATGGCACGGCCTGGGCACCGCCGACGCGGACGCGCTGGCTCAACTGGCCCGCGACGGCTTCGTCGACCGCAGCACGCCCTGACAGCGCCAGGGCTGGCGGGGCCTGTCGGGTCAGGTGCGCCATGTCAGCACGGCGTTCGCCGGCAGCCACTGTCGCAACAAGGCCTCGTGCAAAGCCAGCACGCCCTGCTGCGAGAAGGCCTGCGCGTGCCGCTCGCGGCTGGCCGCGGCCATGGCCGCCAGGCGCGCCGGATCGGCCACCACCTTGTGCAGCAGCGCATCGAGGCCGGCCGCATCGGTAAAGTAACCGGCGCCCGGACCAGCCACCCAACGATTGAAGCGGTTGTCATGGGCGATGACGGGGTTGCCGGCGCCCAGGGCCTCCACCAGAGACGGGTTGGTGCCGCCTACTCGGTGCCCGTGCAGGTACAGCAGGCCGTGCGCGCGCAACTGGGGCACGAATGCACGGTCGTACAGCGCCCCGAGAAACAACACCTCGGGGCTCGCGGCGGCACGCACGGCCCGGTGGTAGGCGTCGCCCTCGTCGTAGCGCCCCAGCACCGCGAGCATTAGGTCTCGACGGCGGGCCGACCACGCCTGGACGATCTCGAGGACGCTGTTCTCGGGCTCCGGCCGCGCAATCAGCGTGGCATAACTCCCGCTGGCCAGGCCTAAGCGTGAGAGGGCCTGCAGAACATCGGGGGCGTCGCGCCGTCGCACCGCATCGGCGCCGTACGGGATGGCCGTGACGCGCGAGGCCGCCGTGCGCGCGGCCAGATGGACGGCGATCTCGGGATGGTCGGCGACGAGGTGGTCGCCCAAGCGGCAACCCGCGCGCTCGTTGAGCCACAACCAGGCCTTCGCCGCCAAGCCCCACTTGGCGCGCCGCCACTCGATGCCGTCCATGTTGATGAGGTTGCGCACACCCGCCCACTTCAGGCGGGCGCAGAAGGCCGCCGTGTTGTAGCCCAGCGTCAGGCACAGGCCCGCGCCGGCCGGGCCTCGCAGCCTCGCCTCGGCACGCACGTGGCTGATGCATCGCCAGTCGAACCACATCGTGCCGGCCGTGCCGGCCATCGCCACGGGGACGACGATGCGCTCGATGCCCTGCCAGGACTCCTCGCGCACGGCGCCGGCGCCGTCTTCCTGGCAGTACACCACGACGCGCCAGCCCGCCGCCACCAGGTGCAGCGCCAGCGCTTCCGCAAAGCTCTCGAAGCCCCCGTGCGCGGCCGGCACGCCGCGGATACCGAGGATGCGCAGCGTGGGCTTCATGCCGTCACGCGCGGCGGGCGGGTCGCTGCCACGGGAGGCAGCGCAACACCGAGTCGGGCGTACAGCCCCAGCATGGCCTGCAGGTAGCCCCCACGCGAGAACCGCTGCTCGACGTGGGCGCGGGCCGCGCGGCCCATGCCCGCCAGCGCCGCATCGGGCATCGACTTCACCGCCGACAGCTGCCGAGCCAGTTCATCGACGCTACCGCTGGTGTACATCAGACCGGTCTCGCCCTCGGCGACGACCTCGGGGATACCGCCGATGCGCGCACCGATGACCGGCTTGCCCAGCGCCATGGCCTCCAGCACCATCATCGGCGCGTTCTCGTACCACTCCGAGGGCATGACGACGCAGCGCGCACCGCGCACGGTCTCGTGCAGCGCGGAGCCGGCCACGAAACCGAGGAAGACCACATCGGCGCCCAATTCGGCCGCCAAGGCGCGCAGCGCGACCTCCTCGGGGCCGGTGCCGGCCAGCTGCAGCGGCACCCTTGCGGCGTGGGCAGCGCGGATCAGCGTCTTCAGACCCTTCTCGGGCGCCAGCCGCCCGAAGTACAGCGCGGCCGACCCCGGCTGCGGCTCGGCCCTGAAGGCATCGGCATCGACCCAGTTCGGGATGTGCACCAGTTGCTCGCGACTCCAGCCCCACTCTACGAACTTCTCCAGGAAGAAGCGGCTCGGGCACACCACCATGCGCAGGTGGCGGCGCCAGGTGTCGAGCAGGCGGTGCACGCCGCTCTCGACCGCCACGACGGCACTGGCGGCCACCGAGTCGCGCACGCAGCGATGCCGCAGCACGTTGAGGACCGAGCCCTCGCGGCAGCGTTCGCAGAGGCCCCCGCGGTTCAGCATCTTGTAGGCCGGGCAGGCGATCTTGAGGTCGTGGGCCGTCATCACCGCGGGCACGCCCCTGGCGCCGAGCAGGGGCAGGATCGCCGGCGAGAGGTGGTGGTACACGCAGTGCAGGTGGGCGATGTCCGCCGGAAACCGGTCGAGCAGTCGCGCAAGCCGGGCGCGCGCCTCCCAGGACCAGACGATCTTGGCCGCCATCACCAGCTTCCGCGCCGGGCTGTAGTCGTGGCCAAACTCGATCTCGTCGATGAAGTGCTCGTCCCAGCCCGTGGGCTGGTTCATCGGGTGCTTCATCGCGAACCAGCCGCACTCGAAGCCCAGGGCCTCCAGCATGGCGCCGTGTTCGAGGTAGACCACGTCGCTGCCGCCGCGGCGATAGTGGTAGTTGTTGATGTTGAGCAGCCGCGTCATCACCGCCCCGCTGCCGCCTGCTCCCCTGTTCGCCTGCCGGCACGGCCCTCGGTCCGCTCGCGCGCCACGCGCTCGGCCAGCACGCCGGCACTGAAGAAGAAGAAGGCCATCGCGGTGAAGTTGTTGATCAGGTTCTCGCTGAAGAGATAGATCGCCACCGCCAGCAAGGGCACGGTCTCCCAGCGCCGCCGCAGCCTCGCGAACACCAGGGCCAGCATCGCCACGAAGGCCGCCAGGCTGACGAGGCCGAACTCGAACATCAGCCGCAGGTAGTCGTTGTGCGGCACCAGCCGCATGTCGGACAGCCGCACCGACGAGCCGACCCCGAAACCGAACAGCCAGTGGTAGACATCACCGGCGCTCCAGACGGACAGCAGGTCGACCCAATGCTTCAGGCGGAACACGAACGAGAGGTCTTGCGTCTTCAACAGCAGCACCAGCTCGGCATAGGTGGTCGAGTGCAGCTTGATGCGCCCGTCGATCAGGTATCGCACGGTGTCGATCACGGGGGTGAAGCGCACGAAAGGCCGCTCCTCGGGCCAGATCGCGTAGCCGACGCCCGCGGCCACGATCAGCAGCGCCAGCACCACCAATTCACGCGGCCTGGCCACGGTCAGCGCCAGCGCGAGCACCATCGCCAGCAGCACCCCCAGCGTGCCGAACATCATGCTGGCCAGCATGACCAGCACCAGGCTGCGCAGGGGCCGGCCCAGAATCACCGCCACCATCGCCAGCACCGTGACGGCATACACGGCCGCGTTGTTGCGGTTGGCGAAGATCGAGGTCTCGCGAACGCCGTCGATCTCGAAGCCGCTCTGCAGCAGTTGCGCGCCCCAGGTCAGCACAGGCACTGCGATCAGGGTGGCCAGCATCAGGCGCACGTCCGTGCGCTGCCACAGCACCGGCTGCGCCAGCGCAACGCGGCGCCGCTCGAAGGCAGACCCGAACACCGCGAAGGCCGGCACCAGCGTGATCTTGACCAGGTCACCCCACGGGATGTCGTCCGGGTTCACGGCCACGCTGCAGACGATGCTGGTGACGAAAATGACGTAGCTGACAACCAGCCCGGTGGCCCAGCTCGAAGGCGGGTGGCGTCGGGTGGCCCAGGCCAAGGCCACGAGGCCGAAGATGACCACGGCGTAGACGTTGCCAAAGGCTTTGATCAGGCCGGACTGCGCCGTGTAGGCCAGGCCCATCAGCACGATGTACGCCGTGAACTGGCCGACGAAGAGCGCCGCACCTTCGGCAGCTTGCGGTGCCGCCCGCGGCCGCATCAGCGTCACCGGGCGGTGGCGCTCGAGGGACGCGCGGGCGGAAAGCCGCTCGACCAGCGCCTGCAGCTTCATCATGACAGGGCCAGCGCCAGCCGGCGCCGCCAGTAGAACGCGCGGCGAGCCAGCCGGCGCAGCGGATGAGTGGTCCGGCTGCGGCAGTCCACGACCGCGCCACCGGCTGCCAGCACGGCCGCCGTGAGTCGCTTCTCGAGCAGGATGGAGCCGGCCTTGCAGCGCAGCAACTCGTCGGGCAGCTCGCCGCGGCCGCTGTGGTGCCGCCATCCGTGCTTGCCAGACCGAGTGAGCCAGTCGACGATGTACGCAGCCAGCGCCGGCGATAGGTGGGAGGGCAGTTGCAGCCGCCCCGCGCGGACACGAGGCGCCTCGAAGCACGCGGAATCGAACAACGATTCACCCAGCACAGGCATGGCGGCCGCCGACAGCACGAAGGCCTGGGACTGCACGAAGCCGCCCAGCGGTTGCCCCTCCATCGAGGAGCCCTCCGGCAACGGGGTCACACCACCGGCCAGCGCCACCGAATCGCCGCCAGCCAGCGCATCGGCCGCATGGCGCAGTGCGATGCGCTCGGCACGCGGCCAGGGATCGTTGACCCCCACGGTGTCGTTGAGCAGCAGCCAGGCCCCCACGTCGCCCCCGGCGCGCAGCGCATCCACGGCCGTCTGCCAGGCCCCGAACTCCCAGCGCCGGCCGTGATCCTCGAATTCCTGCAACGGCAGGCCGATGCCCGGATCGCCGAACGGCGGCTGCCCGGCGCGGCGCACGATGGCCAGGCGGCTGCCCGCAGGCCAGGGGGCCACCTCGGCCAGACTGCGCAGCGCCCGCCGCAGTTCCGACCTTCGCCGCGGCTCGAAGGCGTAGGCGACGACGCCCAGGCGGCCGCTGCCGATGGAAGCCATAGCTCAGGGCTGCGGCACCGCCGCGCGAACGCGCGCCGGATCACCGGCCAGCCACTCCCGGCTGGCAGCGGGCAAGCTGGCCAGCAGGTCGCCCGTGAACGTGTCGTGGTCGCGGAAGGCCTGCGCCGAGTCGCGGTTGATGGACGACACGCGGAACAGCAGGCCGTCGGGGACGATGCGCTGCAGGCCGTACTCGAGCTCGATCAGGCGGCGCTCGACCCCCCCCAGCGAGATGCGGTCGCCGATCGTCACCCAGTAAGTGACGGGCTCGTAGCGCTGGCGCGATAGCTCGGTTTCCAGCCGCCGCACCGGCAGCGTGCCGTGCGTCGTGGTCACGCTGTCGAGGCGGTTGCTGCGCACCTGGAAGCCCTGCGCCGGGTAGCAGACCTCGGGGTAGTGCACGGCCATCGCGGCACGCTGGTCGTCGCCGTAGGCGATGGATAGCATGATCACCGTGCCGCGGCTGTTAACGTAGGCGCGCGACAGCGTCTGCGTGTACAGCCGCTGCAGGTTGGCCAGCACGCTGGAA
This sequence comes from Rubrivivax sp., assembly GCA_044360025.1. GTDB lineage: Bacteria > Pseudomonadota > Gammaproteobacteria > Burkholderiales > Burkholderiaceae_C > Rubrivivax. The sequence goes on along the minus strand of JBIKLC010000003.1, from coordinate 128,282 downwards.
TCGGGCAGCACCACGCCGCCGGCGCGCAGCAGCCGCCAGTCGCCGAAGCGCTCGGGCACGACCTGCTCGAGATCGAAGCGCGTGCGCTGCTCCGACAGCTTGTGCACCGGCCGGCCGGCCTGCGCCAGCAGGGCCACCAGCAGCATCGCGACGACCATCGCCAGCGCCTGCCGCACCGGCCGCGAGAGCCCGCGCATGCTCAGACCGCCGGAGCCGCGCGCGTCCGCACGACGGCGCGCGTGGCGGTGTCGGCGGCGATGATCAGCATCAGCGCCGCCATGAACAGAACCATGCCGGCGAAGCCGTGCAGGAAGCCCTGCCCGGCCTCGTCGCCGAAGTGGTAGGTGATCAACGTCAGTGCGATGACGCGGATGACGTTCGCCGCGAAGCTGATCGGCACGATCAGGATCGCCAGCGTGATGTTGCGCAGCGCCGATTCGTGTCGCACCAGGTTCAGGTACAGCAGGCCCAGGGCCTCGAGCGTGAGCAGGGTGTTCAGGCCGGCGCAGGCGTCGGCCACCAGCAGCTGGTAGGGCCCCACCTGCAGGATGACGCCGGTGCGCGCCACCGGGTAGCCCGCATTCCACAGAATCCACTCGGCCACGGTGCTGACGGCCAGCTTCATCGGCTGGGTGAGCGTGTCCACCACCACGCCGGGCAGCGGGACCATGAACAGCATGAAGAACAGCGGGAACCACACCACCTTCAGCGCCGCCGAGCCGCGGAACAGCAGCAGCGCCGACACCACCAGCCAGATCAGCGAGCCGACCTCGAACATCTGGATGCCCTGCGTGCGCCCGAAGGCGTACAGCAGCATCGCGATGCCGAAGCAGCCCCAGCCGGCGCTGCGCGCGGGCTGGTCGGGCAGCGCCAGCAGCTCGGGGCCCTTGCGCCACAGCAGCCACAGCGAGATGGCCAGCACGAGCGGGCCGTGCCCCTGCTGGTCGGTGCCCCAGATGCCGTTGAACAGATCGCGGAACGAGGGCACGTACAGCGCCAGCGCGCCGAGCGCGACGATGCCGAACGGCGCCAGGGGGTGCTGCAGGGCGGCGACGGGCGTCATCAGGGAGAACCTCGTCGTGACGATTCAGCGCTCGTTGTAGACCACGCCCGCCAGTTGCGCCGGCGTGCCGGCGAAGCTGGCCACCAGCTCCTGCAGCGTGGCGAAGCGGCTCTTGTCCCTGCGCGCCACCAGCAGCGCCGCACCGGCGCGCGCCGCGATGACGCTCGCGTCGGCGCCGTGCACGGCGGCCGGCGTGTCGATGACGACGTGATCGAACTTGGTGGTGACCTCGCGCATCAGCAGCCCGAAGCTGGCGCGCTCGACCAGTTCCAGAGGGTTCGGTGGCGTGGTACCGGCGGTCAGCACGAACAGGCTGGGCACGGCGGCCACGGGCTGGATCGCGCCCAGGTCGGAGCGGCCCGACAGGATGCTCGACAGGCCGGCGCGGTTGTCGAGCCGGAAGACGTCGTGCTGGCGTGGGCTGCGCAGGTCGGCGTCGACGAGCAGTGTGCGCCCACCGAGCTGCGCCAGCACCACAGCCAGGTTGGCGGCGCAGAAGCTGCGGCCGTCGCCGATGTCGGGGCTGATGACGGCCAGTGCCGGGTGCGGCGCGGTGCCCGCGAACACGCGCATCATCAGCTGCGAACGCATCGAGCGGAAGTGCTCGGCCCGCAGGCCGAAGGGGTCGACCAGGGCCACGAGCTCGTCGCCCAGGCGCTCGCCGGCGCCGGTGGCCACCGGGTAGTCGAACTGCTGCGACAGCGCGGCGAGCACGTCGTCGCGGCTGGCCAGGCCCAGGGCCACTGCGGCCTCGCCGAAGCGCACGCCTTTCTCGCGCTGGTGCGCCAGGATGCGCTCCACCTGCTCGGGCTTGAGGTCGCGCAGCGCGGCCAGGAAGTCGCCGATCGTGCGTTCGCCACCGGCCACCGTGAGCGCGTCCACCGGCTGCGGCCGTTCGGGCGAAAGCTGTTCGTCGTCACGGAACTTGGCCATCAGGCGGCTCCCCTGGCGTTGGGGCCGGGCGGGGCTGGCAGCGGGGCGAGCAGCCGCTGCTCGAGCGCGGTCCTACGGCCGTCGGCCAGGCGGGCCGCTGCACCCGTGCCCGGCATCAGGCCGATCACGGGCAGGTCGAGCGCGGCCACCACATCGGCCATCGAGCGCACGCGGCGGTTGCGCAGCTCCAGCAGCAGCACCACGGCCACCGCCATCAGCAGGCCAATGACGACGGACAAGATGACGTTGAGCAGCACGCGCGGCGAGACCGGCTGCACGGGCGGCACAGCCACCGTGAGCTGGGTGACGTTGCTCTGCGTGGACTGACCCTCGATGGTGCTCTGGGTCAGGCGCGCCAGGATGGCGTCGTAGGTACGCTGCGCGTTCTCCAGCTCGCGCACCAGCACCAGACCCTCGTCGCGCACGGCCTTCATGCGCAGCACCTTGTCGCGCTGCGCGTCGAGGCTGGCCTTGACCTCGGCCATGCGCTGGCGGTTGATGTTGCTCGACAGCGAGACGCTGCCGGTGGCCTTGGCGGTCTCAGCGGCCAGGCGCTGGCGCAGCTCGGCCACGCTGGCGCGGGCCTCCAGCACCTGCGGGTGGGCGTCGCCGAGGCGCGTGGTCAGCTGCTGGATCGCGGCCTCGGCGCGGCCGATGTCGGCCTTGAGCGAGCCCACGATGGGGTTGCCCAGCACCTCGGGCAGGCGGTCGCCCTGCGGACCCTGGGCCTGGCGCTCGCGACTGGCGCTCTCGGCGTTGATGGCCTGCAGCGCGGTGTACTGCGACGACAGCTCCGTCAGACGCGCGTTCTCAACATCGAGCCGCTCGTCGGTGGCGATGATGCCCTTCGCCTTCTGGAAGGCCGATACGCGGCTCTGCGCGGCCTCGAGCCTCTCGCGTGCCTCGCGGGAGCGGTTCTCGAAGAATTGTTGATAGTTACGAGCCGGGTCGACGCGCAACTCCAGCGTGGTGTCGATGTAGGCCTGCACGAAGGCATTGGCCACGCCGGCTGCGAAGCGGGGGTCCGCAGCGCGGTAGTTGATGGTGATTACGCCGCTCTCGCGCGAGGGCTCGACGTCCATGTTGCGCTGGAACAGTTCGCCGAGCCAGCCCTCGATGGTGCCGCGGCCGCCGGCTTCGTCCTGCCATTGTTGGCGCACCTGCGGGTTCTCGGCGAGCTTGAGGTTGCGTACCACGCGCTCGGCGACGCGGTCGCTCTTGATGATGTCCACCTGGGTGGCCATCTGCGCCGGCGAGCCACCGCCGCCATAGAGCACGGCGCTGATGGGATCGGGCTTGAAGTCGACAACCACGCTGGCCGTGGCTTTGTACTGCTTGGTCAGCGATAGGCTAACCACGGTGGTCAGCAGCAAGGCAGCGGCCAGGATGGCCAGCGCCAGCCCCCAGCGCGCACGAAGGATGGAGAGGAACTGCCCGAAGGTCATGGCGGTATGGCCGGCGGCGGGTGTCGGCTAGAAGAGGCTCTCTCGCACGAAGACGACATCGCCGTCGCGCAGGGTGTCGTTCATCGCCGGCTGCGTCACATCGACCTGGCCGGTGATGCCCTTGCGGTGCACGCGGATGCCCTTCTCGGTACCCCGCGGCGTGAGGCCGCCGCCGGTGGCCAGCGCCTGCAGCAGCGTCATGCCGCGCTCCAGCCGCATCGGGCCCGGGCGCTGCACCTCGCCGTAGATGTAGACCAGGGGCTGGCGGTCGACCCAGACGGCATCGCCATGACGCAGCACGATGTCGCTCGCAGCGCCGCCAGCGGTGAACAGCGCCGGCAGGTCGACCTCGCTTCGGAAGGGCTTGCCGTCGCGGGTGCCCGTCACGACGACGAGGTCGGCGCCGCCAGGCGCGACGCCGCCGGCCAGGGCGATCATGTCCGTGAGCCGGGTGTCGGCCGTCTCCAGGGGGTAGCGGCCGGGTCGGCCAACCTGGCCCAGCACGTTGACCTGGTTGCCGCGCACCTGCAACACGATGATGGTGACCTGCGGGTTGCGCAGGAAGTTGCCGCGGGCCAGGCTGTCGGCGAGCAGCCGCTCGGCCTCGGGCACGGACAGCCCGCCCAGGCGCACCGAGCCGATGAGCGGGAACGACAGCAAGCCACCTTCGTTCAGCCGCGATTCCAGTGTCAGCTCGGGGTTCTGGAACACCGTGATGCGCAGCACGTCGCCCACACCGAGCCGGTAATCGGCTGCGGGCGCAGCGGCGGGCGCCCGCGCGGCCGGCACCTGCGCCGTCGCAGTCTGGGCCAGCGCCATCGATGCGGCCGCCAGCGCTGAAGCCACCCAGCCGCGCGGCATCGCCATCACTTGAGCCCCAGGCCCTTGCTGACGTCGACGCCTGTCAGCGTGCCGCTGGCGGCGGGCGCGGTCGTGGCGGCCGGCTTACCCGCCGGCGCCGACGCGGCGCCTTGCGCGGCTTCGGCGAACTTGCCGACATACTCGATCTTGGCGGCTGCGCGAAGGGCCTTGACGTCGTCCTCCACCAGCTTGCGGCGGCGCTCGTTGAGGAGAAACTGCTCGATCGCTGGGCGAGCCTGCTCCTCGTTCACCGGCTGCGTGCGCGAGCCGGCCAGCACCACCACCTGCGCGCCGGTGGGCGTGGGCAGCACCAGGGTCTGGCCATCCTGCATCTTGGACAGTGCGTCCAGCGAGTTCAGCGGCAGCTGTTCGGCCGCGCGCACCGCCTGGTTGCCCGCGAAGCGCAGGCCCGAGGACTGCAGGAAGGCAACGAACTCGTTCACATCCTTGGCCGCCGCCAGCCGCTCGCGGATCTCGGGCAGGCGGTCCGGCGCGGCCTCGATGCCGATCTCCTGAATCTGGTAGACGCGGCGCTGGCTGAACAGCGCGGGCTTTTCGTCGTAGTACTTCTTGATCTCCTCGGGCGTGGGTTTGGGCGCCGTCTCGCCCACCTTCTCGAGGTAGGCGCGGGCCACGACCTCGCGGCGGGCTGCTTCGATCTGCTGCATCACGCGGGGGTCGCGGTCGACCTTGGTCTCCTCGGCCTTCTGGAGGGCGAGTTGCTGGTCGATCAGGCGATCCAGGATCTGCTTGCTCGCGGCCTCGGCCTGCTCGGGGCGCAGATTGCGTTGCTGCTGCAGCACGAAGTTGATCTGGTGGACGGTGATCTCGTCCTTGTTGACCTTCGCGGCGGTCTGGCTGGCCGGCGCGCCGCCCTTGTCGCCGCAGGCGGCGAGCAACAAGGCGGCGGCGATCAAGCTAAGCGCCCGCTTCGGGGCAAGGCGGGTGGCGAAGACGGAGGACGACAGCGTCATGAACGGATCCCTGTGGGCGCCGCGGAAAGGCGCGCATGAAGCGACTCAGTTTACCCGCGGGGCCGAGGCAACCACAGCACAGGCAGCCGCAGGAAGGATGCGCGTCCGCAGGGCGTTCGGCCGACTGCGACGGGAGCCGCCTCTTTCAGGCCTTCAGGCCAGCGCCTGCACGCGGGCGAGCTTCCAGCCTCGGTCGGCGGTCTTCACGTTGGCCAGCAGCCAGAGCTCGCGGAACGGTGCCGCGGCGGCGTTGCTGCCCTCGCGGATGAGGCCGCTGAACTCCACGCTGGCCACGAAGGCCTCGCGCAGTTCCTCCAAGGCCAGCAGTTCGGCATGCAGTTCCAGCACCTCGGTGCGGTTGGGGCCGGGGCCGCGCAGCGCAATCTGCTCGCGCAGGTCGGCCAGCAGGGGCTCGGAGGCCAGCTGCTGCAGAGCGCGCCAGTCGGCGCGGTCCCAGGCGGCCTGCAGTTCCAGAAAGCTCTGCCGCGCCACCTGCAGGAACTCGGGCACGCCGTTCATGCGCCGCACGCGCCGCGAGCGCCGCCAGGCCTTGGCGGCCGTGCGGGCCGCGATGACGCGCCGGCGCAGCCGCTTCAGCACTTGATTCCCACGTGCAGGGCGACGATGCCGCCGGCCAGGCTGTGCACGTCGACGTGACCGAAGCCAGCCTGCAGCATCATGGCCTTCAACGTGGCCTGGTCAGGATGCATGCGGATGCTCTCGGCCAGGTAGCGGTAGCTCTCGGCATCACCCGCCACCAGCTTGCCCATCAACGGCATGAAGCTGAACGAGTACCAGTCGTAGGGCTTGCTGAGCAGCGGCGCGGGCCTGGAGAACTCCAGCACCAGCAGCCGGCCGCCCGGCCGCAGCACGCGCGCCATCTCGGCCAGCGCGGCCTCCTTGTGCGTCATGTTGCGCAGGCCGAAGGCCACGGTCACGCGGTCGAAGCCGGCGCCGGCCGTGCCGGTGGCGAACGGCAGGTGCTCGGCGTCGCAGGCCAGCGTCGGCAGCGCCAGGCCCTCGTCGAGCAGGCGGTCGCGGCCCACGGTGAGCATGGCCTGGTTGATGTCGGTGAGCACGACGCAGCCCGTCGGGCCCACGCGCCCGGCGAAGGCGCGGGCGAGGTCGCCGGTGCCGCCGGCGATGTCGAGCACCTGCATGCCGGGGCGCAAGTCGGCCACGGCCACGGCGTAGGCCTTCCAGGCGCGGTGCAGGCCGAACGACAGCACGTCGTTCATGAGGTCGTACTTGGCGGCGACGCTGTCGAACACGCCGCGCACCCGCGCAGCCTTCTCGGCCTCGTCGACGGTCTGATAGCCGAAGTGCGTCTGCGCCATCGTGGACCCGCGCGCTTCAGTGGTGGCCGCAGGCGCCGCCGGCAGTCACCGACATGGGGGCGTCGCGCGAGCGGCCGGCAGCGGCCAGGCGCTCCTCGTACTGTTGCCACAGGGCGTCCCCGTCGCGGCCCAGGCGGTAGAGGTAGGCCCAGCTGAAGATGCCGCTGTCGTGCCCGTCGGAGAAGCGCGGCTGCACGCCGTAATGGCCCACGGGCTGGATGTCGGTGATGCCCACCCCGCGCTTGCCGGTCTGCAGCACCTCCTGGCCGGGGCCGTGGCCCTGCACCTCGGCCGACGGCGAGTACACGCGCAGAAGCTCGAAAGGAATCCGGAAGCACGCCCCGTCGTCGAAGGTCACTTCCAGCACGCGCGAGGCCTGGTGCACGGTGATCGCCGTGGGCGCGACGCTGGCGGGAGCCTTGGGCTGCATGCCGCGATTACACCAGCACGCGCTCGATACCGCCGGCATTGGCCCTGGCTACATAGGCCTGTAGCCAGTCCTCACCCAGCATCACCCGGGCCATCTCCACCACGATGTAGTCGGCCTCGAGCAGGCCGTTGGTGAGGTCGTCCTCGTAGCGCTTCAGGCCCTGCAGGCAACTCGGGCAGCTGGTGAGTATCTTGACGTTGGCCTTGGCCGCGTCGCTCACCTCGGGTCGGGCGGCGAGCTTCTCGCGCAGCGTCTTCTCGCCCTTGCGCAGTTCCTCTTCCTTGCGGAAGCGCACCTGCGTACTGATGTCGGGCCGCGTCACGCCCAGCGTGCCGCTCTCGCCGCAGCAGCGCTCGCTCTTGACGACGTTGTCGCCCACCAGCCCCTTGACCGTCTTCATCGGCTCCTGCTGCTTCATGGGGCTGTGGCAGGGGTCGTGGTAGAGGTAGCCCGCCGTGTGGTCTTCGAGCCGGATGCCCTTCTCGAGCAGGAACTCGTGGATGTCGACGATGCGGCAGCCGGGGAAGATCTTGTCGAACTCGTAGCCCTGCAGCTGGTCGAAGCAGGTGCCGCAGCTCACCACCACTGTCTTGATGTCGAGGTAGTTCAGCGTGTTGGCCACGCGGTGGAACAGCACGCGGTTGTCGGTGATGATCTTCTCGGCCTTGTCGAACTGCCCGCTGCCGCGCTGCGGGTAGCCGCAGCACAGGTAGCCTGGCGGCAGCACCGTCTGCACCCCGGCGTGCCACAGCATGGCCTGCGTGGCCAGGCCGACCTGGCTGAACAGGCGCTCGGAACCGCAGCCGGGGAAGTAGAACACCGCCTCCGAGTCGGCCGTGGTGGCGGCCGGGTTGCGGATGATGGGCACGTAGTCGCGGTCCTCGATGTCCAACAGCGCGCGCGCGGTCCGCTTCGGCAGCCCACCCGGCATCTTCTTGTTGATGAAGTGGATGACCTGTTCCTTGACCGGCGCCGCGCCCAGCGTGGCCGGCGGTCGTGAGGTCTGCGCCTTGGCCAGCGGCTTGAGCAGGCCGTTGAGGAAGCGCTGCGCCTTGAAGCCGACGTCCACCATCCCCTTGCGCATCAGCTTGATGGCCTCGGGGTTGGTGGCGTTGAGGAACATCATCGCTGCCGCGTTGCCGGGGCGGAAGCTCTTGCGGCCCATCTTGCGCAACAGGTTGCGCATGTTCATGGTGACGTCGCCGAAGTCGATCTTCACCGGGCACGGGCTCTCGCACTTGTGGCACACGGTGCAGTGGTCGGCGACGTCCTCGAACTCCTCCCAGTGCCGGATGCTGACGCCGCGGCGCGTCTGCTCCTCGTACAGGAAGGCCTCGATCAGCAGCGAGGTGGCCAGGATCTTGTTGCGCGGGCTGTACAGCAGGTTGGCGCGCGGCACGTGCGTCGCGCACACGGGCTTGCACTTGCCGCAGCGCAGGCAGTCCTTGATGCTGTCGGAGATGGCGCCGATGTCGCTCTGCTGCATGATCAGCGACTCGTGGCCCATCAGCCCGAAGCTCGGCGTGTAGGCGGCCGACAGGTCGGCGGCCCAGGCACCGTCGGTGGCACCCCGCAGCAGCTTGCCCTTGTTGAAGCGGCCCTCGGGGTCGATGCGGCGCTTGTAGTCCGCGAACGACGCCAGCTCGTCGTCGGACAGGAACTCCAGCTTGGTGATGCCGATGCCGTGCTCGCCGCTGATGACGCCGCCGAGCCGCCGCGCCAGCGCCATGATGCGGCCCACCGCCTCGTGGGCCGTCTGCAGCATGGCGTAGTTGTCGCTGTTGACGGGGATGTTGGTGTGCACGTTGCCGTCGCCGGCGTGCATGTGCAGCGCCACCCAGACGCGGCCGCGCAGCACCTCGCCGTGGATGCGCTGGCACTCGTCGAGCAGCGGCTTGAAGGCGCTGCCGGCGAAGATCTGCTGCAGCGGCCGCAGGATCTGCTGCTTCCAGCTGGCGCGCAGCCGCCAGTCCTGCAGCTGCGCGAAGAAGCTCTCGCCGAGGGTGCCGTCGTCGCTCGGCTGCGGCACGTCCAGGCCCTCGAGCCAGTGCCGCCAAAGGCCGCGCACCTCGGCCAGCAGGTGCAGCGCCTGCTGCACGCGGTCTTCCAGCAGCTCGGCGCCGGGGATTTCCTGCGCGTCGTCGCCGCGGCCCAGGGGCAGGCGCCCGCGGCGGAACAGCGCCTCCAGCGCGTCGACCAGCTCGAGCTTGTTGCGCAGGCTCAGCTCGATGTTGATGCGCTCGATGCCCTCGGTGTACTCGCCCATGCGCGGCAGCGGGATCACCACGTCCTCGTTGATCTTGAAGGCGTTGGTGTGGCGGGCGATGGCGGCCGTGCGCTTGCGGTCGAGCCAGAACTTCTTGCGCGCGTCGGCGCTGACGGCCACGAAGCCCTCGCCGTGGCGCGAGTTGGCGATGCGCACCACCTCGCTGGTGGCGCGCGCCACCGCGGCCTCGTCGTCGCCGACGATGTCGCCGATCAGCACCATCTTCGGCAGCCCCGAGCGCGCCCCGGCGGCCACCGCGCGCTTGCTCTTGGTGGCGTAGCCCACGGCCTTCAGGTATCGGTCGTCCAGGTGCTCCAGGCCCGCCAGCAGCACGCCCTGGTCGCGCAGCGAGAACAGGTAGTCCTTGATCTCGACGATGCTGGGCACGGCCTCGCGCGGGTTGCCGAAGAACTCCAGGCACACCGTGCGCACGGCCTGCGGCATGCGGTGCACGATCCAGCGCGCACTGGTGATGAGGCCGTCGCAGCCCTCCTTCTGGATGCCGGGAAGGCCAGCCAGGAACTTGTCGGTGACGTCCTTGCCCAGGCCCTCCTTGCGGAAGGCCGAGCCGGGGATGTCCAGGCGCTCGGTGCGCTCGAGCTTGCGGCCCGTGGCGTCGAAGTGGCGCAACTCGAAGCTCGCCACGGGCGCGTCGTGGATCTTGCCCAGGTTGTGGTCGAGGCGCACCACCTCCAGCCAGGTGGCCTGGGGCGTGACCATCTTCCAGCTCGCGAGGTTGTCGAGCGCGGTGCCCCACAGCACGGCCTTCTTGCCGCCGGCGTTCATGGCGATGTTGCCGCCGATGCAGCTGGCCTCGGCGCTGGTGGGATCGACCGCGAAGACGTAGCCCGCGCGCTCGGCGGCATCGGCCACGCGCTGCGTGACCACGCCGGCCTCGCTAAACACCGTGGCCACGGGGTGGGGCAGGCCGGGCAGCGACACCATCTCCACCTCGCTCATGGCCTCGAGCTTCTCGGTGTTGATGACGGCGCTCTTCCACGTCAGCGGCACGGCGCCGCCGGTGTAGCCGGTGCCGCCGCCGCGCGGGATGATGGTCAGGCCCAGCTCGACGCAGCCGGCCACCAGCGCGGCCATCTCGGCCTCGGAGTCGGGCGTGAGCACGACGAAGGGGTACTCGACGCGCCAGTCGGTCGCGTCGGTCACGTGGCTGACGCGGCTGAGGCCGTCGAACTTGATGTTGTCCTTGGCGGTGGCGCGGCCCAGCACGCGGCGCGTGGCCTTGCGCAGGTCCCAGACCTCGCGGAAGCGCGCCGCGAAGGCCTCGACCGCGGCGCGCGCGGCGGCCAGCAGCTCGCCCACCAGGGCGTCGCGCGCGGCGTCGTCGGCGGGCGTGCGGCGGCGGGCCACCTCGGCCAGGCGGTGGTGCAGCGCGTCGATCAGCAGCTGCCGCCGCTTGGGGTTCTCGAGCAGGTCGTCCTCGAGGTAGGGGTTGCGCTGCACGACCCAGATGTCGCCGAGCACCTCGTAGAGCATGCGCGCGCTGCGGCCGGTGCGGCGCTCCTCGCGCAGCTGCTGCAGGATCTCCCAGGCCCGGCGCCCGAGCAGCCGGATCACGATCTCGCGGTCGGAGAACGAGGTGTAGTTGTAGGGGATCTCGCGCAGCCGGACGGCGTCGGCGGCGGGCTCGGACGCAGCGTGCTGCGGCGCGCGCGCCACATCGGCTGGGTGCGTGGCCAGGGTCGGGAGGGGCGCATTCATAGGGTACTTGCTCATGCTACCGCAGCCCCCTTGGCAAACCCGCTTGTATGGGCACCCCCGGGCATGACAGAAACGGGAGTGTCACAAACTCGGGACAGACTGCCGGGTTCCGGCCGCCAGCGGCCACGATCCTGTCGAGGAGAGACGATGAACAAGTTCCTGTTGAGCGCGGGCGCACTGGCTGCCGCGCTGGCCCTGCCCGTGCAGGCCCAGACCGAGGTCACTTTCTGGCACTCGATGAGCGGTGCACTCGGCGAGTGGGTCAACGGCTTGGCCAACGACTTCAACGCCAGCCAGAAGACCTACAAGGTGACGCCGGTCTTCAAGGGCACCTACCCCGAGTCGATGTCGGCCGCCATCGCCGCGTTCCGCGCCGGCAACGCGCCGCACGTGCTGCAGGTCTTCGAGGTCGGCACCGCAACCATGATGGCCAGCAAGAGTGCCATCAAGCCCGTGGCCACGCTCATGAAGGAAGCAGGTCTGCCGTTCGACCCGGCCTCCTACGTGCCCGCCGTCGCCGGCTACTACACGGCACCCAACGGCCAAATGCTGAGCCTGCCGTTCAACAGCAGCACTACCGTCTTTCACTACAACAAGGACGCCTTCAAGGCCGCCGGCCTCGATCCCGAGAGGCCGCCCACCACCTGGCCCGAGGTGGTGCGCGCCGCGGCCAGCCTGAAGGCCAACGGCCACAAGTGCCCCTTCACGACCAGCTGGCAGAGCTGGACGCAGCTCGAGAGCTTCAGCGCCTGGCACAACGTGGAGTTCGCGACGCTGCGCAACGGCTTCAACGGTCTGGGCACGCGACTGGCCATCAACACGCCGCTGCACCAGCGCCACATCGAGAACCTCGCCAACATGGCGCAGCAGGGCCTGTTCGTCTACAAGGGCCGCAACAACGCCGCCGACGCCACCTTCGTCAGCGGCGAGTGCGCCATGACCACCGGCAGCTCAGCGCTGTACGGCAACATCAAGCGCAACGCCCGCTTCGCGTCGGGCATCAGCACCCTGCCCTACTACCCCGACGTGCCCGGCGCGCCCCAGAACACGGTCATCGGTGGCGCCAGCCTGTGGGTGATGAGCGGCAAGAAGCCCGACGAGTACAAGGGCGTGGCGGCGTTCTTCCAGTTCCTGTCCGACGCCAACGTGCAGGCCAAGAGCCACCAGGCCACCGGCTACCTGCCCATCACCGCGGGGGCCTTCGGCATCACCGAGAAGAGCGGCTTCTACAAGCAGAACCCCGGCACCGACGTCAGCGTCACGCAGATGATCCGCAAGACCACCGACAAGTCGCGCGGCATCCGCCTGGGCAACTTCGTGCAGATCCGCACCATCGTCGACGAGGAGCTCGAGCAGGTGTGGGCCGGCAAGAAGAGCGCCAAGGACGCGCTGGCCGACATCAAGAAGCGCGGCGACGAGCAGCTCGAGCGCTTCGAGAAGGCCAACAAGGGCTGAGGCCCTTGCGGGCCGCGGTCGTCCATTGGACACCCCTCCCCGGTCCCCTCCCCGCCCCGCGGGGCGGGGCTTTCGTCCGGCGCTGGAGCAGGCGGCATCTTGGCGGTAGAAAAGCGCGTCCGCTTCCGCAGCTGGTGGCTGCCGTGGGTCCTGGTGGGCCCGCAGCTGGCCGTCGTGCTGGTGTTCTTCTTCTGGCCGGCGGCGCAGGCGCTGTACCAGAGCGTGCTGCAGTCCGACGCCTTCGGCACCAGCGTTGAGTACGTCGGCCTTGAGAACTTCCGCCGCCTCTGGCACGACGAGAGCTACCTCGCGTCGTTCCACACCACGGCCGTGTTCTCGCTGCTGGTGGCGGTGTCGGGCCTGGTCATCTCGCTGCTGCTGGCGGTGATGGCCGACCGCGTGATCCGCGGCGCCATGGCCTACAAGACGCTGCTGATCTGGCCCTACGCCGTGGCGCCTGCGATCGCCGGCGTGCTTTGGCTGTTCATGTTCGCGCCGTCCATCGGGGTCGTGAGCTTCTGGCTGCGCCAAGCCGGCGTCGACTGGAACCACCTGCTCGACGGCGACCACGCGATGACGCTCATCGTGATGGCCGCCGTGTGGAAGCAGATCTCGTACAACTTCCTCTTCTTCCTCGCGGGGCTGCAGAGCATCCCCAAGAGCCTGATCGAGGCCGCCGCCATCGACGGCGCCGGCCCCTGGCGGCGCTTCTGGACGGTGCAGTTCCCGCTGCTCACGCCCACGAGCTTCTTCCTTCTCGTGATCAACATCGTCTACGCGTTCTTCGACACCTTCGCCATCGTCGACGCTGCCACCGAAGGCGGCCCGGGCAAGGAGACCTCCATCCTCGTCTACAAGCTCTACTACGACGGCTTCAAGGCGCTAGACCTCGGCGGCAGCGCCGCGCAGAGCGTGGTGCTGATGGTCATTGTGGTGGCGCTGACGGTGGTGCAGTTCCGCTACGTCGAGCGCAAGGTGAACTATTGATGGTCGAGAACCGTCGCCTCGCCGACACCCTATCGCACCTGGTGCTGCTGCTGGGCGTGGTCATCGTGGCCTTCCCGGTGTACCTGACCTTCGTCGCCAGCACGCAGACGGCGGAGCAGATCGTGCAAAACGTGCCGATGTCGCTGCTGCCCGGCGACAACATGCTCGAGAGCTACCGCCTGGCGCTGTTCGGCGGCCAGACGGCCTACGGCAGCCGCCTGGCGCCCGCCGCGCCCATGCTGACGGTGAGCCTGGTGAGCGCGCTGATCATCGCCGTGGGCAAGATCACGATCTCGCTGCTGTCGGCCTTCGCGGTGGTGTACTTCCGCTTCCCCGGCCGCACGCTGGTGTTCTGGATGATCTTCCTGACGCTGATGCTGCCCGTGGAGGTGCGCATCGGGCCGACCTACGAGGTGGTGGCCGACCTGGGCATGCTCGACAGCTACGCCGGCCTGACGATCCCGCTGATCGCCAGCGCCACGGCCACCTTCCTGTTCCGCCAGTTCTTCCTGACCGTGCCCGACGAGCTGGTGGAGGCCGCGCGCATCGACGGCGCCGGGCCGCTGCGATTCTTCAAGGACGTGCTGCTGCCGCTGAGCGCTACCAGCATCGCGGCGCTGTTCGTCATCCAGTTCATCTACGGCTGGAACCAGTACCTGTGGCCGCTGCTCGTGACCACCGACGAGAGCATGTATCCCATCGTGATGGGGATCAAGCGAATGATCTCCGGCGGCGACGCGGCCACCGAATGGAACGCCGTCATGGCCACCGCCATGCTGGCCATGATCCCGCCGGCCCTGGTGGTGCTGCTGATGCAGCGCTGGTTCGTCAAGGGCCTGGTGGACACGGAGAAATAGGCCAGCATGGGTGCCATCGCGCTACGCCGGGTCGAGAAGACCTACGGACACGGACCGAAGGGCGTCAAGGTGATCCACGGCGTCGACGCCGAGATCGCTGACGGCGAGTTCATCGTCATCGTCGGGCCCAGCGGCTGCGGCAAGAGCACGCTGCTGCGCATGGTGGCGGGCCTGGAGGAGATCAGCGGCGGCGAGATCGCCATTGGCAGCCGCGTCGTCAACCGGGTCGAGCCGGCCGAGCGCGACATCGCGATGGTCTTCCAGAACTACGCGCTGTATCCGCACATGACGGTCTTCGACAACATGGCCTACGGCCTGAAGATCGCCAAGCTGCCCCGCGCCGAGATCGAGCAGCGCGTGAATAAGGCGGCCGGCATCCTGGAGCTCGGCGCCCTGCTCGACCGCAAGCCGCGCCAGCTCTCCGGCGGCCAGCGCCAGCGCGTGGCCATGGGCCGCGCCATCGTGCGGCAGCCGCAGGTGTTCCTGTTCGACGAGCCGCTGTCCAACCTCGACGCCAAGCTGCGCGCGCAGACGCGGCTGGAGATCCAGAAGCTGCACGCCGAGCTGGGCGTGACCTCGCTGTTCGTCACGCACGACCAGGTCGAGGCCATGACGCTGGCGCAGCGCATGATCGTCATGAACGCCGGCCGCATCGAGCAGATCGGCACGCCCGAGGATGTGTACGGCCGGCCCCAGACCACCTTCGTGGCCGGCTTCATCGGCAGCCCCCCGATGAACCTGCTGGCCGGCGTGGCCGAGGGCGCGCGCTTCCTGGTGGGCGAGCGGCCGCTGGCGCTGCCCGCACCGGCGCCGCGCACCGGCCCGCTGCTGCTGGGGCTGCGGCCCGAGCACGCGCAGGCCGCGGAGCACGGGGGCTGGCCGTTCGCGGTCGAGCTGATCGAGATGCTGGGTGCCGAGCGGCTGGTGCATGGGCGCCTGGGCGGCAGCGGCTTCACGCTGCGCATTGACGGCACGCAGGTGCCGCCGCGCCGGGGACAGGTGCTGCAGCTGTCGGCGCCCGCGGCGCAGCTGCACTGGTTCGACCCGGTCACGGGGCTGCGCATCGATGGCTGAGGCCCCGCGCACCGCCTGGCCGCTGCCGCGCTGGATCGCGCACCGCGGCGCCGGCAAGCTGGCACCCGAGAACACGCTGGCCGCTTTCCGGCTGGGCGCGATGCACGGCTACCGCGCCTTCGAGTGCGACGTGAAGCTCAGTGCCGACGGCGTGCCCTTCCTACTGCACGACGCCACGCTGGAGCGCACCACGCCCGAGCGCGGCACCGCGGGCGACCGCCCCTGGGCCGAGCTCTCGCAGCTGGACGCCGGCGGCTGGCACTCGCTCGGCTACGCGGGCGAGCCGCCGCCCAGCCTGGCCGCGGTGGCGGCCTATGTGCAGTGCAACGGCTTCGCGCTCAACATCGAGATCAAGCCGACGCCGGGCCACGAGCTCGCCACCGGTCGTGCCGTCGGTGCCTGGTGCTCAGCGCATTGGCCGTCGGGTGGCAGCCCGCTGGTGTTCAGCTCGTTTCGGCCCGAGGCGCTGCAGGGCGCACTCGAAGCCGCCCCCGCCGTGCCTCGCGCCCTGTTGCTGGACACCCTGCGGAACGGCTGGGAGGCCGTCGCCGCGCAACTGACCTGCATCGGCGTGGTCACCCACCACCGGCTGTTCGACGCCGCACTGGCCGGCCGGCTGCGGGCCCTGGGGCTGCACGGCGCCTGCTACACCGTCAACGACGCCGCCGAGGCGCAGCGGCTGCTGCAGTTGGGCGTGGCCAGCATCATCACCGACGCCGTGGACGCGCTCGGGCCCGCGTGCTTGCCGAATGGGGCCGCTGCAGGCGGAGCAGCCCCTCAGCTGCGATAGTCGGCGTTGATGCTCACGTAGTCGTGGCTGAGGTCGCAGGTCCACACGGTGGTCTGCGCCGCGCCGCGGTGGAGGTTCACGCGGATGGTGATCTCGTCCCGCTTCATCACGCGCTGGCCGTCCTCCTCGCGGTAGCTGGGGCGGCGGCCGCCCCGCTCGACCACGTGGACGTCGTCGAGGAAGAGGTCGATCAGGCCCTGGTCGAGGTCGGCGATGCCGGCATAGCCCACGGCGGCCAGGATGCGGCCGAGGTTGGGGTCGGACGCGAAGAACGCCGTCTTCACCAGCGGCGAGTGCGCGATGGCGTAGGCCGCCAGCCGGCACTCGGCCTCGTCGCGACCGCCCTGCACCTGCACGGTGATGAACTTGGTGGCGCCCTCGCCGTCGCGCACGATGGCCTGCGCCAGCTGCTGCGACACGGCCACCACGGCCTCGCACAGCGCACGGCCGGCGGCGGCGTCGAGGCTGTCGATGCGGCCGTGGCCGGCGCGCTGCGTGGCCACCAGCACGAAGGAGTCGTTGGTGCTGGTGTCGCCGTCGATGGTGATGCGGTTGAAGCTCAAGTCGGAAGCCTCGCGCACCAGCTGCCGCAGTGCCGCCGGCGCGATGGTCGCATCGGTGGCCAAGAAGCCCAGCATCGTGGCCATGTTGGGCCGGATCATGCCGGCCCCCTTGGCGATGCCGGTCACGGTGACGGTGTGGCCGTCGATCACCACCTGGCGCGAAGCCGCCTTCGGCAGCGTGTCGGTGGTCATGATGCCGGCCGCTGCCTCGGCCCAGCCGTCGTCGCGGCGCGCGGCCAGGGCTGCCGGCAGGCCGGCCTCGATGCGATCCACCGGCAGCGTCTCCATGATCACGCCGGTGGAAAACGGCAGCACCTGCTCGGGCGCCACGCCCAGCAGCCCGGCCAGCGCCTCGCAGCTGCGGCGCGCCCTCGCCAAGCCATCGGCACCGGTGCCGGCGTTGGCGTTGCCGGTGTTGACGAGCAGTGCCCGCACGGCGCGGCCCTCGGCCAGGCGCTGCTGGCAGATCTGCACCGGCGCGGCGCAGAAGCGGTTGGTGGTGAACACCCCGGCCACGGCGCTGCCCTCGGCAAGGTCGAAGACCACCAGGTCGCGCCGGCCCGGCTTGCGCACGCCGGCCATCGCCACGCCGATGCGCACGCCGGGCACCGGGTGCAAGGTCGCGGGATCGGGGGCTTGAAGCTGGACGGGCATGGGCGTCAGGCCAGCCGGCCGTGGCAGTTCTTGTACTTCCGGCCGCTGCCGCAGGGGCAGGGGTCGTTGCGGCCCACGCGCGCCACGGGGGCCTCGCCCAGCAGGCCGGCGGCATCGGCCTCCTGCACCGGCTGGCCGGTCTCGTCGGGGTGGGTGTAGGTCACGTTGGCCAGCTGCGCGGCCTGCTGCTCCAGCTGCTGCGCGGCTTGCGCGGCCTCGGCCTGGCTCTGGATGCGCACCGTCATCAGCAGCCGCGTGACGTCGCGCTTGACCACGTCGAGCAGCTGGCCGAACAGCTCGAAGGCCTCGCGCTTGTACTCCTGCTTCGGGTTCTTCTGGGCGTAGCCGCGCAGGTGGATGCCCTGGCGCAGGTAGTCGAGCGCCGCGAGGTGCTCGCGCCAGTGGCCGTCGATGCTCTGCAGCAGCACGGCGCGCATGAAGGGCGTGAACTGCTCGGCCCCCACCAGCTCGACCTTGGCCTCGAAGACCGCGTCTGCCGTGGCCAGCACGCGGGCCAGGATGTCTTCGTCGGTGACGGATTCGCTCTTCTCGACCTCGGCCTGCAGGGCGACCTCGACGTGCCACTCCTCGCGCAGCTCGCGCTCGAGCTCGGGCAGGTTCCACTGCTCCTCCAGGCTCTCGGCCGGCACGTGCTGGCGCACCACGCCCTCGAGCGCGCTGTGCCGCAGGCCGCGCACGGTGTCGTCCAGGGTGGCGGCCTCGAGGATCTCGTTGCGCTGCTGGTAGATGACCTTGCGCTGGTCGTTGGCGACGTCGTCGTACTCGAGCAGCTGCTTGCGGATGTCGAAGTTGCGCGCCTCGACCTTGCGCTGCGCGTTCTCGATGCTGCGGTTGACGATGCCGGCCTCGATGGCCTCGCCCTCGGGCATCTTCAGCCGGTCCATGATGGCGCGCACGCGGTCGCCCGCGAAGATGCGCATCAGCGAGTCGTCCAGGCTCAGGTAGAAGCGGCTGGCACCGGGGTCGCCCTGGCGGCCGGAGCGGCCGCGCAGCTGGTTGTCGATGCGCCGGCTTTCGTGGCGCTCGGTGGCCACGATGCGCAGCCCGCCCAACCCCTTGACCTGCTCGTGCAGGCTCTGCCACTCGTCCTTGAGCGTCTGCGCGCGCGCGGCCTTGTCGGCGTCGGACAGGTTCGGATCGGCCTCGAGAAACTGGATCTGCTTCTCGACGTTGCCGCCCAGCACGATGTCGGTGCCGCGACCGGCCATGTTGGTGGCGATGGTGACCATCTTCGGCCGGCCGGCCTGCGCGATGATCTCGGCCTCCTTGGCGTGCTGCTTGGCGTTGAGCACCTGGTGCGGCAGCCCGGCCTTTGTGAGCAGGCCGCTGATGAGCTCGGAGTTCTCGATGCTGGTGGTGCCCACCAGCACGGGCTGGCCGCGCTCATGGCAGTCGCGGATGTCGGCGATGACGGCGTCGTAGCGCTCCTTGGACGTCTTGTAGATGAGGTCGTTCTCGTCCTTGCGGATGGTCGGCCGGTTCGGCGGGATGACCACCGTCTCCAGGCTGTAGATCTCCTGGAACTCGTAGGCCTCGGTGTCGGCCGTGCCCGTCATGCCGCCAAGCTTGGCGTACATGCGGAAGTAGTTCTGGAACGTGACCGACGCCAGCGTCTGGTTCTCGTTCTGGATCTGCACGCCTTCCTTGGCCTCCACGGCCTGGTGCAGGCCGTCGCTCCAGCGCCGGCCCGTCATCAGGCGGCCGGTGAACTCGTCGACGATGATCACCTCGCCGTTCTGCACGACGTAGTGCTGGTCGCGGTTGTAGAGGTGGTGCGCGCGCAGCGCCGCGTACACGTGGTGCATCAGCGCGATGTTGGCCGGGTCGTACAGGCTTGCGCCCTCGGGCAGCAGGCCGGCCTGGGACAGCAGCTGCTCGGCCTTCTCGTGGCCGCTCTCGGTGAGGAAGACCTGGTGCGTCTTCTCGTCGACCGTGAAGTCGCCGGCCTCGATGACGCCCTCGCCGGTGCGCGGGTCGGCCTCGCCGATCTGCTTCTTCAACGCCGGCACGATGGCGTTGATGCGCACGTACATCTCGGTGTGGTCTTCGGCCTGGCCGCTGATGATGAGCGGCGTGCGCGCCTCGTCGATTAGGATGGAGTCGACCTCGTCGACGATGGCGTAGTTCAGGCCGCGCGCGACGCGGTCTCGGATGTCCTGCACCATGTTGTCGCGCAGGTAGTCGAAGCCGAACTCGTTGTTCGTGCCGTAAGTGATGTCGGCGGCGAACGCGGCCTGCTTCTGTGCGCGGTCCATGCCCGGCACGTTGATGCCGACCGTCAGCCCTAGGAAGTTGTAGATACGGCCCATCCACTCGGCGTCCCGGCGCACGAGGTAGTCGTTGACGGTGACCAGGTGCACGCCCTTGCCCGACAGCGCGTTCAGGTAAACGGGCAGCGTCGCCATCAGCGTCTTGCCTTCGCCGGTGCGCATCTCGGCGATCTTGCCCTGGTGCAGCGCCATGCCGCCGAGCATCTGCACGTCGAAGTGACGCATCTTCAGCGTGCGCTTGCCGGCCTCGCGCACCACCGCGAAGGCCTCGGGCAGCAGGTCGTCGAGCGTGGCGCCCTGCGCGACGCGCTCGCGGAACTGCGCCGTCTTGGCGGCCAGGTCGGCGTCGGACAGCTTCTCCAGCGCTCCCTCCAGCGCGTTGATCTTCTCCACCGTGCGCCGGTACGTCTTGAGCAGGCGTTCGTTGCGGCTGCCGAAAATCTGGGTCAGGAACTTGGGGAGCATGGGAGACGCTGGTTCTTCGGCGGGCCGCTGCGCTCAGGCCGCCGGGGGCTGGGAAGGCGTCGAAGCCCGCTCAGGTGGGGACGCCTGCGCCGCCCGCAAGCCTGCATCCGGCCGCCGACGGCAAAACCCGCGGATCGTATCACCGGGGCCTCAGCGGCCCGGGCCTGCGGCGGCCGTTGCCCCAGCGGCGCGGGCGGTCGTCGGCCGCGGCCGCGGCGGCTGGGCAAACGGCGCCGGCGCCATGCGCAGGGCCGGCAGACCGCTGCCGCCGGCCAGGAAGCGGGCCGGGTCCTGCGGCACGCCATCCACCAGCACCTCGAAGTGCAGGTGCGGCCCGGTGGAGCGACCGGTGTTGCCCACGGTGGCGATGCGCTGGCCACGCCGCACCAGGGCGCCCAGCGGCACGTCGAGCGACTGCGCGTGCGCGTAGCGGGTGAGCAGGCCGTTGCCGTGGTCGATCTCGAGCAGGTTGCCGTAGGCTGGGTGCCACTCGCGCGCCACCACTAGGCCACCGGCGGCCGCCACGATCAGCGTGCCGGGCTCGGCCGGGAAGTCCAGCCCCGCGTGCAAGGCCGGCCGGCCGTTGAACGGATCGGTGCGGAACCCGAAGCCCGAGGTGGCGGGCACGTCCACCGGCTGCTGGCTGGGCACCAGCAGCGCGGCCAGGCGGCTTTCCTGCAGGCGCGACTCGTACCAGGTGAAGACATCGGTCTGCCAATCGGTGGCTTCGCCCAGGCGCTCGACGCCCGACTGCAACTGCAACAGGCTGGCCCGCTGCGCCGGCGCGAAGGGGCCACCGCGGGCCGAGGTGGGCGCCGGCGCCGACGCCGCAGGCGCCACCGGGGGCGTGGCGCGCAATTCGTCGCTGCGCAGGCCGGCCAGGCCGGCGACACGGTCGCCCATGGCTTCGAGTTTCACCAGCTTGGCCTGCATCTCGCCCACGCGCTGCGCGATCGCGTCGAGGTTGTCGCGCATGAAACGCTCGCGCTGCGCGATCTCGTCGCGCACGATCAACCGCACCAGTGGGGCCACGACGGGCCAGCCCTCGCGCGCGGCCTTCAGGAACACGAAGTGGTAGACGCTGCCCGACACGGCCAGCAGCAGCGCCACCAGCGCCGCGGCGGCCAGCCCGATCTGCCAGCGCGACAGGTGCAACACGCGCGTCCGCGCGATGCTGCCGTGGGTGATGAGCACCTGCATCGCTAGACTTCCTCCATGGGCCGTTCGCCAAACCCGCCGGGTCCGCCTGCTCCGCCGTGGGCGACGCAGGCCGTGGGCACGGCCCTGTCGCGGCACGAGACATTGGCGTCGCTGTTGCAGCGGGTGCGGGATTCTCGGGCCCGGCTGGACTGCATCCAACCCCTGCTTCCCCCCGGGCTCAGGGGCGCGGTCGAGGCCGGGCCGCTCGACGAGACGAGCTGGGTCCTGCTCGTCAGGCACGGCGGCGCGGGGGCGAAGCTGCGGCAGTGCGTGCCGCAGTTCGAGGAAGCCCTGGCCGCAGCCGGCCACCCGCCGCGCAACTTGCGCGTGAAGCTGGCGCCGCCGCGCTGACTCAAGGTCCCGCCGCTGGCGACCGGGACTGCGACGGTGCGGATGGTGCCGGCTTTCGGAATCGAACCGAAGACCTTCCGCTTACAAGGCGGGTGCTCTACCAACTGAGCTAAGCCGGCTGTCCCGTCGGACCGCGCTGATTTTAGGTTGGGCGGTGCGGCCGGTCGCCCGGGTTCACTTGATGCGCTTCAGCGCCGGCCTCGGCGGCTCGCTGCCCGGGGGCGGGGGTGGGGGCTCGTCGGGTTCGTCGGCCGCAGGCTCGGAAATGGCCAGCCGCAGACCGCGCGCCGGCTCGGCCTGGGCCGGCTCGGCGGGCTCAGGCGGCGTGGCGGCGCCCGCCGCCGGGGGCATCGGGAACGCCATGCCCTGGCCGTTCTCGCGCGCGTAGATCGCCACCACGTGCTCCACGGGCACCACGATCTCGCGGGACACGCCGCCGAAGCGCGCCTTGAACTCGATGAAGTCGTTGCCCAGCCGCAGGTTCGAGGTCGCCTCGAAGCTGACGTTGAGCACGATCTCGTTGTTCTTCACGTACTCCATCGGCGCCTGCACCGCCGGGCCCACGTGCACCGCGATGTAGGGCGTGAAGCCGTTGTCCGTGCACCAGTCGTGCAGCGCCCGCACCAGGTACGGTCGCGTGGAACTGCCCGGGTTTTCGGTAGGGCCGGCCATCGTCTCGAGGGGCGGTTCAGCGACGGCGCGCCTTCACTTGCGCATCACCTTCTCCGAGGGCGTCAGCGCCTCGATGTAGGCGGGCCGGGAGAAGATGCGCTCGGCGTACTTCAGCAGCGGCACGGCGTTCTTGCTGAGGTCGATGCCGTAGTAGTCCAGGCGCCACAGCAGCGGCGCGATGGCCACGTCGAGCATGCTGAAGTCATCGCCCAGCATGTACTTGTTCTTCAGGAAGATGGGCGCCAGCTGCGTCAGGCGGTCGCGGATCTGCTCGCGCGCCTTCTCGAGCTGCTTCTCGGTGGCCTTGACGCCGCGGCCCTCGAGCAGGTTGACGTTGCTGAACAGTTCCTTCTCGAAGTTGAAGAGGAACAGCCGCACGCGGGCGCGCGCCACCGGGTCACCGGGCATCAGCTGCGGGTGCGGGAAGCGCTCGTCGATGTACTCGTTGATGATGTGGCTCTCGTACAGGATGAGGTCGCGCTCCACCAGGATGGGCACCTCGTTGTACGGGTTCATCAGCGCGATGTCCTCGGGCTTGGCGAAGATGTCGACATCGCGGATCTCGAAGTCCATGCCCTTCTCGAACAGCACGAAGCGGCAGCGGTGCGAGTAGGGGCAGGTGGTTCCGGAGTAGAGCACCATCATGGCGGGAGGCCTTTCGTCATCTTCTGTCGGGATTGTGCGCCGGATCGCGGCAGCGGTCGGCGCGCGCATTGCGCACCGGAAATGGGCAAGACGCAGCGGGTGCCCTGGTGCACCCACTGCGCCTGCAGCCCCGCGCATCGCGCAGGGCCGGTCAGGGCTACTTGATGTCCTTCCAGTAGGCCGCGTTCAGCCGCCAGGCGATGACGATGAACACCACCAGAAAGAGCACGACCCACACGCCGAGGCGGAAACGGTCTGTGCCTACAGGCTCGGCCATCCAGAACAGAAAGGCCGTCAGGTCAGCCGCGGCTTCGTTGTACTGGGCCTCGGTCATCGAGCCGGGCTTGGCGAGTTCGAAGCCCTTGAGGGCCTCGACCTTCTTGGCCGGGTCGTGCGGATCGGCGCGGGTCTCGAAGACGGCCCGCTGCTGGCCCTGCAGTTCCCACAGCGGGAAGGGCATGCCGACGTTCGGGAACGCGGCGTTGTTCCAGCCGGTGGCCTTGGTCTCGTCGCGGTAGTAGGTGCGCAGGAAGGTGTAGATGTAGTCGGCGCCGCTGTTGGCCCCCTGACCGAAGCCGGCGCGCGAGCGCGCGATCAGAGTCAGGTCGGGCGGCGCCGCGCCGAACCAATCCTTCGCGTCGGCCGGCGTCATCGAGATCGTCATCAGGTCACCGACCTTCACGCCGGTGAAGATGAAGTTGTCCTTGATCTGCTGGTCGCTCAGGCCGATGTCGCGCAGCCGGTTGTAGCGCATGAAGCCGGCCGAGTGGCAGTTCAGGCAGTAGTTCGCGAACAGCTGCGCGCCGCGCTGCAGCGCGGCCATGTCGGTGACGCGCTTGGTGTCGAACCGATCCCAGGGCACCAGGCCCGCGCTGGCGGCCACGGCAGCACCGGACCACGTGAGCGCGGCGAGCAGGACGAGGAGGAGTCGCTTCATGATGGGAAACTCGGATCGGGTCAGTGCGGCTGGAACACCACGCGGTCGGGTACGGGCTTGAACTCGCCCAGGCGGCTCCACCACGGCATCAGCAGGAAGAAGCCGAAGTAGAACAGCGTGCCGGCCTGCGACACCAGCGTGCCGAGGGTCGTGGGCGGCAGGATGCCGAGGTAGCCGAGCACCAGGAAGTTGACGACGAACACGCCGTACAGCCACCGGTTCCAGCCCGGGCGGTAGCGGATGCTGCGGACCGGGCTGCGGTCCAGCCAGGGCAGCGGGAACAGGATCAGCACCGCGGCGCCCATCACGACCACGCCCCAGAACTTTGGGTCGAAGGCCAGCAGCAGGCCGGCACCGACGACGGCCGCCACCATCGGCGCGAAGCGCCATGGGCCCTTGAGCCCGGCGAACAGGAAGCCCACGACGCCGGCCACCAGCACCAGCACCACCAGCACGTTGACGAACGGTGTCGTCACCGCGCGCAGCATCGAGTAGTAGGGCGTGAAGTACCACACCGGCGCGATGTGCGCGGGCGTCTTCAGTGGGTCGGCCGGGATGAAGTTGTTGAACTCCAGGAAGAAGCCACCCATCGTTGGCGCGAAGAACACCACCGCCGAGAAGATCAGCAGGAACACCGAGACCCCCAGGATGTCGTGCACCGTGTAGTAGGGGTGGAACGGGATGCCGTCGAGCGGCTTGCCGTCGGCGTCTTTCTTCTTCTTGATCTCGACGCCGTCGGGGTTGTTCGAGCCCACCTCGTGCAGCGCGATGATGTGCGCCACCACCAGGCCCACGATCACCAGCGGCAGCGCGATCACGTGCAGCGCAAAGAAACGGTTGAGCGTGGCGTCGCCGACGACGTAGTCGCCGCGGATCAGGATCGACAGGTCGTTGCCGATGAAGGGGATGGCGGCGAACAGGTTGATGATGACCTGGGCACCCCAGTAGCTCATCTGGCCCCAGGGCAGCAGGTAGCCCATGAAGGCCTCGCCCATCAGGCACAGGAAGATGGCGACGCCGAAGATCCAGATCAGTTCGCGCGGCTTCTGGTAGCTGCCGTAGATCATGCCGCGGAACATGTGCAGGTACACGACGATGAAGAACGCGCTGGCACCGGTGGAGTGCATGTAGCGCACCAGCCAGCCCCAGGGCACGTCGCGCATGATGTACTCGACCGAGGCGAAGGCCAGGTTCGCGTCGGGCTTGTAGTGCATCGTCAGGAAGATGCCGGTGACGATCTGGATGACCAGCACCAGCATCGCCAGCGAGCCGAAGAAGTACATCCAGTTGAAGTTCTTCGGGGCGTAGTACTCCGACAGGTGCTCTTTGTAGAGCTTGGACGCCGGGAAACGGTTGTCGACCCAGGTCAGGAGCTTCTGCCCCATCGGCGCGCCGGCAGGCGCTTCCTTGAATTCAGCCATCGTGTCCTCGGACTTCGGATTTGCTGCTGCAGTGCGTGGCGGTGTCGTGCGCTGGCCGCTCGCGCGTCAGGCCTTCTTGTCCTCGCCGACCAGCACTCGGGTGTCGGACAGGTACATGTGCGGCGGCACCTCGAGGTTGTCGGGGGCGGGCATGTTGCGGAACACGCGGCCGGCGAGGTCGAAGGTGGAGCCGTGGCAGGGGCAGAAGAAGCCCCCCGTCCAGTCATCGGGCAGCGAAGGCTGCGGCCCGGCCTGGAACTTGTCGCTGGGCGAGCAGCCCAGGTGGGTGCAGATGCCCACGCCGACGAAGAACTCCGGCTTGATTGAGCGCCACTGGTTGCGCGCGTACTCGGGCGTGGGGTACTGGGTGCGGGCCGACTTGGGGTCGGCGACCTGGCCGTCGGTCTTCTTCAGCGACTCCAGCATGGCGGGCGTGCGGCGCACCACCCACACCGGCTTGCCGCGCCACTCCACGCGCAGCATCTGGCCGGGCTCGAGCGCGGAGATGTCTACCTCCACCGGCGCCCCGGCGGCGCGCGCCCGCTCAGACGGCGCGAAGGTGCTGCCGAAGGGCACCGCGACTGCGACGCCGCCGACGGCACCAGCACAGCCGGCGATGGCGATCCAGGTGCGTTTGCTTTTGTCGATGTCGCCGCCGGCGACGGCCTCGGGGGTGGTGCCGCTCATGCTCTTCCTCGGGGGGGGGCTCGTTCGGGAGCCGAAGGGATACAGGGTGAACCCGAGATTCTAGCCGAGCACCCTCCGCCGACCTGACGCCGCTTTGGCGGCACGGTGACGTTGACGCGCCGCCGCCGCGGCGGCTATGGTCCGGCCGCTGGCGCCGCAGCCGCGCCCCCAGCGCCAAACAGGAGTGAGCATGAGTTTCGCGTCAGAGTTCAGGGAGTTCGCCCTCAAGGGCAACGTGATGGATCTCGCCGTGGGCGTGATCATTGGCGGGGCCTTCGGGAAGATCGTCGACTCGGTCGTTGGCGACCTGATCATGCCCTTCGTGGGCCGGATCTTCGGCGGCCTCGACTTCAATAACCACTTCATTCCGCTGGCCGGGCAGACCGCCACCACGCTGGTCGAAGCGAAGAAGGCCGGCGCCGTGTTTGCTTACGGCAGCTTCCTCACGGTGCTGCTGAACTTCGTCATCCTGGCGTTCATCATCTTCTTGATGATCAAGCAGATGAACCGGTTCAAGCGCGAAGCCCCCCCGCCGCCGCCGGCCGCGCCAGCTTCGACGCCCGAGGATGTATTGCTGTTGCGCGAAATCCGCGACGCCCTGCGCAGACCGTAGGAGCGTGGGGGGCAGCCAACCGGGCGGGCCCCGGCTAGCGAGCTGCGGGAACAGCAGGTCCTCGCGGGGTCAAATCACGGCCTGCCCTGCTGTCGACCGGCGCATACTCTTCTCTGGCCTCAACCGGGCCGCCGTTTCCCATGAAGCCCAAGCCCCTGCACCGCCTCCCCGACTCGCTGGAAGCCGCCATCGCGCGGCTCAAGCTGACCGCGCGCGAAGCCTGCGAGCGTTCGGTCGAGAGCCTGGGGCTGGCGGCGCTGGCAGTTCAGCATGCCCTGCAACGCGACGCGCTGCTGACAGCACAGTACGAACTGAACCGTCGCAGCGCCGTATTCGTGTTGCGCTTCAACGAGACCCTCGACGATCACGTGCTTCGCGATCTGGGCGCTTCAGAAGGCAGCGGCAACGCACCCCCGCCCACCGCCTGGGACGCCCTCAGCCTGGTCGAGGATCGCGAGGTCGAAGCCCAAATCACCGCTGACCGCTTCGCGCTCGAGGTGGCGCACGCCTGCGAGTGGGAGCTGCGCGAACTCGACGGCTACGTCGCCACCGCGCTGGCCGAGGCCGGCGGCGCCACCGAGGGCGGACGCGAGCGCAACCCGCTGCGCCCGGAGTTGATGGGGCATGCCCTGGTGCGCGGCATGGAGGTCGTGTCCGACCAGGCCGAGGTGCGCAAGCGACTGCTGGGGGAGGTGGGACGCTCGCTGGCGGCGCTGCTCCGACCGGCCTACGCCGCCATCGTGGCCGACTTCCGGCGCTCGGGCATGCAGCCGCTGGGCCTGCAGGTGCGCCTGCGCGGCGGCGCGCCGGGCACGAACAGCACGAACAGCACGGCCGGCAGCGTCGGCGGCCCCGACAGCCAGCGTGACAGCATGCCCGCCGACGCCGCCGCCACAGGCGAGCCGTGGCCGAGCGCGCGCGGCGGCGCGCCGCGCGCGGCTTTCGCGGCGTCCACGCGCGGCACCGGCATGGCGCCGCGTGGCGGTGCGCTGCTGGGCGAGGTCGATCCGGCGCTCATGCAGCTGTTGCGGCGGCTGGCGCTCACCGAACCGGCGGCCTCCACGGCAGCCGGCAGCGAGTTCGGCGGTGATTCGACCGAGGCCTTCGACGCCTCGGGGGCGCGGCTGACCAACCTGATCCGTCTGCACCGCGAGGAGCTTCGGCAGGCCTCGAGCGGGGCCCTCGATCACATGGTGATCGACGTCATCGGTTTCCTCTTCGACCAGATCCTGGCCGACCCCAAGCTGCCCCCCCAGCTGGCACGGCTGATCGCACGGCTGCAATTGCCGGTGCTGCGCGCTGCGCTGGGCGATACCAGTTTCTTCTCGTCGCGCAAGCACCCGGTGCGGCGCTTCGTCAACCGCATCGCGTCCCTGGGCGCGGCGTTCGAGGACTTCGACGAGGCCTCGGCGAACGATTTCCTCGCCAAGGTCGGGGCCCTGGTCGGCGAGGTCGTCGATGGCGACTTCGACCAGCTCGAGGTCTACGAGCAGAAGCTCAAGGCGCTGGAAATCCACGTAGCCGAACAGGCCCAGACCGGCCCACAGGGCGATGCCGCGCGCCTGCTGGCCGAGAAGGAAGACCAGCTGCGCCTTCGTGCGCTGTACGCCGAGCGCCTGAGCAGCGACCTGCGCAGCCTGAGCGGCCCGGCCTTCGTGCGCGACTTCATTGCCGGCACCTGGAGCCAAGTGCTGCTGCGCGCGGGCGAGGCCCCCGCGCCCGAGGGTGGCGAGAGCGGCCCGCTGGTGAGGAAATTCCGCCGCACCGCGCGCGAGCTGGCGATGTCGGTGCAGCCCAAACCGACGCCCGCCCACCGCAAGGCTTTCCTCGCCGAGCTGCCCAAACTCATGCAGGAGCTGAACGAGGGCATGGGCCTGATCGGCTGGCCCGAAGCCGAGCGGCGTGCTTTCTTTGGCCAGCTCATGCCCGCGCACGCCGAGGCGCTGAAGGCCCCGCCCGCCCGCCCGCTGGACCTGAACCTGCTGGTGCGCCAGGTCGACGGCGCGCTCGAGCGGCCCACGCCCACGCGCGAAGAGATCAAGGCCGCACCAGCCAAGTCCCTGCCACCGCTCACCGAGGAGCTCGTGCTGCCCACGCTGACCGCCGACGACGCGGCGCGCATCGGCCTTGTGGGCGAGCAGGCGGTCGACTGGAACGGCCAGGTCGATATCGACCTCAGCGCGCCGGCCGACTCTGGCGAGCTTTCGGCGGCGCAGGGCGGCGCGGCACAGCCCATGGCGCCAGGCCTGCCCGGTATCGCCGAGGCGGCCGAGCCGGTACGGGGGCGCGAGCTGGCGGACGGAGTGCAAGTCGGCTTCGCTTACCAGCTGCTGCTGAACGACCAGTGGCAGAAGGTGCGCCTGGCGCACGTGAGCGCCGGACGCAGCTTCTTCATCTTCACGCACGGCGGGCGTCACCAGAAGACCATCTCGCTGACCTTCCGCATGCTGCAGCGGCTGTGCGAGAGCGGACGCTTCCGCGCCTTCGAGCAGGCCGCGCTCATCGAGCGCGCCACCGAGCGCGCGCGCCGGCAACTCGCGACGCTAGGCGCCGCGGCCGGCTAGCCGCCACGCCATCCGCACCGCGGCCACCAGGCTGGCGGCGTCGGCCCGGCCTTGTCCGGCGATGTCGAACGCGGTGCCGTGGTCGGGGCTGGTGCGCACGAAGGGCAGGCCCAGCGTCACGTTGACGCCGTCCTCCACGCCCAGGTACTTGACGGGGATCAGGCCGTGGTCGTGCGTCATCGCCACCACCAGGTCGAAGGCGCCGCGGCGCGCGCGCATGAACACCGTGTCGGGCGGAAACGGGCCCTGCGCGTCGATGCCCTCGGCGCGGGCGGCCTGCACCGCCGGCCCGATGAAGCGGATCTCCTCGTCGCCAAACAGCCCGCCCTCGCCGGCATGCGGGTTCAGGCCCGCCACGGCGATGCGCGGCGCCGACTGCCCCCAGGCCGCGGCCGCGGTGTGCGCGATGCGCAGCGTGGACAGCACGGCCTCGAAGTCCAGCAGGTCCAGCGCGCGGCGCAGCGCCACGTGGATGGTGACCAGCACCACGCGCAGCTCGGGGTTGGCCAGCATCATGCGCACGGGCGGCGGCGGGCCGCCCGCGGGGGCGGCCAGGGCCTGCAGCATTTCGGTGTGGCCGGGCCAGGGCAGGCCGGCGGCCGCCAGCGCCGCCTTGTGGATGGGCGCGGTCACGATGGCCGCGCCCTCGCCGCGCAACACCAGGGCCACGGCGGCCTCGATGCAGCGCGCGGCGGCGGCGCCGGCCGTGGCGCTGACCTCGCCCCAAGGCAGCGCGGCCAGCCCCGCGGGCAGCCCTGCAGGCTCGATCACGGGCAGGCAGCCGGGCGGCACGGCCGCCAGGTCGGCCGGCGCCTCGATGCGCGCCGTCATGGGCGCGCCCGCGCGGCGCAGCACGTCGACGCTGCCGACGACCACCGCATCGGCCAGCTCGCCGTTCCGGAAGGCGCGGGCGACGATCTCGGGGCCGATGCCTGCGGCATCGCCCATGGTCACGAGCAGGGGCTTCATGCCGGGTTGTCGATGTCGATGAAGCGGTGCTCCAGCCCCAGCTCGGCGCAGGCGGCGGCGGCCAGGGCTGGGGCGCCGAAGCGCTCGGTGGCGTGGTGGCCGGCGGCGACGAAGGCCACGCCGGTCTCGCGCGCGAGGTGGGCCTGCGGCTCGCTGATCTCGCCCGTGACGAAGGCGTCGGCGCCGGCGGCGATGGCGTCCTCGAAGTAGCCCTGGGCCCCGCCCGTGCACCAGGCGATGCGCGCCAGCGGCCGGCCGTCGCCCGCCACCACCAGCGGCTCGCGGCCCAGGCCCGCGCGCACCGCGGCCACGAGCGCGGCCAGGCTGGAGTGCGCGGCCGCGGGGCCGATGAAGCCCAGCTGCTGCTCGCCGAAGCGCGCGTCGGCCAGCAGGCCCAGCCGGCGGCCGAGCTGCGCGTTGTTGCCGTACTCGGCGTGGGCGTCCAGCGGCAGGTGGAAGGCGAACAGGCTCACGTCGGCGCGCATCAGCCGCCGCACGCGCTCGCCCAGCCAGCCGGTGAGGCG
Source organism: Rubrivivax sp. (assembly GCA_044360025.1). Taxonomy (GTDB): domain Bacteria; phylum Pseudomonadota; class Gammaproteobacteria; order Burkholderiales; family Burkholderiaceae_C; genus Rubrivivax. The sequence goes on along the minus strand of JBIKLC010000003.1, from coordinate 97,535 downwards.
CCCGTCCTGGCCGCGCCAGAACAGGCCGTGGTGGACGAACAGCGCGTCGGCGCCCTCGGCGATGGCAGCGTCGATGAAGGCCCGGCTCGCGGTGACCCCCGAGACGACGCGGCGGACCTCGCCGCGGCCCTCGACCTGCAGGCCGTTCGGCCCATAATCTTTGAAGGCCTCGGGGCGCAGCATCGCCGTCAGGTGCGCCTCGAGATGCTTGAGCGTCGTCATGCGGCCATTCTGAGGCCGCGGCTCGGGCCCCGCCGTCCCCCCGCCCGTCCCTGCCCTCATGCGCCGCCTCTGGCTCGTCTTCTCCCAGGCCGTCACCGTGGCGGTGGCGGTGCTGTTCGTCGTGCTCACCTTCAAGCCCGAGTGGCTGCCGGGCGGGCGCGTGCCGCTGGCCCTGCCCGCGCCGACGCTGATCCAGGCCGCGCCGGCGGCGGCGGCCTCGGGCGCCCTGGGGGTGGCCGGCAGCTTCGCCGGCGCCGCGGCGCAGGCTGCGCCGGCCGTGGTCAGCGTGATGGCCACCCGGGGCGCCCGCCGCGGCGGTGCCGACCCGCACGCCGGCGTGCCGGGCTTCGAGGAGTTCTTCGGCAACCCCGGCCGCCGCCAGGTGGGCCTGGGCTCGGGCGTGATCGTCGCGCCCCAGGGCTACCTGCTGACCAACCACCACGTCGTCCAGGGCGCCTCCGAGATCGAGGTGCAGCTCACCGACGGCCGCAGCGCCGCCGCCACCGTAGTGGGCTCCGACCCCGAGACCGACATCGCCGTGCTCAAGATCGACCTGCCGGGCGCCCTGCCGGTGATGCGCCTGGGCGACGTGCGCGCGCTGCGCGTGGGCGACCCGGTGCTGGCCATCGGCAACCCCTTCAACGTCGGGCAGACGGTCACCTCCGGCATCGTCAGCGCGCTGGACCGCACGGGCGCGGGCTCGCAGTACCAGAACTTCATCCAGACCGACGCCGCCATCAACCCCGGCAACTCCGGCGGCGCGCTGGTCGATGCCAACGGCGCGCTGGTGGGCATCAACACCGCCATCTTCTCGCGCAGCGGCGGCAGCATGGGCATCGGCTTTGCGGTGCCGGTGGACACGGCGCGCAGCGTGATGGAGCAGATCATCGCCGGCGGCGAGGTGCGCCGGGGCTGGATCGGGGTGGAACTGCGCGAGATCACGTCCGAACTGGCCGAGAGCCTGGCCCTGGAGGCCCGCAACGGCGTGCTCATCACCGGCGTGCTGCAGGACGGCCCTGCCGCGCGCGCCGGCGTCCGGCCCGGCGACGTGCTCGTGCAGGTGGCCGACCGGCCGGTGCGCGCAACCAGCGACCTCTTCGCCGCCGTGGCCGCGCTGGCGCCCGGCAGCACCGCGCCGCTGGTGGTGCAGCGCGGGCGCGAGACGCTGAGGCTGAAGGTGCAGGTGGGCGACCGCAACCGCGACTCGGGCCGCCGCTGAAGCGCCACGGCGCCGGGCGCCGCTACAGGAAGCGCGGCAGCCGCTCCAGGATCAGCACCGCGAAGAGGCCCAGCGCGGCGATGACCGTCCACTTGACGACGACGATGCCGCGCCGCCGCCACACCGCGTTGCCGGTGGCGATGTACGTCGCGAAGCACAACAGCCCGGCCACCAGCAGCAGGCCAAAGACGAGGCGGAAGATCATCATGGCGCCGCCCTCCCCTCACCAGACCGGTGCCAGCTCGGCGAAGCCGGCGGGCGCGTCGGCGTCGCACTCGAAGCTCACGGTGTCGAAGGCTGTGTCGTCCTCGAGCAGCTTGCGCAGCAGCCGGTTGTTCAGCGCGTGGCCGCTCTTGTAGGCGGTGTAGCGCGCCAGCAGCGGGCGGCCGGCGATGTGCAGGTCGCCGATGGCGTCGAGCAGCTTGTGCTTGACGAACTCGTCGTCGTAGCGAAGGCCCTCGCCGTTGAGCACGCGCTGCTCGTCGACGACGATGACGTTGTCCATGCTGCCGCCGCGGCCCAGGCCGCGCGAGCGCATGGTCTCGACGTCCTTCGCGAAGCCGAAGGTGCGCGCCCGCGCGATGTCGCGCTTGTACACGCCGGTGGAGAAGTCGAACTCCACGCGGCGGCCAGTGGCGTCGACGGCCGGGTGGTTGAACTCGATCTCGAAGCTCAGCGCGTAGCCGTGATAAGGCTCCAGCCGCGCCCACTTGAGCGTGGCGCCCTCGCCTTCGCGCACCTCGACGGGCCGCTTCACGCGGATGAAGCGCTTGGGCGCGTCCTGCATCACCACGCCGGCGCTCTGCAGCAGGTAGACGAAGGCCGCCGCGCTGCCGTCGAGGATGGGCACCTCCTCGGCGGAGATGTCGACGTACAGGTTGTCGATGCCGAGGCCGGCGACCGCGCTCATCAGGTGCTCGATGGTCTGCACCTTCGGCAGCGCGGGGTCGCCGCCGGCGCTGATGGTGCTGGCCATGCGCGTGTCGCTCACCGCGAAGGCGTTCACGACGATGGGCGCGCGCTCGGGCAGGTCGGTGCGCGTGAACACCACGCCGGTGTCGGGCGGGGCCGGGCGCAGCACCAGCTCGGTCTTCAGGCCGCTGTGCACGCCCACGCCCACGGCGCGGGTGGTCATCTTCAGAGTGCGCTGGCGGATCATTGGGGGGATTGTCCCGGAAGCGCCAGCACGGTGCGCCGCTCGCCTCAAATACCGGGCGTGAGTGCGTCGCCTGCTCGGCGTGTAGCTGCTCGACCTCAACGGATTGAAGCGCGTGAACGTCCGCCGGGGCCACGACACCTGCCATTCCCAGCTCGATGGGTCGCGCCAGGTCGGGCTGACCGCTGGCCGACTGGCGTGGATTGCAGGTGCGGGGTTCCGGTGCCGTGGCAAAGAGGCGGGCATCGGGCCACCGTATGTCGGGCGCTGGTCGCTGGTCGCCAAACCTTCGCTCAGCGTTCCGGCTGATCCATGCGCAAACTGCGCAGAGGATCGAAGCGGCCCAGACATCGGACACTGTTGCCGATCTCCATGGCGGCCTTGCTGGGTTTGCTGCTCAGCGCCCGGAGGGATTGATTCAACAAGAACCCGGCCTACCTAACGCGACTCACGTCTTCCAGCGTCATCGCCAGCTCTCTGCGATAGATCGCCAGCATCCGGTGATCTAATCGGTCACTCGAGCATATCGCAATTGCCTTCGTCAACAAGGATGCCGCTTCGTCCAGGTTACGACCCCTGCAGTCCGGCATGCTGCGCAGAGCGAGCGCCGCTTGGAAGAGCGCGTAGGCACGCGCTTCGGGATTACCCAGACGCAGCATGGTGCTGGCTGCACGAGCGAAAGCGAGCGCTTTCTGCGGATCATTTTGCTCCCGAAGGGTGCCTGCCAGCTCCGACAACAACCTCGCGACATCCTCTTTAGCCTGCGGGCCCGCAGCCCTTCTCGCCTCGAGTCCCCTCTCAAGCAAGATGCGCGCAGCTTCGGGGTTACCATCCCTAATCAGTTTCCTCGCATGCTTGATGAGCTCGGCGGGCGATGGCTGCACGCAACCGGGCGGGGTAACCGCTAAGCCGTCAACAAATGCCGCTGCAGGGGCTGCAGGAGCCGCGACGGCGGTTTTGCTATCAACTACCCTCAATTGTCAAACCTTCTTGAGCAAACAGCCAAACACGCCAGAGTGCCACGCCCAAAGACCGACGCTGAACCTGAATCCTTCGCGCAGACAGCGCGGAAGGCGGTTCAACGGAACCGGCCTGATGCTTGGCGCTTGTGAGGATGCCATACGGGCAATTGTATTCGGCCGGTACTCGCCGGGGCGATCACCAGGCTTTGGGGGTGCGCCCGTGATCTGCGCCACGCGCTCCGCCCTGTTCGTGCGTCGACCCTGACTGCCCCTGACGTCCCGACCGCGGCGCTTCGGACAGCCGCCACCGATGGCAAACGGACCACCCGATCGCTTTGCGCGACAGGATTCCAGGCCGGACCCCCTTGATCAGGTGCCTTAGTTGTAAACATCACCCCCTAAATAGGGCATCGGTCCGCGACGCGGACGCGCAACCGCGGCAACATTCGGTTTCATGAACACGATGCCGCAGGCTTTCGACGACCTCCCGCTGCCGCGGGGACCCTCCCGTTCTGCTTCCAGCGCGCCTGCATCCCGCGGGCGATTGGATTCACACCTAAAGCTCGTGGTGGGCGCCGCCGAGGCCCTCGAACCGCTCCGCACCCCGGATTACGGGCTTAACGGACGTCGCCACCTGGCGAACGTGCCGGAGCGCAGCCCACTGCCTCAAGGTCGTGCCGGCAGCGCCGAAAACCCGAAGGAGGGTGCAGCGAGCAATCCCACTCGACTGGAACCGATCGCCTTCGCCCTGGTGCTGCTGGTCAGCGTGGCCGCGCTGGGGATGGCTCTGCGGGCATTCTGATGGCTGGCGTGGCACAGGCGCTGCACTGCACCTATTCCGGCTTTGACATCGCGACGAGCTTCCGCCCGCAGCGCCTAAGCCCGACGCCAGACCGACGTTCAACAAGGAGTTGCCCGATGACGCACAACGCCGCTGTTCCATCCTCCGGGCAGTTGCGTGAGCGGGCGGCCCGTCGTACGGCGGCCGACGATGCGCTGCTTCGAGAGGCCGAAGCCCAGCGCGCGCTTGCGGAGCTTTTTCCTCATCTGCAGCCCGCGGCCCTGCGCGCCATCCAGTCGTTGTTCCCTCTGGCGCGGCGCGGTGACCTGAAGCCACAGGAGCCGATCTCCCATTGACCCGCGCGGCGCTGAGCGCTCCGCGACGACGGCCCGGCGTGCTGGAGTAAGCTCTCCGGCCATGTTCACCGGCATCGTCCAGGGCGTCGCCCGCGTCGCCCAGATAGAGGACCTCCCCGGCCTACGCAGCCTCACGCTGCAGCTTCCGGCCGGTTTCGACGAAGGCCTCGCGCTGGGAGCCAGCATCGCCGTTGACGGCGTGTGCCTCACCGTCACCGCGCGCCCGGCGCCCTGCCAGGCCTGCTTCGACGTGATGCAGCAGAGCCTGGTGCTGACCACCCTGGGCACGCTGGCGGCGGGCAGCGCCGTCAACGTCGAGCGCGCGGCGCGCGACGGCGCCGAGATCGGCGGTCACCCACTTTCGGGTCACATCGACTTCATGGCCAAGGTGGTGCGGGTGCGTCGCCCCGAGAACAACCGCGTGCTGCGCCTGGCGGTGCCGGCGCCATGGATGCGCTACGTCTTCGCCAAAGGCTACATCGCCGTCAACGGGGCCAGCCTGACCGTCGCCGAGGCCTCGCGGGAGTGCGACGGCAGCGGCTACTTCGAGGTCTGGCTGATTCCCGAGACGCTGCGCATGACGACCTTCGCCGACAAGGCCGAGGGCGACGCGGTGCACATCGAGATCGAGCGCTCGACGCAGGTCTTCGTCGACACCGTGCGCGACGCCGTGGCCGAGCGCCTGGGCCCGCTGACGCAGGCCGTCGAGACGCTGCTGGCTGAGCGCGGGCTGGGCCTGGACGATCTGGCACCCCCGCCGGCACGCCTGCCGCCAGCGAGCTGACCCGCCCCGCGGCAGCGCGCGGGGCAACCCGGCGGCGCTGGGATACTCCCGTCCCGATGCAGGCGATCCTGGCCGTCACCATTCCGTTCTTCGCGCTCGTGCTGTGCGGCTACCTGGCCGCGCACCGCCACGTGCTGCCCGAGAGCGCCATCCCCGGGCTCAACGCCTTCGTCCTGTATTTCGCACTGCCGTGCATGCTGTTTCGCTTCGGCGCCAGCACGCCCATCGTCGAGCTGCTCAACCCGGTGCTGATGGCGGTGTACCTGGCCGCGGCGCTGCTGCTGGTGGCCGTGGTCGTGACCTGGAGCCTGAACGAGCGCGTGGGCCTGAAGGACGCCGCCTTCGGCGCGCTGGTGGCCGTCTTTCCGAACACTGGCTTCATGGGCGTGCCCATGCTGGTGGCGCTGCTTGGCCCGGGGGCCGTGGGGCCCCTCGTGGTGACGCTACTGGTGGACCTGTTCGTGGTGAGTTCGCTGTGCATCGCGCTGGCGCAGGCCTCGCACGCCGGCGCCGAGGGGGCCGGCGGCGCGCGGGCGGCGGCGGTGCGCGCCCTGCGCGGGGCGCTGTCGAACCCGCTTCCGTGGTCCATCGCGGTGGGCGCGGCGTTCGGGACCTTCGGGCTGGCGTTGCCGGGCCCGGCGCGGGCCGTGGTCGACCTCCTGGCGGGATCGGCCACCCCGGTGGCCTTGTTCACCATCGGCGCCGTGCTGCACCGCGCCGGACAGCACGTCGGCCTCCGCACGCCGGCCGTCGACTTCGTGCCCGTGGCGCTGGTGAAGCTGTTCGTGCACCCGCTGCTGGTGGCGCTGCTCGCGCTCGGCGCGCGCCAGCTGGGCGCGCCGGTCTCGGGCTTCCAGATCCTGGTGCTCACGCTGGCGGCGGCACTGCCCAGCGCCAGCAACGTCTCGCTGCTGGCCGAGCGCTTCGGCGCCGACAACGGCCGCATCGCCCGCATCATCATGACGAGCACGGTGCTGGCCTTCGGAAGTTTCGCGTTGGTGGCCTGGACGCTGGGCGTGAATCCGGTTCGCTGACGGCCGAGCTGCCTGCGGGCGCAATTCAAGTCTCGACCGTGGCGGCCGAATACCGTTGCACGGCAGGGGTCGCTCCCATGCCGACGACGTTCTTAGCCCGGAGCGTGTGTGAACCTCGCCGATTTCCCGACCCCCGTCGCCCTGCGACCGGCAACCTTCGAACAGGCCGTCCGCCAGGGCCTGGGTCGCTGGGTGGTGGCGCTGGTCGAACGGGCCATCCGCCGCGAAGAGGCAGCGGTGTCGATCAACGGTCTAGCCAGATCAGCGCTGCTCGCGCAGCTGCTGCAGCGCCGGCGTGTGGAGCTGGTGCAGGCCCTGACCGCTGCCCTGGCGGCGCAGCTCGCAGCGCGCACGCCCAACCTGTGGCTTCCCGCGAACCCGGCCAAACTCTGCCCGGGCCTGACGTTGATCTCGGAAACCCAAATCGACGACGAGATCGAGACTGCCCGCATCGTTCAGCTCATCGAGTCCGAGGCGGAGCAGGAGCTGTTCGATCTCGCGCGCCTGTGCAGCCGGCTTTACGAGCGCCCGAAGATCGACTTCGCCTCCGTGCCGCTCGGACCGCTGCCGTGCGCGCGGGCGGTGCGCCAGGCTGCGGACGAGATCGCGCCCGACCCCGCCTTGCGCACGGCCCTGCTGCGCGGGCTGGGCATGGCCACGGCGGCGCAGATGCGCGAGGTCTATGCCGAACTCGCAGCCTGGCTCGGGAGACGCGGTATCGAGCCCTTGGACTACCGCATCGTCAGCGACCACGAACCGCCGCCCGCGTCGGCCACCGCGCGGGTGGCCCAGCTCGCCGCCGAGCGCCTGACCGGTGACGAGGGGCCAGTGCCACCCGCCGAGTCGATGCGCGAACTGGTGGCCTGGGCTCAGCGAACACAGGCCCCGCGACAGGCGCAAGCCGCCGAGCCGGAACTGACCCTGCGAGTCGATGCCGAGCCGGATCCGCCACCGAGTGCCCAGACCTTGCCGAAGGCCGCCGCGGAAGAGCTGATGCGGCGCCTGTTCGCCGAACTGCGACGACAAGTGGCGCAGTCGCCGCCGATGGTCGGTCTGCTGCGGCGGCTGGAACAGCTGGCGCAGCGTCTGGCCACCGACGACCCACAGATCTGGAGCAACCCGGGTCACCCCTGGTGGCAACTCCTCGACCGGCTGCTGGCCGCCGCCGCCGTTCACGACGACATGAGCCCGCAGGATCAGCGCGTGCTCGGACGCTCGCTGGACGCGCTGCTGCAGCGCCTGCTCATGAGTTCGCGTCTCGACGCCGACGCCTGCCTGCGAGCCGCCGACGAGGTGCAGCAGCTGGCCTCCGAGTTGCTGGAGCACGCGGTGGCGCCCGGCGCTGCCGACGTGGCGGAGCTGCAGCGCGAGGCCGACCGCGAGGAGGTCGAGCTGGCCTTTCGCGGCCAGATCCAGCAGCAGCTGCGCACCACGCCCACGAGCGGGCTGCTGCGGCGCTTCCTGGTCGGCCCCTGGACGATGGCGCTGACAGCACTGGCCCTGAAACACGGTGCTGCCAGCGAGCCCGTGGCTGAGGCGGCGGTGGTGGTCGACGACCTTATCCGCGCCACGGCACAGCTGGGGCAGAAGGTCTCGCGCGCACAACGGACCGTGCTGCTGCGTGCGGTGGGCAAGGGCTTGGCGGTCACCGGCCTGCCACAGCCGCGCATCGACGCCGAGCTCGTCGAACTGTCCGACATCCTGCGGGACCCGCCGCCGCCGACAGTGGACTCCACCGTCACCTGGCAGCAGGAATCTTCTGAGCTGCTGCCGTTGCCCGTGCTGCTCGATCTGCAAGCTGGCCTGCCCACTGTGCCGCTGGCCAGCGCCGGCTGCGACGAACTCGGACACCCCCCGGCAACACCGGCCCAGTGGGCTGCGACGCTGCAGCCCGGCGCGCTGTGCCGCCTGTTCCTGCAGGGCCTGTGGATGACCGCGCGGTTGAACTGGGTAGGCCCCGACCAACGGCTGTTCCTGTTCCAGAGCCGCCACGGCGGCCGCACGCACACGCTCACGCAGCGCATGTTGTGCAAGCTGCGCGAGGCCGGGCTGGCGACCAGCATCGACGACAACCTGCTGCGCGCTCAGGCGATGGAGTCGCTGGTCCGCAATACCGTGACCTAATCGGCTCGCGGCCCGGGTGCATCCTGCTGGCGGCGGGGCTCCGCATCGCTGGCCTTGGCCGCAGGCGGCTTCGCCTCGACGACGCCGTGCCCCTGATCGGAAGCGGGCTTGCATCCACCGCGGCGCACATAAAAGAGGGCGCCCTCGGGCGCCCTCGATGGCGTCACACGGCCCGCCCTGCGGGCCGGGGCCACTTACTTCTTGCCGCTGGGGATGCTGCCTTCCACGCCCTTGACGTAGAAGTCGACCTTGTCCTTCCAGTCCTGGTCGGCCTTGGTGCCCTTGGCCAGGCGCTCCTTGCCGTCGTTGCCGACGATGGGACCGGTGAAGACCTCGATGGCGCCGGTCTTGATGCCTTCCTTGGCGGCCTCGGCCTTGGCCTTCACCTCGGCAGGCACGAAGTCGGCGATCTTGACCACGTCGTTGGCGCCCTCGGGCTTGCCCCATATCGTGCGCTGCTCGCCCTTCCAGCTGCCGTCCATCACTTCCTTGATCGACTTCTTGTAGTACGGGGCCCAGTCGACGATGTTGCTCGCCAGGTGCGCCTTGGGCGCGTAGCTGCTCATGTCGCTGTCCCAGCCGAAGGCGAACTTGCCGTTCTTCTCGGCCGTCTGCAGCACGGCGGTGGAGTCGGTGTTCTGCAGCAGCACGTCGGCGCCCTTGTTGATGAGCTCCTGCGCGGCCGCGCCTTCCTTCTCGGGGTCGAACCAGCTGCTGACCCACACCACGCGCGTCTTGATCTTCGGGTTGACGCTCTGCGCGCCCAGCGTGAAGGCGTTGATGTTGCGCAGCACCTCGGGGATGGGGAAGCTGGCGACGAAGCCCAGGGTGTTGGTCTTCGTCATGCCGCCGGCGATGATGCCGCTGACGTAGGCGTCGTGATAGAAGCGGGCGTCGTAGACGCGCATGTTCGGCGCCGTCTTGTAGCCGGTGGCGTGCTCAAACTTGACGTCGGGGAACTCGCCGGCCACCTTGAGCATGGCGTCCATGTAGCCGAAGCTGGTCGAGAAGATGATCTTGTTGCCCTGGGCGGCCAGGTCGCGGATCACGCGCTCGCCGTCGGCGTAGGGCACCTTCTCGACGAAGGTGGTCTTGACCTTGTCGCCGAACTCGGCCTCCACGGCCTTGCGACCCTGGTCGTGCGCGAAGGTCCAGCCGGCGTCGCCGACCGGGCCGATGTACACCCAGGCCGCCTTCAGCGGCTCGGGCTTGGGGGCGCTGGCGGCAGCCGGGGCCTGCGCGGCGGGGGGCGGCGGCGCTTCCTTCTTCCCGCAACCGGCCAGCACGGCCGCAGTCGCAAGGCCGGCCATCGCAAACAGTCGGCGGGTCATCTGCTCGTTCATCGGGACTCTCTCCTGGGTGGGTGGGTTAAGAAATTATGAGCGCCCTCAGGGCCGGGCTGCGTCCAGCCCGCCCCCCGAGGGGGTTTGATGTGCCCAGCGACGCCGGCTCACCTCAAGAGCCGGGCCGGAAAGGCTTCCCCAGCGAGGCGGGCATGTTCAGGCGGATGAAGGCCGCGTTGCGACTGATCAGCGCCAGCACGACGATGGTGGCGATGTAGGGCAGCATGGTCAGCAGGTGGCTCGACACCGCCACGCCCTGCGCCTGCAGGTTGAGCTGCAGCACCGTGACGCCGCCGAACAGGTACGCGCCCAGCAGCGCGCGCGCCGGCCGCCAGGTGGCGAACACCGTCAGCGCCAGCGCGATCCAGCCGCGGCCGGCCGTCAGACCCTCCACCCACAGCGGCGCCGTCACCAGCGACACGTAGGCCCCGGCCAGCCCGCACAGCGCGCCGCCGGCGCACACGGCGGCCAGGCGGATCAGCCGCACCGGGTAGCCCAGGGCGTGCGCGGGCTCGGGGTTCTCGCCGATGGCGCGCAGCAGCAGGCCCGAGCGCGTGCGGTAGAAGAACCAGGCGACGCCCGCCGTGAGCGCCATCGCCACGTAGACCATGGGGTGATGGCTGAAGAGCGCCGGCCCCACGAAGGGCAGTTCCGACAGCACCGGGATCGCGTGCTGCTGCCGCGCGCTCAGCGCCTGCCCCACCATGCCCACGCCGGCGAAGGCCGAGAAGCCGTAGCCAAACAGGCTGAGCGCCAGGCCCGTGGCGTACTGGTTGGTGTTGAGGAAGATCACCAGCAGCCCGAACACCGCGGCCAGCGCCGCGCCGGCCAGCGCCGCGGCCACGAAGCCCAGCGTGTCGCTGCCGGTGGTGAACGCGATCGCGAAGCCGGCCACCGCCGCCACGAGCATCATGCCCTCGGCGCCGAGGTTGAGCACGCCCGCGCGCTCGTTGATCAGCAGGCCCAGGGCCGCCAGCGCCAGCGTGGTGCCGCTGGCCAGCGCCGTGTTGATGAGCAGGGCGGTCTCGTTCATGCGGCTCGCCTCGGGGTGGGCACCCAGCGCAGGCGCTGGTGGATGAAGGTGTCGCAGGCCAGCAGGATGAGCAGCAGCAGCCCCTGCAGCACGCTGGCCATGGCGTTGGGCAGGCCCAGGCGGCTCTGCGCGAGCTCGCCGCCGATCAGCATCAGCGACAGCAGCACGCCGGCCGCGACGATGCCCAGGGGGTGCAGCCGGCCCACGAAGCACACGATGATGGCGGTGAAGCCCAGCCCGGTGCTCAGGTAGGGCGTGACCTGCTTGATCGGGCCCGCCACCTCCATGGCGCCCGCCAGGCCGGCCAGCGCGCCCGACAGCAGCAGCGCCGTCCACAGCGCCGCGCGCGACGAGAAGCCCGCGTACCGCGCCGCCGCCGGCGCCAGGCCGCCCACCTGCAGCTGGAAGCCGCGGAAGCTGCGGAACAGGAACAGCGTCGCCAGCACCGCCAGCACCAGCGCGATCACCAGGCCCACGTGCAGCCGCGAGCGCTCCACCAGCGGCGGCAGGTGCAGGCTGGCGTGGAACAGCGCCGTCTGCGGCATGTTGAAGCCCTGCGGATCTTTCCAGGGGCCGAAGACGAGCGCGTTGACCACCTGCTGCGCCACGTAGACGAGCATCAGGCTGACGAGGATCTCGTTGGCGTTGAAGCGGTCGCGCAGCAGCGCCACCAGCGCCGCCCACAGCAGGCCGCCCAGCATGCCGGCCAGCAGCACCAGCGTCACGCCCAGCACCCGGGGCAGCACGATGCCTTCCGTGGTGAGCCACAGCGCCAGCCCGCCGCCGGCCACGCAGCCCATCAGGAACTGCCCCTCGGCGCCGATGTTCCACACGTTGGCGCGGTAGCACACCGCCAGGCCCAGCGCGATGACGATCAGCGGCGTGGCCTTGAGCAGCACCTCGGTGACCTGGCGGCGGTTGGACAGCGGCTCCAGGAAAATGACCTGCAGGCCCGAAAGCACGTCCTTGCCCAGCCCGGCGAGGATGAACGCGGCCACCGCGGCCGTGAGCAGCAGCGCCAGCACCGGCGAGGCCAGTGTCATGGCCTGCGAGGGCGTGGCGCGGGGTTCAAGCCGCCGCACGGACCACCTGCGTCGCCGTGCCGTCCCACAGGCCCGACATCCAGCTGCCCACGCGCTCCACCGTGGCCTCCGCCGTCGGCAGCGCCGGCGACAGGCGCCCGCGCGCGATGACGACGAGCCGGTCGCTGATCTCGAACAGCTCCTCGAGCTCCTCGCTCACCACCAGGATGGCGCAGCCGGCGTCGCGCAGCGCCAGCAGCTCGCCGCGGATCAGCGCCGCGGCGCCCACGTCAACGCCCCAGGTGGGTTGGGCCACGACCAGCAACTTCGGCTCGGCGTCGATCTCGCGGCCGACGATGAACTTCTGCAGGTTGCCGCCCGACAGCGAGCGCGCCGGCGCGCCCGCGCCCCCGGCCTTGACCTGGAAGCGCGCGATCACGCGCGTGGCCAGGGCGGCGATGTCGGCGCGCCGCAGCCAGCCCAGCCGGCCCACGCCGGCGCTGCGCGTGAGCAGCGTGTTCTCGGCCAGGCTCATGGTGGGCACGGCGCCGCGGCCCAGGCGCTCCTCGGGCACGAAGTGCAGACCCTCGTGGCGGCGCCGCCGCGGCGAGTGGCGTGCGATGTCCTGGCCGAACATCACCACGCTGCCGGCCGGGGCGCGCGGGTCTTCGCCCGACAGCGCCGCCAGCAGCTCCTGCTGGCCGTTGCCGGAGACGCCGGCCACGCCGAGGATCTCGCCGGCGCGCACGTCGAAGTCGATGCCGTCCAGCGCCACGCCGAAGGGATCGGCCGTGGGCAGCGACAGCTGGCGCACCTGCAGCACCACCGGCCCCGGGGCGCGCGGGGCGTGCTTCAACGCCGGCGGCTCGGCGCCGATCATCAGGCGCGACAGGCTGGCGTTGCTCTTCTGTCCGGGGTCGACCTCGCCCGTGACCCGGCCACCGCGCAGCACCGTGCATCGGTGGCACAGCGCGCGGATCTCGTCGAGCTTGTGGCTGATGTACAGGATGCTCGTGCCCTCGGCCGCCAGCCGGCGCAGCACCACGAACAGCTTGTCCACCGCCTGCGGCGTGAGCACCGAGGTGGGCTCATCCAGGATCAGCAGCCGCGGGTGGGTGAGCAGCGCGCGCACGATCTCCACGCGCTGCCGCTCGCCCACGCTGAGCGTGTGCACCGGCCGGCCGGGCTCGACGTCGAGCCCGTACGCGCCCGCAACCTCGGCGATGCGCGCCGACACCTGCGGCAGCGCCAGGCCCTTGTCCAGGCCCAGCCAGACGTTCTCGGCCACCGTCAGCGTGTCGAACAGGCTGAAGTGCTGGTAGACCATGCTGATGCCCAGCTGCCGCGCCATGGCGGGGCTGGCCACGCGCACCGGCCGGCCGTCGAAGCGGATCTCGCCCTCGTCAGGCTGCACGGCGCCGTAGATGATCTTCATCAGCGTGCTCTTGCCGGCGCCGTTCTCGCCGAGCACGGCGTGGATCTCGCCGGGCCGCACGCGCAGCGCGACGCCGTCGTTGGCCTTCACGGCGGGGTACTGCTTGGAGATGCCCGACAGCTGCAGGCGCAGCTCGGCCGAGCCGGGCTCCGGGCGCGAGGGCGTGCTCAAGGGGGGGTCCTCCGGTGGCGTTCGTGTCCGGCCACCCAGGTGGCGGCGAGGTGGCGTTCGTCGGCCAGGGTCATCCAGGCGAACACCCGTTCATGCAAGCCGCGGGCCACGCGCTGGCGCTCGGCATCGAGCGTGCCCACGGCCCAGTCCCACACCGCTAGGTCGGCCACGCGGCCGGGCTCCAACGTGCCGATCTCGTGCCCCAGGCGCAGCGCCTCGGCGCCGCCGCGCGTGGCGGCGTGCAACGCCACCCAGGCCGTCAGGCGCTCGCCCTGTAGCGCCTGCACGGCGTAGGCTGCGGCGGCGTTGGGCAGCAGGCACAGGCGCGTGCCGCCGCCCACGTCGCTGGCCAGGCTGGTGGCGTGGCCGGCGCGCAGCGCCGCGCGCCAGTCGTAAAGGCCGCTGCCCAGGAACAGGTTGCTCGTGGGGCAGTGCGCCACGTGGGCGCCGGTGGCGGCCAGGCGGGCACGGTCGTCGGCGTCGAGCCAGATGCCGTGGGCGAGCACGCTGCGCCCGTGCAGCAGCCCGGCGTCGTCGTACACCGCCAGGTAGCTGCGGGCCTGCGGGAACAGCTCGCCCACCCAGCGCAGTTCGTCGCGGTTCTCGGCCAGGTGCGTCTGCATGTACAGCGTGGGGTCGGCACGGCACAGCGCGCCGGCCATGGCCAGCTGCGCCGGCGTGCTGGTGGGGGCGAAGCGCACCGTCACGGCGTAGCTGCAGCGGCCGCGGCCGTGCCAGCGCGCGATCAGGTCGGTGCAGTCGCGCTCGGCCTGCGCCACGGTGTCGCGCAGGCCGTCGGGGGCGTGGCGGTCCATCAGCACCTTGCCGCCGACGATGCGCATGCCGCGCGTCGCCGCGCCGACGAACAGCGCCTCGGCCGAGGCCTTGTGCACGGTGGGGAACACCGCCGCGGCGGTGGTGCCGTGAGCCAGCAGCGCGTCGAGGAACCGCTCGGTGCCGCGCGTGGCGTGGTCGGCGTCGGCCCAGGCGGTCTCGCTGGGGAAGGTGTAGGTGTCGAGCCAGTCGAGCAGCGCGGTGCCGTAGCTGGCCAGCACCGGCAGCTGCGGGCTGTGCACGTGGCTGTCGACGAAGCCGGGCAGCAGCAGGCGGCCGCGGTGGTCGTGCCGCTCGACGCCGGGGCCGGGATCGTCGCGCTGCACCGCGGCGATCAGGCCCTGGGCGTCGATCAGCAGCCAGTGGTCGGGGCGCCAGCGCACGCCGGCGGCGGCATCGGACGCATCGCCCCAGGACGGCGCGGCCGTGAAGTCCAGCAGGTCGGCGCGGATGGCGCACACGGCCTGGCCGGCGGCGGCCGGCGCCGTCATGCGCCCGCCCCTGCCAGCCCGCCGGCCACGTCGCGCACCTGCTCGCGCAGCCAGCGCTGGCTGGGCGCGGCGTGCGTGAGGTCGTGCCAGAGCTGGTAGTACGTCAGCGGCGGGAAGCCCACCGGGCAGCGCACGATCTTCACCGGCAGCGTGCCCAGGTAGCGGCTGCAGAAAAGACGGCCCGTGGTCAGCACCAGCAGGCTGTCGGCCACCATCAGCGGGATCAGGCTGAAGTGCGAGGCGCGCACCACGATGTCGCGCCGCGCCCCCTGTTGGCGCAGGTGCTCGTCGATCACGCCCACGGCACCCGGGCTCAGGGGCATCGGCGCCACGTGCTCCTGCTCGAGGTAGCGCTCGCGCGTCCAGCCGCGGCCGCCGGCGTGGGGGTGGCGCTCGGCCACCAGGCAGACGATCTCGTCGCTGACCAGCCGCGCTAGGTGCAGCTCCTCCGGCGGCTCGAGCCAGTTGCCGACGACGAGGTCGACGTCGCCCGCGGCCAGGTGGCGGCGGTAGTCGTAGTCCTGCGTCAGCGGCAGCAGCTCCAGCCGCATGCCCGGGGCCTCGCGCTTGAGGCGGGCCACCAGGCGGGGCAGGAACAGCGGGTCGAGGTAGTCGCTGGCCGCCACGCGGAACAGGCCCTCGGCGCGCGCGGGGTCGAACGCGGCGCGGCGCTGCTGCGCGCGGTGGCGGCCGAAGAGCTGCTCGGCCTCGTGCAGCAGGCGCTCGGCCGGGCCCAGCAATTGCAGGGCGGTCTCGGTGGGCTGCATCTGCTGGCCGGCGCGCACGAGCAGCGGGTCGCCAGTGAGGCGGCGCAGCCGCCGCAGCTGCGCGCTGACGGCCGGCTGGCTGCTGGCCAGCCGGACGGCCGCCCGCGAGACGCTGCGTTCGTGGATCACCGTGTGCAACACCCGGATGAGGTGGAGGTCGATGGTGTCGAAACCGGGCTGCATCGGCATGCATTCTGGCGCATGCCGGACATGCGCAGGAACGCATACCCACAGCAAAGCTGCGCGCTACCGTGCGGGTAAGTCCCTGTGAGCCCGATGCCGCCATGAGCACCCGTCCCGTCCGCTTCGTCCACCGCGGCGCCGTCGTCGAGCACGCCGCCCCCGAGCCCACGCGCACCGTGCTGCAGTGGCTGCGCGAGGAAGCGCGCTGCACCGGCACCAAGGAAGGCTGCAACGAGGGCGACTGCGGCGCCTGCACCGTGCTCGTGGGCGAGCTCGGCGACGACGGCGCCGTGGCCTTCAGGCCGGTGAACAGCTGCATCCAGCTGCTGCCCGCGCTCGACGGCCGCGCGCTGCTGACGGTGGAAGACCTGTCGCCGCCCGGCGGCCTGCTGCACCCGGTGCAGCAGGCGATGGTGGACTGCCACGGCTCGCAGTGCGGCTTTTGCACCCCCGGCTTCGTGATGAGCCTGGTGGCCACGCGCGAGCGCCACGCCGCGGCCGGCAGCGTGCCCACGCGGCAGCAGATCGCCGACGACCTGAGCGGCAACCTGTGCCGCTGCACCGGCTACCGCCCCATCCTCGACGCCGGCGAGCGCGCCTGTGCCGCACCCGGCGCGCGCATCGACACCACGGCCATCGCCGCGGCGCTGCGCACGCTGCAGGCCGACGCGCCGCTGGCCACCGCCAGCGGCTTCTTCGCGCCGAAGACGGTGGAGCAGCTGGCCACGCTGCTGCAGGCCAAGCCCGAGGCCACCATCCTGGCCGGCAGCACCGACATCGGCCTGTGGGTGACCAAGCAGTTCCGCCCGCTCGGCGAGATCGTGCACCTGGGCGCGGTGGCCGGGCTGCGGCGCATCGAGGAGCGCGACGGCGCGCTCGTCATCGGCGCCGGCGCGACGCTGGAGGCCGCCTGGGCGGCGCTGGCCGCGCGCTGGCCGTCGCTGCACGAACTGTGGCTGCGCTTCGCCGGCCGACCCACGCGCGAGGCCGGCACGATGGGCGGCAACCTGGCCAACGGATCGCCCATCGGCGACTCGGCCCCGGTGCTGATGGCGCTGGATGCGACGCTGGTGCTGCGCCAGGGCGCGCGCGTGCGCCGCGTGCCGCTGCACGACTTCTACACCGGCTACATGCGCAACCGCCGCGAGCCCGGCGAGTTCGTGCTCGCCGTGGAGTTGCCCCTGCCCCATGCGCCCACAGCGGCCGCGACGGCCACCGCGGTGTGGGCCTACAAGATCAGCAAGCGCTTCGACTGCGACATTTCGGCGGTGTGCGTGGGCATCGCGATCACGCGCGACGCCGCCGGCATCGTCACGGCGGCGCGGCTGGCCTTCGGCGGCATGGCGGCCACGGTGCAGCGCGCGGCGCGGGCCGAGGCGGCGCTGATCGGCCGGCCCTTCGACACCGCCGCCGCCGAGGCCGCCGCCGCCGCGCTGGCCGCGGACTTCACGCCGATGACCGACCTTCGCGCCAGCGCCGCCTACCGGCTGCAGGTGGCCGGCAACCTGATCCGCCGCGCCGCGCTGCAGGCGGCCGGCACCGCGCCCGTCACCGTCTGGGACCGCGCGCTCGCCCCCACGGAGGCCGCATGAACAAGCCCGCCGAGCTGCCGCTGCAGGCCGCCCCCGAGGTGGGCCGCAGCCGCCCCCACGAGAGCGCCTCGCTGCACGTGGCCGGCCGCGCGCACTACACCGACGACATCCCCGAGCCCGCCGGCACGCTGCACGCCGCGCTGGGCCTGAGCCCGGCGCCGCACGGCGTGATCGAGTCGCTCGACCTGGCGCGCGTGCGCGCCATGCCCGGCGTGGTGGGCGTGTTCAGCGCCGCCGACATCCCCGGCGTCAACGACTGCGGCCCGCTGGTGCACGACGACCCCATCCTCGCCGGCACCTCTGTCGACGCGGGCCCGGCCGGGCCGGTGGGCGCCACGCTGCGCTACCGCGGCCAGCCCGTCTTCGTGGTGGTGGCGCGCACGCGCGACGAGGCCCGGCGCGCCGCGGCGCTGGCGCCGCAGGTCATTCGCGCCCGGCGACTGCCCGCGCTGCTGACGGCCGAGGAGGCCCACGCCGCCGGCCAGTACGTGGTGCCGCCCATGCACCTGGTGCGGGGCGACGCCGCTGCCGCCATCGCCGCGGCGCCGCGGCGCCTGCGCACACGGTTCACCGTGGGCGGCCAGGAGCAGTTCTACCTGGAGGGCCAGATCAGCCTGGCCGTGCCGGCCGACGACCACGGCATGACGGTGTTCTGCTCCACTCAGCACCCCAGCGAGATGCAACTGGTGGTGTCGCACGCGCTGGGCGTGGCGGCGCACGCGGTGCGAGTGGAATGCCGGCGCATGGGCGGCGGCTTCGGCGGCAAGGAGAGCCAGAGCGCGGCATTCGCGTGCATCGCCGCGGTCGCGGCGGCCCGCCTGCGTGCGCCGGTGAAGTTGCGGCTGGACCGCGACGACGACTTCCTCGTCACCGGCCGGCGCCACGGCTTCGTCTACGAGGCCGAACTGGGGCACGACGACGAGGGGCGCATCCTCGGCGCCGAGATCACCATGCTGTCCAACGCCGGCCACTCGGCCGACCTGTCGGGCCCGGTGATGACGCGCGCGCTGTGCCACTTCGACAACGCCTACTGGCTGCCGCACGTGGCCGTGCACGGCTACAACTGCAAGACGAACACGCAGAGCAACACCGCCTTCCGCGGCTTCGGCGGCCCGCAGGGTGCCATCGCCATCGAGATGCTGCTGGACAGCGTGGCGCGGCGCTGCGGGCTAGACCCGCTGGCGGTGCGCCGCGCCAACTTCTACGGCACCGTCGAGCGCAACGTCACGCCGTATGGCCAGGTGGTCGACGACAACATCGTCGAGCCGCTGGTGGCACAGCTCGAGGCGCAGTCGCGCTGGTCGGCGCGGCGGCGGGCCATCGCCGCCTTCAACGCCGGCAGCCCGGTGCTCAAGCGCGGCCTGGCGCTGGTGCCGCTGAAGTTCGGCATCAGCTTCAACGTCACCCACCTCAACCAGGCCGGCGCGCTGGTGCACGTGTACACCGACGGCAGCGTGCTCGTGAACCACGGCGGCACCGAGATGGGCCAGGGCCTGAACACCAAGGTGGCGCAGGTGGTGGCACACGAGCTGGGGCTGCCGCTGGAGCGGGTGCGCTGCAGCGCCACCGACACCGGCAAGATCGCCAACACCTCGGCCACCGCGGCGAGCACGGGCTCCGACCTCAACGGCAAGGCGGCGCAGGCCGCGGCGCGCACCATCCGCGAGCGGCTGGAGCGCTTCAAGGCGGACCATCCGCAGCACGCCGCCCTGCCCTGGGACGCCCTGGTGCAGCAGGCCTACCTGGCCCGCGTGCAGCTGTGGAGCGACGGCTTCTACGCCACCCCCGGCCTGCACTGGGACAAGGCCCGGCTGCAGGGCCGGCCCTTCCATTACTTCGCCTACGGCGCCGCCGTCAGCGAGGTGGTGGTGGACATGCTCACCGGTGAGCACCGGCTGCTGGCCGCCGACATCGTGCACGATGCCGGCACCAGCCTGAACCCGGCCATCGACATCGGGCAGGTCGAGGGCGCCTTCGTGCAGGGCATGGGCTGGCTGACGATGGAAGAGCTGGTGTGGCACCCCGACGACGGCAGCGCGCGCGCGGGCCTGCTGATGACGCACGCACCCAGCACCTACAAGATCCCCACCGCCAACGACGCGCCGGCCGTCTTCCGCACGACGCTGTTCGACGCGCCCAACCGGGTGGACTCGATCCACCGCAGCAAGGCCGTGGGCGAGCCGCCGCTGCTGCTGCCCATCAGCGTGCTGCTGGCCATCCGCGACGCCGTCTCGGCCGTGGGCGGCCACGTCGTGTGCCCGCCGCTGGACGCCCCGGCCACGCCCGAGGCCGTGCTGCGCGCGGTACAGGCCGTGCGCGAGGGGCGCGGCGCTTGCGCCTGACGCCGGGCGCAGCCGTCCCGTGAACCCCTGCGCCTGGGACCCGGTGCGCGACGCCGCCGAGGCCTGGGCCGCGGCCGGCCGCGCGGCGGTGGTGGTGACTGTGGTGGAGCACCAGGGCTCGGTGCCGCGCGAGACCGGCACGCGCATGCTGGTGGCGGCCGACGCGGTGGTGGGCACCATCGGTGGCGGGCATCTGGAGCTGCAGGCCTTGCAGCGGGCTCGGCAGTGTCTCCAGACATGGGCTTCAACAGGCTCAGCCTGGGCGGCAAAAGATCCCGCTCGGGCTGAACTTGTCGAAGCACCTGTCGAGACCCAGCGCATCGCCCTCGGCCCCAGCCTCGGCCAGTGCTGCGGTGGCGCGCTGGTGCTGCGCTACACGCTGCTGGCCGCCGACCCGCCGGCGCAGTGGCCAGGCCCGCGCCCG
Source organism: Rubrivivax sp. (assembly GCA_044360025.1). Taxonomy (GTDB): domain Bacteria; phylum Pseudomonadota; class Gammaproteobacteria; order Burkholderiales; family Burkholderiaceae_C; genus Rubrivivax. The sequence continues at coordinate 77,260 of JBIKLC010000003.1, read as the reverse complement.
CGCTTCACGCTGCACCTCTTCGGCGCCGGCCACGTGGGCCGCGCCATCGTCAACAGCCTGGCCACCGTGCCCTGCCGCGTGCGCTGGGTGGACGAGCGCGAGAGCGAGTTCCCCGCCGCGGCGCTGCCGCCGCACATCGAGCGCGTCTGCGCCGAGCCCGTGCAGGCCGAGGTGGCGGCCGCCGCCACCGGCGACGCCTTCCTCGTGCTCACGCACAGCCACGACCTCGACCTGGCAATCACGCGCGAGATCCTGGCGCGCGGCGACTTCGGCTTCTTCGGCCTGATCGGCAGCGCCACCAAGCGCGCGAAGTTCGAGCGCCGGCTGGCCGAGCGCGGCGTTGCCCCTGGGCTCGTCGCGCGCATCACCTGCCCCATCGGCCTGCCGGGGCTGCGCGGCAAGGAGCCGGGGGTGATCGCGGTGGCCGCGGTGGCGCAGCTGCTGCTGGCGCACCCGGGCTGAGGGTGCCGGGGGGGGGACGACATGGGGAACTGCACATCCTGCGCGCCCAGCTTGGCGGCACCGTCAGGCGGCCCGCGCCCGGACACCCTTTTTCCACCGGCGTTCGGCGGCACCCAGGCCTTGTCCGGCCGACGCCAACGTAGACGGCGTAAGATTAGGGTTTTCCATCATTTGATCCATTTCCAGTCGGAGACCAAACCATGAGCCAGCGCGACGTCGTCGTCCTTTCCGCCCTCCGGTCCGCCATCGGCACCTTCGCCGGCAGCCTGGCCGACATCGAGCCGGCCGAGCTCGCGGGCACCGTCATGAAGGCCAGCGTCGGCGCCAGCGGCATCGATCCGGCGCAGATCAACTACGTCACCGTGGGCAACACCATCCCCACCGAGAGCCGCTTTGCCTACGTTCCGCGCGTGGCCAGCATCCAGGCCGGCCTGCCGATGGACAGCGTGGCCATGGCTGTGAACCGGCTGTGCAGCAGCGGCCTGCAGGCCATCGTGACCACGGCGCAGAACATCCTGCTCGGCGACTGCGAGTACGGCGTCGGCGGCGGCGTGGAGGTCATGAGCCGCGGCGGCTACCTCAGCACGCAGATGCGCAGCGGCGCGCGCATGGGCAACGTGCAGATGATCGACACCATGGTGGCGACGCTGACCGACCCCTTCGGCGTCGGCCACATGGGCATCACGGCCGAGAACCTGGCCGTCAAGTGGGGGCTCACGCGCGAGGAGCAGGACGCCTTCGCGGTGGAATCGCACCGCAAGGCCGCCGCGGCCATCGCCGAGGGCCGCTTCAAGGGCCAGATCGTGCCCATCGTGAAGCAGACCAAGAAGGGCGAGGTCGTCTTCGACACCGATGAGCACGTGAAGGCCTCCACCACGATGGAGACGCTGGGCAAGATGAAGCCGGCCTTCAAGAAGGATGGCACGGTCACGGCCGGCAACGCCAGCGGCATCAACGACGGCGCGGCCTTCCTGGTGCTGGGCGATGCCAAGGTTGCCGCCAGCGCGGGCGCGAAGCCGCTGGCGCGGCTGGTGAGCTACGCGGTGGCCGGCGTGCCCAACGAGATCATGGGCGAGGGCCCGATCCCCGCCACCCGCCTGGCGCTGAAGAAGGGCGGCCTGACACTGGACCAGATCGACGTCATCGAGAGCAACGAGGCCTTCGCCGCGCAGGCGCTGGCCGTGGCGCGCGGCCTGGAGTTCGACATGGCCAAGGTCAACCCCAACGGCGGCGCCATCGCGCTGGGCCACCCCATCGGCTGCAGCGGCGCCTTCCTGGCCGTGAAGGCCATCCACGAGCTGCACCGCACCGGCAAGCGCTACGCGCTGGTGACGATGTGCATCGGCGGCGGCCAGGGCATCGCGGCAGTGTTCGAGCGGGCCTGATCAGCAGACATTGAAGCTGGGCGGCCGCCGTCGTGGCGCTGGCGGCCGTTGGCAAGCTCAGCCGTGCGCGCGCTCGAACTCGCGCAGGTAGTCCACCAGGGCCTGCACGCCCTCGATCGGCATGGCGTTGTAGATCGAGGCACGCATGCCGCCCACCGAGCGGTGGCCCTTGAGCTGCGCCAGGCCACGTTCCTGCGCGCCCTTCAGGAAGGCACCGTCCAGCCGTTCGTCCCGCAAGCGGAACACCACGTTCATGCGGCTGCGGTGCCCGGGCGCCACCGGCGCCACGAACAGCCCGCTGGCGTCGAGCGCGCCGTACAGCAGCGTCGCCTTGACGGCGTTGCGCGCGGCCATCGCGGCCACACCGCCTTCGGCCTGGATCCAGCGGAACACCAGCCCGGCCATGTAGATGGCCCAGGTCGGCGGCGTGTTGAACATGCTGTCGTTGTCGGCCACCACCCGGTAGTCGAAGGCCGTGGGCGTGGCCGGCTGGGCATGGCCGATGAGGTCCTCGCGCACGATCACGAGCGTCAGCCCCGCGGGGCCGATGTTCTTCTGCGCGCCGCCGTAGATACAGGCGTAGCGCGTCACGTCCACCGGCCGACTCAGGATGGAACTGGACATGTCGGCCACCAGCGGCACGTCGCCCACGTCGGGCTCTTCGGGGTACTCCAGGCCGCCGATGGTCTCATTGCTGCAGATGTGGACGTAGTCGGCGTCGGGGTCGAGCCGCCAGCCGTCGCGCTCGGGGATGCGGGTGTAGCCGCTGGCCTCGGCGCTGGCCACCACGTTGACGGCGCCGTAGCGCCGGGCCTCGGCGATGGACTTCAGGCTCCAGATGCCGGTGTCCACGTAGTCTGCGCTGGCCGGGCCCCCGCGTCGGCCGCTGCGGCGGCCGTTGAGCAGGTTCAGCGGCAGGATGGCGTTCTGGGCCAGCGCGCCGCCCTGCATGAACAGCGTCCTGTAGTGCGCCGGCACGCCCATCAGCTCGCGCAGCAGCGCCTGCGCCTCGGCGTGGATGGACATGAACTCGGGCCCACGATGGCTCATCTCCATCACGCCCATGCCGCTGCCGCGCCAGTCAAGCATCTCCTCGGCCGCCTGACGCAGCACGGGTTCGGGCAGGGCGGCGGGGCCGGCGCTGAAGTTGTGGACACGGGTCATCGTGCGTGGAGCATACCCGCGCCGCCTTGCCGCCCTGCCGACGGGTGTCGGGCTCGCGCCGCGGGCCGCCGCCGTGCGCAGCCGGCTGCCGCTGCCGGTGTTGCACGGATCGCGCGGCGGTGACAGCATCGCGCCGCATCCACCACCTCCGGGAGAAGATCTTGGCCGCACCCCCGTTCGACGCCGACGCGCTGATCGAGATGTTCCAGAACGCCAGCTCGCGCCAGGGCGCGCAGCTGAAGAAGGCGGTCACCGACACCACGTTGGCGGCGCTGCAGGGGCGCGAGCTCACGCTGAAGAACATCCGCGGCGTGCTTAAGCAGGTGGCCGAGGCCGCCGGCGCCGGCGTCGCGAAGAACGCCGTGGCCGGCGTCGACCCCGAAGCGCTGCTGGACAAGGCCGTGGCCGGCATGGACGAAGCCCTGCTCAAGGCCGTGGAGGCCCAGCGCACCGCGCTGGCCACGCTGGCGGCGCAGGGCGCCGACCTGCGCGACAAGCACCTGGGCAAGGCGCTGGCCGACCTCGAGAAGATGGAGGACGGCATGTTCTCGGCGCTGAAGAAGGCCGCCGCCGCCGGCCCCGCGGCCGAGGCCTGGGCGCCGGTGCTGCAGAAGATGCAGGCCGGCGGCACCGCCGCGGGCGCGCAGGCGGCGGCCGTGGCCGAACAGTTCGAGACCATGGCCACGCAGATGCAGGCGCAGCTGCGCGGCGCACGCGCGGCATCGGTGAAGGCCGCGCAGGCGCTGGTGGAGGGCTATGCGGCGATGGCCAGCGGCGTGCTGCTGGGCATGAGCGAGGCCCTGCAGGCCGGTACCACACGCCACAAGGCACCCCGCAAGTAGGGGCTGCGAAGGCCCGGGCGGGCCGCTTCATAGGCTGCCCGGCGGGGCAGCGCCTGCAGCGGCCAAGCCGTCGCTAGCGATGCACCTCATCCTCACCGTGCGCCGCCAGCAGCGCCATCAGCTGCCGGCGGATCAGGATGCCCGGGCGGTCGGAGTCCATGCTGAACTCGACGCCGCGGCGGCGCAGGTCGACCACGGCGTCGGGGTCGGTGGACTCGAGGATGTCCTTGTCCTCGCGCGTGATCACGTGGTCGAAGTCGATCAGCATCTGAGCCGGGCAGTCGGCCTCGGTGTCGTTGCGGAACAGCCACTGGCACAGCTGGATGCGGCCGTCGTCGATGGGCGTGAAGCCGTTGAGGATGACGTGGCGCACGCCGCTGGGATACTCGATGTCGAGCCGCCGCGCGAAGGGCAGGAAGTAGGCGTTTCGCATGTGCCGCTGCGTGATCGGCTCGGTGCAGCCGCTGACGCGGTGGAAGGCCGGCGGGTTGGTGGCGGCGATCACCGTCTCAGCGTAGAAGCCGCCGTCGCGCTCGACCAGCTCGTAGCGGCTGGGCCGCGGCTGCGCCGCCACGCCGAAGGTGGCGCGGTGCACGAAGCTGAAATGGCTGTTGTCGAAGCTGTTCTCCAGCGCCCGCAGCGGGCTCGTGGCCCACACCTCGTGGAACTGGAAGATGGTGCGCCAGCCCGGCGCGCCGTACTCGGGCATGTCGGGGATGGGCGCCAGCGGCTCCTCCAGCGCCACCCAGGCGTAGCCGTAGGCGGAGCGGCAACGGTAGGCCGGGGTGCAGTAGCCGGCCGGGATCTCGCGGCCCTCCTCGAGCTGCGGGATGCGGATGACGCGGCCGCCGCCGTCATACGTCCAGCCGTGGTAGCCGCACTCCAGCGCGCCGTTCACGCAGCGGCCCTTGCTGAGGCGAGCCGTGCGGTGGCAGCAGCGGTCCTTCAGCGCATGGGGCTCGCCGTCGGCGCCCAGCCACAGCACGATGTCCTCGCCCAGCAGCGAAAACGGCTGCGGCGTGCTGCCCTGAAGCGCCGACAGCGGCATCACCGGATGCCAGAACTTGCGGAAGACAGGTTGGCGGGTCACGAGCATGGCGGTCTCCTGCCGGCGTAGCCGCCGTCCTTCGCGGGCTTGCGGAGGACGATTTGCACCACACGCGCCGGTTCGAGGGCTTTGGTATCGGCGGGTCAGAACCGGGGCAGCGTTCCCAAGGTCACGCGGCCGGCGGCGGCGTCCGCCATGATGCGCTCGCGCTCGACCCAGCCGCGCAGCTTGCCCGGGTTCAGCAAGCCCATGGGGTCGAAGCGCAACTTGGTGGCCACGACGTCGGGGTTGACCTGGCCTTGCTTGCCGTCTTCCACCACCCACACGTGCGGGTTGGCGATGTACACGCCGTGGTCGCGATGGATCTGCATGATCTCGTCGAGCCGCTGGTCACTGCGGTAGCGCACCAGTTGCAGGCCCGAGCACGTCATCGCGCCTTCCTTGGTGCGGATGAACTCCAGGTGGCTGAGCACCTCGTCGCCGAAGTGCTCGCGCAGCGCTTTGGCCTGGGCGACGTGGCGACCGGCCACGAAACCGCTCTGAATGTAGGTCAGCGACTTGTCGACCTTCATCGCGTGCAGCGTGGTGTGGTTCCAGGTGTACTCGACGATGGTGCGGTTGCCGCTCCTGACCTCGGCCGCGGTCTTGCGGTGCGTCACGCGGCCTCCGAACTCGGCCACCAGCTGCTGCATCCCGGCCTCGCCGTTCTCGGCCACCAGCACGAGTACGGCGTGCATCCCAGGATCCATCGTGCCCTTGAGCAGCGGCGTGGCCGCGAGCAGCAGGTCGGGGATGGGCGCGGCCAGCAGCGTGACGCTCTTCTTGCTGATGCCGGGGGCGTGCGCCAGGGCGTCGGCAAAGCCGATGGCCGCGTCGAAACCGTCGAAGCCGACGATGGCCTCCAGCCAGGCGTGCGCCGGGGCGAGGGCGACCTCGAGTTCCAGCACCAGGCCGTTGGTGCCGTACACGTGGTGCAGCAGCAGCGCTTCCGGCGCGCGCAGCTCCACCGGCCTGGGTTCGGGTTCGATCGTCAGGGCCCTGATGCCCAGCACGTTGCCGGTGCTGGCCAGCGGCCCGTGATTGATGCTGCCTACGCCACCGAAGCCGCCCCCGTACAGGCCGCCCAGCGTCGCGCTGCGGTAGGTGCTGGGCACGCAGCGCAGCTCCCAGCCCTGGGGCTGGGTGGCCCGGTCCATCTCCATCATGCGGATGCCCGCCTGGGCGCGGCCCACGCCGCCCTCGCACCACAGCAGCCGGTTGTAGGCGCTCAGGTCGAGGATGACGCCGCCGTGCAGCGGCATGCACTGGCCGTAGTTGCCGGTGCCGCTGCCGCGCACCGTGATGGGCACGCGGGCCGCGGCGCAGGCGGCCACGACGGCACGGACCTCGTCCTCGGTCTTCGGGCGCGCCACGGCGTCGGCGCGCAGGTGCTTGAGCTGGCGCTTGAGCACGGGGCTGAACCAGTAGAAGTCCTGGCTCAGGCGCTCGACGCGGCCGTCGGTGATCCACTCGATGGCACCCAGCGCGGCCACGATAGCCTGCGTGGCGGCGCCGACGGCGGCAGGGTCGAACTCGGCGTTGCTCACGTCATGGTCCTCACGAAGGCGGCCGCCTCGGCGCGCAGCGCGGCCATGTCCAGGCCCGGGATGGCGTCGTCTTCGACGACTCTCCGGCCCTGCACCAGCAGCAGCCGCAGCGTCGGCCGGCCCCCGCCCACCACGGGACCGATGGCGGGGTCGTGCAGACCGAAATGGCGCGGCTGGTCGAGGTCGTAGACCGCCAGGTCGGCAGCCATGCCGACCTCCAGCGTGCCCACGCCCTGCAAGCCCATCATGCGGGCACCACCGGCGGTGCCGATGTGCACCACGTCGTCGGCGGTGATGGCGGCCGCGTAGCCGCCGGGTTGCACGCTGCGGACACCGGCCCGGGGATCGGCCCGGTGCACCAGCCAGGCCATGTGGGCCTCGGCCGCCATGTCGGCCGCCTCGTTACTGGCGGCACCGTCGACCGCCAGGCCCACGGGAATGCCCAGCGCCACCGCTTCCGGAATGCGCGCGATGCCGCTGCCCAGCCGGGCGTTGCTCTGCGGGCAGTGGGCGATGCCGGTGTTCGTTTTGGCGCACAGGCCCAGGTCGCCGTCGTCCAGGTGCACCATGTGCGCGTACCAGACATCGGGCCCCACCCACCCATGCTCGGCCACGAACTGCATCGGCGTGCAGCCGTGCTGCTCCCGCGCCCAGCGCACGTAGTCGAAGGTCTCGCTCAGGTGGCTGTGCAGGTGGATGCCCAGGCGGCGCGCCTGGGCCGCCATCGGCCCAAGGTGGTCGACCGCGCAGCTCCAGTTCGGCGTGGTGATGGCGCTGGCCACCCGCCGCATGGGCATGGGCCCGGCCTGGTGCCAGCGCTGCACGTCGCGCTCCACGCCGGCGAGGAAGCCGTCCAGCGTCTCGGGCTGCACCTGCGGGGGCGCATCGGCATCGGTCATGGCCCGTGCCTGCGTCTGGCCGCCGCGGGCCAGCACGAAGCGCAGGCCCAGCCTGCCGGCCTCTTCGAACACGGCCGCGCTGGCGTCGAAGGGCATGCCCGGCCAGTAGTGGTACTGGTGGTCGCACACCGTGCTGCAGCCCGACAGCGCCAGCTCCACCAGGCCCACGCGCGCCGCCAGGCGCAGCGAGGCCTCGGCGTCGAAGTGGCGCCGGTACTTCACGGGGACGGCGGCCAGCCAGGGCACCAGCGGCAGGTCGATGCCGCCCGGTATGCCCTTGAGCAGGCTCTGGAACAGGTGGTGGTGCGTGTTCACCCAGCCGGGGTAGACGACGCAGCCGCGGGCGTCGAGCACGCGCTCGCCGAGTTCGGGCTCGAGGCTGCCGATGGCCGCGACGAGCCCGTCCTTCACGCGCAGGTCGGTGCCGCCGGTGGCGCGCGCGGCCCTGCCGCGGTGGCCGGTGAGCAGCGCCTCGGCGCCGCGGATGAGCAGGGATTCGTTCATGGCCTCTAGTCTTGGGACTGTTCGCTTTCGTGCCAGCTGCCCAGCGCCCACCGCGACAGCACCGCCATCAGGGCGAACAGCAGCACGCCCGTGACGGTGATGAGCAGCAGCGCCGCGAACATGCGGGGGATGTTGAGTTGGTAACCCGCCTGCAGGATCTGGTACGCCAGGCCCGTGCCGGTGCCGCCCGTGCCGGCCACGAACTCGGCGACCACGGCGCCGATGAGCGCCAGGCCCGAGCTGATGCGCAAGCCGCCGAAGAAGTACGGCAGCGCGCTCGGGATGCGCAGCCGCCGCAGCGTCTGAAGCCGCGTGGCGCGGTTGAGCCTGAAGTAGCTCATGAGCCCGGGGTTGACGCTGCGCAGGCCCAGCGTGGTGTTGGCGATGATGGGGAACAGGGCCACCAGCGTGGCGCAGATGACCAGGCTGGCCGTGGGATCCTTGACCCAGATGATGATCAGCGGCGCAATCGCCACGATGGGCGTCACCTGCAGCAGCACGGCGTAGGGGAACAGGGCCGTCTCGATGACGCGGCTCTGCACGAAGGCGAACGCGATGAGCACGCCCAGCACGGTGGCGCTTCCGAAGGCGAACAAGGTGATCTTCAGCGTCGTGACGAGTGCGCCGAACAGCAGCCCGGCGTCGGCCACCAGCGTCTGCGCGACGTTCAGTGGGCTCGGCACCAGGAACGGCGGCAGCTTGTAGATCAGCACCAGCGCGTGCCACGCAGCCACGATCAGCACGGCCACCAGCGCGGGCCAGACGATCTTGCGGGCAGACGCGTTCATGCGGTTCAGGCCAGGGACTCTTCAGCACCGCTGGCCTTGAGCAGCGCGTCCTGCAGCCGCTTGGCGTGCGCGGCAAAGCGGGTGGAGACGCGGAATTCGGCGCTGCGCGGAAAGGGCTCATCGATGACGAATTCATCGACCACGCGGCCCGGACGCGCCGCCATGACGACGACGCGCTGCGACAGGAACACCGCCTCGTAGATGCTGTGCGTGACGAACATCACCGTCAGCTGCTGCGCGGCCCACAGCTGCAGCAGGTCGCTGTCGAGGCGGTTGCGGGTGATCTCGTCGAGCGCGCCGAAGGGCTCGTCCATCAGCAGCAGGTTCGGCCGCGTGACCAGCCCGCGGGCGATGCTCACGCGCATCTGCATGCCGCCGCTGAGCTCGCGCGGCAAGGCCTTGCCGAAGCCCTCCAGCCCCACCAGGCGCAGCACCTCGAGCACGCGGGGCTCGCTCTCGGCCCTGGGCAGGCCGGCCAGGTCGAGCGGCAGGCGGACGTTGGCCATCACGCTCGCCCAGGGCATGAGCGTGGCCTCCTGAAAGACGAAGCTCAGCGCGTGGCCGGTGTCCTGCACCTGCGCTACCGGCCTGCGCCACAGCAGCAGCCGGCCGTCGCTGGGCGGCAGCAGCCCGGCCACCATCTTCAGCAGCGTGCTCTTGCCGCAGCCGCTGGGGCCCAGCAAGGTGATGAACTCGCCTTCGGGCACGCGCAGGTCCACGGGCAGCAGCGCCTGCGTGCCATTGGGGTAGGTCTTGTGGGCCGAGAGGATCTCGACGGCGGGCATCGCGGCGCTCATGCGGCGCTGCGCACGGTGGTGCGCCGGTACATCTCGGCCAGGTGCTCGCCGGCGGTGATGGGACCGTAGCGCGGCGCCTCGCCGGCAGGCACGCAGCCCGGCAGCGGCAGGACCACTGTCTCGGCATCGAGGTCGAAGAAGTAGGCGATGCTCCAGCGCTCGCGGCCCGCCGTGCGGTTCACGACGCGGTGCAGGGTCGATCGCCAGCGGTCGTGCGTCCAGCGCGCCATCAGGTCGCCGATGTTCACGACGAAGGCACCGGGCCATGGAGTCACGTCGACCCACGCGCCGTCGCGCGCCTGCACCTGCAAGCCGCCGGCGTCGTCCTGCGCCAGCAGCGTCAGGGCGCCCCAGTCGGTGTGCGCGCCGCAGCCGATCTGCCCCGGCGCCACCTGCGCCGGCTGCAACGGATAGTGCAGCAGCCGGGTCGTGCAGGTGGGGTGGCGCACGAAGGGGGCGAAGTGGCCCTCGGGCAAGGCCAGCGCACGCTCGAACAGGCGCATCAGCCGCCTCGCCAGCGCCTCGCAAGCGGCGGAGTACGCTTCCATCGCGGGGCGGAATGCCGGCAGCAGCGCCGCGTCGGGCCACTGGTTGGGGCCGATGGTCTCGACACCGAGGTAGAAGCTCTCCTTGATGTCGGGCGGTTGCGTGGGGTCGAGCGCCTGCCAACCGACGGGGTCGAAGCCCCGCTTGAGCGGCCAGCCGTCGATGTGCCAGCGGCGCTTGGTCTGCTCGGGCAGCTGAAAGAAGGCGTGGCCCGCCTCGAACGCCGCCGCCACCAGGGCGGCGTCGATCCCGTGGTTGAGCACGGCGAAAAAGCCGTGCTCGCACAGCGCCGCGTCGACGACCGCGGCCTGCTCGGCCGCCGTGCCACGCGCCAGGTCGACGACCGGCAGCCCCATCAGGGCATGACCTTGAGGTCCTTCACGAACTGCGTCGTGTAGGTTTTCCGAAGGTCCACCTTCGCGGGGTCGATGAGTTTCATCGCCACGAGCATGTCGTAGGTCTTCTTCATGCGCTCGTCGGTGACGATGCCCACCCCCATCCGGGCCACGTCGCCGCCGAACACCATGCCTGTCTCGTTGAGCAGGCGTATGCCGACGGCGATCTTGTCGTCGGTCATGTTCGGGTTGTCCTTCTTGATCAGCGCGTTAGCCGGCGAAGGGTCGCCCTTGAGATAGCTCTTCCAGCCTTCCATGCTGGCCTTGACGAACGCAGCCACCGCCTTGGGGCGCTCGAGCACGGTCTTCTCGAGGCACACGATGGTCGTGCTGTAGGGGGGCCAGCCGAAGTCGGACAGCAGGAACACATTGGGCTTGAAGCCCGCCTGCTTCTCGATGGCGTAGGGCTCGCTGCTGAGGTAGCCCTGCTGCACGACATTCTTGTCGGCAACGAAGGGCTGGATGTTGAAGGTGTAGGGCCGCGCCTGGCTGGCCTCCAGCTTGTAGGTGGCCATCAGCCACGGCCAATAGGTGGTGTTGGCCGCGCTGCTGATGAGGATGGTCTTGCCCTTGAGGTCTTCCATCTTGTTGACGACGCCGGGGTGTCCGATCAGCACCTGCGGGTCCTTCTGAAAGGCGGCGGCCACGGTGACGGCGTTGATGCCGGTCTCCCAGCTTTTCATGGTCTGCACGTCGTAGCCCATCACGCAGTCGGTCTGGCCGGCCGCCATGATCTGCATGATGTTGACCTGCGGGCCGCCCATGCGGATGGTGACGTCCAGGCCCTCCTTCTTGTACAGACCGGTGGCCAGCGCCTGGTAAAAGCCGCCGTGCTCGGCCTGCGCGTACCAGTTGGTGGTGTAGCTGAACTTCTCCTGGGCCAGCGCCAGCGGCGACTGTGCGCTCAGGGAGAGCAGCGCGGCAGCGGCCCAAGCTCGGGCGCAGCGATGGACAGAACGACAGGCGATCGGCGGCATCGGGTTTTCTCCTGGGTGGGGCGGCTCGATGGGACGCGGGGATGCGTGCAAGGCACGTGCCACAGACGACCACCGCGCGCGAGCCAGGACCGGGCGCCTACGCACCGAGCACGTCGCCGTCCTGGTGCAGCGCGCCTCAGGTGCGAGCGGCGCGCTCCACCCACCGCATGCGGTGGAGCTCGGCGATGCCCTGCGCCCAGCTGTCGGCCAGCGAATCGAGGATGGCCTGGCCCTGTTCGGGGGTGGCCGGTCGCGGGTCGCCGATGACGCCGCTGTCGCCGAAGTCGCGCGCCGTCCAGGCACAGGCCGGACGGCCGTCGGGCGACAGGATCCGGCTCGGAAACTCCGGCGGCACGTTGGCCACCGCGTGCTGCATGCGCACCGTGTGCGGCGCCAGCGCCATCATGAGGGCCGTCTCGGCATGGCCGGCGTGCATGGCGAGCTTGCGTTCCTGCTCGCTGAGGTACTGCCCCGCCACGTGCGGCACGCGCCAGGCGAAGTGAGGCAGCACCATGTAGTCGCCGTGGCGCAGGCGCAATTCGCGCGCCGCCATCTCCATGACCTGCGGCTGCCCGCCGTGGGCGTTGACGATCAGCAGCTTGCGAAAGCCCATGCGGTAGACCGATTCGCCGATGTCCTCGATCGTCTTCTGCAGCGTGGCGCCGTCGAGCGTGACGGTGCCGGTGAAGTGCAGGTGCTCGCAGCTCTTGCCGTAGGTGATAGGCGGCAGCGCGTAGGCGGGCACGTCGGCGCCGAGCCGCGCCAGAGCGTGCCCCACCACGCCGGCCGCGATGACGCTGTCCACCGCGCAGGGCAGGTGCGGACCGTGCTGCTCGATGCTGCCGGCCGGCAGCACGATGACGGTGTCGGCGCGGCCGGGCAGCTCGGCGATCTGCGTCCAGCTCAGGTAGGGCAGGAATCTCTCGGGCGGGCAATAGCCGTGCAACATGGCATCAGTCCTTGTCGGGCAGGGGTACGTAGGCTGTGGCTTCGACCTCCACCAGGATGTCGCTCGTGGGCAGCATGCCGCTGACCTGCACCACCGTCGAGGCCGGTGGCTCGCCGGGAAAGAAGGCGTGGCGCACGCGGCTGTAGCGCGGGAAGTGGTCGAGGTCCTTGAAGTACTGCACCAGACGAACGACCTGATCCATGCGGCCGCCGGAGGCGTGCAGCGTGCCGCGGATGCGCTCGAGCACGAACCAGCTCTGCGCCAGGATGGGGCCGTCGCGCGCGTCGACGCTGAACTCGCCGGTCTCGCCGGCGGCGGCGCGCGCATCGGGCGGCAGGTCGGCGAAGCCGCGTACGATGAGCCCGCGCGCAGGGTCGACGGCGATCACGCCTGACAGCAGCAGGAAGTCGCCAGCACGGCGCCAGGGGCTGTAGCGGGCCAGGGGCTTGGCGATCTCGGTCATGTCAGCGTCCTGAGGGTGCGATCGACCTTGGCGAGGAAGGCCTCGCGATCGGCCTGGGTGACGTGGTTCATGTCGTGCAACTGCAGCCAGGTCATGCGGCAGCCGCGCGCGTACAAGGGGCGCAGACCCTTCATCAGCAGGCTGCGGCCGGGGTCGCCGATGACGCGCAGCCACCACCACGGCGCGCCCGAGGTGGTGATGCCGACGAAGCGGCGGATGTGGTGCAGTTCGCCGCCGATGGTGCGCTTGCGGCCGCTGGCGACGCGGAACGCCACCCCCGGCAGCCAGACGCGGTCGAGCCAGCCCTTGAACATCGCGGGCAGGCCGTAGAACCACGTCGGGTAGACGGCGATCCAGCCCTCGGCCCAGCGCAGGGCTTCCACGTGCGCCGCCACGCCGGCCACGTTCTGCGCGGTGTCGGTGAGATAGCTGCGCTTCTCGGCGCGCGAGAACACCGGGTCGAAGCCCTCGGCGTAGAGGTCGATCACGCGCAGCTCGTGGCCCGCGGCCCGCAGCGCCGTGGTCGCCGTGCGCAGCAGCGCGGCGCCGTAGCTGTCGGGGTCGGGGTGGCAGAAGACGACCAGCAGCCGCATCGTCACAGGCTCCCGCCCGGGATGCCGAGCACGCGCTCGTCCCAGGCGCGCAGCTTGCCGGGGTTCATCAGGCCCAGCGGATCGGCCTCGCGCTTGAAGGCCAGCTGCGCCTCGTCGACCTGCTTCATGCCGCCGTCCTCCAGCACCCAGGTATGCGGGTCGTAGACGGCGCAGCCGTCAGCCTCGAAGCTGGCGACCAGCGCGCGCAGCTGCGGCTCGTCGAAGTACTGCACCAGCGGCAGCGCGAACGCCACCAACTGCCCGCCAGCCCGGCTGAACTCGTGGTGCATGAACACCTCGTCGCCGAAGCGCGCCATCTGCTTGGCCACCAGCGCCGGGCTGAACGGTGCCGGATAGGCCACCTGGAGGTAGGTCACGCCGCGGTCGGACTTCAACGCCTCCAGCGTGGTGTGGTTGTAGGCGCACTCGGTGCACGAGGGCAGGCCCTGGGCCTGCAGCTCGGCCTCGGTGCCGGCCACCACCAGGCGGCCGCCGTGCGCGGAGGCCAGGGCCGCGTAGGCCGGCAGCGAGGCGGGGTGGACCTGGGCGAACATCGCATCCTCGTCCTGCAGCCGGCCACGCAGGCCGGCGTAGTAGGGCGTGATGCGCCGCTCCACCGCGCTCATCTGCAGCAGGTCGAGCTCGCCGCGCACGCTGGCCGCGCCGGCGGCCAGGCCGAAATCCAACAGCGTGTCGTAGCGCGGGAACAGCGCGATCGTGTGCTGCCACTCGACGCGCGGCACCAGCCCCACGTCCACCTCGACGAGGATGCCGTTGGTGCCGTAGGCATGGTGCGCGCGCTGGATGTCGGCGCTCTTCAGCACGATGCGGCGCGGCGGGTCCTCCAGCGTGAGCACCGCCAGCCGGCGCACGTTGCCGGGGTCGGCCAGGATGCCGTGGCGCAGGCTGCCGATGCCGCTGTGGCCGCCGGCGATGAAGCCGCCCAAGGTGGCGATGCGCTCCGTGCTGGGCCACATCGCCAGCTGCTGGCCGCTGGCGGCCGCGGCCTGGTTCAGGGCATGGATGCCGATGCCGGCCTGCACCCGCGCCACGCCGGACTCAAGGGCGATCACGGCGTCGAGTCCCGTCATGTCCAGCGAGATGCCGCCGTACAGCGGCACGCACTGCCCGTAGTTGCCGGTGCCGCCGCCCCGCACCGTCAGCGGCACGCGGTGGCGCACGCAGGCCGCGGCCACGCGGCACAACTCGGCCTCGTCGCGCGGTCGCACCACGGCATGCGGCCGGCGGCCCTGCAGCGCCCGCGCCAGCACCGGGCTGTACCAGTGGTAGTCGGCACCGGCGCGGGCGCAGGCCTCGCCATCGCGGGAGATGTCCAGGCCGGGCAGGTCGGATTCCCACGCGTCGATGTCGAAGGGGTCGTGCGGTCGGTAAGGCGTCATGGTGGTCGCGCGGACTTCACACCGGCTCAGCAAGGCGCGTGCCCAGCCGGGTCGTGTCAACATCGTGGCCACGGCAGCCCCGGCCGCATCCTCGGGAGAATCCCACATGCCCCTGATCCACGTCACCCTCTTCGCTGGCCGCACGACCGAGCAGAAGCGCGCCTTGGCACAGGCTCTCACCGAGGCCACCACGCGCAGCATCGGCGCCACGCCGGAATCGGTGGACGTCATCTTCACCGACGTGCAGCGCAGCGACTGGGCCACCGCCGGCCGGCTCTGGAGCGACCCGCCGGCTGCGCCGCCCGAGCCCGGCCGCACCGGTTGACGGCCTGCGCCCCACAGACCCCATGGCGAACACCCTGCTCGTGCACCACGCCGAACGGCTGGTGACCATGGACGCCGGCCGGCGCGAGATCGCCGACGGCGCCGTCTTCGCGCGCGACGGCGTCATCGAGGCCGTGGGCCCCAGCGACGCGCTGCCGGCCACGGCCGACACCGTGATCGACGCGCGCGACCACGTCGTACTGCCCGGCCTGGTCAACACCCATCACCACATGTACCAGACGCTCACGCGGGCGCTGGGCCCGGTGCAGGACGCCACGCTCTTCCCCTGGCTGCAGGGCCTGTACCCGGTGTGGGCGCGGCTCACGCCCGAGATGCTGCACGCCAGCACGCAGCTGGCCGCCGCCGAGCTGCTGCTGTCGGGCTGCACCACCAGCAGCGACCACCTATACCTGTTCCCCAACGGCTGCCGCCTCGACGACACGCTGGACGCCGCCGCCGAGGCCGGTATCCGCTTCCACGCCGCGCGCGGCGCCATGAGCGTTGGCTCCAGCGCCGGCGGCCTGCCGCCCGACGAGTTGGTGGAGGACGAAGACAGCATCCTCGCCGACACCGAACGCCTGATCGCCCGCCACCACGACACGGCGCGCTTCGCCATGCGCCGCATCGTCGTGGCCCCGTGCAGCCCCTTCAGCGTGAGCCCGCGGCTGATGCGCGAGGCCGCCGCGCTGGCCCGCCGCCACGGCGTGCACCTGCACACCCACCTGGCCGAGAACGACAGCGACATCGCCTACACGCGCGAGCAGTTCGGCTGCACCCCCGCCGACTATGCCGAGCAGCTGGGCTGGCTGGGTCCCGACGTGTGGCACGCGCACTGCGTCAAGCTCGACGAGGCCGGCATCCGCCGCTTCGCCGCCACGGGCACGGGCGTGGCGCACTGCCCGGGCTCGAACATGCGGCTGGGCTCGGGCATTGCGCCCATCCGCGCCATGCGCGACGCCGGCGTGCCGGTAGCCCTGGCGGTGGACGGCTCGGCCAGCAACGACAGCGGCCACCTGCTGGCCGAGCTGCGGCTGGCGCTGCTGCTGCAGCGCGTGGCGAGCGGCGCCGACGCGATGGGCGCGCGCGAGGTGCTCGAGATGGGCACACTGGGCGGCGCGCGCGTGCTGGGCCGCGACGACATCGGCGCGCTGGCCGCGGGCATGGCGGCCGACCTGATCGGCGTGCCGCTGGCCGACGTAGCCCTGGCCGGCGCCGACGACCCGGTGGCCGCGATGCTGCTGTGCCAGGTACCGCGCGTGGGCTTCGGCATCGTCGGCGGGCGGCCGGTGGTGCGCGACGGCGAACTGCAGACCCTGGACCTGCCGGCGCTGGTGCAGCGCCACCGGCGGCTGGCGCGGCGCCTGGTCGACAGCGGCTGATCCGAGAATCGACGCCCGCGAGCCCGTGCCCCGCCCGCTGCGGCGCCGTCCATCACCAGGAGAGACCCCCATGCTCGGTCAGATGATGCAGCTGCCGCTGCTGATCTCCTCGCTCATCGTTCATGCCGAACGCCACCACGGCGAGCAGCTCGTGGTGTCGCGCCGCGTCGAGGGCGACATCCACCGTATCAGCTACCGCGAGCTGGCCGCGCGGGCCCGCCGCGTGGCCAACGCCCTGGCGGGCCTGGGCGTCGCGCCTGGCGAGCGCGCCGCCACGCTGGCCTGGAACACGCACCGCCACATGGAGCTGTACTACGGCGTCAGCGGCAGCGGCCGTGTGCTGCACACCGTGAACCCGCGGCTGCACCCCGACCAGATCGTCTACATCGCCGACCACGCCGAAGACCGCGTGATGTTCTTCGACATGAGCTTCTGGCCGCTGATTCAGGCCGTGGCCGGCCGCACGAAGACGGTAAAGCACTGGGTGGCGATGACGTCACGCGAGAACATGCCGCAGGCCGAGCAGGCGGCCAAGGTGCCGGGCCTGCTGTGCTACGAGGAGCTGCTCGAGGGCAGCAGCGACCGCTACGCCTGGCCGGTGTTCGACGAGAACACCGCCAGCAGCCTGTGCTACACCAGCGGCACCACTGGCAACCCCAAGGGCGTGCTGTATAGCCACCGCAGCACGGTGCTGCACACGATGCAGGCCGCCGTGCCCGACTGCTTCGGCTGCAGCGCCGCCGATGCAATCCTGCCCGTGGTGCCGATGTTCCACGTCAACAGCTGGGGCATCGTCTACCTCGCGCCGATGACGGGGGCCAAGCTCGTGCTGCCCGGCCCGGGCCTGGACGGCAAGAGCCTGTACGAGCTGTTCGAGAGCGAGCGCGTCACCATCAGTGCCGGCGTGCCCACCGTGTGGCAGGGCCTGCTGGCGCACGTGGAGGCGAACGGCCTGAAGTTCAGCACCATGCGCAAGAGCGCCATCGGCGGCTCGGCCTGCCCGCCGGCGATGATCCGCAAGTTCCGCGACGACTACGGGGTCCGCGTGCTGCACGCCTGGGGCATGACGGAGATGAGCCCCATCGGCACCGCGGCCGCCTTCAAGGCCCTGCATCAGGGCCTGGACGACGAGGGCAAGCTCACCGTGATGGGTACCCAGGGCCGCGCGGTCTATGGCGTGGACATGAAGATCGTCGGCGAGGACGGCGCCGAGCTGCCCTGGGACGGCACCGCCAGCGGCGACCTGCTGGTGCGCGGGCCGTGGATCCTCGACAGCTATTTCAAGGGCGAGGGCGGCAACCCGCTCGTGAAGGACGCCGACGGCAACGGCTGGTTCCCCACCGGCGATGTGGCCAAGATCACGCCCGAGGGCTACATGGTCATCACCGACCGCAGCAAGGACGTCATCAAGAGCGGCGGCGAGTGGATCGGCTCGATCGACCTCGAGAACATCGCGATGGCCCACCCCGCGGTGGCGATGGCGGCCTGCATCGCCGCGCACCACCCCAAGTGGGACGAGCGGCCGCTGCTGGTGGTCGTCAAGAAGCCGGGCGTGGAGGTCACGCGCGAGGAACTGCTCGCCTTCTACGAGGGCAAGATCGCGAAGTGGTGGACGCCCGACGACGTGGTGTTCACCGACGCCATCCCGCTGGGCGCCACCGGCAAGATGCAGAAGAACAAGCTGCGCGAGCAGTTCAGGGCGCACAAGCTGCCCACGGCGTGAGAGCCGCGCCCGAGCCGGGCCTGGCCAGGCGCCTGTGCGGCCTGGGCCTGTGGCTGGCCGCGCTGGCCGGCCCGGCCGCCGCGCAGGACGAGGTGCCCTTCGTCACCACGCCCGACGCGGTGACTCTGGCGATGCTGAAGCTGGCCGGCGTGGGCCCGGCCGACCGCCTGGTGGACCTGGGCTCGGGCGATGGCCGCGTCGTCATCACCGCGGCGCGGCGCTTCGATGCGCGCGGGCTGGGCGTGGAGATCGTCCCCGAGCTCGTGGCGCTGAGCCGCGCCAACGCCCGCGCCGCCGGCGTGGCCGACCGGGCCGAGTTCCGCGAGCAGGACCTGTTCACGCTCGACCTCGCGCCCTTCAGCGTGGTCACGATGTACCTGTTGCCGCAGGTGAACCTGCAGCTGCGCGAGCGACTGCTGGCCCTGAAGCCCGGCACGCGCATCGTCAGCCACGACTGGGACCTGGGCGACTGGAGGCCCGACCGCAGCGTGGTGGTCGACGCCCCCGACAAGCCCATCGGCCGCGACAAGACCAGCACGGTGCACCTGTGGGTGGTGCCGGCGCGGCTGGCCGGCTGGTGGTGCGGGCCCGAGGTCGGCCTCTTCGTGCGGCAGCACTACCAGCGCGTCTCGGTGACGATGCTGCGGCGCGGGCAGGCGGCGCCGGCCCATGTGTTCGACGGCCGGGCACGGGCCGACGGGCTGCACGAAGGCGATACCCCCGCTTCCGCCGCCGTGGCGGCCACCCTGCGCGCCGACGCCTTGCAGCTGACGCAGGTTCGCGGCGTCGCGGCCCTAGTCTTCGAGGGTGTGCGGCTCAGCGCTTCGCAGACGGCCTGCTTCTGAGTAGGCAGTGTCTCGACTCGGCCCTTTGCGGTCCGTCATCCTTCGGCTCGCTCGCGCTCGACGCACCACGCGGCAAAGGGCTTTGCGGGCGGAGGCTGTTCTCGACGAGACCCGCTTCGGTGCTTGGCGGTGGAGGCGGCCCGCTGACTTCAGGCGGGCTTCAGGTAGACCGATAAAGCTTCGAGAGCGGGCGTCCGCGTTCCATCAGACGTCGCAACCGACCACTCCGACCCGTTCCTGGAGACACCCCGATGAGCACCCGCCGCCAGTTCGTTCAATGGATCCCCGCCGCCGCCTGCGGCCTGGCCGCCGCCACGCAGGCGCAAGCCCAGTCCACCCTGGTCGACGAGAAGAGCCCGCAGGCCACTGGCCTGGGCTACGTGGCCGACGCGACCAAAGCCGACAAGACCAAGTACAAGCAGTACGCCGCCGGCCAGAGTTGCAGCAGCTGCGCGCTGTACCAGGGCAAGCCCACCGACGCCGCCGCGGGCTGCCCCCTTTTCGCGGGCAAGCAGGTGTCCGCCAAGGGCTGGTGCAGCGCGTACGCCAAGAAGGGCTGATCGCCCAAGCAACTCCCACGCAGCGGCGCCGCGGAAGGGCGCCGCTTGGGAAGCTCTGAACGTGATCCGGCTCTGCCGGTGGTCTTGATCCCCCGCGGGGGGCCGGGTTGGGCCCAGCCCGGCCCTGGGGGTGCTCAGAAGCCGTGAATAAACCCAGCGCGTCCGAGCGGCGCGCCAGGCATCACTGGAACGAGGCGCAAACCACAGCCATATCCTGAGATATGGTGTGAATTTGCAACGAGGTGCCGGCGGCGCATGGCGTGACGAGCGGGGGTGTCGGATTCGTTCACAGCTTCTCAGAACACCGCGTGCTCGCGGCGCTCATCGGCCACCTCGCCGCGCAGCACGCGGGCGTAGTGCGCCTGCAGCGTGTCGCGGCCGTGCTCGGGCGTGGCCTCGGCGTCGTAGGCGCCTCGCGCGGCGTCCCACACCAGCATCGACTCGGTGGCGTAGTAGCGACCGATGCGCGCGAGCTCCGCCTTGGCGCCCAGCGGCGGCCACACGCGGCCGGCCAGGCCCAGTGCCCCGGCGATGCCATCGAGCAGCTTCACCGGCACGGGCTTCACGGGCACCGGGCGGCCGAGCAGGCGTTCGAGCATCACCGCCTGGTCGCGCGGCGTGATCGCCGGGCCCGGGCCGCCGATGGGCAGCACGCGGTCGTGGCGCGCCGGGTCGTCCAGGCAGCCAGCGAGGTAGTCGGCCAGGTCGCGGTCGCTGATGGGCTTGCAGGCCGTGAGCCGCCCGTCGCCGAACACCAGGAAGGGCTTGCCCGCCTGTACCCGCGCCAGCTGGCCCGACAGCGACTTGAAGAAGGCCGTGGGCCGCACGATGCTGAAGCGCAGGCCCGAGGCCTGCAGCTCGGCCTCGAAGGCGAGCTTGGCGTGCTGGAAGGCCAGCCGCGGCTTCTGCACGCACAGGGCCGACAGCAGCACGGCGTGGCGCACGCCGTGCCCGCGCGCCAGGCCGAGCAGTTGCTGGTGGGCGCGGTGGTCCACGGCCCAGGCGTCGGCCGGCTCGCCGGTGCGCGAGGCCAGGCACGACACCCAGGCGTCGAAGCGCTCGCCGCGCAGGCCCTCGCGCGCCAGCGCGGTGGCGTCGAGCACATCGGCCTCGCGCACCTGGCAGGCCGCGGGAAGGGCGGCGCGCGCGGCCGCGCCCGAGCGCACGATCGCCACCACCGCGTGGCCGCGCTGCAGCAACGCCTGCATCGTGGCGCGGCCGATACTGCCGGTGGCCCCGGTGAGCAGCACGCGCTGCGCGGCGCCGCTCACACCACGCGCTCCACCGACACCGGGTGCCGCGGCCGGCCCTCGGCCGCGAAGGCGTCGAGATTGTCGATCGTGGTCTGCGCGATCGCGGCCAGCGCCTCCTCGGTGAAGAAGCCCTGGTGGCCGGTGATCACGACGTTGGGGAAGGTCAGCAGCCGCGCGAAGACGTCGTCTCGCAGCACCTCGCCGCTGAGGTCGCGGAAGAAGAGGTCGCCCTCCTCCTCGTAGACGTCCAGCCCCAGGCTGCCCAGCTGGCCGGTCTTCAGCGCGCGGATCACGGCGCGGGTGTCGATCACGCCGCCGCGGCTGGTGTTGACGAGCATGGCCCCGTGCCTCATCTGCGCCAGCGCCGCGGCGTCGATCAGGTGGCGGGTGGCGGGCGTGAGCGGGCAGTGCAGGCTCACGATGTCGCTGCTGGCCAGCAGCTCGGGCAGCGGCACGTAGCGAGCGCCCAGCGCCAGGCAGGCCGGCTTCTGCACCGGCGCGTGGGCCAGCAGCGTGCAGCCGAATCCGGCCATGATGCGGGCGAACACCGTGCCGATCTGCCCCGTGCCCACCACGCCCACGGTGCGGCCCACGAGGTCGAAGCCCAGCAGCCCGTCGAGCGCGAAGTTGCCCTCGCGCACGCGGGCGTAGGCCTTGTGGATCTTGCGGTTCAGCGCCAGCACCAGGGCCACGGTGTGCTCGGCCACGGCGTGCGGCGAGTACGCCGGCACGCGCCCCACGGCGATGCCCAGCGCCGCTGCCGCGGCCAGGTCGACGTGGTTGAAGCCGGCCGAGCGCAGCACCACCAGCCGCACGCCGCGGGCATGCAGCGCGCGCAGCACTTCGGCGTCGAGCCGGTCGTTGACGAAGGCGCACACGGCGTCGGCGTCGCCCGCCGCGGCCACGGTGGCGGGTTCCAGTCGCGCCTCCAGGAAGCTCAGTCGGTGGCGGCCAGCGGCGTTGGCGCGCTCCAGGAAGTCGCGGTCGTAGCGGCGGGTGCTGTAGACGGCCAGATGCATCGGCGGGCTCGGACGTGGCGGGGCACCCCTCACCGTAGCACGCCCGTCGTCGCGCGCAGGAAGCTGGGGTTCATCGACGCGCGCTCGGTCGCTCGGCGAAACCGTCTGTCGGCAGGCTTCAGGGCGTCAGCGTGTCAGCGTCCATGGCAGGCTAGTCTGCGGCAGCGGCGGCATCGTGCGACGGGCCCAGCTTTCAGGCCCGCACCAGCCCCTGGTCGAGCAGCGAGCAGGCGCAGTCGAGGATGCTCTGCTCCTCTTGGCGCGTCTTCCAGCCGAGCACCGACAGCGTGTGGGCCGGGCTCTGGTGGCGCACCGAGCCCAGCTCGGTGGCGGCGGCCCGCGCCACGCCGCTGAAGGGCGCGGCCAGCCGTATCAGCCAGTCGGGCAGCGTGCGCGTGGGCACGCGGGCGGCGCGGGCACCCAGGCCGGCGCGCAGCACGGCCGCCACCTCGATGAGCTTGAAGAAGCGGCCCGAGGCGATGAAACGCTCGCCCGCCAGGCCCGGCGCGGTGAGGGCGTGCGCGTGCAGTTCGGCGACGTCGCGCACATCGACGACGCCGAAGCCGATGTCGGGGCAGGCGACGATGCGGCCTTCGAGCAGCATCTTCACCAGCACCACCGAGGCGGAGTAGTCGCCGCTCCACACCGGCCCCAGCACCACCGAAGGGTTGATGGTGCACAGCTCGAGACCGCCGCCCTGGGCCGCGATCCAATCGCGCGCCGCGCGCTCGGCGAGCGTCTTGCTCAGGATGTAGGGCGTGAGGCCGGGCCGGGCGGTGTCGGTCCAGTCGGCCTCGGTGAAGCGGTGTTCGCCGCGGCCGCGACCATAGGCGATGGCCGCCACCGACGACGTCATCACGACCCGGCGCGCGCCGGCCTCGCGCGCCGCGCGCAGCACCCGCAGCGCACCGTCGCGCGCGGGCACCACCAGCTCGTCGGCATGCTTCGGCACGCCCCGCGGCAACGGCGAGGCCACGTGCGCCACCCAGGCGCAGCCGGCGGCGGCGTCGGCCCAGCCGGCGTCGGCCAGCAGGTCGGCCTCGAAGACGCGCAGCCGCTCGCCTGCTTCGCCGCCATGGGCGGCCAGCAGCGCGCGCAAGGGCGCCTCGCGCTCGCGCCGGCGCACGGTGGTGTGCACGGTGCAGCCGGCGTCCAACAGCCGGCGGATCAGGAACCCGGCGATGTAACCGCTGCCGCCGGTGACGAGCACAGGCGCGGCCGACAGGCTGTTGCCGCCCACGTCAGCCGCCCCCCCCGCGAGGGGAACGGCGGGAGCCCGCGGGCCAGCGGACGACGGCGAACCTGGCATGTCGAAGCGGCCCCTGGGCGACCGGGACGTCGAGGCTTCAGAACCAAGCCCAGAGCTGCCGCAGCCACCAGGGCGCGCACAGGCGCGAGGGGCGGTAGTGCTGGCGTAGGCGAAGGGCGCGGGTTGCGGGGGCTTGCGAGTTCATGCGGAGTCTCCTGGTTGCCAATACTGTATGTGCATACAGCCTCCGTCTGCAACCCCGTTGGCGTGGTCGCCGCGCACGGAGGGCACTCAGCCAGAACAAAAGCGGCCCGTAGGCCGCTTTTGCCGGGGATGTGGAGATCAATCCGCCTGCTTGCGCAGGAAGGCCGGGATCTCAATCTCGTCCATGCCGTTGTTGACCAGCGCGTCCACCTTGGCCGCCGCGTGCGTGCGGTTGGTGCGCCACACGCTGGGGGTGTTCAGGCCCTCGTAGCTGTGCGCCTGCGGCGCCGCCTGCACGCTGCCCAGCCCAGCACCGCCGGCGCTCAAGGTGGGGGCGGCCGGGGCCAGCGGCGTGTTCAGCACCGGCAGGTTGTCGGTGCCGGTGCGCGGCAGCGCCTGCGGCTGGTGCTGCGGCGCCGGGTGGGGCGCATGCACCAGCGTCATCGGCGGCGGCGTCTGCACGCCGCGCGCCTTGGCGCTGCTCAGGCCCGTGGCGATCACCGTCACGCGCAGCTGGTCGCCCAGGCCCTCGTCGTAGGCGGTGCCGAAAATCACGTGGGCGTCCTCGGCCGCGTAGCGCTTGATGGCGTTCATCGCGTTGCGGCTCTCGGCCAGCTTGAAGGTGGCCTTGCTCGCCGCGATCAGCACCAGCACGCCGCGCGCACCGCTGAGGTCGATGCCCTCCAGCAGCGGGCAGGCCACCGCCGCCTCAGCCGCCTTGGTGGCGCGGTCAGGGCCGCCGGCCACAGCCGTGCCCATCATCGCCTTGCCTGGCTCGGACATCACCGTCTTCACGTCCTCGAAGTCCACGTTCACCAGGCCGGGGATGTGGATGATGTCGCTGATGCCGCCCACGGCGTTCTTCAGCACGTCGTTCGCGTGCGCGAAGGCCTGCTCCTGCGTGACGTCGTCGCCCATCACCTCGAGCAGCTTCTCGTTGAGCACGACGATGAGGCTGTCGACATTGGCCTCGAGCTCGGCCACGCCGTCGTCGGCCTGCTTGCAACGGCGCCGGCCCTCGAACTCGAAGGGCTTGGTGACGACGCCCACGGTGAGGATGCCCATCTCCTTGGCCACGCGCGCGATCACCGGTGCCGCGCCCGTGCCCGTGCCGCCGCCCATGCCAGCGGTGATGAACAGCATGTGCGCGCCTGTGATGGCCTCGCGGATGCGCGACTCGGCCTCCTCGGCCGAGACGCGCCCCATGTCGGGCTTGCTGCCCGCACCGAGGCCCGTCTTGCCCAGCTGCACCAGCGTGCCGGCGCTGCTGCGCTGTAGGGCCTGCGCATCGGTGTTGGCGCAGATGAACTCCACGCCCTGAACCCCTTGCGAAATCATGTGCTCGACGGCGTTGCCGCCGCCGCCGCCGACGCCGATCACCTTGATCTGGGTGCCTTGTTCGAACTCGTCGATCATTTCGATGGGCATGTGAGCCTCCTGGTGAAAGTTGCAGTTGCCAGTGTGGAGAAAGAAAACCGGGCTTCTTGTGATGGTCGGACGCCCGGGTACCGCCACCGTTCGGGCCGAGCTTGTCGAAGCCCATGCGGGCACTTCGACAAGCTCAGTGCGAACGGAGGTGGTGGTGTCGGACGTGCGATCAGCATCGAGCCCTCTCTTGCTAGAAATTGCCGAGAAACCAATCCTTGGCGCGGCCGACCAGGTTTTTCACCGAGCCGGCCTGCGCCGCCGCCTTGTGCCCGCGGCTGCGGGCGATGCGCGCCTCTTCGAGCAGCCCCATCACGGTGGCGCTGCGCGGGCTGGCCACCATGTCCGACAGGGGCCCGCCGTACAGCGGCAGGCCCTTGCGCACGGGCTTGAGGAAGATGTCCTCGCCCAGCTCCACCATGCCCGGCATGACGGCGCTGCCGCCGGTGATGACGATGCCGCTGGACAGCAATTCCTCGTAGCCGCTCTCGCGGATCACCTGGTGCACGAGGCTGAAGATCTCCTCCACGCGCGGCTCGATCACGCCGGCCAGCGCCTGCTTGTTCAGCATCCGCGGCGCGCGGTCGCCCAGGCCCGGCACGTCGACCATGGCCGAGGGGTCGGCCAGCAACTGCTTGGCCACGCCGTGCCCGAGCTTGATCTCCTCGGCGTCCTTCGTGGGCGTGCGCAGCGCCATGGCGATGTCGCTGGTGATCAGGTCGCCCGCGATCGGGATGACGGCCGTGTGGCGGACGCTGCCGTCGGTGTAGATCTGCACGTCGGTGGTGCCGGCGCCGATGTCGACCACGGCCACGCCCAGTTGCTTTTCGTCGTCGGTCAGCACGGCGCTGGCACTCGCGCTGGGGTTGAGCACCAGGCGCTCGACCTCCAGCCCGCAGCGGCGCACGCACTTCAGGATGTTCTCGGCCGCGCTGCCGGCGCCGGTGACGATGTGCACCTTCACCTCGAGCCGGCTGCCGCTCATGCCGATGGGCTCCTTGACCTCGTGCCCGTCGATGATGAATTCCTGCGGCTCCACCAGCAGCAGCCGCTGGTCGTTGGGTATGTTGATGGCCTTGGCCGTCTCGACCACGCGCGCCACGTCGGTGGGCGTGACCTCGCGGTTGTCGCGCACGATCACCATGCCCGTGCTGTTGAGGCCGCGGATGTGGCTGCCGGTGATGCCGGTGTAGACGCTGGTGATCTTGCAGGCGGCCATCATCTCGGCCTCCTTCAGCGCCTGCTGGATGCTGGCCACCGTGGCCTCGATGTTGACGACCACGCCGCGCTTGAGGCCGTGCGTGGGCGCCACGCCCAGGCCGGCCACGCGCAGCTCGCCGTCCACGACCTCGGCCGCCACCACCATGACCTTGGCGGTGCCGATGTCCAGGCCGAACACCATGTCCTTGTAATCCTTGGCCATCGGGGTGTTCCTCGTGGTTCAGTTCTTCGCGCCGGCCGGAACGGCGGCGCTAGGGATGGGGGTCACGCCGCGCAGCCGCAGGGCGTAGCCGCTGGTGTGGCGCAGGTCGGCGTGCAGCAGCGGCGCGCGCCAGCGCGCGTTGGCCGCGGCGAAGGTGCGAACGAAGCGCTCGGTGCGCGCCACGACCTCGTCGTCGCTGCCACGGCCCAGCTCCATCGTGGCGCCGCTGTCGAAGGCGGCACGCCAGGAGCCGCGGCCCGACAGGTGCAGCGCGCTGAGCTGCAGGTCGTGCCGGGCCAGCAGCGGGCGCAGCCGCTGCAGCATCGTCAGCACCTCGGCGGCGCGGTCCTCGGGGCCGCTGAGCACGGGCAGGGCCTCGTCCTCGACGTCGCCCACGTTGGCGTCGAACACCTCGCCGAAGCTGTTGACGAGGCGGCCGGTGTCGACGGCCTCCAGCGGCTCCTCGCCGGCCCACAGGGCCACGGGGCGGTGCTCCTCCAGGCGCACCAGCAGGCGGTCGGGCCAGACGCGGCGCACCACCGCCCGGCGCACCCAGGGCACGCTCTCGAAGGCGGCGCGGCTCTGCTGCAGGTCGACGCTGAAGAAGTTGCCGGCCAGCCTCGGCGTGGCGTTGGCGCGGATGGTGGGCACGCTGTTGCGCGCCAGGTCGCCGTCGAGCTGGATGGCGCGGATGGGGAACCAGGGGCTGCGCATCAGCCAGGCCCAGGCCGCGACGCCGGCCCCGGCCGCGGCCAGCACGAACACGGCGGTGGCCACGGCGTTCATCAGGCGCACGTCGGCCGGCAGCGGCACGCCGCCGCGCGCGGCGGCGGCAGCGGTGGCGTGGGCGTGGCGGCGGAGCGTGACCATGGCGGGTGTGGGGCAGGCTTCAGTCGCGCGCGTTGTCCAGCGTGGCCTGGGCCAGCAGCAGCAGGCACAGGCGCTCGTAGCCGATGCCGGCCTGGCGGGCCGATATCGGCACCAGCGAATGGCCGGTCATGCCAGGGCTGGTGTTCATCTCGAGCAGGAAGATCTTGCGGTCGCTCAAGCGCAGCATCAGGTCGGCGCGGCCCCAGCCGCGGCAGCCCAGCGCGCGGTAGGCGGCCAGCGTCAGGCGCTGCAGCTCGGCCTCCTCCTCGGGCGGCAGGCCGCTGGGGCAGTGGTAGCCGGTGTCGTCGGAGAAGTACTTGTGCTCGTAGTCGTAGTTGCCGCCGGGCGCGGCGATGCGCACCACCGGCAGCGCGCGCGCCGCCTCGCCCGCGCCCAACACGGGGCAGGTGAGCTCGATGCCGGCCACGAACTCCTCGCACAGCACGTCGGGGTCGTACTGCGCGGCCAGCTGCACGGCCGCCTGCATCTGCGAGTAGCCCTCGACCTTGCTGATGCCGATGGAGCTGCCCTCGCGCGGTGGCTTCACGATCAGCGGCAGGCCCAGCGTGTCGGGCACGGCGATCACGCGCTCGCGCTGCAGCTGGCCCGGCTGCAGCAGCACCCAGCGCGGCGTGGGCAGGCCCTCGGCCAGCCAGACGCGCTTGGTCATGGTCTTGTCCATCGCGATGGCGCTGGCCAGCACGCCGCTGCCGGTGTAGGGCAGGCGCAGCAGCTCCAGCGCGCCCTGCAGCGAGCCGTCCTCGCCGCCGCGGCCGTGCAGCGCGATGAACACGCGCGCATAGCCCTCGTCGGCCAGCGCCTGCAGCGGGCGCTCGGCGGGGTCGAAGGCGTGCGCGTCCACGCCCTGCGAGCGCAGCGCGGCCAGCACGCCGGTGCCGCTCATCAGGCTGACCTCGCGCTCGGCGCTGCGGCCGCCCATGAGCACGGCCACCTTGCCCAGGGCCGCGGGATCGATGGCCTGCTCGGTGTCGAAGGCCGCGCTCATGCAGCAACTCCTGGCGAAACGGTGTCGGACAGCGCCTGCAGCCGGCCCGGCAGCGTGCCGATGGAGCCGGCGCCCATGGCCAGCAGCACGTCGCCCTCGCGCAGCGCGGCGTGCAGCGCCGCGGGCAGGTCGGCCAGCCGCGGCACGAAGTGCGCGCCGGGCACGGCGGCGGCCAGGCTGGCGCCGTCAGCCCCCGCGATGGGCGGCTCGCCGGCGGGGTAGACCTCGGTGAGCCAGACGGCGTCGGCGCCGCGGAGCACGGCGGCGAAGTCGGCGAAGCAGTCGCGCGTGCGGGTGTAGCGGTGCGGCTGGAAGGCCAGCACCAGGCGGCGGCCCGGGAAGGCGCCGCGCGCGGCGGCGATCACGGCGGCCAGCTCCACGGGGTGGTGGCCGTAGTCGTCGACCAGCAGGTAGCGGCCGCCGCCGGCCGCGCGCAGCGGGCCGCTGCGCGCGAAGCGCCGGCCCACGCCGGCGAAGGCCTCGAAGGCGCGCGCCGCGGCGGCGTCGGGCAGGTGCAGCGTGCGCGCGATGGCCAGCGCCGCCAGCGCGTTGCGCACGTTGTGCTCGCCGGCCAGGTTGAGCGTAAGGGCCAGGTCGTCGAAGCCGGCCTGGCGCGCCGTGAAGCGCATGCGGCCGCCTTCCAGCGCCGCCAGGTCGACGGCGCGCAGGTCGGCGCCCTCGCCCAGGCCGTAGGTGGTGACGTAGCGCTCCAGCCGCGGCAGCACCGCGCGCACGCCCGCGTCGTCGGTGCAGACGACGGCACGGCCGTAGAACGGCAGCCGCGCCACGAACTGCACGAAGGCCTCGTGCAGGCGCGCGAGCTCGTGGCCGTAGGTCTCCATGTGATCGGCGTCGATGTTGGTGACGACGGCCAGTACGGGGCTCAGGGCCAGGAAGCTGGCATCGCTCTCGTCGGCCTCGGCCACCAGCAGCTCGCCGGCGCCCAGGCGCGCGTTGGCGCCAGCGCTGCGCAGCTCGCCGCCGATCACGAAGGTGGGGTCGGCGCCGGCCTCGGCCAGCACGCTGGCCACCAGCGCGGTGGTGGTGGTCTTGCCGTGCGTGCCGGCGACGGCGATGCCCTGCTTGTGGCGCATCAGCTCGGCCAGCAGCGCCGCCCGCGCCACGATGGGGATGCGCGCGGCGCGCGCGGCCACCACCTCGGGGTTGCCGGCCTTCACCGCGGTGCTGGTGACCAGCGCCTGCGCGCCCGCGATGTGCGCGGCGTCGTGGCCGATGTGCACCTGCACGCCCAGGCGCGCCAGCCGCTCGGTGGTGGCGCTGGCCTGCAGGTCGGAACCGCTGACGGTGTAGCCCAGGCCGGCCATGATCTCGGCCAGCGGGCTCATGCCGGAGCCGCCCACGCCGACGAAGTGGATGTGGTGGACGGCGTGGTTCATCGGGCCATCCTTTTCACCTGCGCCTCGATCTCGTCGGCCACGCGCGCGGCGGCCTGCGGGCGGGCCTGGGCGCGGGCCTTGACAGCCATCGCGAGCAGCGTCGCGCGGTCGAGCCGCGCGATCTCGGCGGCCAGGCGCCCGGCCGTCAGCTCCGGCTGTGGCAGGTGCACGGCACCGCCCTGCGCGGCCAGCCACTGCGCGTTGTCGCGCTGGTGCGCGGTGGTGCTCACCACCAGCGGCACCAGGATGGCCGGCACGCCGGCGGCGCACAGCTCGCTGACGGTGATGGCACCGGCGCGGCACACCATCAGGTCGCAGGCGTCCAGCTGCGCGGGCATGTCGTCGACGAAGGCGCGCACCTCGGCGGCCACGCCGTGGCCGGCGTAGGCGGCGCGCACGGCGGCCTCGTCGGCGGCGCCGGTCTGGTGCAGCACCTGTGGCCGCGCGCCGGCCGGGAGCTGCGCGATCGCCTCGGGCAGCGTACGGTTGAGCACCTGCGCGCCCAGGCTGCCGCCCACCACCAGCAGTTTCAGCGGGCCGCTGCGGCCGGCCAGGCGCTGCGCTGGCTCGGCGATGGCCTCGATCTCGGCGCGCACCGGGTTGCCGGTGACGACGCTGTTCCTCGTGCCCCGCGCTGCGTCGCCGTCGAAGCCGAAGGCCACGCGGTCGGCCAGGGGCAGCAGGGCCTTGTTCGACATCAGCAGCGCGGCGTCGGCGTTCACCAGCAGCAGCGGCTGGTTCAGCCAGCTGGCCATCAGCCCTCCGGGAAAGCACACGTAGCCGCCCATGCCCAGCACGGCGTCGGCGGCGCGGCGCTTCAGGATCGCACGGCAGTCCCACATCGCCTTGAGCAGGCGCAGGCCGCCGGTGGCGGCGTGCAGCAGGCCCTTGCCGCGCAGGCCGCTGAAGGCGACGGTGTCCAGCGCGAAGCCGCTAGGCGGCACGAGCCGGTTCTCCATGCCGTGCGAGGTGCCCAGCCACGACACCGTCCAGCCGCGGCGCTGCATCTCGCGCGCCACCGCCAGCCCCGGCATGATGTGCCCGCCCGTGCCGGCGGCCATGACGACGAGGTGGCCCATCACGCGCGCCCTCCGCGCATGAGTGCCCGGTTCTCGATATCCACCCGCAGCACCATCGCCAGCGCCACGGCGTTCATCAGGATCGCGCTGCCGCCGTAGCTCATCAGCGGCAGGGTCAGGCCCTTGGTGGGCAGCACGCCCAGGTTGACGCCCATGTTGATGAAGGCCTGGAAGCCGATCCAGATGCCGATGCCCTGGCACAGCAACCCGGCGAACACGCGGTCCAGCGCGATGGCCTGGCGGCCGATGCCGACGATGCGCCGCGTGAGCCAGAAGAAGGCGCCGATCACCGCGGCCACGCCGACGAAGCCCAGCTCCTCGCCGATGACGGCCAGCAGGAAGTCGGTGTGCGCCTCGGGCAGGTAGTGCAGCTTCTCGACGCTGGCGCCCAGACCCTGGCCGAAGATCTCGCCGCGGCCCAGCGCGATGAGGCTGTGCGTGAGCTGGTAGCCCTTGCCCTGCGCGTACTTCGGGTTCCAGGGGTCCAGGTAGGCCAGGATGCGCTCGCGCCGCAGGTCGTCGAAGGCCAGGAACAGGCCCAGCACCAGCAGCATCACCAGCGCGATCAGGAAGAACATGCGCGCGTTCACCCCGCCCAGGAACAGGATGCCCATCGCGATGGTGGCGATGACGATGAACGCCCCCATGTCGGGCTGGCGCAGCAGCAGCGCGCCCACGAAGGCCAGGGCCACGACCATGGGGGTGACGGCGCGCCAGAAATTCTCGCGCACGTCCATGCGCCGCACCATGTAGCTGGCGGCGTACAGCGCGATGGCCAGCTTGGCCAGCTCGCTGGGCTGGAAGTTCATGAAGCCCAGCGGGATCCAGCGGCGCGCGTTGTTGACCACCTTGCCGATGAAGGGCAGCAGCACCGCCACCAGCAGCACCAGCGCGACGACGAAGACCCACGGCGCGTTCTTCTCCCAGAACGACATCGGCAGCTGCACCGTCAGCAGCGCCGCGATGAAGGCCACGCCGAGGGCGATGAGGTGCTTCTGCAGGAAGAAGCCCTGCGTGATGCCGGCAAAGCGCGGGTTGTCGGCCATCGCGATGCTCGCCGAGTACACCATCACCAGCCCGAAGGCCGCGAGCGCGGCCACCACGGTGAAGAGCTGGGTGTCGAAGCTGCTCAGGCGCACGGCCCGCGCGCCGGCCAGGTCGACATGCGCGCGTACCGGCAGCGGGCCGCGGGCGTCGTCGCTGCCGCGGCGGCGCGCCAGCCGCGCGCGCAGCTGCGCCCACAGGCCCTGCAGCGCGCCAGCGGCGTTCATACCAGCTCTCCCCGCTCGGCCGCCAGCGCCTGCACGGCGGCCACGAAGACCTCGGCGCGGTGGGCGTAGTTGCGGAACATGTCCAGGCTGGCGCAGGCCGGGCTCAGCAGCACGGCGTCGCCCGGCTGCGCCTGCGCGAAGCACCAGGCGACGGCCCGCTCGAGCGAGTCGAAGCGCTGCCGCGGCAGCTCGTTCGCTAGCGCCTCGAGGCTGGCCTCGATGGCCGCGGCGTCGCGGCCGATGGTGGCCATGGCGCGCGCGTGGCGCCGCAGCGGCGCAGCCAGCGGCGCGAAATTCTGCCCCTTGCCGTCGCCGCCCAGGATGACCAGCAGCCGCGCCGGCGCGAGGTCGGCGCCCAGGCCTTCCAGCGCGGCCACGGTGGCGCCGACGTTGGTGCCCTTGCTGTCGTCGTAGAAGTCGACCTCGCCCGAACCAGCCGAAACACGCGCCACGAACTGCACGCGGTGCGGCTCGCCGGCGTACTCGCGCAGCCCGTGCAGCATCGGCGCCAGCGGGCAGCCGATGGCCGTGGCCAGCGCCAGCGCCGCCAGCGCGTTGGCCGCGTTGTGGCGGCCGCGCACGCGCAGCGCGTCGGCCGGCATCAGGCGCTGCAGGTGGATCTCCGGCTCCTCGCCCTTCTTCAGCCGGACGCCCTCTTCCAGCGGCAGCGCGCGCACCAGCCAGGCCATGCCGCCGTCGACGACGAGGCCGAAGTCGCCCGGGGCGCGCGGGGCGTCCAAGCCGAAGCGCACGGCCGTGCGCTCGGGGGCCTTGGGCCGGCCCTTCTGCGGGCCCTTCTCGTGCAGCTCCGGGCGCGGCAGCAGCGCCTCCACGGCGGCGTCGTCGCGGTTGATCACGCACACCGCCCGCGCGCCGAAGATGCGCGCCTTGGCCGCGCCGTAGGCGGGCATGCTGCCGTGCCAGTCGAGGTGGTCCTGCGTCAGGTTCAGGATGGCCGCGGCGTCGGGCTCGAAGCCCCAGGCGGCGCGCGACACGCCGCTGCCGCCGCCCTCGAGCTGGAAGCTCGAGAGCTCAAGCACCCACACCTCGGGCAGCGCCGTGGCGGGGTCGGCGTCGTGGGCGGCCAGCCGCTCGGCCAGCACGTCCAGCAGCGCCGGGCCGATGTTGCCGGCCATGGCCACCGTCTTGCCCGCCCGTTCCACCAGCAGCGCGGTCATCGCGGTGGTGGTCGTCTTGCCGTTGGTGCCGGTGATCGCCAGCACGCGGGGCGCGTAGCCGCGCGCGGCCTTCAGGTCGGCCAGCGCGCGGGCGAACAGGTCCAGTTCCCCCAGCACCGCGATGCCGGTGGCGCGGGCCTCGGCCAGCAGCGGCGCGATGCGCTCGTCGGCCGGCGCCAGGCCGGGGCTCTTCAGCACCAGCTGGCAGCCCTGCAGCAGCGCGGGCTCCAGCGCGCCGTGACGCAACACCACCCCCGGGTGCTCGGCGGCCAGCGCCGCGGCACCGGGCGGCTGCTCGCGCGAATCCCACACCGTCACCGCCGCGCCATGCTGCGCGCACCAGCGCGCCATGGCCAGGCCGCTGGTGCCGAGGCCCAGGACGAGGACAGGGGTTTGCTGCAGCCAGTCCGCCCCGGTGCCGGGCCTCCCCAAGCCGGGGCCGGCCCCCTCGGGGGGCACCGAATGCAGTGAGGTTGGGGGCTCCATGTTCACCGCAGCTTCAGGCTGGCCAGACCCACCAGGCACAGCAGCATCGTGATGATCCAGAAGCGCACCACCACCTGCGTCTCGGCCCAGCCCTTCTTCTCGAAGTGGTGGTGCAGCGGCGCCATCAGGAACACGCGCCGACCGGTGCCGTAGCGCCGCTTCGTGTATTTGAACCAGGCCACCTGGATCATCACGCTCAGGGCCTCGGCCACGAAGATGCCGCCCATGATGCCGAGCACGATCTCCTGGCGCGTGATGACGGCGATGGTGCCCAGGGCCCCGCCCAGCGCCAGCGCGCCGACATCGCCCATGAACACCTGCGCCGGGTTGGCGTTGAACCACAGGAAAGCCAACCCCGCGCCGGCCATGGCGGCGCAGAACACCAGCAGCTCGCCGGCGCCGGGGATGTGCGGGAACAGCAGGTAGCGCGAGAAATCCGCGCGCCCCACCACGTAGGCGAACACGCCCAGGGCGCTGCCCACCAGCACCACCGGCATGATGGCCAGCCCGTCCAGCCCATCGGTGAAGTTCACGGCGTTGCTGGCGCCGACGATCACGAACCAGCTCAGGACGATGAAGCCGAACACGCCCAGCGGGTAACTCACACTCTTGAAGAAGGGCACCATCAGGTCGGCGCGCGGCGGCAGCTCGGTGGAAAAGCCGCTGCCCAACCAGCGCAGGAACAGCTCGAACACGCGCAGGTTGTTGGTCTCGGCCACGCTGAAGGCCAGGTACAGCGCGGCCACCAGGCCGATCGCGCTCTGCCAGAAGAACTTCTCGCGGCTGCGCATGCCCTCCGGGTCCTTGTGCACGACCTTGCGGTAGTCGTCCACCCAGCCGATGGCGCCGAAGCCGAAGGTGACCAGCATCACCACCCAGACGAATCGGTTGGTCCAGTCGAACCACAGCAGCGTGCTCACGCCGATGCCGATGAGCACCAGCACGCCGCCCATCGTGGGCGTGCCGCGCTTGCCCAGATGGGCCTGCACGCCGTACTCGCGGATGGGCTGGCCGATCTTCATCTCGGTGAGCTTGCGGATCACCCAGGGCCCGAAGGCCAGGCCGATCAGCAGCGCCGTCATCGCCGCCAGCACGGCGCGGAAGGTCAGGTACTGGAACACGCGCAGGAAGCTCAGTTCCTCGGGGTCCAGCGACATCAGCCATTGCGTCAGGCTCAGCAGCACGGCGCGTCTCCCCACGCGGTGCGCAGCGCCTGCACCACCTGTTCCATCTTCATGAACCGCGAACCCTTCACCAGCACCGAGCGCGCGGCCGGGCGCGCGTGGCTGTCGTGCAGCGCCGCAGCGAGCTCGGCCGTGGTCGCGAAGTGCCGCCCGGCACCGGCGTGCGCGCACAGCGCGCCGGCGGCCCAGAAGGCCTCGATGCCGCGCTCGCGCGCGCGCTCGCCCACCTCGGCGTGGAAGCGCGGGCCCTCGTCGCCGACCTCGCCCATGTCGCCCAGGATCAGCCAGCGCGGCCCGGGCAGCCCGGCCAGCACCTCGATGGCAGCGAGCACGGAGTCGGGGTTGGCGTTGTAGCTGTCGTCGACCAGCGTCACGGCGCCCGTGGGCGACGACAGCCGGTGCAGCTGCGAGCGGCCGGCCACCGGGCGGAAGGCCTCGAGCCCGGCCTGCACGGCGGCCAGCTTCTCGCCCGCAGCCAGCGCGCAGGCGGCGGCCGCCGCGGCGTTGCGCAGGTTGTGCGTGCCGGGCAGGTGCAGCTTCAGTGAGGTGCTGCCGGCGGGCGTGGCCAGCTTCAGCGCCCAGGCCGCGGCCTCGGTATCCCAGGTGCCGCTGGCCACGACGTCGGCGCCGCGGCCCTGCGGGTCGCCCGTGCCGAAGCTCAGCACGCGCCGCGCCCCGGCGCGCGCCCGCCAGCGCGGGGTGAAGGCGTCGTCGGCCGGGATCACCACCGCGCCGCCAGCCGGCAGCGCGTCGATGACGGCGCCGTTCTCGTCGGCCACGGCCTCGACGCTCCTCATGAACTCCTGGTGCTCGCGCTGCGCGTTGTTCACCAGGGCCACGGTGGGCTGCGCCAGCGCGGCCAGCAGCGCCATCTCGCCCGGATGGTTCATGCCCAGCTCGACCACGGCGGCGCGGTGCCAGTGCTCGTCGTCCTGGCGCAGCCGCAGCAGGGTGAGCGGCACGCCGATGTGGTTGTTCAGGTTGCCGGCCGTGGCCAGCATGGCGCTGCCGTGCGCGGCGCGCAGGATCGCGGCCACCATCTGCGTGACGGTGGTCTTGCCGTTGCTGCCGGCCACGGCCACCAGCGGCAGGTGGAAGCGGTGGCGCCAGCCCTGGGCCAGCTGCTGCAACGCGGCCAGCGTGTCGGCCACCAGCAGCCCGGGCAGGCCGCCGGGGCTGGCCTGCCCCAGCGCGTCGGCGCGGCTGGCCAGCACGGCCACGGCGCCGCGTGCGCGGGCCTGCGCGATGAACTCGTGGCCGTCGAAGCGCTCGCCGCGCAGCGCCACGAAGAGGTCGCCGGGCTCGATGCTGCGCGTGTCGGTGTGCACCCGCGCGAAGGCCAGCTCGCCGCTGCCGAGCACCGTGCTTCCGGGCAGCAGGGCGTGGGCCTGGGCCAGCGTCATCATGCGCCGGCCCTCCGCCGCGCCAGCGCCGCCCGCACCTCGTCGGCGTCGCTGAAGGGGTGGGTCACGCCGGCGACGACCTGCGTCGTCTCGTGGCCCTTGCCGGCCACCAGCAGCACGTCGCCCGGCGTGGCCTCGCCCACGGCGCGGGCGATGGCCTCGCGGCGGTCGACCACGCCTTGGGCGTTCGCGCCCGCGCCGGCCAGCACCTGGGCCACGATGGCGGCCGGGTCCTCGCTGCGCGGGTTGTCGCTGGTCACGACGACGCGGTCGGCCAGCCGGCTGGCGATGGCGCCCATCAGCGGGCGCTTGGTGGCGTCGCGGTCGCCGCCGCACCCGAACACGCACAGCAGGCGGCCGCCGCGCGCCGCCGCCAGCGGGCGCAGGGCTGCCAGCACCTGCTGCAGCGCGTCGGGCGTGTGGGCGTAGTCGACCACGGCCTCGACGGCGTCGCCCTCGGCGGCCACGCGCTGCAGCCGCCCGGGCACCGGCGTCAGCGCGCCCAGCGCGGCCGTGGCCTCGGCCAGCGGCACGCCCAGGGCGCGCAGGCCGCCCAGCACCACCAGCAGGTTGCTGGCGTTGAATTCGCCCACCACGCCGGTGGCCAGCCGCTGCCGCGCGGCGCCCTCGGCCACCTCGAACACCAGGCCGTCGGGGCCGTAGCGGCGCTCGCCGGCTACCAGCCGCGCATCACCGTGCAGCGAGACGGTCCACAGGTCGATGTCGCTGCCGCTCAGCTCGGCCGCCAGCTGCGCACCGAAGGCGTCATCCACGTTCACCACCGCGGCCTTCAGGCCCGGCCACTCAAACAGGCGGCGCTTGGCGGCGCCATAGGCCTTCATCGTGCCGTGGTAGTCGAGGTGGTCCTGCGTGAGGTTGGTGAACAGCGCCACGTCGATGGCGCAGCCGTCGAGCCGGTGTTCCACGAGGCCGATCGACGAGGCCTCCATCGCGCAGGCCGCCAGGCCGTCACCCGCGAAGCGCGCCAGCGTGGCGTGCAGCGTCACCGGGTCGGGGGTGGTCAGGCCGGTCTCCCGCAGGTGGCCGGGCCCGCGCGACGAGGGCGGCTCGCCCACGCCCAGGGTGCCGATCAGCCCCGCCGGCCGGCCCAGGGCGCACAGCGCCTGCGCCGTCCACCAGGCGGTGCTGGTCTTGCCGTTGGTGCCGGTGGTGGCCACCACCGCCAGCCGCTCGGACGGCCGGCCGAAGAAGCCGTGCGCGATGGCACCGGTGGCGGCCTTCAGGCCGGCGTAGGCGGCCACGCGCGCATCGGCCGGCAGGCCGCAGGCCTCGGCGCCCTCGGCCTCGACGAGGCACGCCGCGGCGCCCGATGCCAGCGCCCCGGCCACGAAGCGGCGCGCGTCCACGGCCTGGCCGGGCCAGGCGACGAAGCCGTCGCCGGGCCGCAGCCGGCGGCTGTCGGCCACCAGCGCGCCCCGCGGCACGCGCGCCTGCAGCCACTGCATGGCCTGTTCGGGGGTGGCGAGCCGCTGCATCTAGAAACTCTCCGGCGCCGCGGGCACGGCCTTGCCGGCGATCTGCGCCTTGACGTCGAGGTCGGGCGCCACGTTCATGCTGCGCAGCGTCTGCGCCACCACCTGGCTGAACACCGGCGCGGCGATCTCGCCGCCGTAGTAGACGCCCCGGCCGGGCTCGTCGACCATCACCGCCACCACGATGCGCGGCTCGCTCACCGGCGCCAGGCCGACGAAGAACGAGCGGTACTTGCTCGTGCTGTAGGCCTTGCCCTCGAGCTTGCGCGCGGTGCCAGTCTTGCCGCCCACCGAGTAGCCCAGGGCCTGCGCCTTCGGCGCGGTGCCGCCGGGGCCGGCGGCCAGGCGCAGCATCTCGCGCACGGCGCGCGCGGTCTCGGGGCTCATCACGCGCTGGCCGGCGACAGCCGGAGCAGCGCCTTCGGGCGTGCCGCGCGGGCCGGCGACCACCTCGCCGTCCTCGCGCCGCACCATGCTCAGCGGCAGCAGCTGCCCGTCGCTGGCGAACACCGTGTAGGCCCGCGCGAGCTGGAACAGGCTGGCCGACAGGCCGTAGCCGTAGCTCATGGTCGCCTGCTCCACCGGGCGCCAGCTCTTGTAGGGCCGCAGCCGGCCGGTGACGGCGCCGGGGAAGTCGATCTGCGGCCGCTGGCCCAGGCCGATGGCGGTGTACAGCGCGTGCATCTCGCGCGCCGGCATCTGCAGCGCCATCTTCACGGTGCCGACGTTGCTGCTCTTCTGCACCACCTCGGCCACGGTGAGCACACCGTGCGGGTGGGCGTCGGTGATGCGGCTGCCGGTGATGACGATCTGGCCCGGCGCGGTGTCGATGCGCGTGTCGGGCCGCCAGGGCCCGCGCTCCAGCGCCAGCGCGGCGATGAAGGGCTTCATCGTCGAGCCGGGCTCGAAGACGTCGGTGAGCGCCGCGTTGCGCAGGCTCTCCTTGTGCATGGTGGCGCGCTGGGCGGGGTCGTAGCTGGGGTAGTTGGCCAGGGCCAGCACCTCACCGCTCTTCACGTCGAGCACCACCACGCTGCCGCGCCGGGCACGGTGCTCGATCACGGCCTCGCGCAGGCGCAGCCAGGCGAAGAACTGCACCTTGCTGTCGATGGCCAACTGAACGTCGTCGCCGTGGTGCGGGTCGGCCTGTTCGCCCACGTCCTCGACGATGCGGCCGAAGCGGTCGCGCACCACGGTGCGCTGGCCGCGCTGGCCCGACAGGCGCTGCTGGAACGCGAGCTCGATCCCGTCGATGCCCTTGCCGTCGATGTCGGTGAAGCCCACCACGTGCGCGGCCGACTCGCCCTCGGGCCAGCGACGCTGGTACTCGGGGAGTTGCTGCACCCCCTTGAGGCCCAGGGCCTGCACGGCCTGCCACTGCGCGTCGGTGGCGTGGCGCTTGAGCAGCACGGTGCCGGTGGCGCCGTCGAGCCGTTCCTGCAGCTCGGCGACCGGCAGCTTCAGCGCCGCGGCCAGGGCGCGGCGCTGCGCCACGTCGGCGGCGAAGCTGCGCGTCTCCACCTGCACGCTGGGCATGGCCACGCTGGTGGCCAGCAGCTGGCCGTGGCGGTCGACGATGCGGCCCCGGCTGGCCGGCAGCGGCTGCGTCACGACGAAGCGCTTCTCGCCCTCGGCCTGATAGAAGTCGGTGTGCACGATCTGCAGCCACACGGCGCGCAGGAACAGCACCGCGAAGCCCGCCGCCACCAGGGCCACGACGAAGCGCGAGCGCCACGGCGGCGTCGGGCTGGCCAGCAGCGGGCTGGTGGCGTAGTTGACGCTCTTCACGCCGCCCAGGCTGGCGGCGGCGCTGGCCGCCCGGGCCCGGGCGCCGCTGGCGTGCTGGCGGCCGGCGGCGCTCACCGCGCGGCCCCCGACGCGGCCGGCACGTCGTCGACGTACACCGTGATGGCCGGCGTGATGCTGCCCATCTTCAGCTGCTCGCGCGCCACGCGCTGCACCCGCGCGTGCGTGGCCTGGGCCTGGCGCTCGGCGTCGAGCCGCTTGTACTCGGCGTCGAGCTGGCGCTGCTCGGCGCGCTCGCGGTCGAGCTCGGCGAACACGCGGCGCGATTCGTAGGTCGTGCGCACCAGGCCCAGGGCGCTGGCCAGCAGCAGCGCCACGAGCAGCAGGTCGAGCTTGCGCATCATGCGGGCACCGCCGTGCGCTCGGCCACGCGCATCACCGCCGAGCGGGCGCGCGGGTTGGCCGCCACTTCGGCGGCCGAAGGCTTGACGCGCGCCAGCGCCTTCAGCCGCAAGGGCCGCGGCGGCGCCATGGGCGCGCGGCGGTCGACCACGTCGCGGCTTTCGGCGGCGATGAAGGTCTTCACGATGCGGTCTTCCAGCGAGTGGAAGCTGATGACGACCAGCCGCCCCGCGGGCGCCAGCAGCGCCAGCGCCGCCTTCAGGCCTTGGTGCAGCGCCTCAAGCTCGGCGTTGACGTGAATCCGAAGAGCCTGAAACGTGCGCGTTGCAGGGTCCTGGCCCGGCTCGCGGGTCTTGACGGCACGAGCCACGAGCGCGGAAAGCTCGAGGGTTGTGCGGACGGGAGCGCCGCTTTCGCGGCGAGCGACAAGCGCCTTTGCAATCGCAGCAGCAAACCGTTCTTCGCCGTGTTCACGAATCGTCTCCTCGATGGTCTTGGTGTCGGCTCGAGCCAGGAATTCGGCGGCCGTCTCGCCGCGCGTGGTGTCCATGCGCATGTCCAGCGGCGCGTCGGCACGGAAGCTGAAGCCGCGCGACGGGTCGTCGATCTGCGGCGAGCTCACGCCCAGGTCGAGCAGCACGCCCTGCACCCGGTGGATGCCCAGGGCGCCCAGCTCGGCCGCCATGTCGCCGAAGCTCGCGTGGCGGATGGCGAAACGCGCGTCGGTGATGCGCGCCGCCTCGGCCAGCGCCGCCGGGTCCCTGTCGAAGGCCACGAGCCGCCCCCCGGGCGCCAGCTTCGCCAGCACGGCGCGGCTGTGGCCGCCGCGGCCGAAGGTGCCGTCCACAAAGATGCCCTCCGGCTGCACAACGAGCGCCTCGACGGCCTCGTCCCGCAGCACGGTGGTGTGGGACCATTCTCGGGTGGGGGCGTTCACCGGATGACCAGGCTCTTCAGCGCCTCGGGCGCGCCCAGCGCGATGGCGGTGGCCTCGCGCACCTCGTAGCGCTGCAGATCCCAGATCTCGAAGCTGGCCCCCATGCCCAGCAGCTTGACTTCGCGGTCCAGTGCCGCCCAGCTGCGCAGCTCGGGCGGAATGAGCACGCGACTGCCGCTGTCGATCTCGACGTCGGTCGCGCTGCCGATGTACAGCCGGCGCCAGGCATCGTGCTCCTGCGGCAGGGCCAGCAGCTGCGCCTCGAAGGGCTCCCAGACGCTGATCGGGTACAGGCTCAGGCAGCCGTGCGGGTGTTTGGCGACGACGAGCTGGCCGTTCACCGAAGCCATGAGCTGCTCGCGCCAACGCGCGGGCACCGTCAGGCGGCCCTTGGCGTCCAGCGTGAGCACCGGCCCCCCGCGAAATGTCATGCCCGACGATCCTTCCCTGGGTGGGCCTGCGCCCTCGTCACTGAGCGCTAACCCACAAAAACCCACAAAAACACACCGAACCCCACTGTAGCGCAAGCGCGGCGGCAGCGTCAACGCGCCCGCCTGGAAAAAATCAATCAAATCAACGACTTAGCGGCCAAATCGGAAGTGGCACGCGGAAAAAGTCGTTCCCGGTGAAGGACTTGGCACCGGGTGTGAAAGTGGTTTCGAGGGCTCACGGCCCTCCGGGGCGGGGTCAGGGGCCTGTCGCGGCCCACACCAGCTGCGCAGCGGCCAGGTCTTCCAGGGCCGTGCCGACCGACTTGAACACCGTGCGCTGCTTCTCTTGCGTGCGCCCGGGCACGGCGCCGCGGCACAGCTGCGCCAGCGTGGCCCGCACATCGGCGGCGCCGAAAAGCCCGCGCGAAATCGGGCCCAGCAGGTCGCCAGACTTGGCCAGGGCCTCGTCGGTATCGATAGCGATGCGGGCGCCGCGGAAGCAGTCGTCGTCGGCCTCGCGCATGGCGGGCGTGAAACTGCCGATGAGGTCGAGGTGGCTGCCCGGCGACAGCCAGGCGCCCTGCACCAGCGGCTCAGTGGCCGGCGTGGCGCAGCTGATGATGTCGGCCGCGGCCACGGCGGCGGGCAGTTCAGTGTCTTCGACCAGCTCGGTGTCGAAGCCCGCAGCCTGCCAGCGCACGGCCAGCGTGGCCGCCGCCTCGGGGCGGCGCGCCCACACCGCCACCTGACGGATGGGCCGCACCGCCGCGTACGCCGCTGGCAGCAACTCAGCCACGCGACCGGCGCCCAGCACCAGCAGCCGGGTGGCATCGGGCCGCGCCAGGTGCGCGCCGGCCAGGGCCGACGCGGCGGCGGTGCGGCGGGCGGTCAGCACGTCGGCGTCCAGCAGCGCCAACGGGCGGCCCGTGGCGGCTTCGAACAACAGGTAGACACCGTGCAGCCCGGGCAGGCCGCGAGCGGCATTGCCCGGCGCGACGTTGACGATTTTCACGCCGTAGAAGCCGCCGCCCTCGGCCGTGGGGGCCGTCCAGGCCGGCATCAGCAGCGAGGTGACGTCCTCGTCCGCGCCGTCGGGCATGGTGTGCACGTGGCGGGCCGGCACCTCGGCGCCGGCCGCGAAGGCCTGGCGCAGGGCGGGCACGAGGGTGCCGAATGGCAAGGCCGCCTCCACGGCCGGGGCGTTGATCTGGCGCAGCATGCGTCGATGATGCCAAGGAAGGGCTTCAGGCGGTGGGCAGCAGACCCTCGTGCCGCGCCACACGCTCCAACGCCGTTTCAAACTGCGCACGCGCCAGCGCCGTCACCTGGTGCAGGTAGGCGTGCAGCTCGGCGTCTTCGGGGCTGCGGCTTTCGCAGTCGGCACTGTAGGCCTCGAAGTGCGACAGCTGCACCAGCAGTTCCGCCACGTGGCGCGGGCACTCGCAGGCGATGGTGGTGGACAGACCGGCGAACGAGGCCAGGGCCTGGTCGTCCCAGCGGCGGGCGGGCACCGGCATGGCGCTGGGCGCGGCGGCGGTGCCGGGGGCCGGCAGTTCGATCTGCTGGCGCCAGCCGCGCAGCCACTGCGCCAGCGCGGTGTCGCTCTGGGGCCCGCGCAGCAGCGCCAGGCCGCTGACGCGGCTGAACAGGCGGCAGGTGCGCTCAGACGCAAAGCCGTAGAGCACCGCCATCGGCTTGCCTCGCCACGCCGGCATGGCGTGCAGCAGCTGGTCCAGCCACTCGTCCTGCAGGCTGGCGGCGTAGATCAGCAGCGCGTCGGCCGTGGCGGCCAGGGGTTCGGCGGCGGCCTCCCCCAGCGTCTCGAACGGGCCCTGCAGGTGCAGCATGCGGCCGGGCGGCACCAGCGCCTGCTGCACCACGCCCTTCAGTCGCTGGCCCAGCAGCTTGCCGACCACGACCACGCGCCAGGCCTGCGGCGGCACGCCGGCGCGCGACGACAGGCTGCGCCCGAGTGCGGCCGCCGCGGGCGCGTCGGCAGTGGCCGGCGCATCGGGACGCTGGGCCTGCGGCACGGCGCCCGGCTGCCCCGCCGCCCCCGGGTCGGCCGCCAGGGCC
The DNA here is from genome assembly GCA_044360025.1 of Rubrivivax sp. GTDB lineage: Bacteria > Pseudomonadota > Gammaproteobacteria > Burkholderiales > Burkholderiaceae_C > Rubrivivax. Next base: position 34,099 of record JBIKLC010000003.1, on the reverse strand, counting down.
AGGGGGACCAGCGTCGCTTCGGCCACCCGGGCGCCGGCCGCCTGCGACAGCGTGCGGGAATGCGTGTCGACCACCTGGCGCAGCTGCGCCATGTCCAGCTTGGCAAGGCTGCCGATGGCATGACCCAGGTCCGTGAGCTGCTTGAGCTGCGCCAGGCGCTGCACCTGCGCGGCGCTGTACAGCCGCTGCCCGCTGGGCGACAGCTGCGGCTGCGACACCTGGTAGCGCCGCTCCCACACGCGCAGGGTGGCCACGGGCATACGCAACATGCGCGCCACGGCGCCGCTGCGGTAGCGGGGTTCGTGCTGGGCGGGGTCGTCGGCAGGGGCCGCAGGGGCGCCGGGCGGGCTGAGGCTCTCGCTCATGACATCTCCTTGCCGTTGCTTTGACGCGCATAATCCGCGTCGCTCACCGGTCATTCTGCAGCCGAACGCATCCTGACGCTGGCTTGACTATGCTTCACCCCATGACTCGCACAGGCAACTCCGCGTCGAGCCCGCGCGACAGCGGCTTCAAGGGCAACAAGGCGGCCTTGCCCAGCAAGCCCTGCGCTGCCTGTGGCCGGCCCATGAGCTGGCGCAAGCGCTGGGCCGCCAACTGGGACGAGGTCAAGTTCTGTTCCGACGCCTGCCGCCGCGGGCGAGCCACCCGGGCGGCCCGTGGCTGAGCCCGCCGCGCAGCCCGGCGCGCTGCGCCACCTGGTGGTGGTGCTGGGCGACCAGCTCGACGCCGACGCCAGCGGCTTCGACGGCTTCGACCCGCGCTGCGACGCCGTCTGGATGGCCGAGGTGGCCGAGGAGTCCACGCACGTCTGGAGCAGCCAGCCGCGCACGGCCCTGTTCCTGGCGGCCATGCGGCACTTCGCGCTGGCGCTGGGCGCCGCCGGGCGGCCGCTGCACTACACGCGGCTCGACGACCCCGGCAACCGCGGCAGCCTGGCCGCGCAGCTGGCCGCCGACATCGCGCGGCTGCGCCCGCAGGCCCTGGTGATGACGGCCCCCGGCGACTGGCGCGTGCTGCAGGCCCTGCGCGAGGCCGCGGCCGCGGCCGGGCTGGCGCTGGACGTGCGCGAGGACCGCCACTTCCTCTGCAGCGTGCGGGAGTTCGCCGCCCACGCCCGCGGCCGCAAGCAGCTGCGGCTGGAGTTCTTCTACCGCGAGATGCGGCGCCGCCACGGCGTGCTGCTCACGTCCGCCGGCGAGCCCGAGGGCGGCGAGTGGAACTACGACGCCGACAACCGCAAGCCCTTCGGCCCGCAGGGCCCGGGCTTCGTGCCGCCGCGCGCCACCTTCGAGCCCGACGCCATCACGCGCGAGGTGATCGCGCTGGCGCGCGAGCGCTTCGCCGCGCACCCCGGCCGGCTCGACAGCTTCGCGTGGCCCGTCACGCGCGCGCAGGCGCTGCAGGCGCTGCAGCGCTTCGTCGACGAGCGGCTGGCCGGCTTCGGCGACGTGCAGGACGCCCTGTGGCCCGGCGAGCCCTGGCTGTGGCATTCGCACCTGGCGGCGGCGCTCAACCTGAAGCTGCTGAACCCGCGCGAGGTGGTGGCCGCCGCCGAGGCCGCGTACCGCGCCGGCCGCGCGCCGCTGGCGGCGGTGGAGGGCTTCGTGCGCCAGATCCTCGGCTGGCGCGAGTACGTGCGCGGCATCTACTGGACGCAGATGCCCGGCTACCTGGAGCGCAACGAGCTCGGCGCGCTCGAGCCGCTGCCGGCCTGGTACTGGACGGGCGACACCGCCATGGCCTGCCTGAAGGACGCCATCGGCCAGACGCTGGAGCACGGCTACGCCCACCACATCCAGCGCCTGATGGTGACCGGCCTCTATGCGCTGCTGCTGGGCGTGGATCCGAAGGCGCTGCACGCCTGGTACCTGGCCGTCTACGTCGACGCGGTGGAGTGGGTGGAGCTGCCCAACACCCTGGGCATGAGCCAGTACGCCGACGGCGGCGTGATGGCCAGCAAGCCCTACGTCGCCACCGGCCAGTACATCGCGCGCATGAGCCCGCACTGCAAGGGCTGCCGCTTCGATCCCACGCAGCGCACCGGCGACCGCGCCTGCCCCTTCACCACGTTGTACTGGGACTTCCTGATGCGGCACGAGCGGCGCCTGGCCGCCAACCCGCGCATGGCGCTGCAGGTGAAGAACCTGGCGCGGCTGGCGGCGCCGGAGCGCGAGGCCGTGGCCGCGCGCGCCGCCGCCATCCGGCGCGGCGAGGTGGCCGGCGCATGAACTCGCTGTTCGACACCGATCCCGCCACGGCCGCGCCCGCCTGGGCCGACGCGCTGCCGCCCACGCGCAGCGCGGCGCTGGCGCGCATCGCCCGCGTGCGGCCGGCCGCCTATGCCCGCACCCGCAACCACCTGGACGGCGCCGTCACCGGCCTGTCGCCCTACCTCACGCACGGCGTGGTCACGCTGCGCGAGGTGCTGGCCGGCGTGCTCGGTCGCGGGCCGCTGCCCGTGCAGCACAAGCTGGTGTTCGAGCTCGGCTGGCGCGAGTTCTTCCGCCACGCCTGGGCGCACGAGGGCGACGGCATCCTGCAGTCGCTGCACCCCGGCCCGCGCGCCGACGCGGCCTGCGCGCGCACGCTGCCCGACGACATCCGCCAGGCGCGCACCGGCGTGCCCGTGATCGACCGCGCCGTGCAGGCGCTGTACGCCACCGGCACGCTGCACAACCACGCGCGCATGTGGCTGGCCAGCTACGTGGTGCACCTGCGCCACGTGCACTGGCGCGCCGGGGCCGACTGGCTGGTGGCCCACCTGGCCGACGGCGACCTCGCCAGCAACCACCTCAGCTGGCAGTGGGTGGCCGGCACCGGCAGCCACAAGCCGTATCTCTTCAACGCCGAGAACGTGGCCCGCCACGCGCCGCCGGCCTGGCACAGCGCGGGCACGGTGGTCGACCAGCCCTACGAAGCGCTGGACCGCGCGGCCCGTGCCGCGCACGCGCTGGCGGGCCCCGGCCCAGCAACGGCCGCCCCCACGCCCGAGCCGCCGCTGCACGCCACCTCGCCGCCGGGCCTGCGCCTGGGCCCGCCCGATGCCGGCGCCGCCGAGCGGCTGCGCGGCCGCGAGGTCTGGCTGGTGCACCCCTGGGCCCTGCGGCCGCCGCCGGCCGACGTGCCGGCCGACGTGGTGGTGATCGGCCTGTACCCGCAGGAGCACCACCGGGCCTGGCCCTGGCCGGCCGCGCGCTGGCAGTGGGTGGACGAGGCCATGGCCGCCGTCGCGCCGCAGCGCTGGTTCGCCAGCGCCGGGCAGGCCGCGACGGCGCTGGCCAGCGCCGTGCGCGTGCGCTCGGTGGACGACCCGCACCTGCCGGCCGGCTTCAGGCCGCTGCTGAAGCTCGACGCCGCACCCAGCCTGTTCCCGCCGGTGCCGCGGCCCTGCGGCAGCTTCTCGCAGTGGTGGACGCGCGCCACGCGCGGCCTGCAGCAGGCCGGGGAGCTGCTGTGACCACGCCGCAGGCCCCCCGCAAGGACGACACGCTGACCGTGCTGTACGACGGCGGCTGCCCGCTGTGCCGGCGCGAGATCGCGCACGTGCAGGGCCTGGCGCAACGGCAGGGCGACGCCGGGCTGTGCTTCGTCGACATCAGCGCCGACGCGGCCTGCGACGCCGACGAGCGCGCGGCGCTGCTCGCCCGCTTCCACGTGCAGCGCGGCGACGGCACCCGGCTCGACGGCGCCGCGGCCTTCGTGGCGATGTGGCAGCGGCTGCCCGGCTGGCGCTGGCTGGCGCGGCTGGCGCGGCTGCCGGGCGCGATGCCGCTGCTGGAGGCCGGCTACCGCGGCTTCCTGCGCGTGCGGCCGGCGATGCAGCGGCTGGCTCGGCGCTGGGAGCCCACGCCGGGGCTGAGCCGCCACCTCGAGCGCGAGCTGCGCTCCGACCACGCCGGCGAGACCGGCGCCGTGTTCATCTATCGCGGCATCGCCGCCGTGGCCCGGTGGCGCGGCCAGCGGGGCGATGCCGAGCTGCTGGTCTTCGCGCAGCGCCACGGCCAGGCCGAGGCCGAGCACCTGCGCCTCGTGGAAGAGTGGCTGCCGCGGCACCGCCGCAGCCGCCTGCTCGGCCCCTGGCGCCTGGCCGGCTGGCTGACGGGCGCGCTGCCCGCGCTGGCTGGCGCGCGCGCCGTGCACGCCACCATCGCCGCGGTCGAGACCTTCGTCGACCGCCACTATCAGCAGCAGGTCGACCACATCGCCACCCACGGCGCACCCGAGGGCCTGCTGCCGCTGCTGCTGCGCTGCCAGGCCGACGAGTGCCACCACCGTGACGAAGCCGCCGCGCTCGCCGCAGCCGCCGGCCCGCTGCCGTGGCCGCTGCGCGCCTGGTGCGCCGTCGTCGGCCACGGCTCGGCCGCGGCGGTGGTGCTGGCCCGGCGAATCTGAACACCCGATCCCACGGAGCCCCCATGCCCTTCAACGACATCGCCCTCGTCACCGGCGCCCGCGGCGGCATCGGCCGCGCCCTGGTGGCCCGCCTGCGCGCGCGCGGGCTGCGCGTGGCCGCCGTGGGCCGCGACGCCGCCCTGCTGGCCGAGCTGCCGGCCGACGCGCACATCGCCGCCGACTGCACCACGCCCGAGGGCGCCGCGGCCGCCTTCGCGGCCTGCCGCGCGCAGCTGGGCGCCGCGCCCTCGCACCTGGCGCATGCCGTGGGCAGCACGCTGATCGCGCCGCTGCACCGCACCCGGGCCGAAGCGGCGCGCGAAGTGCTGCGGGTGAACCTCGAGAGCAGCCTGTGGACGCTGCAGGCCTGGATCGCCGCGCTCGAGGGCGCGCCGGGCGCGGCCGTGCTGGCCAGCTCGGTGGTCGCGCGCATCGGCGTGGCCAACCACGAGGCCATTGCGGCGGCCAAGGGCGGCGTGGAGGCGCTGGTGCGCAGCGCCGCCGCCACCTACGCCGGCCAGGGCCTGCGCATCAACGCCGTGGCCCCGGGCATGACCGACACGCCGATGACCGCCGGCATGCTCAAGCTGCCGGCAATGCGCGAAGGCGCCGGCAAGCAGTACCCGCTGGGCGGCGTGCAGTCGGCCGACGAGGTGGCCGCGGTGATGGACTGGCTGCTCGCGCCCGAAGCCGCCCGCCTGACGGGGCAGGTGATCGCCGTCGACGGCGGCTTCACGACGGTGCGCCCGCTGGTGAAGTAGCCGCTGCCGTGGCGCGCGCCCTCGTCTGGTTCAAGCGCGACCTGCGCGTGGCCGACCACGCGCCGCTGGCCGCCGCCGCGGCCTGCGACGAGGCGCTGGCGCTCTTCGTGATCGAGCCCGCCTGGCTGCGCAGCCCCGAGTGCCACCCGCGGCACCTGGCCACGCTGCTGGCCTGCCTGGCGGCGCTGGGCGAGGCGCTGGCCGCGCGCGGCCTGCCGCTGCTGCTGCGCGTCGGCGAGGCCGTGGAGGTGCTGGCGCAGCTGCGGCGCGAGTGGCGCTTCGACCGCCTCTTCAGCCACGAGGAGACCGGCCCGGGCTGGAGCTACGCGCGCGACATCGCCGTGGGCCGCTGGTGCCGCGCCGAGGGCGTGGCCTGGACGGAGTGGCCGCAGACCGGCGTGGTGCGCCGCCTGAAGGACCGCCGCGGCTGGGCCGGGCGTTGGCAGGCGCGCATGGCCGCGCCGCTGGTGGCCGCGCCAGCGGGCCTGCGGGCCGCGCCCGGCTTCGGGGCCACGCCGCTGCCCACGCTGCGCGAGCTGGGGGTGGACCCCGCCCCGCCGACGCCCGCCGCCGGCGAGGCGGCCGCGCAGCGCACGCTGCAGGGCTTCCTGGCAGGCCGCGCCGTGGGCTATCGCCGGCACCTGTCGAGCCCGCTTACGGCCGAGGACGGCTGCAGCCGGCTGTCGGCGCATCTGGCCTTCGGCACGGTCTCGATGCGGCAGGTGCACCAGGCCACCGAGGCCGCCATCGCCGCCACGCCGCACCGCGAGCTGGCGTATGGCCTGCGCGGCTTCTCGAGCCGGCTGCGCTGGCACTGTCACTTCATGCAGAAGCTCGAGGACGAGCCGCAGATCGAGTTCCGCAACTTCGCCCGCAGCCACGACGGCCTGCGGGCCGGCGACGGCGTGCACCCGGGCGCGGTCGACACCGGGCGGCTGCAGGCCTGGTGCGAGGGCCGCACCGGCTTCCCGATGGTCGACGCCTGCATGCGGCAGCTGTGCGCCACCGGCTGGCTGAACTTCCGCATGCGCGCCATGCTCGTGAGCTTCGCCGCCTACCACCTGGGCCTGCACTGGCGCGAGCCCGGGCTGCACCTGGCGCGCCAGTTCCTCGACTTCGAGCCCGGCATCCACTGGAGCCAGATGCAGATGCAGAGCGGCACCACCGGCATCAACACGCTGCGCATCTACTCGCCCGCGAAGCAGCAGGCCGAGCACGACCCCGAGGGCCGGTACGTACGGCGCTGGCTGCCCGAGCTGGGCACCCCGGCCTACCCGAGCCCCATCGTCGACGAGCGCGCGGCGCTGGCCGACATCAAGGCCCGCCTGTATGCGCTTCGCCAGACGGGCCAGGCCCGCGAGGAGGCCGACGCCATCCAGGCCCGCCACGGCTCGCGCAAGGCCGGCCTGCCGCCCAGCGCCGGGCGCCCGGCGCGCGCGCGCCGCCAGCGCGCCGCCACCCCCGACGACGCGCAGGGCGAACTGTTCTGACCACAATGCGCCGCATGGTGATGGACAACGACCCCCTCTGGCGGCTGCGGCACGCGCTGGCCGGGCTCGGCCTGGCGCTGCTGCTGTCGGTGTTCATCGCCGCGGGGCTGGGGCGCGTGCTGGGCGACGCCTTCGCCGGCACCTACGGTGCCCGGGTCACCGTCTACACCGTGCTCATGCTGCACGTGGTGGTGGGCGCGGTCGTGCTGTTCGTCAAGGTGGCTCGGCACGAGACGCGGCCGCTGACCGCCGGCCGCCTGCTCAAGTGGCTGGCGAGCCTGTGGCTGTGGCCCTTGCTGCTGCTGGGCGGCCGGCGCCCGGGCGGGCCCGGCTGAGGGCCGTCACTGCGACTGCAGGATGCGTCGCCCGGCCATCTGCTGCACCGGCCGCGCATTCATGGGGTAGATGCGCGCGAACAGCTCGATCTGCTCGGCCGACAGCGTCACCGGCTGCCGCATCACCACCCAGCGCACGCCCTCGGTGCAGGGCGGCGTGGTCAGCGAGCCCATGTAGGTGAAGTAGCGGCGGTCGTCCGGCAGCAGGTCCTGCAGCGGCAGCGCGGCGCGCGCCGGCACTTCCTGGCCCTGCTCCAGCGGCAGGTTGTTCCAGACCGTCTGCACCACCGCGTTCGCCGGCCCGCGGTCGAAATGCAGGGCCACGATCGCCAGGTTGCCCTGCGCGTCGCGGTGCACGAGGTGGGCCGACATCTCGAACTGCCGCCCGTCGATGCGGTGCTCCGACGGACGTTTGAAGTGCAGGTGCATCAGCTCGAAGCGCTGGCCGCCGATCTCGACGTGGCTGCCGGGCGCGAAGTTGGCCTGCACCGTGCGGCCGCTGTCGATGACGCCGAAGCGGCTGTCGCCCCAGGCGAAGACCACGGGCTCGAGATCCACCGCCAGGCCGCCGCGGATGTCGATGGGGCTCTGGCGCTGGCCGTTGCCGCAGAGCCGGTACTCGGGCTTTAGGCGCGACCAGGCGGCGGGGGCGCCGTCGCCCTGGTAGGCCCACTCGGCCGCCAGCGTGATCGGCGTCGCCGGGGCGGGCGTTGGCGGCGGCGGCGCGGCAGGCCGGGCCGCGGGCGCGACGATGCGCGAACTGGGGCGCGCGGCGGCCGGAGGGTCGGTACGAGCCACCACCTTCAGTCCGTAGGGGCCCTTGGTATCGGTGCGCACCGACTGGCCCGTCAAACGGCCGGCGAGGCGCTGGCGCAGTTGCTCCAGGGACTCGTCGCCGGCGCTGGCCGTCTTGGGGTCGGGGCGCGCGGCCGCGCGGGCGCCCGGGGCTGTGGTCTCGGAGGCGTCGCCCTGCCGCGTGGGCTGCGGCTGCGGCGGGTTGGCCGCGGCACCGGCCACCAACAGCACCAGTGCAGCCAGCACGCCGGCACGGCCGGGGCGCAAGGTCCAGGGGGGCAACGCTCGCAGGCTCATCCCGCGCTTATCGGCCGCGAGTCGCTCCCGCTTGAGTGTCCCCAACCGCGCCAGGCCCGCAGGAAAAGTGTGAAGTCGACCGATAGGCCGGATTCTGTGCGGCGCCCGCGCCTTGCAGCGCGCTTGCCGTGACCGCCATTCGTCTGGGCCGGGAGTCGCCCCCCGGCTCGGTGCCACCTACCCGCCGGCTCCGCGGGCCGCCTCAATGCCGGCCTATGGGGTGTTGCTGCGCGTAGAGATTGCCCGTTTCACCCAGACCGGGGCGCAGCCCCGGTCTGGGTGGCTGCTCGGAGGCGGCTGTCGCCGCCTTCGGGCAGCTTGCGCTGCCCTCTCGCCGGCTTGCGCCGGCGCCTTGCAGAGCACCCGCGTCGGGAACCCCGGCCTGACTCGTCTCTGTTGCTCTGATCCTCACCTTGCGGTGGACAGCCGTTAGCTGCTACGCCGCCCTGTGCAGTCCGGACCTTCCTCCAGTGCCGGGTTTCCCCGATCGCACCAGCGGCGGTCTGGTCGGCTTCACGGGCGAGATTGTCCCACCTCCATCGGCAGCCAGCGCGCCGCGGCGTCGAGCAGGGCCTGGCGCACGCGCTGCTGGCGCGCGGGGTCGGTGTCGCCGCAGGCCAGGCGGCATATCCAGTCGCTGGGCGACTCGAAGTCGCAGTGCGAGGCGCCGGCGATGAGCTCGTCGCGCCACAGCCGCGGCAGTGCCGTGGCCCAGGGCGCGGCCACGGCCTCGGCGTTGCAGCGCGAGGGCGGGGCGCGCAGCAGCAAGGCCTCGGTGGCCAAAGTGCCGGCGGCCGTCAGCCCAAGATGCGCGGGCTCATCAGGCATGACACGGTCGAACGGATCGAGGCCCACATAGCCTACGACGCCCGGCGCCTCTGCCGCGAGCAGGCTGCTCAGGCCGCCAGCCGAGAACCCCACGAGCACCACGCGCTCCACAGGCGGGCCCCAGGTGCCGCCGGCGCGCAGCGCAGCCACCAGCGCCGCCAGTGCCCGCCCGTTGCAGCGGAAGTCGAAGGTGCAAGGCAGGTCGGGCGTGATCGCCAACACGCCGGCCATGGCCAACGACTGCGCATGGTTGGCCAGCGTGCGGCGGCTGCGGGTGAAGCCATGCGACAGGATGACCGCACCCCGCGGCGGGCCGCCAGGGACGTAGACATCAAACACGACGCGGTGGCCGTCGAGCTCCTGCGCCAGTGATCGCACGGCCGGCGCCGCCATGGCGGTGAAACCCCAAAGCACGAGCGCGACCGCCGCCAAAGGCCTGAGCCACTTCATCCGCCAGCCCGCTCCATACCCTGGTTGCCCAACACCGGACACCTCAAACCCACTGCGGCTTTGCATTTTCGTCGACTGGGTGCTGCAGCGGTTGACCCCGCTCAGCACCCTGGCCGGCAGCGCAGGCTGCGGGCATCCAGAGCATGGCCGAGCCGCCGGTGGTGGTGGAATGCCTCCTCAATTCGGTGGCAAGCTTGCGTTGGGCACCAAGATCGACAAGATCGACAAGATCGACGAGTTCGAGGAGTTCGAGGACATCAACTCCCGCCACCCCGAGGGCCGCGAAGGCCTGGTGGCCGCCGGCCTGCTGGAGGAGACCGCCATGACCAAGTTCGCCGTCAACCTGTCGATGCTGTTCACCGAGGTGCCGCTGCTGGATCGCTTCGGGCGCGCCGCGCGCGCCGGCTTCACCGCCGTAGAACTGCAGTTCCCCTACGAGCAGCCGGCCACCGTGCTGCGCGAGGAACTCGTGCGCCACGGCCTGACCCTGGTGCTGCACAACCTGCCGGCCGGCGACTGGGCCGCCGGCGACCGCGGCATCGCCGCCGACCCCGGCCGCACGGCCGAGTTCCGGCAGGGCGTGGCGCGGGCCATCGAGTACGCCACCGTGCTGCAGGTGCCGCGCCTGAACTGCCTGGCGGGCAAGCTGCCGGCCGGCGTGACGGCGGCCGAGGGTCGCGCCACCCTGGTGGCCAACCTGCGCTACGCCGCGGCGGCGCTGCAGCAGGCCGGACTCACGCTGCTGATCGAGCCCATCAACCGCTTCGACGTGCCCGGCTTCGTGGTGCAGCGCAGCGACGACGCGATCGCGCTGATGGACGAGGTCGGCGCGCCCAACCTGAAGCTGCAGTACGACGTGTACCACCAGCAGCGCACCGAGGGCGAGCTCGCCGCGACCATCGAGCGGCTGCTGCCGCGCATCGGCCACATCCAGGTGGCCGACAACCCGGGCCGCCACGAGCCCGGCACGGGCGAGATCGCCTGGCCCTTCCTGTTCGCCCACCTCGACCGCATCGGCTACACCGGGCACGTGGGCTGCGAGTACAAACCCGCCGGCGCCACCGAAGTCGGCCTCAACTGGATGGAGCGTTTCCAATGAACCTCGGATGGATCGGCCTCGGCATCATGGGCGCGCCCCTGTGCGGCCACCTGATCGCCGCCGGGCACGCCATGACGGTGCACACGCGCAGCAAGGTGCCCGACGCCATCAGCGCCGCCGGCGCGCGCAGCGCGGCCAGCGCCAAGGCCGTGGCCGAGCAGAGCGAGATCGTGTTCCTGATGCTGCCCGACACGCCCGACGTCGAGCGCGTGCTGTTCGGCGACGAGGGCGTGGCCGCAGGGCTGAAGTCCGGCACCCTGGTGGTGGACATGAGCAGCATCTCGCCCATGGCCACCAAGGACTTCGCGGCCCGCATCCGCGCGCTCGGCGGCGACTATCTGGACGCGCCGGTCTCCGGCGGCGAGGTGGGGGCCAAGGCGGCGTCGCTCACCATCATGGTGGGTGGCAGTGAGGCTGCGTTCGCGCGCGCGCTGCCGCTGCTGCAGGCCATGGGCAAGAACATCACACACGTGGGTGGCAGCGGCGACGGCCAGACGACCAAGGTGGCCAACCAGATCATCGTGGCGCTGAACATCGCGGCCGTGGCCGAGGCGCTGGTGTTCGCGGCCAAGGCGGGGGCCGACCCGGCCAAGGTGCGCCAGGCGCTGATGGGCGGCTTCGCCAGCAGCCGCATCCTCGAGGTGCACGGCGAGCGCATGATCAAGCGCAGCTTCAACCCGGGCTTCCGCATCCAGCTGCACCAGAAGGACCTGAACCTGGCGCTGCAAGGTGCCAAGACGCTCGGCGTGGCCCTGCCGGGCACGGCGAACGCGGCGCAGCTGATGCAGGTCTGCGCGGCCAACGGCCTGGCCGAGGCCGACCACTCCGCGCTGGTGAGGGCGCTGGAGCTGATGGCGGCCCACGAGATCGGCTGAGGGCCTGGGCCGGGGTGGCCGCTACGGGCCGAGAAGAGCCGCCCGTTGCCGTCAGCGTCCTGAAGGCCAAGACCCAGGTCGCTGGGCGGCGTCGGCATATTGACCCGCCCCTGGTCGCTGCTTAGCATGCCCTGGCACCGAACTGCCCAGGAGCGAGCATGCTGAGCATCCAGGACCATCTGCTGCAAGGCGATCAGGTCACCCAGCGCCAGACGCCCAACCGCGGCAGCCCGCTGGTGCCGCAATACCTGGTGATGCACTACACCGCCGGCAGCTCCGCCAGCAGCTCGGCCGACTGGCTCTGCAATCCGGCGGCCAAAGCCTCGGCGCACGTCGTGCTGGGCCGCGCGGGCGAGATCATCCAGCTCGCGCCGTTCAACGTCGTCACCTGGCACGCCGGCATCAGCCACTGGGCGGGGCTCACGGGCATGAACAACTTCTCCATCGGCATCGAGATGGACAACGCCGGCATCCTGCGCAAGGTGGGCGACCGCTACGCCTCGTCCTTCGGCCGCTTCTACCCCGACGACGAGGTGGTGGTCGCCCGCCACAAGCACGGCACGGTCGAGCAGGCCTGGCACGCCTACACCGAGCCGCAGATCGCGCGGGCGTTCGAGCTGGCCGAGTTGCTGGTGACGCACTACGGCCTGAAGGAGGTACTGGGCCACGAAGACATCGCGCGCGGCCGCAAGAGCGATCCCGGCCCGGCCTTTCCGATGGCCTCGCTGGTCGCACGCGTGGCCGGCCGCCAGCAGGACGATTTCCCGCGCTTCGTCGTCACCGCCAGCCGCCTGAACATCCGCAGCGGCCCCGATGCCGCGGCAGCCCCAGTGGCACCGGCGCTCAAGGGCGGCACCGAAGTGGCGTTGCTGGAGCCGGGCGAGCGCTGGAGCCGCGTCCAGGTGGTGAGCCAGGGCGACATCGAGGGCTGGGTGTTCAACGCCTACCTGCAGCCCGCGCCGCCGGCCGGCGCGCGCCGCCGCGCCGCCCCCAAGGCGGCGAAGCGGTCGACGTCGAAGCCTGCCCCCCAAGCAAGCCGCCGCCGCTGAGACCGTCTTCACGGGGCAGGACAGCCACACACACGCGCCGGCCTGCGCCATGCCCAGGCGCTGATCGAGGCTTCAGGGCACCCGTTCGAGCGCGTGCTGGTAGGCCAGGTCGCGCATGAGCTCATCCCAGGCCAGCGGCAGGCTGGACGGCAGCAGCGCGGTGCGGCGCTGCTCGGCGTCGGGGTTGGGGCGCCAGTGCCCGCTGGCCGCGGCCTCTGCCAGGCCGTCGAGCAGCGCGTCCACGGCCGCGCCACCGTCGGCGCTCTGGTTGCACAGCAGCACCAGGTCGCAGCCGGCCTCCAGCGCCTCCACGGCGGCCTCGGCATAGGTGAGCGTGCCGCCGTCGAGGTGGCGCGCGCCTTCCATGCTGAGGTCGTCGGAGAAGACGGCGCCGGTGAAGCCCAGCTGGCCGCGCAGCACGTCCTGCAGCCAGCGGGGCGAGAAGCCCGCCGGGCGCGCGTCGACCTTGGGGTAGACCACGTGCGCCGGCATCACCGCCGTCAGCGTGCTGGACAGCCACCCGTAGGGCGCAGCGTCGTCGGCCAGGATGGCCTTCAGGCTGCGCCCGTCCACCGGCACGGCCACGTGGCTGTCGGCCGCGGCGAAGCCGTGGCCGGGGAAGTGCTTGCCGCAGTGCGCCATGCCCGCGCGCAGCATGCCGTGCGCCACGGCCTTGGCCAACACCGTGGCCACCCGCGCGTCGCGGTGGAAGGCGCGGTCGCCGATGACGCCGCTGCTGCCGTGATCCAGGTCGAGCACGGGCGCGAAGCTCAGGTCCACGCCGCAGGCGCGCAACTCGGCGGCCAGCACGTGGCCGCAGGCACTGGCGGCGTCCTGCGCGGCCATGGCGTCCTTCATCCACAGCTCGCCCAGGGCGCGCATGGGCGGCAGGTGCGTGAAGCCGTCGGTGCGGAAGCGCTGCACGCGGCCGCCCTCGTGGTCGACGCAGATCAGCACGTCGGGGCGAACGGACTTGATCTCGGCGCACAGATCGGTCAGCTGGGCACGGTCCACCCAGTTGCGCGCGAACAGGATCAGACCGCCGGTGAGCGGGTGCTTCAGGCGGCGGCGGTCGTGCTTCGACAGCGTGGTGCCGGCGATATCGAGCACGACGGGGGCTTGTTCGAGGCTCATGCTGAAGGGGGTGCGGTTTCGACGACGACGAAGCTCGCCGCGTAGTCGGTCTCGTCGGTGACGCTGACGTGGGCCACCCAGCCGCGCGCCGCGAACCAGCGCGCAAGCTCGCCGTCCAGGCGGATGTAGGGCTGGCCGCTGGGGTGGTTGAGGATCTCGCAGTCGCGCCATCGCATCGGGCTGGTGATGCCCAGCCCGATGGCCTTGGAAAAGGCCTCCTTGGCCGAGAAGCGCGTGGCCAGGTAGCGCAGGCCGCGGCTGTCGACGCGGGCGCGCCGCGCCGCGAACACCTGCTGCTCGCGCGGGCCGAGCACGCGCTCGGGGAAGCGGTCGCCGCGGCGCGCGAGCGTGGCCTCGATGCGGCGCACGTCGCAGACGTCGGTGCCGACGCCGACGATCACCGGCCGGCCCCTGCCGGCGCCGCGGCTGCGGCGATGGCGCGGCGGTAGGCGCGCACCGTCTCGGGCAGGCCGTGCTCCAGGGCATCGGCCACCAGCGCGTGGCCGATGGACACCTCGGCCACGCCGGGCACGGCGCGCAGGAAGTCGGTGAGGTTCTGCAGGTTCAGGTCGTGGCCGGCGTTCACGCCCAGGCCCGCCACGTGGGCGGCGCGCGCGGTGGCGGCGAAGCGCGCGACTTGCTCCGCCTGCCGCGGCGTGCCCTGCTCGGCGGCCGCCGCGGCATAGGGCTCGGTGTAGAGCTCCACCCGGTCGGCGCCCACGGCGCGCGCCAGCGCCATGGCGCCGGGCTCGGCGTCCATGAACAGGCTCACGCGCACGCCCAGCGCGCGGCACTCGTCGATCAGCGGCTTCACGCGCTCGCCGTCGGCGGCGAGGTTCCAGCCGTGGTCGCTGGTGAACTGGCCTTCGCCGTCGGGCACGAAGGTGGCCTGGTGCGGCCGCATGCCCTTGGACGACAGCTCGCGGATGAACCCCATCAGGTTGTGGAAGGGGTTGCCCTCGATGTTGTATTCGGCCTGCGGCCAGTCCTTCATCAACCCGGCCAGTTCGTGCACGTCGTGGGCGCGGATGTGGCGCTCGTCGGGCCGCGGGTGCACCGTGATGCCGTCGGCCCCGGCCTGCAGGCACAGCGTGGCGGCGCGCAACACGCTGGGAATGCCCAGGTGGCGCGTGTTGCGCAGCAGCGCGACCTTGTTGACGTTGACCGACAGCGCGGTGCCGGCGTGCCGGGGCGCGGCGGGGTCGAGGACGAGCGGGTTCATGGCAGCTGGAGTTTCTGCACGCCCCGCAGGACCTCGCGCGTGCGCATCGGCGTGTGGCCCAGATGATAGTGAAGCAGGCCCTGCAGGGGCCGGCGCAATGGCCCGGCCGCGCCGCGGCAGGCCGCGAGCAGCGCGTCGAAGCGCCGCGCCCCGGCGGCCGAGAGCGCGGCCTCCAGCTCCGTCCAGCGTGCGCCGGTGGCGCCGTCGGGCGCGGGCACCAGGCCGTGCGCGGGGTCCAGCGTGTAGTGGCCGTCCTCGGCCAGCGGCTCGGCGGTCAGCGTGGCCACCGAGAGGTCGGGCAGCAGCCCGGTGTCGCGCAGCATCACCAGCTCGAAGGCGCGCAGCACGGCGGCCTCGTCGCGGTCGCCCTCGGGCGCGGCCAGCGCGGCCAGGGCCGCGGCGTAGTCGTCGAACAGCGCCTCGTGCGGATCCTGCCGCCCCAGGCCCTTCAGCAGCAGCTCGTTCAGGTAGAAGCCGCTGAACAGCGCGGCGCCGCGCAGCAGCGGCCACCCGCCGCTGCCGTCGGCCAAGCGGGCCGCGGCCCAGTCGCCCGCCCACTCGGCGCTGCGCAGCGGCAGCAGGTCGTGACCGCCGTCTTCGTCGGCGTTGCGGGGCGGCGCGCCCAGCAGCACGGCCACGGGCTGGAAGGGCAGCAGCAGCGCGCGGTAGTTCGAAGTAGGCTTCTTGGCGCCGCGCGCCACCGTCGCCACGCGCCCGAGCCCGCGCGTGAACAGCTCGACGATGAGGCTACTCTCGCTCCAGTCGTGGCCTTGCAGCACGAAGGCCGGCTGCGGCGCGGGCGTGCGCCGCGCGGGCCTATTCGTAGCCATAGCTCCGCAGGTGGGCCTCGTCGTCCGCCCAGCCTGAGCGCACCTTGACCCACAGCTCCAGGAAGACCTTCGCGCCCCACAGCCGCTCGAGCTCCTGGCGCGCCTCGGTGCCGATGCGCTTGATGCGCTCGCCGCCCTCGCCGATGACCATGGCCTTGTGCGCGTCGCGCTCCACCACGATGGTGGCAGCCAGGCGGATGCGGCGCGGCTCGGCTTCGGGGTCCTCTTCCTCGAACTGCTCGACGACGACCGTACTGGTGTACGGCAGCTCGTCGCCCGTCAGCCGGAACAGCTTCTCGCGGATCATCTCGCCGGCCATGAAGCGCTCGCTGCGGTCGGTGAGCGCGTCCTCCTCGTACAGCCAGTCCTGCTCGGGCAGGTGGCGGGCGACGATCTCGAGCAGGCGCTCGATGTCGCCGGGCTTGCGTGCGCTCATGGGCACGAACTCGGCGAAGGCATGGCGCTCCTGCATGCCCTTCAGCCAGGGCAGCACGTCCTGCCGGCGTGCCAGCGCGTCGAGCTTGTTGGCCACCAGCAGCACGGGCTTGCGGGCCATGCCCCGTCCTTGCGTATCCCCTTGCAGCAGCGCCAGCACCTGCGCATCGGCCAGGCTGAAGCGGCCGGCCTCGCACACGAAGAGCACCGCGTCGACGTCAGCCAGCGTGGCCAGCACCGTGCGATTGAGCGTGCGGTTCAGCGCCTGGCCGTGACGGGTCTGGAAGCCGGGGGTGTCGACGAACACGAACTGCGTGCCGCCCAGCGTGCGGATGCCGGTGATGCGGTGGCGCGTGGTCTGTGCCTTGTCGGACGTGATGCTGACCTTCTGCCCCACCAGCGCGTTGAGCAGCGTGCTCTTGCCGACGTTGGGGCGGCCGACGATGGCCACCAGGCCGCAGCGCCGCGGGCCGGCGTCGGATTTGGCGGCGTCGGTCACGCGGCGCCGTCCTGCGCCTTCAGCTCACCCAGCAGCCGGCGCGCAGCCTCCTGCTCGGCGGCGCGGCGCGAGCGGCCCTGGCCCGTGGCCCGGCGCTCCAGGGCCGGCACGGCGCACTCGACCTCGAAGGTCTGCGCGTGGGCCTGGCCGCGCGTGGCCACGATGCGGTAGCTGGGCACGGCGATGCGGCGCGCCTGCAGCCACTCCTGCAGCTCGGTCTTGGCGTCCTTCGTCCAACTCTCGGCCTCGGTGGCCTGAATGACCTCGCCGAACAGGCCCTGCACCAGCGAGCGTGCCTTGGCGTAGCCGCCGTCCTGGAACACGGCGCCGATCAGTGCCTCCAGCGCGTCGGCCAAGATCGACGGGCGCTGCGCACCGCCGCCGCGGGCTTCGCCCTCCGACAGGCGCAGCAGCTCGGGCAGGCCCAGGGCCAACGCGGCCTTGTGCAGGCTGTCCTCGCGCACGAGGTGCGCGCGCACGCGCGTGAGGTCGCCCTCGTCGCTGCCCGAGAAGCGCTCGTACAGCAGTTCGGACACCGCCAGCGCCAGCACCGTGTCGCCCAGGAACTCCAGGCGCTCGTTGTGGTCGGCGCCGAAGCTGCGGTGCGTGAGCGCGCGCAGCAGCAGCGCCGAGTTGGCGAAGCGGTGGCCCAGGCGGCGCTGGAGCGACTCCAGCGGCGGGCTCAGGCGGGCGTCGGCGGTCACGGAGCGGGGGCTGTCCTCAGCGGCCGGGCTTGGAGCGGCCCTCGTACTTGATGAGGATGTAGACCGGCCCCATGACCGGAATCTCCTTGTCGTAAGCAAAAGCCAGCACGACGCGGTCGTTCTCTTTGGTCACCACGAGGTTTTTGCCGGTGATGGCGGTGATGCTGTATTCGACGTCCTTTTGGCGGTCGAAGGCGGCGCGCGCCTCGGCCACGGTGGTGGGCTGATCGGCGGCGATCTTGTTGATGGCGCGCTGGATCGTGAGGTACTCGTTCACCGTGGGCAACACGCGCACCAGCAAGTAGCCGGCGAAGCCGACGATCAGGGCCCAGAACAGCAGGCCAAACAGCGTGAGGCCGCGCTGCCTTGCGCGCGGGCGATGGGAACCAGGTAGGGTCATGGAACAGGCCTTCAGTGGAACGGACCGATGCGGCCCAGGTTGCCGAAGTTCATCCAGACGAAGAACGCCTTGCCAACGATATTCTCGTCCGGAACGAAACCCCAATAGCGCGAGTCCTGCGAGTTGTCGCGGTTGTCGCCCATCAAGAAATAATGCCCGGGCGGCACCTTGCAAGTGACACCCTCAGCCGTGTATCGGCACTGGTCGGCGAAGGGAAAGGTCTTGGGATCGGGCCCGAACCACGACTGGCGGCGCGGATCCACCAGGATGCGGTGCTCGACCTCGCCCAGCCTCTCGGAGAACTGCGGTTCGTAGCGACGCGAGTCCGCCTCGTAGAACTCGCCCTGAGGCGTGATGGGCACAGGCTGGCCGTTGAGCGCGAGCTTCTGGTTGGCCCAGGTCACCGTGTCGCCGGGCAGGCCAACGACACGCTTGATGTAGTCCTGGCGCGGGTCCACCGGGTAGCGGAACACCATCACGTCGCCTCGGCGCACGGAATTGTTGTCGACGATCTTGGTGTTGATCACCGGCAGCCGCACGCCGTAGTGGAACTTGTTCACCAGGATCAGGTCGCCCACGAGCAGCGTGGGGATCATCGAGCCCGACGGGATCTTGAACGGCTCGAACAGGAAGCTGCGCAGCAGGAACACGATCAGGATCACTGGGAACAGCCCGGCTGTCCATTCGAGCCACCAGGGCTGCATGAGCAGACCGTCCTTGGCAGCGACGATGTCGCCGTCGACCTTGTCGATGCCCATCCGGGCCAGTTCGGTACGGCGCACCGCATCCTGGCGCTGCAGTTCAGCGGCCGCGGCCTCGCGCGTCGGCTTGAAGCGGAATCGCTCGGCCAGCCAGTAACCCAGCGTGACGAGCGTCAGCACGAACAGCAACAACGAGAAGTTGCCTGTCCATAACCCGAAGAACCAGCCGCCGAGGTAGGCGACCAGGACACCATACAGCGCAGCGGTGAGTGTGCTCATGCAACCATCAAGGAAGTGTGGGGCTCATTCATCGACCTGCAGAATGGCCAGGAAGGCCTCCTGCGGCACTTCCACCGAACCGATCTGCTTCATGCGCCTCTTGCCGGCCTTCTGCTTCTCGAGCAGTTTCTTCTTGCGCGTGATGTCACCCCCGTAGCATTTTGCCAGCACGTTCTTGCGCAGGGCCTTGATGTCCTCGCGGGCGATGATGTTCGCGCCGATGGCGGCCTGGATGGCCACGTCGTACATCTGGCGCGGGATCTGCTCGCGCATCTTGGCGGCCACGGCGCGGCCGCGGTACTGGCTCTGCGAGCGGTGCACGATCATGGCCAGCGGGTCCAGGCGCTGGCCGTTGATCAGGATGTCGACCTTCACGACGTCGGCGGCGCGGTACTCCTTGAACTCGTAGTCCATGCTGGCGTAGCCGCGGCTGACGCTCTTCAGCTTGTCGAAGAAGTCCAGCACGATCTCGGCCAGCGGCAGCTCGTAGGTCAGCATGACCTGCTTGCCGTGGTAGGCCATGTTCAGCTGCAGGCCACGCTTCTGGTTGGCCAGCGTCATCACCGGGCCGACGCAGTCCTGCGGCATGTACAGGTGCACGGTCACGATGGGCTCGCGGATCTCGCGGATGCGGCCCAGGTCGGGCATCTTGCTGGGGTTCTCGACCTCCAGCACCGTGCCGTCGTTCAGCTCGACCTCGTAGACCACGCTGGGCGCGGTGGTCACCAGGTCCTGGTCGAACTCGCGCTCCAGCCGCTCCTGCACGATCTCCATGTGCAGCAGGCCCAGGAAGCCGCAGCGGAAGCCGAAGCCCAGGGCCTGGCTCACCTCGGGCTCGTAGCGCAGGCTGGAGTCGTTGAGCTTGAGCTTCTCCAGGGCGTCGCGCAGCTGGTCGTACTCGCTGGCCTCGGTCGGGTACAGGCCGGCGAAGACCTGCGGCTGGATCTCCTTGAAGCCCGGCAGCGGCTCGGTGGCCGGGCCGGCGTTGTTGGTGAGCTTTTTCTCCAGCGTGAGGGTGTCGCCCACCTTGGCGGCGGCCAGCTCCTTGATGCCGCAGATGACGAAGCCCACCTCGCCGGCGCGCAGCTCGTCGCGCGGCACGCTCTTGGGCGTGAACACGCCCAGGTGCTCGATGCCGTAGACGGCGTTGGTGGCCATCAGCCGGATGCGCTCGCCCTTGCCGAGCTTGCCGTCGACCACGCGAACCAGCATCACGACGCCGACGTAGTTGTCGAACCAGGCGTCGATGATCATCGCCCGCGGCGGGCCGTCAGGGTTGCCACGCGGCGGCGGCATGCGGGCGATCACGGCCTCGAGGATGTCGTCGATGCCCATGCCCGTCTTGGCGCTGCAGGGGATGGCGTGCTCGGCATCGATGCCGATGACGTCTTCGATCTCCGACCTGGCGTTCTCGGGGTCGGCCTGCGGCAGGTCCATCTTGTTGAGCACGGGCACGACCTCGACGCCGAGCTCCAGCGCCGTGTAGCAGTTGGCCACCGTCTGCGCCTCCACGCCCTGGCTGGCGTCCACCACCAGCAGCGCACCCTCGCAGGCGCTGAGCGAGCGGCTCACCTCGTACGAGAAGTCGACGTGCCCGGGCGTGTCGATCAGGTTCAGGTTGTAGACCCGGCCGTCACGCGCCGTGTACTGCAGCGCCGCGGTCTGCGCCTTGATGGTGATGCCGCGCTCGCGCTCGATGTCCATGGAATCGAGCACCTGCGCCTCCATCTCGCGGTCGCTCAGGCCGCCGCAGCGCTGGATGAGTCGATCGGCCAGCGTGCTCTTGCCGTGATCGATGTGGGCGATGATGGAGAAGTTGCGGATGTGGTTCATGGGTTCGTGCCGGCCTTGCCGTGCAGCAGGCGGTGCCGCAACGTCGGCTCGGGCCAGGGCCTCGCGGGCCGCATTCGGGCCTCAGTGCGCGATGCCGAAGCCAAACAAAAAAAAGGCGCGTCCAAGGGGTGACGCGCCTTCCAACAGAACGTTTGGCAACTGCTTGTTGGAAGTCCATTGTAGCCAAAAGGACCGGCCGGGAACCCGCGCCAATGCTTGATTTCCGGCCGTTGCGGGTTTCCGACAGGAAAAGTTATACACAAATCATCCACAGTTCCTGCCCACCCCGCAGTCGTGTCGCGACCTCGCCACGCAGCCCCGCCGAGCCGGCTGAATCGGCCGTCTAAGTCCGACATTTTAGACGTCAGACTGCCTAATCCCCGGTGTCGATGGCTTGAAGTGAGAGACCACTCACTTTTCGCCCGCAGCGGAACCTTCGGGTTCCAGCTCAACGACCCGCCCTGAGGCATCGCGCTGACATCTGAAATGCCACATTGCGGAAAGACCCGACGAGCCACTCGGGTGCTCGCCGGGCTGCGGCGCCGGGCTGCAGTGGGCTCAGCGCCCCAGGCGGATGACGACGTAGTTGACCCACTCGCCGCGCCGCACGAGCGCGGTGACTGTGCCTGCCTTGTCCAACCGCTGCACGGTGGCGTTGAACTGGCGCAGGTCGGTGACCTCCGTGTTGTCCAGCGCGAGGATGACGTCGCCCTCGCGCAGGCCGGCGCGGGCGGCGGGGCCGTCGACGTTGTCGACGCGCACGCCACCCTTCAGGCGCAGCTCGCGCTTCTGCGCCTCGGTGAGCTCGCTCACGCCCAGGCCCAGCGTGCTCTTGGCGGCGGCCGGTGGTGCGTTGGGCTCGGCGGCGGCACGCCGGGTGGGGCGCTCGGCCTCGAACTCGCCGATCGTCACCGTGAGGTCGCGCGTGGCCCCGCGACGGAACACCTGCAGCACGGCCTTGGAGCCCGGCTTCAGGCCCCCGATCAGGCGCGGCAGGTCGGACGAGCGCTCCACCGCCTTGCCGTCGACGCGCAGGATGATGTCGCCGGCCTCCACACCCGCCTTGTCGGCCGGCTGGTCGCGCTCCACGCCCGTGACCAGCGCGCCGCGCGCGGCCCCGAGCCCGAGGGACTCGGCCACCTCCTTGCCGACCTCTCTGATCTGCACGCCGATGCGACCGCGGATCACGCGGCCCACGGTGCGCAGTTGCTCGGCCACGCGCATGGCCTCGTCGATGGGGATCGCGAAGCTGATGCCCATGAAGCCGCCGGAGCGGCTGTAGATCTGCGAGTTGATGCCCACGACCTCACCGCGCATGTTCAGCAGCGGGCCGCCGGAGTTGCCCGGGTTGATGGCCACGTCGGTCTGGATGAACGGCAGAAAGTCGCCGGTATCGCGCTGCTTGGCGCTGACGATGCCGGCGGTCACGGTGTTCTCCAGGCCGAAGGGCGAACCGATGGCCATCACCCACTCGCCCACCTTCAGGCGGTTGACGTCGCCGATGCGCACGGCCGGCAGGCCGGTGGCCTCGACCTTGACCACGGCCACGTCGGTGCGGCGGTCGGTGCCGACGATCCGCGCCTTGAGCTCGCGCTTGTCGGTGAGCGTGACGATGACCTCGTCGGCACCGTCGACGACGTGCGCATTGGTCATGATGAAGCCGTCGGCGCTCAGGACGAAGCCCGAGCCCACGCCCCGCGGCGTGGCGTCCTCCTCGCTGTCACCCCGCGGGCCGCCGCGCGGGCCCGGCCGCTGGTTGGGCATGGGGATGCCGAAGCGGCGGAAGAACTCTTCCAGGCCGGGATCGATGTTGCCGCCGCCAGCGGCGGCGCTGTTGCGCCGCTCGGTGGTGCGGATGTTGACGACGCTGGGGCTCACGCGCTCCACCAGTTCGGTGAAGTCGGGCAGGCCGCTCACCGCGGCCTGCGGCTGGGCCTGGGCAGGCTGCAGCGTCAGCAGGGTGGCCGGCGCGACCAGCGCCAGGCTCAGCAGGCCCGGCGCGATCCAGGGATTGATTCGATCGAGGGTGCGTTGGCGGTGCTTCATGGCGTGGACAGGCAGGAGGAACAAATCGAACGAGGGGGATCGGGGCGCGGCAGGCACTTTCAGGGCTTGCGCCGCTCCAGCGCGTCGGCGAACAGACGCAGCGTGGACACCGGCACGTCGCCCATCACGGTGATCCAGTGCGTGTCGCGGCGGGCTGCCAGCGTGGCCGTGGCGCCGCGCTGGGCGTGCAGTTCCTGGCGGTGACGCTCGGGCTGGTAGGGCTCGGCGAACACCGACACGTGCGTGAGCCCGTCGGTGAACACCGCCTGCATCACGGCACCGCCCTCGCCGGGCGCGCCCAGCCCGCGCTTGAGGCAGCCGGCGAGCACGAAGCCCTGCACCGGCCGCGCCACGCTCCAGCCCTCGGCCTCGAGCGTGGTGCGCTGCTGCTGCGGGCGCGTCACCTGGTAGCCGTCGAGCCGGTTGAGCCACTGCGTCACCTGCTCGGGCCGCGGCTTCACGCCGAGCCCGATCTCGGAGAAGGCATGCGACTCCAGCGCCGTGTTCAGGGCCGCGCTGGCCTCGGCCGCGGGGGCCAGCACGTCGGCTCGCAGCATCAGGCCTGTGCTCCTGTCGGCCCACAGGCGCTGGGCGTAGCGCAGCAGGTCGCGCGGCTGCATGCGCAGCACCTGGGCCTCGCGACCGGCCACGCGCGCGGCGCCCTCCAGGCGCAGCTCGTAGCTCTCCAGCGCCAGCGGGTCGACGGCCTGCGGCGTAGTGCTCCAGCCCGGCAACGTCTCGCGCTTCTCTATCACGGCCACCCGGCTGCCGGGCCAGACGGTCTGGACCTGGTCGTTGTGGCGCACGATGCGGTGCTGGCGGCCGTCCAGAGTCTCCAGCAGTTCGAAGGTCTGCTCGCCGACGCGGTAGTGGCGCACCCGGGAACTCGTGAAGTGGCCGCCGACGCTGTACACCAGCGTGCCCTCGTAGTTGCCGTTGCGCGCCGCCTGCTGCGCCCGCGCCAGCCACTGCCGCGCCTCGGCGGGGGGCAGCAGGGTATCGGAGACGGCCGGCTGGGCCTGCGCGGGCGCCGCGCCCGCCAGCAGCAGGGCCCACGGCAGCACAGCGGGGCACAGCGCCCGCCACAGGGCGAGGCGGCCCATCAGCGCTGCGGCACGGGGGCCACGGTCACGTCGACCTGGCGCACGCCCGGCGGGAGCAGCGAAAGACCGCCGGCCGCGCCCTGGTGCACGCGCATGAACTCCTCGATGCGGGCGTCGCGCAGCACGCCGTCGCGCAGCACCGGCGTGGAGGCCAGCTCAACGCGCGGCGCGGCCTGGGGCACCGCGGCCATCGGCACCGCCGCGCCCGGGGCGACGCCACCGCCCCGCGACATCACCAGCAGCCCGGCCACCACCGCCACCCCGGCGACGCTGGCCACCGCGGCCGCCGGCACGCGCCAGCGCGCGCCGCGCGGCGCCGCCGCCCGCGAGGCCGCGGGCGCCAGCACCACCGGCTCGGCCGCCAGCCGCGCGCGCAGGCCGGCCATGAAGGCGGCATCGTGGCCCGGTGCCGTGGCGAGGTCGGGCGTGCGCAGCACGTCGCCGATCAGGTGGTAGGCGTGCCAGTCGGCGCGCACGCGGCTGCCGGCGGCGTCGCCCTCCCGCAGCGCGCGCAGGGCACGGTCGAGCGCGTCGGCGTCGCCATCGGCGGCGGCCGAGAGCCACTCGGGTGACGTCGAGGCAGTGCTCTCGGGATGCGGGCTGGGCGAGGGGGAAGACATGGCTGAATGGACTTCGGAGGAGAGTGATGGCTTACCAGCGGGTGCCTTCGGGGCGGTCGAGCAGCGGGCGCAGGCGTTCCGCGATCGCCTCGCGGGCGCGGAAGATGCGCGACCGCACGGTTCCGATGGGGCAGTTCATGACGTCGGCAATCTCTTCGTAGCTCAGGCCTTCGATCTCGCGCAGCGTGATCGCCTGCCGCAGGTCCTCGGACAGCGCCTCGATCGCGGCGTTCACCGCCAGGGCGATCTCCTTGCTGGCCAGCACCGCCTCAGGCGTCTCGCCGTCGCTTGGTTCGAATTCGCGGACGGAAGTTTCGTCGCCATCGTCCGGAAGTCGCATCGAGGACTCGGGAATCACCGGATCCCGCTTCAAGTCGACCAGCGCCTTCTTGGCGGTGTTGACGGCGATCCGGTACATCCAGGTGTAGAAGGCGCTGTCGCCGCGGAACTGCGGCAGCGCCCGGTAGGCGCGGATGAAGCTCTCCTGGGCGATGTCCTGCACCAGGGCGTCGTCGCGCACCATGCGGCCGATGAGGCGCTCGATGCGCCGCTGGTACTTCATCACCAGCAGCTCGAAGGCGCGCTGGTCGCCGCGCTGGGCGCGGGCGACCAGCTGCGCGTCGGTGTCGGGTTCGCCGGTGGTCATGGGCCGGGCCGGCTCAGGGCGTCAGCGGCGGCTGGCCCGCGGGGTCGGTGGGCGGCGCGGCGCGGCCGGCGAACAGCGCCACGCGCAGCGCGTGCCACGGCGCGCCCACACCGGCGCGGTGCGGCAGGAGCCAGCGCGCGGGGCCGCCGGCATCGGGCTGCCAGCGCAGCAGCAGGGTGTGGTGGAGGTCCAGCTGCACGGCCAGGCGGCCGGGGCGGCCGTCGCAGTGCCAGCGCTCGCCGTCCCAGGCCAGCACGGTCCGGCCTCGAGGCCCCAGCCGCAGCCCCAGCACCGCACCGGGCACGAGCGCCAGCCAGCCCCAGGCCGGCGACGCGCCGGCGTGGCCGGCCACCCAGGCCGCCATCGAGGCCGCGGCCAGCGCCGCCAGCAGCGCCACGGCATGCCGCGCCGCCGCCGGCGGGCTCACGGCCACCTCGACGGCGGGCGCCGAGCGCATCGCGGGGTGCGGCTGGGGCGGCCCGTCAGGCGCGCCGGAACACCAGCGTGCCGTTGGTGCCGCCGAAGCCGAAGTTGTTCTTCACCGCGACGTCGATCCGCATCTCGCGCGCCGTGTTGGCGCAGTAGTCCAGGTCGCACTCGGAATCCTGGCTGAAGATGTTGATCGTGGGCGGCGAGACCTGGTGGTGCAGCGCCAGCACGGTGAACACCGACTCGACGCCACCGGCCCCGCCCAGCAGGTGCCCGGTCATCGACTTGGTGGAGTTCACGACCATCCGCCGGGCGTGGTCGCCGAAGGCCATCTTGACGGCGTTGGTCTCGTTGATGTCGCCCAGCGGCGTACTCGTGCCGTGGGCGTTGAGGTAGTGCACCTCGTTGGCGTTGACGCCGGCGTTGCGCAGCGCCGCCTTCATGCTGCGCTTGGGGCCGTCGACGTTGGGGGCGGTCATGTGGAAGGCGTCGGCCCCCATGCCGAAGCCCGCGAGCTCGGCGTAGACCTTGGCGCCGCGCCGCCGCGCGTGCTCGTACTCCTCGAGCACCAGCACGCCGGCACCTTCGCCGAGCACGAAGCCGTCGCGGTCCTTGTCCCAGGGGCGGCTGGCGGTGGCGGGGTCGTCGTTGCGCGTGGACAGCGCGCGCGCCGCCGCGAAGCCGCCGATGCCCAGCGGGCTGACCGTGCTCTCGGCACCGCCGGCGACCATCACGTCGGCGTCGCCGTACTCGATCAGCCGGCCGGCCTCGCCGATGCAGTGCAGGCCCGTGGTGCAGGCCGTCACGATGGCCAGGTTCGGGCCGGTGAAGCCGTACTGGATGGACACGTGCCCCGAGATCATGTTGATGATCGAGGCCGGCACGAAGAACGGGCTGATGCGCCGAGGCCCCTTGGCCGTGTAGTCGGCATGCGTCTGCTCGATCATCGGCAGGCCGCCGATGCCCGAGCCGACCATCACGCCGATGCGCTCGGCGGCTTCCTCGCTCAGCGCCTCGCCAGTGGGCAGGCCGGCGTCGCGCACCGCCTGCATGGCCGCCGCCATCCCGAAGTGGATGAAGGTGTCCATGTGGCGGGCTTCCTTGGCCGAGATGTAATCCTCGATCCGGAAACCCTTGACCTCGCCGGCGAAGCGGCAGGCCATGGCGCTGGCGTCGAAGCGCG
This sequence comes from Rubrivivax sp., assembly GCA_044360025.1. Lineage (GTDB taxonomy): Bacteria > Pseudomonadota > Gammaproteobacteria > Burkholderiales > Burkholderiaceae_C > Rubrivivax. The sequence goes on along the minus strand of JBIKLC010000003.1, from coordinate 7,661 downwards.
TGATCGGCCCGATGCCCGAGCGGCCGGCCACCAGGTTGGCCCAGCCCTCCTCGACGCTGTTGCCGACCGGGCTGACCAGCCCCAGACCCGTGACGACGACCCTGCGACGCGTGCTCATGCGCGGCCGGTTGCCCTTCAGGCCTTCTGGTGCGCGACTGCGTAATCGATCGCCAGCTGCACGGTGGTGATCTTCTCGGCCTCTTCGTCGGGGATCTCGATGCCGAACTCGTCCTCGAGCGCCATCACCAGCTCGACGGTGTCGAGCGAATCGGCGCCCAGGTCGGCCACGAAGGCCTTCGCGTTGGTCACGTCGGACTCGGGCACGCCGAGCTGTTCGGCAATGATCTTCTTGACTCGGGCTTCGATATCGCTCATGACTCCTCCAGGAGTGGGATCGGAAAAACGCCGCGGATTCTAGCGGCCGGGGGTGCGGGTGACTCAGGGGGCGGCGGCAGGACGCTCAGACCATGGCCATGCCGCCGTTGACGTGCAACTCAGTGCCGGTGACGTAGGCCGCGCCGGGGCTGGCCAGGAAGGCCACCGCCGCAGCCACCTCGTCGGCCTGGCCCAGGCGGCCGAGCGGGATCTGCGCCATCAGCGCGGCCCGGGCGGCCTCGGGCAGGCCCTCGGTCATGTCGGTGGCGATGAAGCCGGGTGCCACGCAGTTGACAGTGACGTTGCGCGGGCCGAGCTCGCGCGCCAGCGCCCGGGTGAGGCCCGCCACCCCGGCCTTGGCCGCCGCGTAGTTGGCCTGGCCGGCGTTGCCGACCACGCCGACGACGCTGGTGATGTTGACGATGCGTCCGAAGCGCTGCTTCATCATCGGCCGCGACGCCGCCCGGCAGGCGCGGAACACGGCCTTCAGGTTGGTGTCCTGCACGGCGTCCCAGTCCTCGTCCTTCATGCGCATGGACAGCATGTCGCGCGTGATGCCGGCGTTGTTGACCAGCACGTGCAGGCCGCCGTGGCGCTTGACGACGCCGTCGAGGGCGGCGTCCAGCGCCGCGCCGTCGGTCACGTTCAGCACGATGCCCTCGCCGCCGTGCGGCGCCAGCGCCTCGGTGATGCCGGCGGCGCCGGCCTCGGTGGTGGCCGTGCCCACGACCCGGAAGCCGTCGGCCGCGAGCCTGAGTGCGATGGCGCGGCCGATGCCGCGCGAGGCGCCGGTGACCAGGGCCACCTGCGGGGTGGGCGCCGCGGTTGTCGGGATCGTCGTCATGCCAGCAACTCCTGGGCCGCCTTCAGGCTGGCCGGGTCGAGGATGGTGGTGGTCTGGATCTCGGCGTCGATGCGCTTGACGAGCCCGGACAGCACCTTGCCCGGGCCGCACTCGACAATGTGCTGCAGGCCGCGGGCCTTGAGCGCCAGCGTGAGCTCCACCCAGCGCACCGGGCCGAAGGCCTGGCGGAAGAGCGCGTCGCGGATGGCGTCGGGCTCGGCGGGGGCGGCGACGTCGACGTTGTTCAGCACCGGGATGGCCGGCGGGGCGATGGCCACCGTGGCCAGCCGAGCGCGCAGCTCGTCGGCCGCCGGCTTCATCAGCGCGCAGTGGAAGGGCGCGGACACCGGCAGCAGCAGCGCGCGCTTGGCGCCGGCGGCCTTGAGCAGTTCGCAGGCCCTGTCGACGGCGGCCTTGCTGCCGGCGATGACGGTCTGCTTCGGATCGTTGAAGTTGGCCGGCGACACCGGCTCGCCGGTGGCGGCCGCGGCCTGCTCGCAGCCGGTGCGCACGGCCGCGGCCTCCAGGCCCAGGATGGCGGCCATGGCCCCGGCGCCCACCGGCACGGCGCGCTGCATGGCCTCGGCGCGGAAGCGCACCAGCGGCAGCGCGTCGGCCAGCGTCAGCGCGCCGGCCGCCACCAGCGCGCTGTACTCGCCCAGCGAGTGCCCGGCCACCGCGGCGGGCATCGCGCCGCCCTCGGCGCGCCAGGCGCGGAAGCAGGCGATGGCCGCCGTCAGCATCACCGGCTGCGTGTTGGTGGTGAGTTCCAGCGCCTCTTTCGGGCCGTCGTGGATGAGGGCACCAAGGTCCTGGCCCAGCGCCGCGGAGGCTTCGGCGAGGGTGTCGCGCACGGCGGGGTGGTCGCCCCAGGCGTCGAGCATGCCGACCGACTGGGAACCCTGCCCCGGGAAGACGAAGGCGAAAGCGGGCATCGTGGTGATCGTGATGGGAGTGTCGAGAACGCGGCGGCTCAGAAGTCGAGCAGCACCGCACCCCAGGTGAAGCCGCCGCCCACGCCTTCGAGCATGACGCTGTCGCCGCGGCGGATGCGGCCGTCGCGCACGGCGACGTCCAGCGCCAGCGGCACCGAGGCGGCCGAGGTGTTGCCGTGCTCGGCCACCGTGGCCACCAGCCGCTCGGGCGCGAGCTTCAGCTTCTTGGCGGTGGCCTGCATGATGCGGATGTTGGCCTGGTGCGGCACCAGCCAGTGCAGGCTTTCGGGGGTGCGGCCGGCCTTGGCCAGCACGGCGCGGGCGGCGTCCTCGAGCACGCCCACGGCCAGCTTGAAGACGGCCTGGCCGTCCATGCGCAGCAGCGGCGAGCCCACCACCTGCCCGCCGGCCACCGTGCCGGGCGTGCACAGGATGCCGGCGTGGCGGCCGTCGGCGTGCAGGTCGGACGCCAGGATGCCGGGCTCGGCGCTGGCCTCCAGCACCACGGCGCCGGCGCCGTCGCCAAACAGCACGCAGGTGGTGCGGTCGTCGAAGTCGAGGATGCGCGAGAAGACCTCGGCGCCCACCACCAGCGCGCAGCGCGCGCCGCCGGTGCGGATCATCGCGTCGGCCACCGTCAGCGCGTAGACGAAGCCCGAGCACACGGCCTGCAGGTCGAAGGCCGGGCAACCGTGCACGCCCAGCTTGTTCTGCAGGATGGTGGCGGTGGAGGGGAACACCATGTCCGGCGTGGACGTGGCGACGACGATCAGGTCGACGTCCTCGGCGCGGCGTCCGGCGGCCTCCAGCGCCGCCCGGCAGGCCGGCAGCGCGAGGTCGGAGCAGGCGACGCCCTCGTCGGCGAAGTGCCGGAAGCGGATGCCGGTGCGCTCGACGATCCAGGCGTCGCTGGTCTCCAGCCCGCGCTTGGCCAGCAGGGCGGCCATGTCGTCGTTGCTCAGGCGGCGCGGCGGCAGGTGGCTGCCGGTGCCGGTGATGCGGGAATAGACCGTGCTCATCCGGCGTCCTGGGCGGCCGTGCCCGGCATGGCCCGCAGCGTCGGCACGATCATGTCGCGCACGCGGTCCACCAGGCGGTGCGCCGCGGCCTCGTGGGCGCGCGCCAGCGCCACCTCGAAGGCGTAGGCGTCGGCCGAGCCGTGGCTCTTGAACACCAGGCCGCGCAGGCCCAGCAGCGCGGCACCGTTGTAGCGCCGCGGGTCGACCCGGCGCTTGAAGCGTTTAAGCACGGGCAGCGCCACCAGGGCCGCCAGCCGGGCGAAGGGGCCGCGCGTGAACTCCTGCTTGATGAAGTCGCTCAGCATGGAGGCCAAGCCTTCGCTGGTTTTCAGCAGCACGTTGCCGACGAAGCCGTCGCACACGACAACGTCGACGGTGCCCTTGAAGATGTCGTTGCCCTCGACGTTGCCGTGGAAACGGATCTGCCCGGCCTCGCCCGCCGCCCGCAGCAACTCGCCGGCACGCTTGATGGTATCGCTGCCCTTGATGGCCTCTTCGCCGATGTTCAGCAGGCCGACCACGGGCTCGGCCTTGCCGTCCACCGCCGTCACCAGGGCGCTGCCCATCACCGCGAACTGCAGCAGGTGCTCGGGCGTGCAGTCGACGTTGGCGCCGAGGTCGAGCACGGTGGTGTAGCCGTCGTTGCGGTTGGGCATCACGGTGGCGATCGCGGGGCGGTCGACGCCGTCGAGCGTCTTGAGGATGTACCGCGCCACGGCCATCAGGGCGCCGGTGTTGCCGGCGGACACGCAGGCCTGCACGCCAGTGGCGTCGCCGTCCTTGACCTGCAGCAGCGCCACGCGCAGCGAGGAATCGCGCTTGCGGCGCAGGGCCACCTCGACCGAGTCGTCCATGGTCACCACCTCGGTGGCGACGACGCGCGTGCAGCGCGCCCAGCCGGCCGCGGGCGCGAGCGCGGCCGCGGTGCCCACGAGCACCAGCTCGGCATCGGGGTGGCTGTCCAGGAACGCGCGACAGGCCGGCAGCGTGACCGCCGGGCCATGGTCGCCGCCCATGCAGTCGACGGCGATGCGGACGCGCGGGGAATGCTCAGCGCTCACGGCGGGCCGCAGCGCAGGCGATGTCAGGCGTCGGCCTTGGTCTTCAGGACCTTGCGGCCGCGGTAGAAGCCGGTCGGGCTGATGTGGTGGCGCAGGTGGACCTCGCCAGTGGTGGACTCCACGGCCGTGCCGGGGGCGGCGACGGCGTTGTGCGAGCGGTGCATGCCGCGCTTGGACGGCGACTTCTTGTTCTGCTGGACGGCCATGGCTGGGCTCCGTAGCGGCTGGAAGCGGCAAAGTGGGCAGCCGCGAGGGCTGCGAAAGAACGCCTGCAGCAGGCCGCAGGCCGCGCGCCGCGCCGTCAGCAGCCCTGGTCCAGGGCGCGTGGTCCGCGTCGCAAAGCCCGCCAGTATATCAGCGCAGGCGGGCGCGGGTCAGCCGGGGTCGCCGGCCTTGCGCAGCGCCGCCAGCGCCGCGAACGGGTTGGGCCGCGCCTCGTCGGCCGGCTCGGCGGGCTCGGGCTGCGGCAGCGGCTGCGGGCAAGGGCCCTCGTGGCGCGGCACCAGCGGCAGTTCGAGGATGAGTTCGTCCTCGACCAGGGAACGCAGGTCCAGCCGCGGCTCCAGCACCAGGTGGTCGTCGTCGCTGTCCGCGTCGAGCCGCTCGGCCTCGTCCTCGCTGGCCACGAAGCGGAAGCGGCGCTCCAGCACCAGCGGCTGCTGCAGGGCCTGCAGGCAGCGCTGGCACTGCAAGGTGACGTGAGCATGCGCTTCGAGTTCCAGCCAGGGCTGTGGCGGCCCGGCCACCGGCTGAACCTGGCTGAAGCGGGCCTGCCAGCCCACCCGCTCGTCGGCCGCCGGCGGCACGAACAGGCTGGCCGACAGGCGCGGCAACTCGGCCAGCGGCCAGGCGCCGAGCAGGGTCTGGCCATCGCGGCACAGCGCCGCCGTGGGGGCGGCCAGGGGGTCGGTGCGACGTTCGCGGGCCATGGTCGGGGTGCGTGCGGGCTCGGGCAATCAAAACAACGCGAGGGTGTCCGCGTTAAGTCAGTGTAGCCAGCCAGGCCGCGCCGCTGCGGCGGCCACAATCGCGGCATGCGCCCTGCCCTGATCCTGGCCTCGACGTCGCGCTACCGCCGCGAACTGCTGCAACGCCTGCGCCTGCCCTTCGACGTGGTGTCGCCCGAGGTCGACGAGACGCCGCTGCCCGGCGAGGCCCCGGCCGCGCTGGCGCTGCGCCTGGCGCTGGCCAAGGCGCGCGCCGTGCAGGCGCGCCAGCCCGGGGCGGTGGTGATCGGCTCCGACCAGGTGGCCGATCTCGACGGCGAGCCCGTCGGCAAGCCGCACACGCACGAGCGCGCGGTGGCGCAGCTCACGCGGCTGTCGGGCCGCAGCGTCGTCTTCCAGACCGGCGTGGCCGTGGTCGCGCCGGGCTTCGAGCGCGCCCTGCTGGCCCCGGTGCGCGTGCGCTTCCGCGCGCTGGCGCAAGCCGAGATCGAGCACTACCTGCGCACCGAGCAGCCCTACGACTGCGCCGGCAGTGCCAAGAGCGAGACGCTGGGCATCGCGCTGCTGGAGGCCATCGACAGCGACGACCCGACGGCACTGGTGGGGCTGCCGCTGATCCGCACCTGCGCGCTGCTGCGCGAGGCGGGCATCGACCCGCTGGCCGGGGCATGACGGCGCCCGGCACGCTGTGGCTGGTGCCGGCGCCGTTGGACCTGGGCGCCCCCGAGACGCCGCTGGACGCCGTGCTGCCGCAGGCCGTGCTGGCCCGCGCGGCCGCGCTGCAGCACTGGGTGGTGGAAGACGCGAAGTCGGCGCGCGCGCTGCTGCGGCGCGTCGGCCAGCTCGTGCCGCTGGCGCAGCCGCTGCAGGCGCTGCAGCTGGTGGAACTGCCCCGGCCGCCCAAGGGCAGCCCGCGGCCCGGCACCGCGGCCATCGACTGGCGCGCCCTGCTGGCGCCGGCGCTGCAGGGCCACGACCTCGGCCTGCTCAGCGAAGCCGGCCTGCCTGCCGTGGCCGACCCCGGCAGCCTGCTCGTGGCCGCCGCGCACGAGGCCGGCGTGCCGGTGCAGCCGCTGGCGGGGCCGAGCTCGCTGATGCTGGCGCTGGCCGCCAGCGGCCTGAACGGCCAGAGCTTCGCCTTCGTGGGCTACCTGCCGCAGGAGGCCGAATCGCGCACGGCCAGGATCCGCGAGCTCGAGGCCAGCTCGCGCCGCCTGGGCCAGACCCAGCTGGCCATCGAGACACCCTACCGCAACGCCGCGCTGCTGCAGGCGCTGGTGCAGGCGCTGCAGCCGACGACGCGGCTGTCGGTGAGCGTGGGCCTCACGCTGGAGGGCGGCTTCACGCGCAGCGCCCCCGTGGCCGCCTGGCGGCGCCAGCCGCTGGCGCTGCCCGACCGGCTGCCGGCCGTCTTCGCCTGGCTGGCCGGCTGAGGCGGGCTCGGCCGCTGCGACGCCCTCAGCGGTTGCCGCCGAGCAGCGCGCCGACCTTGCGCTTGGGCCGGATGTTGGGCGACAGCGCGCGCGGCGTTGGGGCGGCCGACCGGGCTGACTCCCAGGCGGGCGGCGCATCGCCGGCCGCCGTGGGCTCGTAGGGCTTATCGAAGATGGGATCGGCCGGCGGTCGCGGCGTGGCACGTGGCGGCGGCGCGCCGCGCTCGGCACGTTCGGCGCGCACTGGCCGATCGCTGAGGGGGGGCTCGTCGTCGCGGGTGCGGGGCCGCTCGTCGCGGCGGCGCGGACGCTCGTCCTCAAGCTCCGCCGGCTCCAGCTCGATCTTCTTCTTGATGAGCTTCTCGATGTCGGCCACCAAGCGCGCGTCTTCGCGCGTGACCAGCGTAATGGCCAGCCCCGAGGCGCCCGCGCGGCCGGTGCGGCCGATGCGGTGCACGTAGTCCTCGGCGTTGAAGGGCACGTCGAAGTTGAAGACCGCCGGCAGGTCGGCGATGTCCAGGCCGCGCGCGGCCACGTCTGTGGCCACGAGCAGGTCGACCTCGCCGGCCTTGAAGGCGGCCAGCGCCTTCAGGCGTTCGTCCTGGCTCTTGTCGCCGTGCAGGGCCTGCGTGCGCAGGCCGTCGCGCTCGAACGAACGCGCCAGGCGCGCCGCGCCGAGCTTGCTGTTGACGAAGACGATGGCCTGCCGGATGTCGCGCGCCTTGACCTGCTGCCGGATGAAGGCGCGCTTGTCGTCGTCGGTGGTGCTGTAGAAGCGCTGCTCCACCGTGCTGGCGGTGGCGTTGGGGCGCGCCACCTCCACCAGCACCGGGTCCTGCAGGTAGCTGGCGGCGAGCTTCTTGATCTCGGGGCTGAAGGTGGCGCTGAACAGCAGCGTCTGCCGCGCCTTGGGCAGGTAGGACAGGATGCGCTGCAGGTCGGGCAGGAAGCCGATGTCGAGCATGCGGTCGGCTTCGTCGAGCACCACGTACTCGACCTGGTTCAGCACCGCGTTCTTGGCCTCGATGTGGTCGAGCAGCCGGCCCG
>JBIKLC010000068.1:0-5951 GCA_044360025.1 Rubrivivax sp. | reverse complement strand
ACGCTGGGCAGCGCCACGGTGGCGAACTCGATCTGGCCGCCGATGAGGTCGGTCACCATCGGGCCCACGCCCTTGTACGGGATGTGCTTGGCGGTGGCGCCGGCCTCGTCGAGGAACATCTCGCCGGCCAGGTGCAGGATGGTGCCGTTGCCGCCGGAGCCGAAGTTCAGCTGGCCTGGCCGGCTCTTGAGCAGCGCCACGAACTCCTTGGAGTTGTTAGCCGGCACGTTCTTGTTGACCACCAGCACGATGGGCGTGCTGCCGACGATGGCGATGGGCGTGAAGTCGCCCGGCATGTCGAAGGGCAGGCTCTTGATGACGCTGGGGAAGATGACGACGTTGTTGCTGACCACGCTGAGCGTGAAGCCGTCGGGCGCCGAGCGCGCCAGCGTCTGCAGGCCCAGCACGCCGCCGGCGCCAGGCTGGTTCTCCACCACCACCGGGAAGCCCAGCGCCTTGGCCAGCGCCGGCTGCGCGGCGCGCGTGATGGCGTCCACGCCCGAGCCGGTGGCGTTGGGCAGGACGAAGCGGACGGTCTTCTCGCCGGGGGTCTGCGCCCAGGCGGGCAGCGCGGCGGCAGCGGCGGTGGCGGCCAGCAGGCGGCGTCGGGTGGTGGGGTGGGTCATGGCGTCTCCTTCTCGTTGTCGTCGGGTTGCAGAAGAAACGTGTTCTCAGGCCACGTAGCCGGCGGCCTGCATGGCGTCGATCTCGGCCTCGCTGTGGCCGAGCGCGGCCAGCGTCTCGCGGGTGTGCTGGCCCGCGCGCGGCGGGTCCAGCCGCACGCCGGGGCGCACGCCGCCCAGCGTGAAGGGCAGCAGCGTCGTGCCCACCGCCTGCCCAGCGCGCTCGCCGTCGGGCAGCACGATGGACGCCAGGCCGCCGGTGGCCACGAGGTGCGGGTCGTCGTACAGGTCCTCGGGGCGGCGGATCGGCGCGTAGGGCAGGCCCGCGGCCTCCATCGTGGCGGCGAGTTCGTCGGCGCGCCACGCTGCCAGCCGCTCGCGCAGCACGGGCATCATCGTGGCGCGGGCCTTCACGCGCTGGTTGTTGGTGGTCAGCGCCGGGTCGGCCTTCAGGTCGGCCAGGCCCAGGGCGTCGCAGAAGCTGCGCCACTGCGCGTCGGACACCGCGGCCAGGAAGATCTGCTCGCCATCGGCCACCGTGAACACGTCGTACACGGCCCAGGGGCTCTCGCGCGCGGGCATCGGCGCCGGCCGGCGCCCCGTCACCGCGTACTGCAGCATGTGCTGGCCGACGAGGAACACGTTGTTCTCGAACAGCGCGCTGGTCACCTCCTGCCCGCGCCCGGTGATGCCGCGCTGCACCAGCGCGGCCAGGATGCCGATGGCGCCGAACAGGCCGCCCATGATGTCGTTGACGCTGCTGCCGACGCGCAGCGGGTCGCCGGGGCGGCCGGTCATGTAGGCCAGGCCGCCCATCATCTGCACCACCTCGTCGAGCGCCGTGCGGTGCTCGTAGGGGCCGGGCAGGAAGCCCTTCAGGCTGGCGACCACGACCCGCGGGTTGGCGGCCGCCAGCGCGGCGTGGTCGAGCCCGTACTTGGCCATCGTACCGGGCTTGAAGTTCTCGATCACGACGTCGGCCGTGGCGCACAGCTCGCGCGCCAGCGCGGCGCCCTGCGGGTGGTGCAGGTCCAACGTGATGCTGCGCTTGTTGCGGTTGAACATCGGGAAGAAGCCGGCCCCCGCGCCCAGCAGCGTGCGCGTGCGGTCGCCGCCCAGCGGCTCGACCTTGATCACGTCGGCGCCCAGGTCGGCCAGCACCATGCCGCAGGTGGGGCCCATCACCATGTGCGTGAACTCCACGACGACCAGGCCCTCCAGGGGCAGTGCGGCGGCACTCGCCGGACGATCCTGCGCGCTCATAAGACCACCTCCGCCGACAGCGCCTTCGGCAGCCCGGCGCGGGCGATGACGCCCGGCATCGGCACGCCAAGCCACGCGCGGGCCTTCGCGAACAGACGCCGCATCGCGGGGGCGCCGCGAAGCCAGGCAAGCTTCTGCGCGGTGGGCACGAAGCGGGGTTGCAGGCCGTTGCGCAAGCCCAGCTCGAGCGCCCCACCGGCGTCGGGGGCGTGATTCATGAGCAGCACCATGCGCGGAACTCTAGCCATGCCTGCCGCCCCGGCCACGCGTTCAAGGCGGCGGCGCGCTGCGTTTCCAACGTGACGGGAGTCCGCGCTCCGAAAGCGTTTCCACGACCCGGTCCATCACCACGTTCAGGCTTGAAATGGCTCCCGCTTCGGATTCGGGGGCGTGGACGATGAACTCAGGAACGCCGCGATCCTCAGCAACGCCGCCATCGGCTGACGGTGCCAAAGAGGCCCGTATTCCTGCCTGATCGAGCAGCTTCACGATCGCATCTGGCAGCGATTCGGCGGTGACCGGCAGGGAAACCCCCGGGCTAAGCCCGCTCTGAAGCAACGATCGGGCGACTTCGGTCAGCAACTGTTCGTGTTCGTGCTGAGTGGACTTTGCACGAGCGCTTGCGGCATCGCGCATCGCGGCTGCGAGGGGGTTCTGCCCGAGAGCGAGCCCTTCGAGCGCCCTTAATCGCGTCGGGAATGCCGCCAGACTCATTCCGCTGATCCGACCGGCTGCGTCCTTCAATTCACCCACGAGTTGATCCGCCACCCAACTCATCCTCAGCCCCGCCGATCGGATCGTCGGCTGCAAGAGCAGCTCCGTCACCCACTGGACGAAATCATCTGACTGCCCGAAGGCGACGATCGCGTCGGGATAAACGAATTCGTGGACCAACGATTCGAACAGCGCGCTGCGCAGTTTTTCGTTGGACAAGGTGGCCTCGGCCAGTCGCAGCGCCTCGACTTTCACACCGAGCGCGACCCGATCCTTCTTGCTGAAGGCATCGGCCGACTCCTGGGATCTCGACCCAAGGGCGTGTCTGATCACCTCCAGGAAGGATGTCCGGACTTCGCGGAAGTCCCTGGCAAAGTCGATGCCTTCGAGCTCAGGGACGCTGCGCACCGCATCGGCCCAGCTTGTGCTGGCGCCAGAGGGCAGCTCGCGCAGCTGCCCTGTGCCCAGCCCAGCGGACTTCAGCAGGTACCAGAACGCCTCTCGCGCGGCCGCGGTCTCCGCAAAGCCTGGCTCGTTCGGTCCGCTCCAGGGCCTCAACGCTGACGGCGAGCGCTCCGGAAAGTCTTCGTAGTGCTGCGCCGTGCGATGCAGATGGTCGATGAACCATGGCGACTTCAAGACCTGCTCCGGGGTAAGTGGCCGGGCGTCCAGTCGGTCGAAATGGAGCAGGTCGTCCAACGAAGGATCGATCCACGGGACCACATACTTCCCATCGTTCTCGGGACGAAGCACGCCTTTGAATGGCGAAACGACGGGCGCAGTGGACGTCACGTCCGTCCCGGCGAGGGTCTGAAGATCCTTCAACGTACCGAACGGTTTATCGAAAACGACACATCCGATATCCACCAGCATCTGCCCACTGAGTTTGGGCAGCGATCTTCGGCTCACGGTCCGGTCGGTCCAGGCATCGGCCAGAGCCTGCAGACCGAATGCGTCGCCGTGCCCGATGACCAGCGCATTCACCATGCGGTTCACGCCAGTCTCACCGACCGTTCTTTTCAGACGCGCGTACGCCTCTTGGGCATCCGGGCCCAGATTGCCGGGAACGATGCTGACGGAGTTGTCCGGCTTCCAAGTCCGCAGGTGATCGGGACGCGCCGGAAAACTGTCCAGCAGACCTTGCAGCCGGCGCAGCGCGTCGTCACCGCCGGGGGTACGCGCAGTGGCCCGTCCCTGCTGCGGCTGTTGTTCAGGCTGAGGGTAATCAAAGGAGCCGTTGGTCCCGCCGCCACCGGCAGCCGCACCGGATGCCCGGACGCCCCCGGCAGCGCCCATGCCCTTAGGCTCAAGGCCGACTTGCAACGCCTGGGCCAGGAACTGCGGCCAGCTCACGCTCAGCCCGGCCAAGCCCGACTGCGCGTAGATCTCCGCGCAGATCCGTTGCACCGACGAGCCATCGCCACCCGCGAGCTGGGTCGTGCGGGCCTCGTAGATGCGTTCCCTGGCCATGCGCAGGGCCTCGGCCATCTTCCGCAGAGCCCGTTCGTTGATCTCGCCGGCAGTCCCGAGCGCCGCACGATCCACCCTCGTGCCGGTTACAGCCGGGCTCGCGGGTTGCCGCCCGGGCGGCGAGCGTTGCCCAAACCGGGGCAGCCTGGCGGGAGGGCTGTCGCTCCGAGCCGGGGCCTGGTGTCGCGGGCTCAGCAGGGCGCCCAGCGCCTCGCGCCACGCCCGCACGGCCTGCGGAGAGAACATCGTCGCCGGCGGCTGCGGCAACCTTAGCCCAGCCGCCGCAGCCGCCGGCCCATGGGCCCGCAGCGCCTGCACATGCCCCTGCGCCGCCTGTTTCCACTGTGCCAGCGCGTCGATGCGCTCGCTCAGCCGGCCGCGCGCTGCGTCGCCCGCCTGCCCCCAGGCGGTCACCTGCGCGTGTGCCTGCTCCGTCTGAGGCGCCAACCCCTGCCCGCCTGCTCCGGCGCGGATGCGTCCCAGCTCTTGGCCAGCCACCTTGAGCGCCGCCAGCGGGGCGTTGGCCTGCCGATAGTCGGCCCGCAGCGCCTGCAGGCTGGCCTCCACCTCATTGAGCAGGCCCTGAAGCACCGGCAACGCCGCCCGCCCCCCGGGCGCCTGCCAGTAAAACGCCGCGATCCGCTCCTGCGCCTGCGCCCAGCCCGCCCCAGACGCCCCCAGCCGCGCCTGCACTGCGTCGTTCAGCCCTCGCGCCCGCTCCAGCCCCGCCTTGAAACCCGACCGTGCCATCGCCACGGCCGGATCGATCGCGGTGGCTGGCTGGGGCTGGGGCGCACCGGTCGCGGCAGGCTTGGGCTGCTCCGTGGCGCGCGCTGAGAAACCGCTGCGCGCCAGGATGTCCCGCGCGACAGCCAACCTGCCCGCGTGCTCGGAGCGTGCATGCCCGCCGCCGGCGCGCAGCCCGAACTGAGCGAACAGCTTCGCCAGCTGCTCGGCCGCCTGTTGCGGCTGCCGCGCCGCCAGCGACTCGATCTGCCGTCGCGATTGCGTCAGCATGGACTGCAGCGCCTGACGCCGGCCGTCAATATCGGGCCAGGACGTCGTTTCGACGACCATGCCGGCCAGCGCCTCGAAGGCCCCATCGAGCCCGGCGCCGCTTTGCCGCAGTCGCGGCAGCAGCTGTGTGGCCAGGTCGACCCTGGGCGCGTCGCCACCCAAGGACAGCACCGAAGATAGGGCAAACCCCAACCCTGTCAAACCCATCAAGCGCTGCCGCAGTTGCGCCAGGGCAGCCGCCAGTTCACCCAAGGGCGCAGCTGCAGCTGCGGGCCCGGGGGCCGGTGTCGACGCACCAGCCAGGCGCGGCGAGCGCACGACCTTGTTGGCCGGCGCGCCTGGGTTGACAGACGGGACGCCGCCACTGGCATCAGGTATCGGAGGCGCAGCTCGGCGGACCTGCGAGGCAGTCGGCATGGATATGGTTGGAATAACGCTTTGGGCCCCAGTCTAGGTGGCTCCGCTTTGCGGCCACTTGGCGGCGTTTTGGGGCAGCCGCGCTCCGGGCTCGTCGACGAGGTCAGGAGCGGATGCGCCGCAGTCCCCGAAGCGGGGCGCCGGGCCCGACCCACAGGAGAAGGCCAAGCCGCTGCGCGATGCGGATGCGCCCTGTGCTGTCGGCCTATCTCAACCTGCAGGACGCAACTCCGCTGGACGTTCGCTGCGGTCCTACAGCATCCCCGCTTCCCTTGGGGAACAGCCCAAAGAACGGGCCCATAGATGACTCTGGCCTATTGGTGGCCTTGCCCCTGTCCGACGTAGTCCCTAGCCACTCGGTTACGCGGCTTTCTGGGACTGGCCCGCGTGCCAGTTTGCTTCGAACTTCATGGGGCTGATGTAGCCCAGCGTGGAATGCAGCCGCCG
>JBIKLC010000067.1:0-6148 GCA_044360025.1 Rubrivivax sp. | reverse complement strand
TTGTCGCGCATCGACTGCCGGAAGTTCCTCGAACAGGCTGACCGGCGCCTCGCCTTGGTGCTGGGCTTTGCTCATCGCCAAAGATTAGCCAGTTGCATGCCAATCACCAAAGTGGCGAGAAAAACTCTCACGCTCTCAGATGCGCAGCCTGATCAAGGCGCTTGATGCTCGCCGCACCACAGCAGAAGAAGGTGCGACCTTGAGGGTCGCGTAGCATGACCATCCAGGAGCCATCACCCCTCACGGTTCAACAGCGAGCGGGACATCGCCTCCCTCCGGCGGCTCGCTATATACGCCAAGCACAGCCGGGGAAGCGGTGACCCGGCGATTCAAAGGTCACTTGCGTCGTACGCACGTTACCATCCCTCCCACTCGAAAACCGACCAAACCGCCCCCGCGCCTGCGGGGCGGCTCCGCTAGCAGCGGTTCAGCAGGCACCGAGCGCCCTGGGCTTGCCCCTGAAAAACGTACTCCATAGCTGATGATGAAATCGCAGACATGGAGCACGAGAGATGAGCAAGCAAGACGACAGGCGCCGCAGGGCGAGGTAGACACTGGCATCGCTTCTCCCGGCCCAAAGCCGGGCAGCCTATGCCTCGTTGGGTCACTCAGGACGCCGCTGCCGGTGTCCGCGATCAGGATGGAACGCTGTCCGCCATCAGAGCGGAACGGTGTCCGGGATGGTGTGGAATATGCACTTACGAACTCGGAGAGCCGAGGCCCTTGCTGCCTGATGGACGCACGCCGTCGCTCGTAGCTGCTGACCGCGCCGGCCCTGCTGCAGGGGCTGCGGCGGCAGGGCCGGCGACGGTCCTGCCCCGCTGGCGCCGCTGCAGGGTACGGTGCAGACCCTTGTCGCGCCTGCGCCTGGGCGGGCGCTGCGCGCGGACTATCCGGCACGGGTGTACCCGCCGCCCGCCTACTCGCCCTTGCGCCTCAGCACCGCCGACAGTCTGGCGTCGCCGGGGTAGTGGTAGACGATGCGTCCACCGCGCCATTCGCCGAGCCAAATCATGCGGTCGGAGAAGGCGTCGTGATCGTCCTTCGAGAACGGCCGGTCGAAGGTGCTGACGACGCCGCGGTAGGGTTCCTTCAGGTCCTCGAGTGCGGCCTTCAGGGCTGGGCCGCTGGTGTTGCCCCGGGTCTGGAACAGCGCGCGCAGCATCAGGTGCACGGCGTCGTAGCTCTGCGCGGCGGCCATCAGGCTGCCGATGGGGCGCTCGGTGAGGTGCAGCCGGGTGTAGCTGGCCAGGAAGGACGCGCGTCGTTCGTGCGCGCCGTCCTGGATGATGCTCTGTGCCATCAGCGTGCCTTCCAGCGCTGCCGGGCCGACCTCCTTGAGCACGCTGGAGAAGCTCAGTGGCCAGGGCGCGAAGTAGGGCACCTCCCACCCGATTGCGGCGCGGCTCTTCACGGCGGCCGCCTGCTCGGGGCCCACGGTGTAGTTGACGACGGCCTCGGCGCCGGCGGCGCGTGCCTCCTGCAGCAGCGCTGCGAGATCGCGCGCGCCGAGTTCGAAGCGGCCCACGAACACCGGCTCGATCTTCCGCCGTGCCAGCTCGGTGGTGAGGTCCTTGACGCCGCCGTCGCCGTAGCCCGTGCGGTCGGCCAGAATCGCCACGCGCCGCAGGTTGCGGCGCCCGACCACCTCGCGCACCAGGAAGCGCGCGTTCATGTGGTCGACCGGCGCGATGCGGAACACGTAGCTCTGCGCCGGCGGCGTGCGCGTGGTGACGGCCGTGCCCTGCGAGCAGGGCACCATCAGCAGATGGCGAGCGGCCTCGAAGACCTCGAGCGCGCGCAAAGCCACGCCGGTGTTGCAGAAGCCGATGGTGAAGGCCACCTGCTCGACCTTGACCAGATTCTCGGCCACCGCGCGGCCGGTGGCGGGATCGGCCTTGTCGTCGCGGACGACCAGCTCCAGCCGGCGCCCCAGGTAGCCGCCGACCGCGTTGATCTCGGTCACGGCCAGGGTCGCGCCGTTGCGAACGCTGGTGCCGAAGTCGGCCGAGCCGCCCGACAACGGCGCGATAAGCCCTATGCGGATGGGTGCTGCGCCCTGTGCTGCCGCGGGCGGCACGGCGGCGGCGCCCAGCAGGGCGGCCAGCAGCAGCCGGCGCAGCAGGTTCGGGCCAAGCATGTCAGAAAGGGTCGCGCCCGGTGAGCAGGTGTTTGAACATGACCCAGTCACCCATGAAGCGGTACAGCGGGCGGGTGCAGCTCGCGGGGCGGTTCTTCTCGAAGCCAAAGTGCCCCACCGGCCGGGCGCAGCCGTAGCCGCACAGCATCCCGGCCAGTAGCCAGGCCCAGTTGCCCGTGACCAGCAGCAGCGCCAGGCACACCAGCGCCAGCGAGCTGCCCGGGAAGTGCAGGCGGCGGCAGGTGCGGTTGGCGTGCTCGCCCAAGAAGAAGGGGTAGAACTCGACGAAGCTGGGGAAGAACTTCGGGTCCACCGCGCCGGGCGCGGCCTGGGCTGTCGTGCGCATCGTCGTTGCCGGAAGTCGAGTCAGGTCGCGATGCTGTCGCGGGCCAGCGCCTCGCGCAAGGCGGACAACACCGCATCGGGCGTCTCGCTCATCAGGCCCGAGCTCTTCTGCCGACGCTGCCGCAGCGCCACGACGCGCTGGGCCGCCTGGGCGAACGAGCGCGGCGTGCCCTTCGCGAGCCGCTGCACACCGAGCCCTTGCGACTGCACGCCGCCGCGTCCCCGCATACCCAAAGGGGACACTTCTACTGGGGGCTCAGGGGACATTACTGCCTAGGGGCCACACGCAGCCCCGCTGAAGGGGCGTTGCCTACAATCGCGCGCAGCCCTCATCAGCAAACTTTCTGGAAGCAAGAAGCGCCATGGAACATGCCCTGCCCCCGCTGCCCTACCGCTTCGACGCCCCGGCTGCGGCCCTCAACGCGAAGTGGGGGCGCTACACCACCTTCCGCAAGGCTTTCGTCAAGAGCGCCGTCGGCAATTTCGGCAGCGGCTGGACTTGGCTGGTGGAGAAGGCCGACGGCAGCGTCGACATCGTCAACATGGGTGCTGCCGGCACGCCGCTGACCACCGGCGACACCGCGCTGCTGACGGTGGACGTGTGGGACCCTGCCTATTGCATCGACTATCGCAACCTCCGTCAGAAGTTCGTCGAGACCTTCCTCGACAAGCTCGTGAATTGGGACTTCGCGCAGAAGAACTTCGCTTGATCGCAGCCTGATCGGTGAAGCGGTGAGGGTTCTGCTCGTCGAGGACGACCACGCGCTGACCGTCGGCATGCGCCACGCGCTGCAGGCCGAGGGCTGGCGCGTGGACGTTCTAGCCTGCGGCGAACAGGCCAGCCATGCCGGGCTGACTGGCGAACACGACGTGGCCGTGCTCGACCTGGGCCTACCGCGCCGCAACGGCATGGAGGTCCTGCGCCACTGGCGCCAGCGCGGTGCGGCCATGCCCGTGATGCTGCTGACGGCGCGCGACGAGCTCGCCGACCGGGTGGCTGGCCTCGACGCGGGCGCTGACGACTACCTCGTCAAGCCCTTCGATCTGCCCGAGCTGCTCGCTCGGCTGCGCGCCCTGGGCCGGCGGGCCGCCGGCCGTGCGGCGAACACCCTGTCGCTGGGCGAACTGGTGCTCCACGTGGCCGACCGCGATCTTCGCCACCGTGGCGAGCGGGTGGCTTTGTCTCCGCGCGAACTCGCCCTGACCGAGCTGCTGATGCAGCGCGCCGGGCGCGTCGTGCCCAAGGATCAAATCGTCGCGCGGCTGTCGAGCTGGGAGGTGGACTTCAGCGAGAACTCGGTCGAGGTCTACGTGCACCGCCTGCGCAAGCGCTTCGGTGCGCTCGGAGTTGTCATCCGCACGGTCCGCGGCTTCGGCTACGTGATGGAGGCGGTCGAGTCGTCGCCGCCATGAGCAAGCCAGGCTGCGCCGCGGGCATCGCCCCAGTCCAGGTGGCCCCGAGGATCGGGCGGTGAGCGCTTCGGAGGTGCCCACGCTGGCCCGGCGGCTGCTCGTGCCGCTGGCGTGGATCTGGCTGGTGGGGCTGGGCGTGGCGGTGACGGGCGCGGTGTACATCGCGCGCGATGCGGCGCAGCGGGCCTTCGACCGCTCGCTGCGCGACGAGGCCTCAGCGATCGCGGCCCGCGTGATCTGGTCCGACCGGGGGCCGCTGCTCGACGTCAGCCGCCAGATCATGGAGCTGCTGGCCTGGGACAACGAGGACCGCAACGGTTTCGTGATGGTCGACATCGAGGGCACCGCTCTGGCCGGCGACGCCACCGTGCCGGTGCCGCCCTTCGAAGTCGCCAACCTCGAGCAGCCACAGCTCTTCGACGCCCGTTACCAGGGCCTGCCGGTGCGTGGCGCGGTGTTCTCGGTGACCAGCCCGATGATCGACCGCACCGTTTCCATCGTCGTCGTCGAGACCACCGCCAAGCGGGCGGCGCTGGTGCGCGACCTCCAGCTGGCCATCGTGCTGCCGGCGCTAGCGCTGGGGCTGGTCACCTTCGGCCTGCTGGGCTGGGGCGTGAACCGCGGCCTACGACCGCTGCGCCGGCTCAGCGGCGAGATCGGCCTGCGCGACCTGCACGACTGGCGACCGCTGCCGCTGCATCGTGTCCCGGCCGAGGCCCTGCCCATGGTGGAGCGCATCAACGACCTCATGCTCGACGTACAGCAGTCGGTCGCGCTGCAGCGGCGATTCGTAGCCGACGCGGCGCACCAGCTGCGCACGCCGGTAGCCGGCGTGCGCGTGCTCGCGCAGGAACTCGAGCGCGAGCTGCAGCGCGCCGGCGTCGAGCCCGGCCGGGCGCTGCTGGCCGAGCTGCAAGGCTCGACGCTGCGGCTGTCGCGGCTGATTGGCCAGCTGCTGAGCCTGGCCAGCTCGGAAACCGCGCTCACGCTGCAGGTCGAGCAGGCCTCGATGGACATCGTGCCCCTGGTGCGCGAGGCCGCCGAGCCACTGGTGCTGGAGGCGCTGCGGCAGGGCCGACAGATCGAGTTCGATGCGCCCGGGCAGCCCGTTCCGGCGCGCGCCCACCCCATCTGGCTGGGCGAAGTGGTGGCCAATCTGCTGGACAACGCGCGGCGCTACGGCGGCGAGCAGATCCGGCTCCGCGTCGCGCCGTTGCAAGGCGGCGGCGCCGAGCTGGTGGTGCAGGATGATGGCCCGGGCGTACGCCCCGATGAGCTGCCGCGGCTGTTCGAACCCTTCTGGCGCGGCGAGCGCGCCGACCTCCGCAGCGACGGGGGCACCGGCCTGGGCTTGGCCATCGCGCACGAGATCGTCACGCGGCTGGGCGGCACGCTCGAGGCGGCCAGTCGGCCGCAGGTGGACGGCATGCGTTTCACGGTGAGGCTGGCGGCCTGAAGGCCCGTGAAGATCTGGGCGTGGGTGTAGCGGTAAGACCTTGGCGCGATGCGCGCGGCGATCAAGCTTCGCCAACGCGGAATAAGCTGCCGCGCCATTGCCCCGAAGATCCTGCTAGGACGGCGTCCTGGTCGTACGGCATCGGACCGATGCGCGTAGCACCCCCAGGCGAAGCCGGCCGACATGGCAGTGGCCAGCAGCCGCTTCCGCTGGGCGCGCCGATTCAACGAGGACCAGCAGTGCCTAGCCGGTTACGCAACGCAGATCCGGCCCTGCGCGACTGCCCACTCGCTGCCGGTACTTGAAAGCCGCTGACGCTCACTCCCAGCGACACGCACATCAACGTCACCGATCACAGCGCTACGGCATACGCTTCAGCGGCAAGGCCATCGGCGAACCGGTAGCCTAGCCCTGTGGCGCTCAATTCGAGAGAAGTTTTACACTGGCAAGTAATGGGGGAGAAGGTACGTCGAAAGTCACCGACACGGCGGCGGGAGCAGGATTGAGCGAGCCCTCTTGCAGCAAGCTCGTGGCAAAGCGCCCAAGATCCTGGGGCCCAAACCGGTCGCCCCTAAATGACTGTTCAAACAAGCCGAACAGCTGCTGGACCCCGGGGGAACCGCTTTCAGTCACGCTTTCTCGTAGGCGCGCAAGATCTGCTTTTCCAAATCGGCCCTTCTGAGCTTGTGCTACGAGACTTCCAAACTCACGTAGTTCGCGACCAGTCGTGTCGTTGCCTCTGCCCAGTGACAACGTAACGGTCACATTGGCGGGAGTTGGGGTGGCGGTGAAAG
>JBIKLC010000013.1:0-76557 GCA_044360025.1 Rubrivivax sp. | reverse complement strand
CGTCGATGAACAGAATGATGCGGCCCTCGTCCTGCGCCACTTCTTTCAGCACGGCCTTCAGCCGCTCCTCGAACTCGCCGCGGAACTTGGCGCCGGCCAGCAGCCCGGCCATGTCGAGCACCAGCACGCGCTTGTCCTTCAGGCTCTCGGGCACCTCGCCGTTGACGATGCGCTGCGCCAGGCCCTCGACGATGGCGGTCTTGCCCACGCCGGGTTCGCCGATGAGCACGGGGTTGTTCTTGCTGCGCCGCTGAAGCACCTGGATGGCGCGGCGGATCTCGTCGTCGCGACCGATCACGGGGTCTAGCTTGCCCTGGCGCGCGCGCTCGGTGAGGTCGAGCGTGAACTTCTTCAGCGCCTCGCGCTGGCCCTCGGCGTCGGCCGAGTCGACCTTGGCGCCGCCGCGCACGGCCGTGATGGCGGTCTCCAGGGCCTTGCGCGTGAGGCCATGGCCGCGCACGATGCCGCCGAAGTCGCTCTTGGCGTCGGCCGCGGCGAGCAGGAACATCTCGCTGGCGATGAACTGGTCGCCTCGCTTGCTGGACTCCTTGTCGGCGGCCTGCAGCAGCAGCACCAGGTCGCGGCCCGGCTGCACCGGCTGGCCGCCGCCCTGCACCTGCGGCAACGCGGCCAAGGCCGTGTCCATGGCCGTGACCAGGGCGGCCACGTTGGCGCCGGCCCGCTCCAGCAAGGCCCGCGGCCCGTCAGGCTGGGTCAGCATCGCGGCCAGCAGGTGCGCGGGCTCGATGTAGGGGTTGTCGCGGCCGACGGCCGCGCTCTGGGCGTCCTGCAGGGCCTGCTGGAAGGCGGTGGTGAGCTTGTCGAAGCGCATGGAATGAACCTCCGGTCTCCCCGGGATGTGAGGCAGACGGGCCGTCTTTCAAGCCCGTCGGCGCCGGGCTGGCCTCAAGGTGATCCGGCTCTGCCGGTCGCCTTGATCCCCCGCGGGGGGCGGGCTGGGCGCAGCCCGGCCCTGGGGGGGCGCTCAGAGCGGGTGACCGATGGTGCGGTAGTGGCCGGCCTGGAACAACAGCGGCGCCACGGCACTGTCGCTACAGGCCAGGACTCGGCCGATGAACAGCAGGTGGTCGCCGGCGTCCTGTGCCGAGACGCTCTCACACTCGAACACCGCCGCGGTGCCGGCCAGCACCGGCAGGCCGTGCAGGCCGGCGGACCACTCGCCTTCGGCGAAGCGGTCGGCACGCCGTGCGGCGAAGAGGCGCGACACGCCCACCTGCAACTCGGCCAGAACGTTGACGGCGAAGTGACTGGCGGCGGCGAATGCCGCCGCCGAGGGGCTCTCGCGCCGCAGCGACCACAGCACCAGCGGCGGCTCCAGCGACAGCGAGCTGAAGGAGTTCACCGTCAGGCCCACGCGCTCGCCAGCAGCGTCGGTGCAGGTGACGATGGTCACGCCCGTGGTGAAGCGGCCGAGCGCCGAGCGCAGCCGGCGCGTGTCGGGCGCCGGGGCGGCGGGCAGCGAGGTATCAACGCCCGGCTGCATTGCGCGCCTCGATGCCCCAGCGCGCCAGCGCCTCGTCGTCGGCCACCTGCGCATCGACCCAGCGCGTGCCCGACGGGGTGCTTTCCTTCTTCCAGAACGGGGCGTGGGTCTTCAGGTAGTCCATGATGAATTCGCAGGCCTGGAAGGCCTGGCCGCGATGCGCCGAGCTTACGGCCACCAGCACGATCTGCTCGCCCGGCTGCAGCCGGCCGACGCGGTGCACCACGCGGGCGCCGCGGATGTCGAAGCGGCCTTGGGCGGAGTCGATCATGGCCTCGATCGATTTCTCGGTCATGCCGGGGTAGTGCTCGAGCTCCAGTTCCCGCACTGGCTCGCCGGCATCCGGGTGGCCGCGCTCGCGCACCATGCCCACGAAGCTGGCGACGGCGCCGACGCTGTGGTCGCCCTCGCGCAGCGCGGCGAGTTCGGTGCCGAGGTCGAAGTCAGCGGACTGGATGCGCACGCGCGGCACGGGAGCAGCCATCTCAGCCCCCCGTCACGGGTGGGAAGAACGCCACCTCGTCGCCGTCAGCGAGCGGGGTGTCGTCGCCGCAGACGGCCTGCGCGACCGCGGCGCGCACCGGCCGGCCAGGCGCCAACAGCTCGGCGTGGCGCCCGCCGCGGGCGGCCAGCAGCTCGCGCAGGCTGCCGACCGTGGTGCCAGCAGGCAGCGAAACGGCCTCAAGCGGCCCCAGGGCCTCGCGCAGCGCGGCGAAGTAGCGGACTTGGACGGTGAGCATCGGGCATTCGGTAGGCCCGGCCGTGTTGAATCTGTTCACAGCTTCTCAGGGGTCGAGCCAGCCCGCCAGCGGCCGGTAGGCCACGGTGTCACCAGCCCGAATGACTCGGCCCGGCGGCACGTCAACCAGCCCGTCGGCCCACACGGTGGAGGTGAGAACACCCGAGCCTTGGTTCCCGAAGAGAACCAGCCGGCCATCGGCGCCGACGCGCACGCGCAGGAACTCGCGCCGCTTCTCCGGGCGCGGCCAGTCGAAGCCCGCCACCAGCGGCAGCGCCGGCGGAAGGCCGCCCGGCAGCCCCTGCAGCGCGGCCAGCACCTCGTGCACGGCCAGCAGCCAGGTGACGAACGACGACACCGGGTTGCCCGGCAGGCCCAGGAGCAGCGCCTCGCTGCCGTCGGGGCGGCGGATGGCACCGAAGGCCAGGGGCTTGCCGGGCTTGATGGCGAGTTGCCAGTTCTCCAGCCGGCCCTCGGCCTCGGCGGCGGGCTTCAGGTGGTCTTCCTCGCCCACCGAGACACCGCCGCTGGTGACGATGAGGTCGTGCCCCTCGGCGGCGCGGCGCAGCGCCTCGCGCGTGGCGTCCAGCCGATCGGGCACGTTGCCGAGGTCGGTGACGGCGCAGCCGGCGGCCTCGGCCAGGGCGCGCAGCGTGAAGCGGTTGCTGTTGTACAGGGCCCCAGGCTTCAGCGGCTCGCCCGGCATGGCCAGCTCGTCGCCGGTGCACAGGATGGCCACGCGCGGGCGCCGCAGCACCGGCAGCGTCGCCACGCCCACCGAAGCCGCCAGGCCCTGCGCCTGCGGCTGCAGCCGCAGCCCCGGGGCCAGCACCACGGCGCCTTCGGCGACGTCCTCCCCACGGCGGCGGATCGCCAGCCCCGGCGCGGGCACGGTGTTCACGCGCACGGCGGCGCCACCGTCCAGCGCCTCGCACTGCTCCTGCATCACCACCGCGTCGGCGCCCTCGGGCACCAGCGCGCCGGTGAAGATGCGCGCGGCCGTGCCGGGTTGCAGCGCCTGCCCGACGTGGCCGGCCGCGATGCGCTGCGAAACAGGCAGCGCGGTGCCAGCGGCGGGCACGTCGGCACAGCGCAGGGCATAGCCGTCCATCGCCGAGTTGTCGGCGCCCGGCACGGCGATGGTGGCGCGCACCTCGGCGGCGAGCACGCGGCCGCGGGCCTCGAAGGTGGAGACCGTCTCCACGTCGGCGATGCGGTGGGCCGCCGCGGCCGCGGCCAGTCGCTGCAGGGCCTCGTCCAGCGGCAGCAGGGGGCGCGGCGCGTTCATGCGGTGGCGTGCTGTTCGAGGTAGGCCTTGACCGCGGCCACGTCGGGCGACACCACCGTGAAGCGGCGCGGCAGCGACTCCAGGTGCCTCAGGCCCGGTGGCGGCTCGGGGTCGATGCCCGTGGCTTCGCGGATGGTGGCGGCGAACTTGGCCGGCAGCGCCGTCTCGAGCACGATCATGGGCACGCCGCTCTCGCGCTGTTCCCAGGCCACCTTCAGGCCGTCTGCCGTGTGGGTATCGACGAGGGTGCCGTGCTGCTGCCAGCAGCGGCGGATCGTGGCAAGGCGGTCGGCGTGCGTGCTGCGGCCGCTGGAGAAACCGAAGTCGCCGCGGGCGCGCGCCATGGTGTCGGCGTCGAGCGTGAAGCCGCCCTGCCGCGGCACCTGCTCGCCGAACAGGCGCGCCGTGGCGGCGCCGTCGCGGCCGAGCAGATCGAACACGAAGCGCTCGAAGTTGCTGGCCTTGCTGATGTCCATGCTCGGGCTCGAGGTTTCCTGCGTCTCGGCGCTGCCTCGCACGCGGTAGGCGCCGGTGCGGAAGAACTCGTCGAGCACGTCGTTCTCGTTGGTGGCCACCACCAGGCGCCGGATCGGCAGGCCCATCATGCGCGCCACGTGGCCGGCGCAGACATTGCCGAAGTTGCCGCTGGGCACGGTGAAGCTCACGGCCTCAGCATCGGACCGCGTGGCCTGGAAGTAGCCCGTGAAGTAGTAGACCACCTGGGCCAGCAGCCGCGCCCAGTTGATGCTGTTGACGGTGCCGATGCGCCAGCGCCGCTTGAAGGCGAGGTCGTTGCTGACGGCCTTGACGATGTCCTGGCAGTCGTCGAACACGCCCTCCACCGCCAGGTTGTGAATGTTGGCGTCCTGCAGGCTGAACATCTGCGCCTGCTGGAAGGGGCTCATGCGGCCGTGCGGGCTGAGCATGAACACGCTGATGCCGCGCTTGCCGCGCATCGCGTACTCGGCGGCGCTGCCGGTGTCGCCGCTGGTGGCGCCCAGGATGTTCAGCGCCTCGCCGCGGCGGGCCAGCTCGTACTCGAACAGCTGGCCCAGCAGCTGCATCGCCATGTCCTTGAAGGCCAGTGTCGGGCCGTTGGACAGGGCCTGCAGGTGCAGGCCGTCGTCCAGGCGCTTCAGCGGCGTGATGGCCGCCGTGCCGAACACGGCCTCGGTGTAGGTGGCGCGCACCAGGCGCCGCAGGTCGGCGGCCGGGATGTCGTCGACGTAGAGGCCCAGGATCTCGAAGGCGAGGTCGGCGTAGCCCAGGCCGCGCCAGCGCGCCAGCGTGGCGGCGTCCACCTTCGGGTAGTGCGTGGGCAGGTACAGGCCGCCGTCGGGCGCCAGGCCCTCGAGCAGGATGTCGGAAAAGCCGCGCGGCGTGGCGTCGCCACGGGTGCTGAGGTACTTCATCGCGGCCTCCGGCGGGCCGCCCCAAGGCAGTCGCAGGCGTGCGGGCTCAATTCAGCTCTTCCTTGCGCAGCCGCACGATGGGCGCCAGCACCGTGGGCAGCGCCTGCATCTGCGCCAGCGCCGCGGCCATGCGGCCTTCCACCGTGTCGTGGGTGAGGATGATCAGGTCGGTCTTCTCCCCGCCCTCGGCGGGGAGTCCTTGTCCATCGCCTTCGGCGCTAGAGCGCTGCAGCACGGCGTCGATGCTGATGTCGTGCTCGGCCAGGATGCCGGTGATGCGCGCCAGCACGCCGGCCTTGTCGGCCACCACCAGGCGCAGGTAGTACGAGGTGACGACCTCGCCGATCGGCAGGATGGGCGTGTCGGCCAAGCTGCCCGGCTGGAAGGCCAGGCTGGGCACGCGGTGGGCGGCGTCGGCCGTCTGCAGGCGGGCGATGTCCACCAGGTCGGCGATCACGGCGCTGGCGGTGGGCTCGCTGCCGGCTCCCTTGCCGTAGTAAAGCGTCGTGCCCACGGCGTCGGCCTTCACGACGACGGCGTTCATCGCGCCCTCGACGTTGGCAATGAGGCGCGTGGCCGGGATCAGCGTCGGGTGCACGCGCAACTCGATGCCGTGCTCCCGGCGGCGCGCGATGCCCAGCAGCTTGATGCGGTAGCCCAGCTGCTCGGCGTAGCGGATGTCGGCAGCCTGCAGCGCCGTGATGCCCTCGACGTGCGCCTTGTCGAACTGCACCGGCACGCCGAAGGCAATGGCCGACAGGATGGTGGCCTTGTGGGCGGCGTCGATGCCCTCGATGTCGAAGGTCGGGTCGGCCTCGGCGTAGCCCAGGCGCTGCGCCTCCTTCAGCACCGCGCCGAAGTCCAGCCCCTTGGCGCGCATCTCGCTGAGGATGAAGTTGGTCGTGCCGTTGATGATGCCGGCCACCCACTCGATGCGGTTGGCCGTGAGGCCCTCGCGCAGCGCCTTGATGATGGGGATGCCGCCGGCCACCGCGGCCTCGAAGGCCACCGTGACGCCGCGCTCGCGCGCCGCGCCGAAGATCTCGGTGCCGTGCACCGCCAGCAGCGCCTTGTTGGCCGTGACCACGTGCTTGCCGCGGCGGATGGCCTCCAGCACCAGCGCCTTGGCGATGCCGTAGCCCCCGATGAGCTCGACGACCACGTCGACGTCCGGGTCGGCCACCACCGCCGAGGCGTCGGCGACCACGCGCGCACGGCCCTTCACCACGGCCCCGGCGCGCGCGGTGTCCAGGTCGGCCACCACGGTGATCTGGATGCCGCAGCCCGCGCGCCGGCGGATCTCTTCCTGGTTTCGGGCCAGCACATCGAAGGTGCCGCTGCCCACGGTGCCGATGCCCAGAAGGCCGACGCGGAGGGTGGTGTTCATGCGGAGTGGCGTTTGCGGTAGCCGTGGAGGAAGCGCTCGATGCGGCCGATGGCCTCGGTGAGGTCGTCGACGTTGGGCAGGAAGACGAGCCGGAAGTGGTCGTGCTCAGGCCAGTTGAAGCCGGTGCCCTGCACGATCAGCACCTTCTGCTCGGCCAACAGCTCGTAGGCGAACTGCTGGTCGTCGGCGATGGGGTAGAGCCTGGGGTCCAGCCGCGGGAACATGTACAGCGCGGCCTTGGGCTTGACCACGCTGACGCCCGGGATCTGCGTGAGCAGCTGGTAGGCCAGGTCGCGCTGGCGGCACAGGCGCCCGCCCGGGGCCACGAGGTCCTTGATGCTCTGGTAGCCGCCCAGCGCCGTCTGGATCGCCATCTGGCCCGGCGTGTTGGCGCACAGCCGCATGCTGGCCAGCATGTTCAGGCCCTCGACGTAGTCGCGGGCGGCGCGCTTGGCACCGCTGACCACCATCCAGCCCGAGCGGTAGCCGCAGGCGCGGTAGTTCTTCGACAGGCCGTTGAAGGTGACGAACAGCACGTCATCCGCCAAGCTGGCGATGCTGGTGTGCGTAGCGCCGTCATACAGCGTCTTGTCGTAGATCTCGTCGGCGAAGACGACGAGCCCGTGCTCGCGCGCGATGTCGACGATGCCCTGCAGCACCTCGACCGGGTACAGCGCGCCGGTGGGGTTGTTGGGGTTGATGACGACGATGGCCTTCGTGTACGGCGTGACTCGGGCGCAGATGTCGGCCAGGTCGGGCAGCCAGCCCGAGCCTTCGTCGCAGCGGTAGTGCACGGGCGTGCCACCCGACAGGCTCACCACCGCGGTGTACAGCGGGTAGTCGGGGCTGGGGATGAGCACCTCGTCGCCGGCGTCGAGCAGCGCGTTCATGCTCATGGCGATGAGCTCGCTGGCGCCGTTGCCGAGGTAGACGTCGTCGACGGTGACGCCGGCGACGCCCTTTTCCTGCGTGTAGTGCATCACCGCCTTGCGCGGCGCGAACAGGCCCTTGCTGTCGGTATAGCCCGCTGCCACCTGCGAGGGCAGGTTGTGGATCATGTCCTGCACGATCTCGTCGGGCGGCATCACGCCGAACGCGGCCACGTTGCCGATGTTGAGCTTGATGATGCGCTGGCCCTCCTCCTCCATCTGCCGTGCCTTGTCGAGCACGGGACCGCGGATGTCGTAGCCGACGTTGGCGAGCTTGACGGACTTGACGATCGGCTTCATGGCGGCGACGGTGTGGAGGGCCCGTGCCGCAGGCCGAGGCCCAGCGGCGGAGGAACCTAGAATTATCCATCCATGAAGTTCCAGCCCGATACGCTTGCCGGCACTAACGCGATCACGCGCTTCGAGGGCCACCGGCTCTGGGTGGGCAGCGTGCCGCACGAGGCCAGCGTGCTCGTGCCGTGGCGGGGCGCGGTTCGAGCCTGGCCGCCGGCTGCGTCGGCCGACCTGGCCGAGTCCGACTTCGAGATGATCCTGGCGCTGCAGCCCGAGCTCGTCGTCTACGGCAGCGGCCCGCGGCTGGTGTTTCCGCCGCCGGCGCTGGCGCGCGTGCTGTTCGAGCGCCGTATCGGCCTGGAGACCATGGACACCGCCGCCGCCTGCCGCACCTACAACGTGCTGGCCAGTGAAGGCCGCTCGGTGGTGGCCGCTCTGATCGTCGCGCCGGCCTGAGCGCGCAGGGCGCAACCCGCCTGAAGCCCCTCCCGGCCGACCTATAATTCGAGTCGGCATCCGGCCAAGGCCGAGCCAGGGCCGCCCAGGGAACTTCCGAGAACATCCTCCATGACGCCTGTCATCAACAAAGCACTCCCGGAATTCGAAGCGCTGGCCACCGGCGGCGTCAAGTTCACGCCCCAGTCGCACCTCGGCAAGGCCGTCGTCCTGTACTTTTACCCCAAGGACAACACCCCCGGCTGCACGACCGAGGCGATGCAGTTCCGCGACCAGCACAAGGACTTCGTCAAGGCCGGCGCCGTGGTCTTCGGCGTCAGCCGCGACAACATGGTGAGCCACGAGAAGTTCAAGGCCAACCTGGAGCTGCCCTTCGAGCTGATCGCCGACACCGAAGAGAAGCTCTGCCACATGTTCGGCGTGGTCAAGAACAAGATCATGTACGGCAAGAAGGTCAAGGGCATCGAGCGCAGCACCTTCCTGATCGACGCCGAGGGCGTGATGCGGGCCGAGTGGCGCGGCATCAAGGTCGCCGGCCACGTCGACGAGGTGCTGAAGGCCGTGAAGGCGCTCAAGAAGGCCGCTTGAAGCACCCCCTGGCACGATGCCCACGGGCCGGACGCCGGCGCCCTGCCGCCGTCGCCCTTCCCTCTCCAGCCGCGCGGCGCAGCCGACGCGGCTTTTTTCTCGCCCGCGTCCTCCCCACCTAGCCCGGACCCGCCCCCATGCCCCTGCCCAAGCCACCGTCGAAGAAGGGTGACCTGCTGCAAGCCGCCGACTACGAGGCGCAGGCGGCGCCCCGTGCCGAGAAGCGCTCGGTGAAGTCGCGGGCTGCCGACGCCGCCCCGGCGCCGCTGGAACTGCGCGACGGCGGCCTCGTCCCGGCCGCGCGGCCTGCGCCCGCCACCGCCGCGGCCAGCCCCGCCGCCGCGGCGCCGCGTGCCCCCGCCGAGCCGCGCGCCCGGCCGCGCAAGCCGCGCAGCACGGGCCCGGCCAAGCTCTTCGTGCTCGACACCAACGTGCTGATGCACGACCCGACCAGCCTGTTCCGCTTCGAGGAGCACGACGTCTTCCTGCCCATGATCACGCTGGAGGAACTGGACGGCCACAAGAAGGGCATGAGCGAGGTGTCGCGCAACGTGCGGCAGGTCAGCCGCGAGCTCGACGCGCTGGCCAGCTTCGACAAGGGCGCCGGCGGCAGCGACGCCGCCGAGGGCATCCCGCTGGCCAAGACCGGCCACCGCGAGGCCGGCGGCCAGTTGTTCTTCCAGACCACGCTGCTCGAGGTGAAGCTGCCCGCCGGCCTGCCCCAGGGCAAGGCCGACAACCAGATCCTGGGCGTGGTGCAGAGCCTGCGCGAGCGCTACCCGAACCGCGAGGTGGTGCTGGTGTCCAAGGACATCAACATGCGCGTGAAGGCCCGCGCGCTGGGGCTGCCGGCCGAGGACTACTTCAACGACAAGACGCTGGAAGACGGCGACCTGCTGTACACCGGCGTCATGGCCCTGCCCGCCGACTTCTGGGAGCGCCACGGCAAGACGATGGAGAGCTGGCAGCAGGGCGGCCACACCTACTACCGCATCAGCGGGCCGCTGGTGCCAGCGCTGCTGATCAACCAGTTCGTCTACCACGAGGTGCCGGGCGGGCCCAACCTGTACGCCCGGGTCACCGAGATCACCGGCAAGACCGCGGTGCTGAAGACGCTGCGCGAGTACACGCACGGCAAGAACGCCGTCTGGGGCGTGACGGCGCGCAACCGTGAACAGAACTTCGCGCTGAACCTGCTCATGGATCCGGACTGCGACTTCATCACGCTCACTGGCACGGCCGGTACCGGCAAGACGCTGATGACGCTGGCCGCCGCCCTGAGCCAGGTGCTCGACGACCGCCG
This sequence comes from Rubrivivax sp., assembly GCA_044360025.1. Taxonomy (GTDB): domain Bacteria; phylum Pseudomonadota; class Gammaproteobacteria; order Burkholderiales; family Burkholderiaceae_C; genus Rubrivivax. The sequence continues at coordinate 66,657 of JBIKLC010000013.1, read as the reverse complement.
CTACAGCGAGATCATCGTCACCCGCGTGACGGTGCCGGTGGGCGAGGACATCGGGTTCCTGCCCGGCGACGAGCAGGAGAAGATGGGCCCCTGGATGGGCGCGCTCGACGACAACCTCGAGGTGCTGGCGCGCAGCGACAGCGGCGCCGGCGAGTGGGGCCGCGCGGCCACCAACGACCTGGTGCGCAGCAAGATCAAGATCAAGAGCCTGAACTTCATGCGCGGGCGCACCTTCCTGAGCAAGTTCGTCATCATCGACGAGGCGCAGAACCTCACGCCCAAGCAGATGAAGACGCTGATCACGCGCGCGGGCCCGGGCACCAAGATCGTCTGCCTGGGCAACCTGGCGCAGATCGACACGCCCTACCTCACCGAAGGCTCCAGCGGCCTGACCTACGCCGTCGACCGCTTCAAGGGCTGGCCGCACGGCGGCCACGTGACGCTGGCGCGCGGCGAGCGCTCGCGGCTGGCGGACTACGCCTCGGACGTGCTGTAGCCCGGCGCCTCACTCGTCGCCGCGCACGCGCCAGAAGCTGGCGAATCGCGGCAGGCCGTCGTCGGTGCGGCCCTGGTGGCGGAAGCTCACGCGGCTGCCCACTGGCGGGGGCGTCGCGCGCTCGGCGTCGCTGAAGCCCGTGCCCAGCCGGAAGCTGCGGCCGTCGGGCAGGCGCACCCGCAGCGCGCCCAGGCGGCCCTCGTGGCGGCCGCGGCCGGGCAGGTGCGCCACGACCACGCCCTCCGCATCCGTCCAGGGCTTGAGCTTGAGCAGGTCGGCGCTGCGGCCCGCGCGCCACGGCGCGGCGGCGCGGTGCAGCATCAGCCCCTCGCCGCCGGAGCGGACTACGGCGTCGAGCTCGCGCGCCAGCGCGGCGGCGTCGGGCAGGCTGCGCTGGGCCACGGCCTGCACGAAGGGCTGGCGGAGCGAAGCCGCCAGCGCGGCCAGCGCCTCGGCGCGCTGCGCGAAGGGCCGCGGGTCGCCGGGCAGGTCGAACAGCAAGTAGTGAACGCGGCGCCAGGCGTCGTCGTCGGGCATGGCGCGGCGCACCGTGCCCACCGTGGCCTCGAAGCCGCCGCGGCCCAGCCACAGCTCGCCATCCAGCGGCCGGGCCGGCAGCGCGGCGGTGAACCAGGCGGGCGCCACGATGTCCGTGCCGCTGCGGAACCGCAGCCGCGCGCCGTCCCAGAGCGCCCGCACGCCGTCGAGCTTCTCGCTCACCAGGTAGCCGGCCGGGTCGATGCCCGGTGGCGCGTCCTGCGCCAGCATGGGCGCCAGGGGTGCCGCCGCCCGCGCGCCGAAGACCGGGGCCAGGCCCAGGGCGGCCAGGGACAGGATGGCGTGACGGCGCAGCAGCGGCATGGCGGGGCTCCTCGTGGGCGGGGAGCCGCAGTCTCGGCCGCGCCGGGCCACGGCGGCATCCCCCGCGGGGGCCGTCCCGGCACCCTCGCCCGGGCGCCCCCGGCGGAGCGCCGCGCCGTCCGGTCCGGGCTCAGCCGGCGACCAGGTCCTTCACCTGCTGCAGCGCGGTCGGGTCCTCGATGGTGGTGAGGTCGCCCGGGTCGCGACCCTCGCACACGGCCTGGATCGCGCGGCGCAGCAGCTTGCCGCTGCGCGTCTTGGGCAGCACGGTCACGAAGCGCACGCGGCTGGGCCGCGCCACCGCGCCGAGCTGCTCGTCCACCACCTTGAGGAGCGCGCCCTCCAGCCTGAGCGCCGCCTCGGGCGTGGCCGCGAGCGACGCGTCCTTCAGCACCGCGAAGGCCATCGCCACCTGGCCCTTGAGCGGGTCGGCCACGCCCACCACCGCCACCTCGGCCACGGCGGGGTGGCTGGAGATGCTCTCCTCGATCTCGCGCGTGCCCAGGCGGTGCCCGGCCACGTTGATGACGTCGTCGGTGCGGCCGAGGATGAAGAAGTAGCCGTCCTCGTCGCGGATGCCCCAGTCGAAGGTGCTGTAGACCATGCGGCCCGGCACGCTCTTCCAGTAGGTGTTGACGAAGCGCGCGTCGTCGCGCCACACGGTCTGCATGAAGCCCGGCGGCAGCGGGCCCTCGATGACGACCACGCCCTTCTGGTTGGGGCCGGTGATGTCCTGGCCGGTCTGCTCGTCGACGAGCTTGACGTCGTAGCCCGGCATCGCGATGCCCGGGCTGCCGAACTTGCTGCGCTGCGGCTCCACGCCGTTGGCCACGGTGAGGATGGGCCAGCCGCTCTCGGTCTGCCAGTAGTTGTCGATGATGGGCTTGCCCAGGGCCGCGGCGATCCAGGCCGCCGTGGGCTCGTCCAGCGGCTCGCCGGCCAGGAACAGGGCGCGCAGGCTGCTCAGGTCGTGGCGCGTCAGCGCGTCCGGATCCTGCTTCTTGAGCACGCGCACCGCGGTGGGGGCCGAGAACATCGCCGTGACCTGGTACTTCTCGACCAGGCTCCACCAGACGGCGGCGTCGGGCCGGGTCGGCAGGCCCTCGTAGAGGATGGTGGCCATGCCGGCGATCAGCGGCCCGTAGACGATGTAGCTGTGGCCCACGACCCAGCCGATGTCGGAGGTGCTGAAATAGGTCTCGCCGGGGCGGCCCATGAAGATCTGTTCCATGCTGGCGGCCAGCGCCACGGCGTAGCCGCCGGTGTCGCGCTGCACGCCCTTGGGCCGGCCCGTGGTGCCGCTGGTGTAGATCGTGTAGCTGATGGCCGTGCTGTCCAGCCACACCGCCGGCACCTGCGCGCCGGCGTGGCGCGCGCGCTCGGCCGCGTAGTCCAGGTCGCGGCCGGCGCTGCGCTCCATGGGGGCCAGGCCACGGTCGACCATCAGCACCTTGGGCACCTTGTGGGCCGACAGGCGCAGCGCCTCGTCGAGCAGCGGCTTGTAGGGCACGACCTTGCCGCCCCGGCTGCCGGCGTCGGCGCTGACCACCAGCACCGGCTCGGCGTCCTCGATGCGCGTGGCCAGGCTCACGCTGGCGAAGCCTCCGAACACCACCGAGTGCACCGCGCCGATGCGGGTGCAGGCCAGCATCGCGAACACGGCCTCGGGGATCATGGGCATGTAGATGAGCACGCGGTCGCCCTGCTTCACGCCCTGGGCCTGCAGGATGGCGGCCATGGTCTGCACCTCGGCCTGCAGTTCGCTGAAGCTGTAGACCTTCTCCTGGCCCACCTCGGTGGACACCCAGATCAGCGCGTTCTGGCTGCCGCGCACGGCGGCGTGGCGGTCGACCGCGTTGTGGCACAGGTTGGTGGTGCCGCCCTCGAACCAGCGCGTGAAGGGCGGGTTGTCGTGGTTGCAGATGCGGCGGGGCGGCGTTTGCCAGTCGATGAGCCTGGCCTGCTCGGCCCAGTAGGCGTCGCGCTCGGCCAGCGAGCGGCGGTGCATGTCGGCATAGCGGGCGGGGGCGTTCATGGGGCTCGTCTCCTGGTGTTCGGCGGTGCGCGGGCGCCACGTGGCGCCAGAGCGCCGCCAGCGGCAGCCCGGGATTGTCCGGACGGAGGGCTTGCAGGGCACTGACGCCGCGGGGCCACCGACCCGGGGCTGCCCGGGCCCGCTGCTATGCTGCGCCGCCCATGCCGACCCGCTCCCCTGCCCGGCGTTCGCTGCGCGCGCTCTGCGCGGGCGCTGCCGTGCTGGTGGCGACATGCGCTGCCGCCCAGCCCAGCGCGCCGCCGGTGCCGGGCACGGCCGCCTCGGCCCCCGCCGCGGGCGATGCCGTGCTGGACCTGCTGCGCGAGCGCGGCCTGCTGCCTTCCCCGGACCCGCTGGAGGCCACGCGCTTCGTGCGCCAGGTGCGCGAGACGGCCTCGGAACTGGTGATGACGGCGATGAACTTCCTCGGCGTGCCCTACCGCCGCGGCGGCAACAGCGCCGACCAGGGCTTCGACTGCAGTGGGTTCACGCGCCACGTCTTCGAGCACAGCATCGGCCTCGTGCTGCCGCGCCGCTCGCTCGACCAGGCCCAGCACGCCGGTCTGCTGCCCGTGCGGCGCGACGAGCTCAAGCCCGGCGACCTCGTGTTCTTCAACACGATGCGCAAAGCGTTTTCGCACGTCGGCATCTACGTCGGCGACGGCCACTTCATCCATGCACCGGCCACCGGCGGCGAGGTCCGTGTCGAAGACATGCGCGTCGCCTACTGGCAGCGGCGCTTCAACGGTGCGCGCCGCGCCACGGCGGCCGAACCCCGGCTGCCGTGCCCGCAGTGCCCAGCACCGCCGCCGCCCCTGCGGGCCACCCCTGACGATGTCAGCCCGTGACCCCGCGGCAAAATCCGCGGCTATGGGTGAGTCCGTCATTCCGCTGGCTGAGATGCGTGCGCGTGCCACGCCAGCACGCATCCCGCCACAGCCGATTCCCGCCACCGGCCTGCTCGCCGACCGGCTCGGCCGGCCGCTGCGCGACCTGCGCATCTCGGTCACCGACCGCTGCAACTTCCGCTGCAGCTACTGCATGCCCAAGGAGGTGTTCGACCGCGACTACCGCTTCCTGCCGCAGCCGGAGCTGCTGAGCTTCGAGGAGATCGCGCGCGTCGCGCGGCTGTTCGTGGCGCACGGCGTGGCCAAGCTGCGGCTGACGGGCGGCGAGCCGCTGCTGCGCAAGGGCCTGGAGGCGCTGATCGCGCAGCTGGCCGCGCTGCGCACGCCGGCGGGCGAGCCATTGGACATCACGCTCACCACCAACGGCACGCTGCTGGCCCGCAAGGCTGCCGTGCTGCGCGAAGCGGGACTGAAGCGCGTGACGGTGAGCCTGGACGCGCTGGACGACGCCGTCTTCCGGCGCATGAACGACGTCGACTTCCCGGTGGCCGACGTGCTGGCCGGCATCGACGCCGCGCTGGCCGTGGGCCTGGCGCCGGTGAAGGTCAACATGGTCGTCAAGCGCGGCACCAACGACCACGAGATCGTCCCGCTGGCGCGCCACGTCCGCGAGCGCTTCGGGCCCGGCGTGGTGCTGCGCTTCATCGAGTACATGGACGTCGGCGCCACCAACGGCTGGCGGCTCGACGAGGTGCTGCCCTCGGCCGAGGTGCAGGCCCGGCTGCACGCCGCCTTCCCGCTGGAGAAGCTGCCGCCGGCCGCCCCTGGCGAGACGGCCGAGCGCTGGCGCTACGCCGACGGCGGCGGCGAGGTCGGCTTCATCAGCAGCGTGACGCAGGCCTTCTGCGGCGACTGCAACCGCGCCCGCCTGTCCACCGAGGGCAAGCTGTTCCTGTGCCTGTTCGCCACGCAGGGGCACGACCTGCGCGCCCTGCTGCGCGGCGGCGCCTCCGACCAGGACATCGCCAGCGCCATCGGCCTGGCCTGGCAGGAGCGCGAGGACCGCTACTCCGAGCTTCGCGGCTCCGGGGCCGCCGAGCCGGGCAGCGGCGAGCGGCGCATCGAGATGCACTACATCGGCGGCTAGGTCGCCGGGCCCGGCCGGCGCCGGGCTCAGTCGGCGTGGCCGGGGGCGTGCTTCAGGTCGTCGTCGGCCGGCGTCGTGATCTCGCCCGGCGTGCCCTTGCGCGCGAACAGCGTGTAGACGGTGGGCACGACGAAGATCGTCAGCAGCGTGCCCAGCGACATGCCACCGACGATGACCCAGCCGATCTGCTGGCGGCTCTCGGCCCCCGCGCCGCTGGCCAGCGCCAGCGGCACCGCACCCAGCACCATCGCGCCGGTGGTCATCAGGATGGGCCGCAGCCGCATGCTCGAGGCCTCGATCACGGCCTCCATCACGGTGCGGCCCTGCTGCCGCAGCTGGTTGCTGAACTCCACGATCAGGATGCCGTGCTTCGTGATGAGGCCGATCAGCGTGACCAGGCCGATCTGCGAGTACACGTTCAGCGTGCCGCCCGTGAGCCTCATGGCCAGCAGCGCGCCCAGCATCGACAGCGGCACGCTCAGCAGGATCACGAAGGGATCGATGAAGCTCTCGAACTGCGCCGCCAGCACGAGGAAGATGAACAGCAGCGCCAGCACGAACACCACGCCCAGCGCGCCGCTGGACGCTTTGAACTCGCGGCTCACGCCGTTGAGCTCGGTGGCGTAGCCCGGCGGCAGCACCCGCGTCGCGGTCTCGTCGACGAACTTCAGCGCCTCGCCCAGCGAATAGCCGGGCTGCAGGTTGGCCGTGATGGTGACGCTGCGGCGCTGGTTGAAGTGGTTCAGCTCGCGAGGGCTGACGGCCTCGCGGATGCTCACCAGGCTGGACAGCGGCACCATGGTGTCGTTGCGGCCGCGCACGAAGATCTTCTCGATGTCCTCGGGCGTGGTGCGGCCGCTGGCCGCGGTCTGCACGAGCACGTCGTACTGGTCGGCGTCGCGCTTGTAGCGGGTGACGACGCGGCCGCCGAGCATGGTCTCCACCGTGCGCGCCACGCTGTCGACGCTGACGCCCAGGTCGGCGGCGCGGGCGCGGTCGACGTCCATGAAGACCTCGGGCTTGTTGAGCTGCAGGTCCATGTCGGGCTGCAGGATGCCGGGGTTCTTCGCCATCTCGGCCAGCATCTGCTGGCCGACGCGGGCCATGGCGTCGTAGCTGTCGCCGCTGACGATCACCACCTCCAGCGGGCGCGAACGGAAACCCTGGCCCAGGCTGGGCGGCGTCACCGGGAACGCCGTCACGCCCGGCAGCGCCATCAGCCGCGGCATCAGCTCGCGCTGCAGCTGCTGCGTGGTCTTCTCGCGATCCGCCCAGTCGACGGTGCGGAACACGCCGAAGGCGCTGGACACCTGGCCGCCACCGATGAACAGGAAGCGCCGGTCGAACTCGGGGAACTGCGCGCCGATGGCATCGATGGCGTCGAGGTAGCGCGCGGTGTACTCCAGCGTGGCGCCGTCGGGCGCGCGCACGGGCATCGAGATGACGCCGCGGTCCTCGTAGGGGGCGAGCTCGCTCTTGGTGGTGGTGAACAGCCACCAGCTCGCGCCGGCCGACGCCAGCATCACGCCGACGATGAGCCAGCGCCGCTGCAGTGTCCAGGCCAGCACGCGGCCGTAGCCGCTCGACAGGCCCATGAGCAGCCGCTCCATGCCGCGGTCGAAGCGGCCGGGCTTCGGGTTGTGCCTCAGCAGCTTGCTGCACATCATCGGCGTCAGCGTCAGCGCCACGAAGCCGCTGACCAGCACGGCGCCGGCCAGCGTCAGCGCGAACTCGCCGAACAGGCGCCCCGTGCGGCCGGGCGTGAAGGCCAGCGGCGCGAACACCGCGGCCAGCGTCAGCGTCATGGCCACCACCGCGAAGCTGATCTCGCGGATGCCCTTGATGGCCGCCTGGAAGGGCTTCATGCCCTCCTCGATGTGGCGGTAGATGTTCTCGAGCACGACGATGGCGTCGTCGACCACGAGCCCGATGGCCAACACCAGCGCCAGCAGCGTCAGCGTGTTCACCGTGAAGCCGGCCAGCGCGATGAGCGTGAAGGCGCCGATCAGGCTGACCGGGATGGTCACCAGCGGGATGATCGATGCGCGCAGCGTGCGCAGGAATACGAACACCACCAGCGCCACCAGCACCACGGCCTCGGCCACGGTGGTGTAGACGGCCTTGACGGAACGGTCGATGAACACGCTCAGGTCGTTGGCCTGGACCACCGTGACGCTGGGCGGCAGGTCGCGCTGGATCTGCGGCATCAGCGCGCGCACGCCGTCGGCCACTTCGATGGGGTTGGCCGTGGCGTTGCGGATGATGCCGGTGCTGACGCTGGGCACGCCGTTCAGGCGCACGCGGCTGCGCTCGCTCTGCGGGCCCTCCTCGATGCGGGCGACGTCGCGCAGGCGCACGGTGTAGCCGTTCACCGTCTTCAGCGCCACCTGCTCGAACTCGCTGGCGCGGTTAAGGTCGGTGCGCGCCGTGACGCTGAATTCGCGCTGCGCGCTCTCGATGCGGCCGGCGGGCACCTCCAGGTTCTGGCGGCGCAGCGCGTCCTCCACGTCCTGTACGGTCAGGCGGTAGGCGGCCAGACGGTCCGGGTCGAGCCAGACGCGCATCGAGAAGCGGCGGTCACCGCCCAACTGCACGTCGGCCACGCCGGGCACCGTCTGCAGGCGCGGCTTGACGATGCGGGTGATCAGGTCGGTGAGCTCCAGCGTGCTCATCGTCTCGCTGGTGTAGGCCAGCCAGATGGTCGGCGTGGCGTCGGCCTCGACCTTGCTGATGATGGGCTCGTCCACCGCCGCCGGCAGCCGGCCGCGCACGCGGGCCACGCGGTCGCGCACCTCGGCGGCGGCGGTGTCCGGATCCTTGCTCAGCCGGAAGCGCACCGTGATCTGGCTGCTCTCGGTGCGCGAGATAGAGGTCATGATGTCGACGCCGTCGATGCCGGCGATCGAGTCCTCCAGCGGCTTCGTGACCTGGCTCTCGATGACCTCCGAGCTCGCCCCCAACAGCTTGGTGTTGACGTTGACCAGCGGCTCGTCGATGCGCGGGTACTCGCGCACGCTGAGTTGCTGGAACGACACCAGGCCGACCAGCACCAGCAGCAGCGACATCACGGTGGCCAGCACCGGGCGGCGGACCGAGGTTTCCGAGAGCTTCATCGCGTGGGCACCCTTGCGTGGCGGAGCGGGCGATCGGGCCGCGTGTCAGGGCTTGGCGCCCGGGCCGGAAGCCCGCGCACCTGGCGGCGCCGCGCCCGCGACGGAAGCCGATGCCGCAGCGCCAGCGGGGCCGGCGCTGGGCTTGCCTGCGGGGCCGGGACCGCGCGCGCCGGGGTTGGATAGGTCGATCACCCGCACGGGCAGCGCGTCGCCGCGCAACAGCCGACCATGGCCGGCCGTGACCACGGTGTCGCCGGCGGCCAGGCCCTGCGTGATCTCCACCTGACCGGGCAGGCGCAGCCCGATGCGGGCCTCCAGGCGCTGCGACACCTTCTGGCCGTTGGGGCCGTCGACCACCTTGAACAGGAACTGCCGGGCACCCACGGGCACCAGCGACTCTTCCGGCACGACCACGGCCCCTTCGCGAACCGCGAACACCACGCGCGTCCTCGCGAACATGCCGGGGCGCAGCACGGCACCGGGGTTGGCCACCTGGGCCAGCACCTGCAGCGCACGGCCGTTGGCATCGATCTGCGCATCCAGGGCCTGCACGCGGCCCTTGAAGCTGCGGCCGGCGATCGCGTCCACCGTCAGCTCCACCGGCAGGCCCGGGCGCACGCGGTCGGCATAGCGCTCGGGCAGCGCGAAGCGCACGGTCAGCGCGCTCAGGTCCTCGAGCGGCACGATGTCGGCCCCGTCACGCACGTAGTCGCCCTCGTTCACCAGCTTCAGGCCCGTCGTGCCGTCGAAGGGCGCCAGCACGCGCATGCGCTGCACCTGGGCCTGGGCCAGCGCCACCTGGGCCTCGGCCACCTGCAGCGCGGCGGCGTTCTGGTCCACCGAGCTGGCGCTGACGAAGTTCTGTGCCAGCAGCTCGCGGCTGCGCTGCAGGTTGGTCCGCGCGATGCCGGCCTGGGCCTCGGCCTGCTTGAGCTGCGCTTGCTGCAGGGTGTCGTCGAGCTGCACCAGCAACTGGCCGCGGCGCACGTGGGCGCCCTCGGTGAAACCCAGCTTCGCGATGCGGCCGCTGACCTCGGGGCGCACCATCACGCTCTGCACCGAGCGCAGCGAGCCCACGGCCTGCACGTCGTCGGTGAGCGTCAGCACGCGGGCGCGCGCCACCTCCACCGCCGCCGGGCCGCCGGGCCCGCCGCCGCCCGCACCTCTGGGCGCAACAGGCGCAGCCGGGCCCGACCCACCGCCCCCCGGACCAGCCGCCTGCGGCGGCGCGGCGGTGTTCGAGCGGGGTTGCTGCCACCACCAAGCCACGCCCGCTGCCAGCACCAGGCCGAGCAGGACCACCACGGTATGGATCTTCTTCAACGCCGTTCTTTCACAAGGTTCGCGCGGCCTCAGGGGCCGACCGCTTCCATGGGCAACACCGCCCGGCGGCGCTCCGCGCGCGGACTCTTTCCAGATCGGCCCGAAAGGCCGGAAGGAGATAGACGTTGATCGTAGCGGCTGCGGCCGTGCGCGGGATTCAAGCCACCGAGTCGGCGCCCCGGTTGGCCAGCCGGTCGGCCCGTTCATTGCCGGGGTCGCCGGCATGGCCCCGCACCCAGCGCCACTGCACGCGATGGCCCGCGTTCAGCGCATCGAGCCGCTGCCACAGCTCGATGTTCTTCACCGGCTTGCCGTCGGCCGTGCGCCAGCCGCGCGCCTTCCAGCCGCGTATCCAGCTCGTGATGCCATCCTTGACGTAGCTGCTGTCGGTGTAGATGGTCACGCGCGAGGGCCGCTTCAGTGCCGCCAGCGCCTCGATCACGGCGGTGAGCTCCATGCGGTTGTTGGTCGTCTGGCGATCGCCGCCGAACAGTTCGCGCTCGTGCTCGCCGCTCTTGAGCCAGGCGCCCCAGCCGCCGGGGCCGGGGTTGCCGCGGCACGCGCCATCGGCGTAGATCACGATCTCGGGACTGCCGTCGTCGTTCATGGCCACTCGGTTCCGGCCAGCGTGCGCTGGCGGTTGGCCACCACGGCGGCGGCAGTGGCGCCCCGCCGCCGCGCCGTCTTCAGCAGGCCCACCAGGCGCATGCCGCGCACGCGCTTGACGGCCACCACCTGGTAGACGGCACCCAGCACCGGCCACCAGTGCTCGCCGACGGACTCCATCCAGTCCCAGCGCTGCAGCCAGGCCTCGCTCTTCAGCGGCGGCCGCCAGCAGCCGAACTGGCCAGCCTCGACCTCGAAGCTCAGCAGGCGAAGCCAGTCGCGCAGCCGCCAGTAGCCGATGAACTCGCCGCGGCTGGGCAGGTACAGCGGCTCGCGCGGACCCAGCCCGAGCCCGCGACACGCATGACCGGCCCGCTGGCGCAGGCCCCACAAGCTGGCCGGGTTGAGCCCGGTGATGACCACGCGGCCTTCGGGGACGAGCACGCGCTCCACCTCGCGCAGCGTCTCGTGCGGGTCGCGCGCCAGCTCCAGCGTATGCGGCAGCACCAGCAGGTCGACACTGGCCGAGGGGAAAGGCAGCGCGTCGTACTCGCAGTGCAGCACGGCGGCGCCAGCCGTGCCGCAGGGCGGGGCGTCGCTGGCCACCCAGCGGTGGGGCATGCGGCTGTTGCGCAAGGCATCGAGCGCCGGCAAGCCCAGCTGCACGGCGTGGTATCCGAAGATGTCGGCCACGGCCTCGTCCATGCGCCGCTGTTCCCAAGTCAGCAGCACCTCCCCTGGCGCGGACTTCAGCCAGGACCCGAACTCTATAATCGCTTGGTTTCGCGTCATGAACCTGCTTGCGCTGCCCGCCTTCGCTGACAACTACATCTGGGTGGTGCATGACGAGGCTCGCGCCTTCGTCGTGGACCCCGGCGACGCGGCGCCTGTCATCGAGGCGCTTCGTACCCGTGGGCTGCAACTGGCGGGGATTCTAGTAACGCACCACCACCCCGACCACGTCGGCGGCATTGGCGCCTTGCGCGGGCTGCTCGCCGCCAGTGGCGGGCTGGTGCACGGGCCCGCGCGCGAGCGCATCCCGGCGCCCTTCGTGCCGCTGCGGGGCGGCGACGCGATCGAGCTGTTGGGCCTACGCCTGGCCGTGCTCGACGTACCCGGGCACACCGCCGGGCACATCGCCTACGCGCAGCAGGGCGCCGCGGCCGCGCCGCTGCTGTTCTGCGGCGACACCTTGTTCTCGGCCGGCTGCGGCCGACTGTTCGAAGGCACGCCGGCGCAGATGGCGGCCTCGCTGGCAGCGCTCGCGGCCCTGCCCGACGACACCCGCGTGTGCTGCACCCACGAGTACACGCTGTCCAACCTGCGCTTCGCCGCGGCGGTGGAGCCGACCAGCGGCGACATTGCCGCGCACGCGAGGCGCTGCGAGGCGCTGCGCGCGGCGGGCCAGCCGACTCTGCCTTCGACGATCGCGCTGGAGCGCCGCATCAACCCGTTCCTGCGCTGCGGCGAACCCGCGGTCGTGGCCGCGGCGCGGCGCGAGGGCGCGGCAAACGACGAACCCGTGTCCGTGCTCGCGGCCCTGCGCGAATGGAAGAACCGCTTCCGATGAAGCCCTGGCGTGCTCTGGGCGCACTGTGCTCTTCGCTGGCGCTGGCGGGCTGCGCGGCGGTGCCGTCGATGCCGTCGATGCCGATCGCCGATCCTGCACCCGTCGCTGCCGCGTCGGCGTCCGAGCCCGACCCTATCGGGACGGCCCCCGCCGAGCCTGCGGCAGGCGCGCCAGCCGCGCCGGCGGCTGCGGCGGAGCTCGTGCCCGGCGAGTTGCCGGCTCCGGCGACGCTGCCGCTGCCACCCATGCCCGAGCCGGTGGAGCCGCCGCTCATCGAGGGCGATCGCAGCAGCCTCTGGGACCGCATCCGCGCCCGCATGGGCGTCCCCGACCTCAGCGGTGCCCGCGTGGAGCGCTGGGAGCAGTACTACGCCGGCCGGCCCGGCTATGTGGCCCGCATGATCGAACGTGGCAGCCTCTATCTTTTCCATGTGGTCGAGGAGGTCGAGCGGCGCGGCCTTCCGGCCGAATTGGCGCTGCTGCCCTTCATCGAGAGTGCCTTCAACCCACAGGCCCTGTCGCGCGTGAGCGCTTCGGGCATGTGGCAGTTCATGCCCGCCACCGGGCGCGACTTCGAGCTGCGCCAGAACCTGTTCCGGGACGATCGGCGCGCCGTGATGGCGTCCACCGGCGCCGCGCTTGACTATCTTCAGCGCCTGCACGCCCGCTTCGGCGACTGGCACCTCGCACTGGCGGCCTACAACTGGGGCCAGGGCAACGTGGCGCGCGCCATCGCGCACAACGAGCGCCGCCGCCGGCCCGCCGACTACCCGAGCCTGGACATGCCGCAGGAAACGCGCGACTACGTGCCCAAGCTGCAGGCCGTGAAGAACCTCGTGCTCGACGCGCCGCGCCTGGGTTTGGTTCTGCCGCCGCTCGAAAACCACCCCTTCTTCGCCCGCGTGCGCATCGACCGCGACATCGATGTCGGCCTGGCTGCCGAGTTGGCCGAGGTCTCGCTGGCTGAGTTCCGTGCCCTCAACCCCCAGTTCGACAAGCCCGTGATCCTGGCCGCCGGCACCCCCGAGGTGCTGCTGCCCTGGGACCGCGCCGAGCCCTTCCGCGACCGCCTGGCCGCCGCGGGCGGCCCGCTGGCCAGTTGGACGGCGTGGCAGGCGCCGCGCACCATGCGGCCGGCCGAGGTGGCGCGTGAGGTCGGCATGCCCGAGGACGAACTGCGCGAGCTCAACCGCATCCCGCCGCGCATGCTGGTGCGCGCGGGCTCGACGCTGCTGGTAACGCGCCCAGCCAGTCAGGCGGACGACGTCGCCGCACACGTCGCCGATCACGGGCAGCTCAGCTTCGCCCCCGACGGCGTTGACCAGCGCCGCAGGACCGTCAGCATTGGGCCCGGTGGCGAGACCGTGGCCTCGGTCGCCCGCCGTCACCGCGTCGGCGCCGTGCAAGTGGCGCGCTGGAACGGCGTGAGCACATCGGCCCGGTTCAAGGCCGGTCAGACGGTGGTGGTGAGCGCGCCGACCGCGCGCCCGTTGCGGGTGGCCCGGGCGCAGCGAACGCCGGAGTCCCGTCAGGCCCAGGGTGCACGCCCGGGAATCCCCCGGCACAAGGCCACCACGGCCGGCCGCCGCGTGGTGGGCCGCGGCACCTCTTCCACCGCGTCGCCGCCCAGAGCCTCTGCCGGGCGGGCGGCGGTGGCGGGCCTTCAGCCGAGGTAGCTCAGCCGAGGTAGTCGCGCTTGCCGATCTCCACGCCGGCGTGGCGCAGCAGCACGTACGTGGTGGTGGCGTGGAAGTAGAAGTTCGGCAGCACGAAGTGGCGCAGGTAGTCCTCGCCGCTGAAGCGCAGCTCGGCGGTCCGCGTGGGCACCACGATCTCGCGCGTCTCGCTGCCGGCGAGCTGCTCGGGCGTGAAGGCGGCGACGTAGTCGCGCGTGCGCCGGATGCGTTCGCGCAGTTCGTCGAGCGTGGCCTCGGTGTCCTCCCACCGGGGCACGTCGATGCCGGCCAGGCGGGCCATGCAGCCCTTGGCGCCGTCGCTGGCGATCTGGATCTGGCGGGACAACGGCAGCATGTCGGGCGCCAGGCGCAGGCCCAGGTAGTTGTTGGCATCGAAGCGGCGCGCCTCGGCGTGGTCCTGGGCCTTGTCGAGCCAGGCCAGCATGTTGGTGAGCATCTTCGCGAAGGCGGGGGCGGTGGCGGCGTGCATCGTCAGGCTCATCGGCTTGTCTCCTCGGGGTCAGGCGCCGCAGTGTATGAACCGCCGCGGGCGGGCGCAGCCGCGCGGCACAATCGCCGGCAGCCCATGAACATCATCATCCTCGACGACTATCAGGACACCGTGCGCAAGCTGCGCTGCGCCAAGTTGCTGGAGCCTTACAACGCCAAGGTCTACACCAACACCGTCAAGGGCACGGGGCAGCTGGGCGTTCGGCTGCGCGACGCCGATGTGCTGGTGCTGATCCGCGAGCGCACGCACTTCCCGCGGGCGCTGCTCGAGAAGCTGCCGCGGCTGAAGCTGATCTCGCAGACCGGGCGCGTTGGCGGCCACATCGACGTCGAGGCTGCCACGCGGCTGGGCATCGCCGTCGCCGAAGGCACGGGCTCGCCGGTGGCGCCGGCCGAGCTGACCTGGGCGCTGATCATGGCCGCCATGCGGCGGCTGCCGCAGTACATCGGCAACCTCAAGCACGGCGCCTGGCAGCAGAGCGGCCTGAAGGCGGCGTCGATGCCGGCCAACTTCGGCGTCGGCATGGTGCTCAAGGGCAAGACGCTGGGCATCTGGGGCTACGGCAAGATCGGGCGCCTCGTGGCCGGATACGGCCGTGCCTTCGGCATGCAGGTGCTGGTGTGGGGCAGCGAGGTGTCGCGCGAGCACGCCCGCGCCGACGGCCACGACAGCGCCGACAGCCGAGAAGCCTTTTTCGAGGGCTGCGACGTGCTCAGCGTACACCTGCGCCTGTCGGAAGCCACGCGCGGCATCGTCAAGCTCGACGCGCTCTCGCGCATGAAGCCGACCTCGCTGTTCGTCAACACCTCGCGGGCCGAACTCCTGGAGGACAACGCGCTGGTGGCCGCGCTGAACCGCGGCCGCCCCGGCATGGCGGCGGTCGATGTCTTCGAGACCGAACCTATCCTGCAGGGACACCCGTTGCTGCGGCTGGAGAACGCCATCTGCACGCCGCACATCGGCTACGTGGAACAGGATAGCTACGAGCGGTACTTCGGCGCCGCGTTCGAGAACGTCGTCAATTTCATCAACCATTCGCCGACCAACCTCGTCAACCCCGAGGCGCTGAAGGTGCTGCGCGGATGAGCCTGGGCCCGGCGCGCTGGGCGCTGCTGGCCGGCAATTTCGCCATCGGCTGCGGCGTCATGGTGGTGCCGGACTCGCTGAACAGCCTGGTGGCCTCGCTGCAGGTGTCGGCGGCCGTCGCCGGGCAGCTCATCACCGCCGGCGCCGTGGCCATGGGCTGCGGTGCGCCGCTGCTGGCGATGCTGCTGGGCGGCCTGGACCGCCGCCTGCTGTTGACTGCGTCGCTGGCCTGGTACGCGATCGGCCACGCCGTGTGCGCGCTGGTGCCGGGCTACGCGGCGCTGCTGCCGCTGCGCGCGCTGGCGGTGCTGGCGGCGGCGGTGTTCACGCCGCAGGCGGCCGCGACCATCAACGTCATGGCGCCCGAGGGCGAGCGCGGCCGCCACATGAGCTTCATCTTCCTGGGCTGGAGCCTGGCCTCGGTGCTGGGCATGCCGCTGCACGCCTGGATCGGCGAGAGCTTCGGCTGGCGCTGGGCCTTCGCTCTGGTGGCCGTGCTGGCCGCCGCCGCGGCCTGGGGGGTGTGGCGCACCGTGCCCGACGGCGTGAAGCCGCCGCCGATGTCTCTGGGCGGCTGGGGCCGCGTGCTGCGCAACCCGTGGCTGATGGCGCTGGTGGGCGTGACGGTGCTCAGCGGCGCCGGGCAGTTCACGCTGTTCAGCTACATGGCGCCCTACTACCGCGACGTGCTGGGCGCCAGCGCGGGGGGCATCAGCTTCCTGTTCATGTGGTTCGGCCTGTTCGGGCTGGTGGGCAACGTGCTGCTGACGCGCTGGATCGATCGGCTGGGCGCGCCGCGCTGCGTCAACCTGGGCCTCGTCAGCGTCGGGCTGGCCTTCCTGGCCTGGCCCTGGGCCGGCACCCTGGCCGTGGCCGCACTGCTGCTGGTGCCCTGGGCCCTGGGCACCTTTTCCTCCAACTCGGCGCAGCAGGCGCGGCTGTCGGCCGCGGCCCCCGCGGTGGCCCCGGCCCTGCTGGCGCTCAACACCTCGGCCATCTACGCCGGGCAGGCGCTGGGCGCGGCGGGCGGGGGGGCCATCCTGGCGGCCGGCGGCTACGGGCCGATGGCGGCCGTGGCGCTGGCCTGGGTGGCGGCGGCGCTGGTCGTGAGCCTGCTGCTGGCGCGCAAGGCCGACGTGGGGCGCGTCGATGCCTGAGGGCGCCCGCGCCGCGCCGGCCTCGCCGGCGGCGCTGTTCCTCGCCTTCAACCGGCTGGCGATGATGGGCTTCGGCGGCGTGCTGCCGGTGGCGCAGCGCGAACTGGTGGAACGCCTGGGCTGGCTGACGCGCGAACAGTTCCTCGAGCTGCTGTCGCTGTCGCAGGTGCTGCCCGGGCCCAACGTCGTCAACCTGGGGCTGATCTACGGCGACCGCTGCTTCGGCTGGCGCGGCGCACTGGCCGCCAGCAGCGGCATGCTGCTGCTGCCCCTGCTGCTGGTGGTGGCCGCCACGATGGCGGCGCTGAGCCTGGGCGAGGTGCCGGCCGTGGGCGGTGCGCTGCGCGGCATGGGCGTGGTCGCCGCGGGCCTGGTGCTGGCCACGGCCATCCGGCTGGCGCCGGGGCTGCGCTCGAACCCGCTGGGGCGCGCCGGTGCCTTCGCGTTCGTAGCGGCCACCGTGGCGGCGATCGCCGTGCTGCGCTGGCCGCTGCCGCTGGTGGTGCTGGCGCTGGGCGCGCCGGGCATCGCGTGGGCAGCCTGGCGGCTGGGGAAGACGGCGTGAGCGCGGTGGACGCCGCCTGGCCTGCGCTGCTGTGGGGGCCGGTGGGCATCGGCGCGGCCGACTGGTGGCGCCTGTTCCTGCACTTCACGGCCTTGTCGCTGGTGGCCATCGGCGGCGCCATCACCACGGTCAGCGAGATGCAGCGCCTGGTGGTGGCGCAGGAGGGCTGGCTCACGCCGGTCCAGTTCAACGGCTGCATCGCCATCGGGCAGGCCATGCCGGGGCCCAACGTGCTGTTCGTGGCCGCCATCGGCTACAGCGTCGGCGGGCTGGCCGGCGTGGCCGCCACGATGGCGGGCTCGCTGCTGCCGTCGGCGCTGCTGGCCGTCGGCGCCGGGCGCTTCGGCGAGCGCTACCGCCACGCGCGCGGCGTGCGCGCCTTCACGGCCGGCCTCGCGCCGCTGACCATCGGTCTGCTGCTGGCCACCGGCGCCGTGCTGCTGCAGCCCAACGCGGGCTCGCCCGTGGCCTGGCTGCTGGTGGCCGGCACGCTGTGGCTGATGCTGCGCACGAAGCGCAACCCCATGTGGGCCCTCGGCGCCGGGGCGCTGGCCGGGGCGCTGGGCTGGGTGTGATGCGGGCCTGGCTGCGCCGGCTGGCCGGCTGGGCGCTGGTGGCGGCGCTCGTGTGGGCCGGCCTCGTGGCGGCGCTGTGGTTCCGGCAGGAGTGGCTCATCTTCCGCCCGCACACGCTGCCGGCCGACTGGGTGTTCGACAAGGGCCCCGACGTGCACGAGCGCTGGATCGAGGTGCCGAACGGCGATGGCGGCCGCCTGAACGCCCTGCACCTGAAGCTGCCCGCGCCCGACGGCGTGGTGTTCTTCCTGCACGGCAACGGCGGCAGCCTGGAGGGCTGGTTCGGCAACCTCGACACCTACCGCCGCGCCAACCTCGACCTCGTCATGATCGACTACCGCGGCTACGGCAAGAGCCCGTGCTGCATCACCAGCGAGGCGCAGCTGCACGCCGACGTGCGCGCCGCCTGGCAGGCCGTGGCGGGCGCCTACGAGGGCAAGCTGCGCGTGTTCTACGGCCGCTCGCTGGGCACGGGGCTGGCGGCGGTGCTGGCGGCCGAGGTGCAGCCCAATCTCACGATCCTGGGCTCGCCCTACCTGAGCATGGCGGCACTGGCCGAGGAGCACTACCCGTGGGTCCCCGGGGCCGTGCTGCGCTACCCGCTGGACACCGCCGCCGCCCTGGTGCGCGTGAAGACGCCGGTGCTGATGCTGCACGGCACCGAGGACCGGCTGATCGACGTCTCGCACGCTCGGCGGCTGAAGGCGCTGCGGCCGGCGTCGACGCTGGTGGAGGTGGCCGGCGCGCGGCACGACGACGTCGCGCGCTTCCCGGCTTATCGCGAGGCCGTGGCCGCGGCGCTGCAGCAGGCCCTCGCGCGGCAGCGCCCGCGCTGAGGGTCGGTTCGGCTCAACCCGCGCGGGGCGTCCGCCGCTGCCGGGCGGCCTCGTACAGGCACACACCCGCGGCAACGCTGACGTTGAGGCTCTCCACCGCGCCGGCCATCGGGATGCGCACGAGCTCGTCGCAGGTCTTGCGCGTGAGCTGGCGCAGGCCCGCGCCCTCGGCGCCCAGCACCAGGGCCACCGGGCCGGAGAGGTCGACCTCGTACAGCGTGAGCGCGGCGTCGTCGCTGGTGCCGATGACGCGGATGTCGCGCTCCTTTAGCTCGCCGAGCGTGCGCGCGAGGTTGGTCACCATCAGGTAGGGCACGGTCTCGGCGGCGCCGCTGGCCACCTTGGCCACCGTGGCGTTCAGGCCCACGGCGTGGTCCTTGGGGGCCACCACGGCGTGCGCGCCGGCACCGTCGGCGACGCGCAGGCAGGCGCCCAGGTTGTGCGGATCGGTCACGCCGTCGAGCACCAGCACCAGGGCGGCGCCCGCGGCGTCATCGAGCACCTCGTCGAGCGAGTGCCGGGGCGCCAGCGCCGTGCAGCGCGCGGCCACGCCCTGGTGGCGCGGGTTGCCCACCAGCTGCGCCAGCCGGGCGGCGTCGCTGTCGATCAGGCGCACGCCGGTGGCTTCGGCGCGCTCGCGGAACTGGCGCATACGGGCGTCGCGCCGCGACGAATCCACGTGCACCTCCTGCACCGATTCGGGCGCGGTCTTCAGGCGCACGGTGACGGCGTGGAAACCGAAGAGGACGTGCTTCGCGGCGGGCTTGTTCATCGCCGCGATTTCACCACCACCCGAGCGCCCGACCGGCCAGGATGCCGCCGATGAACACCGGCTGGTGCAGCATGTAGAAGCTCAGGCTCCAGCGGCCCAGCACCGCCAGCGGCCGCAGCGGCGCGGCCAGCGGGCCGGCGAGCAGGCCGCGCCGGTGCGCCAGCAGCCACTGCCCCGCCGCCACCCCCCACATCATCACGCCCAGCCAGGGCAGCACGGGCACGAAGTCCTCCGTCACCGGCTTGCGCGTGATCAGGCCCGTCCAGGCCAGCGGCCGGGCGTTGAAGGCCTCGAACTGCAGCAGCCACGGCAGCGCCAGCGCCACCGCGCCCAGCGGCCACAGCCAGGCCCGCAGCGGCGCCGCCAGCCGCGCCACGATCAGCATCACCGCGATGCCGTGCAGCACGCCGAAGAAGATGAAGCTGCGCGGGAACATCAGGCTCGAGCCGATGCTCACCAGCACCGCGCAGCCCGCCACCTGCGCCCAGCGGCGCCAGAAGCGCGCCCAGCCCTGCCCCTGGGCCTGCGCCACGGCCACCCCGAGGCCGGCGCAGAACAGGAACAGGCTGACGATGACCGTGCGCTGCGCCACCCAGGGCAGGTCGTGGTGGAAGCTCTGCCGCGGCTGCAGGTAGCCGTAGTGGTTCAGGTCGAACAGGAAGTGGAACAGCGCCATCCACAAGATGGCGACAGCGCGCAGCGCGTCGAGCCGGTCGAAGCGGTCGCGGGCGGCCCCGGTCATGCCGTCTTCTCGTAGACGTCGGTGAAGCGCTCGCCGTCCCAGGCGTACAGCAGGATGGCCGCGTGCACGCAGCGGCTGGCGCCCCGTGGGGTGAACAGGCCGGCGCACTGGCCGCGCGGCCGCCGCACGCTGGGGTAGACCACGCCCTCGGAGCCCTCGGCGCGCAGCCGTGCGCCCAGGGCGCGTGCCGCCGCGTAGTCAGCCGGGTCGAACACCGCCTGCGGCACCACGCCGGCGGGACGCAGGTCGTGCAGCTTCGCGTCGATGGCCACGCTCAGCAACCGCATGGGCAGGTGCAGCGGGCCCTGGTGCGTGGCGGCCAGGAAGCGGGCGTGGTGGAAGCGCGTCTCCGCCACCGCGGTGTCGCGTTCCTTGGCGGCATAGAACATGCCCCACTCGCCGGCCGAGAAGCGGCTGCCCTCGGTGTTGACGTGCGTGAAAGCGGCCATGATGGGGCCGCTGCCGGGGCCGTAGCGGCGCTGCGCGCGCGGCACGCGCTCGATCTCGCCGAGGGCGTCGCGCGCCCGCTCGTTGGTCATGGCCTCGAGCGCGTACAGCGCCTCGAAGTCGGCCTCGTCGGCAACGCGGTCGAAGAGGTTCTCCGAGGGATGCCGCGTCGGCACGATTCGGCAGGCCGCGGGCCAGCGGATGCGGCGGACGGCGGGGCCGGCCGCGGCGCCGCTCAGGACCAGCCCCCGCCGCGCACGCCGTCGAGGTAGCGGCGCACCAGGTGCAGGTCGCTCACGTTGCCGGCCAGCATGCGCTGCAGCGCGCTGCGGCCACCGAAGGGCGCGGCCGCGTTGGGCCGGCGCAGCCAGGCGTCGGCCGCGGCCGCGTCGGGCAGCAGGATCTGCAGGCTCTTCCAGATGCCCAGCAGGTTGGACAGGCGCTCCAGCGTGTCGCGCGGCAGCACCGCGCGCTCGGGCGCCTTGCGCCACGCGAAGTAGGTGGAGCGCGGCGGCCGTCCCAGCAGGGCCAGCTGCTCCTCGACCGAGAGTCCCCAGGCCTCGGCGATGCGCGCGAAGGCGCGCAGGCCGGCCGCGGCCATGCGATCGGGGTTCACGGGCGCGGGGCCGGGGTCGTGCGGGGCAAGGGCGGCGCTCATGCGGACAAATTAATCCAGTAGTGGACTATATTTGCATCATAGTCCGCACAAAGACTGGTCACCTGCGCCCGACCGGGACGAAGCTCGCTCAGCGCCGCGGCCCCCCCGAACTACCGCCGGGCCGGGAGGCCCCCCCAGGCCGGCCACCGCCGCCAGACCCCCGTGCGCCGCCACCCCCACCGGGTCGGCCGGCCTGCTTCGACAAGCCGCTGCGCGACGCGTGGGGTTCCGACGAAGAACGCTGCGGAACGCCAGGGCCACCCGGGCGGCCGCCCCGGCCCCCACCACCGCCCCCGGGACCGCGGCGCGTACCGCCGATGCCGATGGTCATGCGGCCCAGCACGATGGGCTCGGCGCGCTCGTCGGCCGGCGCCTCGAAGCCCGGGATCGGCTCGCGCGGGATGCTGCGCTTGATGAGCCTCTCGATGTCGCGCAGGAAGATCTCCTCGTCCAGGCACACCAGCGAGATCGCCTCGCCCTGGGCGCCGGCACGGCCGGTGCGGCCGATGCGGTGCACATAGTCTTCCGGCACGTTGGGCATCTCGAAGTTCACCACGTGCGGCAGCTGGTCGATGTCGATGCCGCGCGCGGCGATGTCGGTGGCCACCAGCACGCGCAGCTCGCCGCTCTTGAAGTCGGCCAGCGCCTTGGTGCGCGCGCCCTGGCTCTTGTTGCCGTGGATGGCCATGGCGCTGATGCCCTCGTCGTTGAGGAACTCCGTCAGCCGGTTGGCGCCGTGCTTCATGCGCGTGAACACCAGCACCTGGTGCCAGTCGCCCTGCTTGATGAGGTGGGCCAGCAGCGCCTTCTTCTTCTCGCGGCCCACCGGGTGCACCTTCTGCGCGATGGTGTCGGCGGTGGCGTTGCGGCGCGCCACCTCGATCAGCGCCGGCTGGTTGAGCAGCCGGTCGGCCAGCGCCTTGATGTCGTCGGAGAAGGTGGCGCTGAACAGCAGGCTCTGCTTGTGCGCCGGCAGCACCGCCAGCACCTTCTTGATGTCGTGGATGAAGCCCATGTCGAGCATGCGGTCGGCCTCGTCGAGGACGAAGATCTCCACGTGCCGCAGGTCCAGCGTGCCCTGCTGGTGGTGGTCAAGCAGCCGGCCGGGCGTGGCCACGAGGATGTCCACGCCGCGCTTCAGGCGGTCGACCTGCGGCTGCATGCCCACGCCGCCGAACATGACCATGCTCGTCAGCGGCAGGTACTTGCCGTAGGTGCGCACGCTCTCCTCCACCTGCGCGGCCAGTTCGCGCGTGGGGGTGAGCACGAGGGCGCGGATGGCGGTGCGACCGCGGGCATCCTTCTTCGGGGCTTGGGCGGCCAGGCGGTGCAGCATGGGCAGCGTGAAGCCGGCCGTCTTGCCGGTGCCGGTCTGCGCGCCAGCCATCAGGTCGCCGCCCTGGAGCACGGCCGGGATGGCCTGGGCCTGGATCGGCGTGGGGGTGTCGTAGCCCTGGTCGCGAACGGCGCGCAGGAGCGGCTCGGCCAGGCCGAGGTCGGTGAAGTGCATGGTGTGGGGCCCGCTGGGGGGCCAGGTTCGCGGCCTGCTGTCACCCGTTGCGGGTGCACCAGTCGGGTAGGCGCGAGGGTCGGAGGCGGCGTCGCGGATCGACGGCGTCGCGATGACTGGATGCCGCGACGGTGCAAGCATTCTAGGCGCCCCGCCGCGGACAACGCCGCCGGGGCTGCTGGGATAATCGGGCGCAGTTGCCGCAATCACCCGAGATAAGCCCATGGCCCAGTACGTTTTCACGATGAACCGCGTCGGCAAGATCGTGCCGCCAAAGCGGCAGATCCTCAAGGACGTCAGCCTGTCCTTCTTCCCCGGCGCCAAGATCGGCGTGCTGGGCCTCAACGGCAGCGGCAAGAGCACGCTGCTGAAGATCATGGCCGGCCTCGACAAGGAGATCGAAGGCGAGGCCGTGCCCATGCCGGGCCTGAAGATCGGATACCTGCCGCAGGAGCCCGAGCTGGACCCGGCGCAGACCGTGCGCGAGGCCGTCGAGCAGGGCATCGGCGGCGTGCTGGCGGCCAAGGCGCGGCTGGAGCAGGTGTACGCGGAGTACGCCGAGCCGGATGCCGACTTCGACAAGCTGGCCTCCGAGCAGGCCGAGCTCGAGGCCATCATCGCCGCCGCCGGCAGCGAGAACACCGACCTGCAGCTCGAGCTGGCCGCCGACGCGCTGCGCCTGCCGCCCTGGGAAGCCGTCATCGGAAAGCTCTCCGGCGGCGAGAAGCGCCGCGTGGCGCTTTGCCGGCTGCTGCTGAGCAAGCCCGACATGCTGCTGCTCGACGAACCCACCAACCACCTCGACGCCGAAAGCGTGGAGTGGCTGGAGCACTTCCTGCAGCGCTTCCCGGGCACGGTGGTGGCCATCACCCACGACCGCTACTTCCTGGACAACGCCGCCGAGTGGATCCTCGAGCTCGACCGCGGCGCCGGCATCCCCTGGAAGGGCAACTACTCCGACTGGCTGGAGCAGAAGGAGAAGCGCCTCGAGGTCGAGAAGAAGCAGGAGGACGCCCGCGCCAAGGCCATGAAGGAAGAGCTCAAGTGGGTGCGCAGCAACGCCAAGGCCCGCCAGACCAAGAGCAAGGCGCGCCTGGCGCGCTTCGAGGAGCTGAGCGACGTCGAGTACCAGCGCCGCAACGAGACCAACGAGATCTTCATCCCGGTGGCCGAGCGGCTGGGCAACGAGGTCATCGAGTTCAAGAACGTCACCAAGAGCTTCGGCGACCGCGTGCTCATCGACAACCTGAGCTTCAAGGTGCCGCCGGGCGCCATCGTGGGCATCATCGGCCCCAACGGCGCGGGCAAGTCGACCCTCTTCCGCATGATCCAGGGCATCGAGAAGCCCGATTCCGGCGAGGTGATCATCGGCAAGACGGCCAAGCCCACCTTCGTCGACCAGAGCCGGGCGAGCCTGGCGGGCGACAAGACGGTGTGGGAAGACGTCTCGGGCGGGCTGGACAACATCGTCGTCGGGCAGTTCGTGATGCCCAGCCGCGCCTACCTGGGCCGCTTCAACTTCAAGGGCAACGACCAGCAGAAGCTGGTGGGCAACCTCTCGGGCGGCGAGCGCGGGCGGCTGCACCTGGCCAAGACGCTGGCGCTGGGCGGCAACGTGCTGATGCTCGACGAGCCCAGCAACGACCTCGACGTCGAAACCCTGCGCGCGCTCGAAGAGGCGCTGCTGGAGTTTGCTGGCAGCGCGATGGTGATCAGCCACGACCGCTGGTTCCTCGACCGCATCTGCACCCACATCCTGGCGGCCGAGGGCGACAGCCAGTGGGTCTTCTTCCCGGGCAACTACCAGGAGTACGAGGCCGACAAGCTCAAGCGCCTGGGCGAGGAAGGTGCACGCCCGAAGCGGATGCGCTTCAAGCCCATCCACTGACCGACGCCGGACCTGGGCGTACCATGAGACGGTTGCTATCGTGATGCTATGCGACCGCTCGCCCACAACCGCCTCGATGCCGCAGCGCCGCCCCTGCGGCTGACCCGGCTGACCGGGCTGACCGGGCTGACACCGTCCGCCTGGCTGCTGGCGGCGGCTTTGCTGCAAGGCTGCCAGACCCCACCCACCGCGCCACCTGTCGCGCCACCCCTTGCGCGGCCCAACGCGCCAACCGCCACCCCTGCGGCCGAAGCCGCATCAGCGGGCAGCAAGACGGCGACGGCACGCCCGGCGGCATCCGATGCGCCCGCGGCGCTTGCCTCGGCCGCCGCACCGCCATCGGGCGGGCCGCCGCCCTTTGGCACCGTCGTGCGCGAGGCACGCCGCATCGACGGGCCGCTCACGCTCTGGCAGAAGGACGACAAGGTGTGGATCGAGCTGCGCCCGGCGCAGTTCGGCAAGCCCTTCCTGCTGAGCCCCAAGATCAAGCAGGGCATCGGCGAGGCGTGGGTGCTCGGCGGCCTCATGGCCTACCCGGTCAATGGCGCGGGCGGCGTGCAGGTGGTGGAGTTCACGCGCGTTCACAACCAGGTGCGGCTGCAGGCTCGCAACACCGACGTCGGCGCCCGCCCGGGCACGCCCGAGGCGCGGGCGGTCGAGGCCAGCTACTCGCACAGTCTGCTGGGCGCCGTCCCGGTGGCCAGCCAGCCCCACCCCGACCGCAAGAGCGTGCTGATCGAGGCCAATGGCCTGTTCCTGTCCGACATGCTGGGCATCGGCATGATGCTGCAGCGCGGCCTGCGCCAGGGCTATGGGCTGGACCGCGCCAACTCCGTGATTACCGCCGCGCGCGGTAGCGACCACGCCGTCACGCTCGAGACGCAGTCGCACTTCTACACGCCCAGCATCGCCATGCCCGGCCTCAACGCCCCGCCCGGCATCGCCACGCCGACGCTGCCGCGGCTGCTGCCGGACTCGCGCAGCATGCTGGTGGGGCTGATCTACTCGCTGGCGCCGCTGCCCGACGAGCCCATGGCGCCACGCCTGGCCGACCCGCGCGTGGGCCTGTTCACCAGCACCGTGCTCGACTTCTCCGACGACCTGCAGCTGTCGCCGCGGCAGCGTTACGTGAACCGCTGGCGCCTCGAGAAGAAGGACCCCGCCGCCGAGCGCAGCGAGCCGCTCAAGCCCATCACCTTCTGGATCGACCGCAACGTGCCGCTGGTGTACCGTGAGACGGTGCGCGCCGCGATCCTGGAGTGGAACCGCGCCTTCGAGAAGATCGGCTTCATCGACGCCATCCGTGTCGAGCAGCAGCCCGACGACGCCGCCTGGGACACGCTGGACTTCGGCTACCCCTCGGTGCGCTGGATGATGAACGCCGACCCGGTTTTCGGAGCCATCGGGCCCAGCCACGTCGATCCGCGCAGCGGCGAGATCCTCGACGCCGACATTGCCTTCGAAGGCCTGTCGGCGCGCAGCGTGCGCACCCTGCGCGCCCAGGTGCTGGGCGGCGGTCCGCGCGCGGGGGCGGGCGGCGCGTTCGCCGCACCGTTCGTGCTGCCACCAGCCCTGTCGCCGGCCCTGCCGCAGACCGCCACGACCGAGACCCCGTCCCTGCACGCCGACGGCTCGCCCCACGACCCGCGCCTGTGCCTGCACGGCAGGCTGGCCGCCGAGCAGCTGGGCTACGCGCTCGACGTGCTCGAGGCCCGCGGCGAGCTCGACCCCGACGGCCCGGTGGCCCGGCAGTTCGTGCTCGACTACGTCAAGGATTCCATCCTGCACGAGGTGGGGCACGCGCTGGGGCTGCGCCACAACTTCCGCGCCAGCCGTGCCTACACCGAGGCGCAGCTCGCCGACCCGGAGTTCACGCGCGCCCACGGTATCTCGGGCTCGGTGATGGAATACAACGCCATCAACCTTGCCGAGCCCGGCCGCACCACCGGGATGCCCTTCCAGACGGCGCTGGGGCCCTACGACTACTGGGCCGTGGAATACGCCTACAAGCCCATGCCCCCGGGCACGAAGCCGGCGGCCGAGCGCGCCCAGCTGCAGAAGATCGCCGCGCGCAGCGCCGAGCGCGAGCTGGGCTTCGGCACCGACGAGGACAACGTCGTCGCGCTCGACCCCGAGACCATCCAGCTCGACCTCGGCGCCGACCCCATTGCCTTCGCCAAGCGCCGCATCGCCATCGCACGCGACCTGTTCAGGCGCCAGGAATCGCGCCAGCTACCGCCCGACCGCGACTACGCCGTGCTGCGCCGCTCGATCAGCTTCGCCATCGCCGACACCACGCGCGCCATGGGCGTGCTGGCGCGGCAGATCGGGGCGCTGCGCACCTTGCGCGACTTCCCCGGCAGCGGCCGCGAACCCCTGGTGCCGGTACCGGCCGAGGCGCAGCGCGAGGCGCTCGACCTGATGCTGCAGACCGTGCTCGGCACCGACGGCCTCTCGCTCAGCCCGGCGCTGCAGCGCCGGCTGGCGCCGGACTTCCTCGACCGCGCCGAGGGCGCCGTGCCCACCGACTACTCGGTGCAGCAGCGGCTGCTCGACCTGCAGCGCGCGGTGCTGAACTTCCTCATGTCCGACGTGATTGCCACGCGCATCCTCGATGGCGCGCCCAAGTTCGACGACCCGCGGAAGGCCTTCTCGCTCGGCGAGATGTACGGGCGGCTGAGCGCCGACGTCTGGCGCGAGCTCGACCGCCGGCAGTCCATCCCCTCGGCCCGCCGCGACCTGCAGCGCGACCACGTCAACCGCCTCTCGCTGGCCGTGGTGCGGCCCACCGGCACCGGGCGTGCCGACCTGCGCGGCCATCTGCGCGAACAGGCCCGCGCCCTGCTCGCGCGACTGGACGCGACGCTGAGGTCGCGCGCGCCGCTGGACTCCGAGACCCGGGCCCATCTGGCCGACAGCGCCGACACGCTGCGCCAGGCCCTGGCGGCAACGATCGTGCGCCAGGCGCTCTAGGCACTCACCGCGGGCAAGGGCCCCGACGTTGTGGCCGCCCCTGTCGGCGACAAGCTCGCCGAGCCCGTGTTCCGCTCCTTCGCCTGGTGCGGCCGCTACGTCGTGGTGGGCTTCGCCGGCGGCGCCATCCCCACCCTGCCCTGGAACCTGGCGCTGCTGAAGGGCGCCCGAATTGTCGGTGTGTTCTGGGGCGACTTCCTCAAGCGCGTGCCAAAGGCGGAGCGCATCCACGAGGCCTATGCGCGCAAGGCTGGCCGGCAGGTGAAGGGAAAGATCCTCCTCGTCAACCCGCGAGGCCGGTGGGAGCCTCACGCCGGCCGACCGTGGCGGGGCGCTAGCATCCGCACCGCTCCGGAAGGCGTCAAAGGAGGGCCGCCATGCCTGTGAAGGTCCTGATCCTGGAAGATAAGCAAGTGGCGCGCAGCTTTCTATGCCGCGTCGTGCGTGAGAGCTTCAGCGACGCCATCGACATCACCGAGGCCGGCAACCTACAAGCCGCCCGCCGGCACCTCGCCCTGACGGACGGGGCCACTGGGCTTCAAGGTACCGACCCTTTCAAGCTCATCCTCATCGACCTTGAGCTGCCCGACGGCAGCGGCCTGGAGCTGCTCGCCGAGCTGACGCGGTATCCGGCCATCAAGATCGTCACCTCCCTGTATTCCGACGACGATCACCTCTTTCCGGCGCTGCAGTGCGGTGCGGACGGCTACCTGCTCAAGGAAGACCGCTTCGAGGTGCTGTTCGAGGAGCTGCAGAAGATCGTGCGCGGACAGCCGCCGCTGAGCCCGGCCATCGCCCGCCGGCTGCTCATGCACTTCCGGGCCGGCGGCAGCGTGGACGACGCCGACGGCGCTGTCGACAGAGAGGTCGACAGCGAGGCCGACAGCGGCTTGGCGCCTCTGCCCTTCAGCCCCGGCAACCCGGCGCCTCTGGAGCCACCACCCGAGCACGAGCGCCTGACCCCACGAGAATCCGAGGTGCTCACCCTCTTGAGCAAGGGTTTCACCATCAAGGAGATCGCCGGCCTGCTGACCATCAAGTGGTTTGCGGTCAACGATCACATCAAGTCCGTCTACCGCAAGCTCAACGTGTCCAGCCGCCCCGAGGCGGCGGTTCTGGCCAGCAGGCAGGGACCGATCTGACCGGCCCGACCGCCTTCGGCAGCGAGGTGGCTGGCGAGCGGCCGGGACTGCGCTCTGGCTCTGCTCCGCTTTGGGAGTACCCGCCTTGACCATGGCCACGGACTTCTCGTTCTGGCCCGACCGGACCTATGTCCCCATGGCACACCCGGATGCCCGGGTGCCGGTTTGCGACGACAATAACTGCTTTGCGTTGACCGGGGCGCCACACCCGGCCTCCAGCTGCCATGACCAACCGCCGCACCACGACCTCTGCCCCGGCTCCTGGAGCCACCCGCTCGACACCCTCCCTATCTGCCCCCGCCCCGGCCACCGCGCCTGGCCCCAAGTTGCGCCAGACGCAGGCCGAGTACACGGCGGCACGGCCACACGCCGAGCCGGGCGTTAAGCCGATGATGTCCAGCTCCAAGATGTACGTGTGCATCAAGTGCCACGCCAACTTCAAGACGGGCGACGGCAAACCCGACCCCCGCCTGCGCGGCCTCGGCCGCTGCAACAACTGCCTGAACGTCACTGCGTCGGCAGCCTCCTGAGCGTTGATCGCTCGTCGTCCGGCGGTCCCCGCCACCCCCGCAACTTCCCAATCGGAGTGATGACCCCATGTCCCAGAGCAATCGCCGTATCTTCCTGATGCAAGTCGCCGCCTGCGGCTCCGCCCTGGCCGCCGCCGCTGGCGCGCAGGCCCAGGCTGTGCGCCTCGACGAGAAGGATCCCCAGGCCGTCGCGTTGGGCTACGTCGCCGACACGAGCAAGGCCGACAAGAAGAAGTTCCCCAAGCACACGAACGATCAGAAGTGCAACAACTGCGCCCTGTACCAGGGCAAGGCCACCGACGCCTGGGCTGGCTGCCCGCTGTTCGGCACCAAGCAGGTCGCCGGTCCGGGCTGGTGCAGCGCCTGGGCCAAGAAGGGCTGATCGCGGCGGCAGTCTTCGATCCCCCTCCGTGCCAAGGGCGGCCTGCTGGCCGCCCTTTTTTCTCGCCCCGCGGAGCGTCGCACCAGAGGCCTTGTTTCGTCCAGGACTGATGAAGGGTTTGGAGTCCAGGCCCGGCCACGCCCGAGGCGCCGTGGGCGAGGCGCGCGGATCGCGCCTCGCATAATCCGTAGCGACCGTATCCGGGAGCCGCCATGCCGCACGCCTTCGCCAGCACCCTGAAGCCTTTCACCACCGCCTCGGGCAAGACCGGGCGGCTGTGGTCCCTGCCCGCTCTGGCACGCCGCTTCCCCGGCGTTCGCCGCATGCCGGTGAGCCTGCGCATCGTGCTGGAAAGCGTGCTGCGCAACTGCGATGGCCAGCGCGTGACGAAGGAGCATGTCGAGCAGCTGGCGCGCTGGCAGCCTCGGGCGGCGCGCACCGAGGAGATCCCCTTCGTCGTGTCGCGCGTGGTGCTGCAGGACTTCACCGGCGTGCCGCTGCTGGCCGACCTGGCTGCCATGCGCAACGTGGCCCAGCGCCTGGGCAAGGATCCCCGGCGGGTCGAGCCGCTGGTGCCGGTCGACCTGGTCGTGGACCACTCGGTGATGATCGACCACTTCGGCAGCCCCAAGGCGCTGGACCTCAACATGAAGCTCGAATTCGCGCGCAACCGCGAGCGCTACGAGTTCCTGAAGTGGGGCATGCAGGCCTTCGAGACCTTCGGCGTCGTGCCGCCGGGCTTCGGCATCGTGCACCAGGTGAACCTGGAGCACCTGGCGCGCGGCGTGCACAAGGCCGGCAAGGGGCCCGAGGCCGTCCACTACCCCGACAGCCTGGTCGGCACCGACAGCCACACCACCATGATCAACGGCATCGGCGTGGTCGGCTGGGGCGTCGGCGGCATCGAGGCCGAGGCCGGCATGCTGGGCCAGCCGGTGTACTTCCTGACGCCCGACGTGGTGGGCTTCGAGCTCACCGGCGCGCTGCGCGAGGGCGTGACCGCCACCGACCTGGTGCTGACCGTCACCGAGATCCTGCGCCGCGAGAAGGTGGTGGGCCAGTTCGTCGAGTTCTGCGGCGAGGGCACGCGCACGCTGAGCCTGCCCGACCGCGCCACCATCGCCAACATGGCGCCCGAGTACGGCGCGACGATGGGCTTCTTCCCGGTCGACGACAAGACCATCGAGTACTTCCGGGGCACCGGCCGCCGGCGCGGCGAGATCGAGGCCTTCGAGGCCTACTTCAAGGCCCAGCAGCTGTTCGGCGTGCCGCGCGCCGCCGACATCGACTACAGCCGCGTCATCCGGCTCGACCTGGGCACCGTCGCGCCCTCGCTGGCCGGCCCGAAGCGACCGCAGGACCGCATCGAGATCGGCGCCGTGAAGAGCCGCTTCACCGAGCTGTTCAGCGCCCCGGCAGCCGCCAACGGCTTCAACCAGCCGGCTCAGAAGCTGGCCGAGCCGGTGACCACCGCCGACGGCCTGGCGCTGCGGAACGGCGACGTGCTGATCGCCGCCATCACCAGCTGCACCAACACCAGCAACCCCGGCGTGCTGCTGGCCGCCGGCCTGCTGGCCAAGAAAGCCGTGAAGGCCGGCCTGAAGGTGGCGCCGCACATCAAGACCAGCCTGGCCCCGGGCTCGCGCATCGTCACCGAGTACCTCGAGAAGGCCGGGCTGCTGCCCTACCTCGAGAAGCTGGGCTTCGCGGTGGCGGCCTACGGCTGCACCACCTGCATCGGCAACGCCGGCGACCTGACGCCGGCCCTCAACGAGGCCATCACCGCCAACGACCTGGTCTGCGCCGCGGTGCTCAGCGGCAACCGCAACTTCGAGGCCCGCATCCACCCCAACCTGAAGGCCAACTTCCTGGCCAGCCCGCCGCTGGTGGTGGCCTACGCGCTGGCCGGCACGGTGCTGAAGGACCTGATGACCGAGCCGGTGGGTCACGACAAGAAGGGGCGGCCGGTCTACCTGGGCGACATCTGGCCCAGCAGCGACGAGGTGCACGCGCTGATGAAGCACGCCATGGACGGCAAGGCCTTCCGGCGCAACTACGACAAGGTGCGCCAGGAGCCCGGCAAGCTGTGGCAAAGGATCCAGGGCGTGCAGGGCGACGTCTACACCTGGCCGGCCAGCACCTACATCGCCGAGCCGCCGTTCTTCGCCGGCTTCACGCTGGAGCCCCCGCCGCCGGCCGAGGCCGGGGCCGGCGTGCGCGGCGCGCGCATCATGGCCCTGTTCGGCGACTCCATCACCACCGACCACATCAGCCCGGCCGGCAGCTTCAAGCCCGGCACGCCGGCCGGGCAGTGGCTGCAGGCGCAGGGCGTGGCACCGGCCGACTTCAACAGCTACGGCGCGCGCCGCGGCCACCACGAGGTGATGATGCGCGGCACCTTCGCCAACGTGCGCGTGAAGAACCTGATGCTGCCGCCAGGCCCGGACGGCTCGCGCGTGGAGGGCGGCTTCACGCTGAAGGGCGGGCAGCCGATGCCGATCTACGACGCCGCCATGGCCTGGCAGGCCGAAGGCACGCCCACGGTCGTGTTCGCGGGCGAGGAGTACGGCACCGGCTCCAGCCGCGACTGGGCGGCCAAGGGCACGGCGCTGCTGGGCATCCGCGCCGTGGTGGCGCAGAGCTTCGAGCGCATCCACCGCAGCAACCTGGTGGGCATGGGCGTGCTGCCGCTGCAGTTCAAGCCCGGCGACAGCTGGCAGGGCCTGGGCCTGACCGGCGAGGAGACCATCGACGTGCGCCTGGCCGACGAGCTGCAGCCGCAGGGCGACGCCACCCTGGTGATCAGGCGGCCCGACGGCTCGGTGCAGGAGCGCAGCGTGACCCTGCGCGTGGACACCGCCATCGAGGTGAGCTACCTGCGCCACGGCGGCATCCTGCCCTACGTGCTGCGGCAACTTCTCGCGTTCTGATCGGCCTGGGCCACCGAAGGACGACCCGCCCTGCCGCGGGGCCGCCGGGCAGCCGCCACAATCGAAGGCGTATGCTGGATCGCCTGCGCCGCCTGATGCCCACGCCCGAAGCCATGGCGTCCAACCGCTGGCTGCGCTGGCTGGGACCCCGGCTGCTGCACCCGCGGCTGTGGCACATGTCGCGGCGCGGCGTGGCGCTGGGGGCCGCGGTGGGGGTGTTCTTCGCGTTCATCACGCCGATCGCGCAGATCCCGCTGTCGGCTGCGGTGAGCGTGCTGCTGCGCTGCAACGTGCCGGTCTCGGTGGTGGCCACGCTGGTGAACACGCCGCCGACCTTCGCGCCGGTGTACTACGGCGCCTGGAAGCTGGGCGGCTGGGTGCTGGGCACCGACACCGACGACGCCAACCGGCCGGCGCTGCTTAGCGCCGCCACGCCGCTGCCTTCGGCCCAGGCCGCGCAGGCCAACGCGCCCGCGCCCGACCCGCGCCCCTGGTGGCAACGCTGGGGGCAGACGCTCAGCGAGGTGGGCCGCCCGCTGCTGGTGGGCACGGTGATCTTCTCGGTGGGCTTCTCGCTGCTGGCCTACGGGCTGGTCAACGGCGTGTGGCACTGGCGCGTGCGCGCCAAGCGCCGCCGGCGGCTGCGCTTCGGGCGCTGAGAGTGTGAGAGGCGGCGCGTCTTCAGCGGCCGCGCAGGAACAGACCGTCCAGTTCCTTCAGCGTGACCTGCCGCCAGGTCGGGCGGCCGTGGTTGCAGGTGTCGCTGCGCTCGGTGGCCTCCATCTCGCGCAGCAGCGCGTCCATCTCGGGCAGCGTGAGCCGGCGGTTGGCGCGCACGGCGGCATGGCAGGCCATGGTGGCGAGCAGTTCGTCGCGGGCGCGCTGCACGACGCGGCTGCCGCCGACCTCGGCCAGCTCGGCCAGCACCGCACGCACGAGCTCGGTCAGGTCGGCATCGGGCAGCGCGGCCGGCCGGCTGCGCACCACCAGCGTGGCCACGCCGAGCACGCCCACGTCCAGGCCCAGGGCCCGCAGCGCATCGGCGTGCGCCTCGGCGGCGGCCAGTTCGGCCGGCGTGGCCGCCAGCGTGTGGGGAATGAGCAAGGGCTGCGCTGGCAACTCGGCACCCGCACCGGCCGCGGCATCGGCGGCGCGCTTCAGGCGCTCGTAGACGATGCGCTCGTGGGCCGCGTGCATGTCCACCACCACCAGGCCGCTCGCGTTCTCGGCCAGCACGTAGGCGCCCCCGATCTGCGCCACGGCGCGGCCCAGGGGCTGCTCGGCGGCCGGCGGGGCCTCGGGGGTCGCCGGCAAGGGCTGCGCCAGCGCGCGCAGCGCCGGGGCCCAGTGCGCGCGGGGCTCGGCGGCCTGCAGCGCGCCGCCACCGGCATCGGCCCAGGCCAGCGAAGGCTGCCACGCCGGGCGGGCGGCCGCTGCGGGCGGCGAGCTGGCCACGGGGTCGGCCTCCGCCACCGGCGCGGCCACTGCCGCCGAGGCACGGGTGGGGGCCAGCGCCTCCACCACCGCCTGGCGCACCGCCTGGAACACGGCGCCCCCGTCGCGGAAGCGCACCTCTGCCTTGGCCGGGTGCACATTGACGTCCACCAGTTCCGGCTCGATCGCGAGGAACAGCACCCAGGCCGGCTGCCGGGCGCCATGGAGCTGGTCGTCGTAGGCGGTGCGCACGGCGTGGCTGACTAGGCGGTCACGCACGCAGCGGCCGTTGACGAACAGGATCTGCAGGTCGGCACGGGCCCGCGCAGCCTCGGGGTGACCGATGCGGCCCCGCAGGGCCAGCGGGCCGCGCTGCGCCTCGAGCGGGCGGCTCGCGGCCTCGAAGTCGCGGCCGAGCACGTCGGCCAGGCGCTGCAGCCAGGGCGCCGGGCGCCACTGCGCGACCTGCCGGCCCTCGTGCCACACGGCGATGCCCACGTCCGGCCGCGCGAGCGCCGCACGCCGGACGACGTCGAGCGCGTGCGCCAGCTCGGTGGCGTCGCTCTTGAGGAACTTGCGCCGCGCCGGCGTGGCGAAGAACAGCTCCTGCACCTCCACCGTGGTGCCCCGGGACCGCGCCGCGGGCGCCAGCTCGCCGCCGCGCGCCTGCAGCCGCCAGGCGTGCGGGGCCTCGGCGGTGCGGCTGGTGATGGCGAGCTCGGCCACCGAGGCCAGCGCGGCCAGCGCCTCGCCGCGGAAGCCCATCGTGCCGACGCGCTCGAGCTCGGCGAGGTCGCGGATCTTGCTGGTGGCGTGGCGCTTGAGCGCCAGCGGCAGCTGCTCGGGCGGGATGCCGACGCCGTCGTCCTCGACGGACACCAGCCGCACACCGCCACCGGCCAGCCGCACGGTGACCTGGGTGGCGCCGGCATCGAGCGCGTTGTCCAGCATTTCGCGCACGGCGGCGGCCGGACGGTCGATCACTTCGCCGGCGGCGATCTGGCTGATCAGCTCGTCGGGCAGCTCGCGGATCGGGCGGCGCGGCGGCTCTGGGGACATCAGGACGGGATTCTAGGAGCGCCAATCGGCGCGCGCTTTTCGCGATTGCCCCCTAGACTAGACCCCGAGCGCACGAAGAGTCCGAGCCCGAGAGGGCCACGGGCCGCAGCGTTGTTGGCACGGTGGCCGTTACTTGCCGGAGGATCATGCTGCCCTTCTTCG
The DNA here is from genome assembly GCA_044360025.1 of Rubrivivax sp. Classification (GTDB taxonomy): domain Bacteria; phylum Pseudomonadota; class Gammaproteobacteria; order Burkholderiales; family Burkholderiaceae_C; genus Rubrivivax. The sequence continues at coordinate 31,623 of JBIKLC010000013.1, read as the reverse complement.
CCGATCTGGTGACCCGCACCGACGAGGATCGCCGGACCTTCGAAACCCACCCGCAGCTGGTGGACGCGGTGGCCCACGGCATGAGCGTGGAGCGCTACCGCGCGCTGCTGCTGGAGCTGTACCACGTGGTCTGGCACTTCAACCCGGTATGCGCCGCCGCGGCGGCGCGGCTGGGCTCGCCGGCGCACGACCCCGACAGCGCGCTGCGCTACTTCCTCTACGAGCACATGCACGAGGAGTCGGGCCACGAGAACTGGGTGCTGGCCGACCTCGAGGCCCTGGGCATGACGCGCGCCGACGCGCGGGCCCACCGCCCCAGCGCGCACACGCTGGCGCTGAACGGCTACAACCACTGGAGCGCCGCCATGCGGCAGCCGCTGTCGGTGCTGGGCATGCTGTACGCGCTGGAGGTCATCGCCTCGGTCTACGGCGGACCCTTCGCCAGCGCCATCCGCGAGCGGCTGCTGCTCGAGGGCGAGCAGGGCGTGAGCTTCATCGGCTCGCACGCCACGCTGGACTCGCAGCACATGGCCGAGTTGCGGCAGGTCCTCAACCAGGTTGGCGATGACGCCGCCCGTGAAGCCATCGTCGAATCGGTGCAGGTGAACTTCCACCACCTGACCCGCATCCTCGAGGACCTGCCCGCCAGCTCGCCATGAGCAGGCCCGCCGCCGTCGGTGTTGCTGGCCTGCTCGGCAGGCCCTACAAGACCATCCGCCTGGAGTGGCACTCCGAGCTGGCCTTGCTGCGGGTACGCGCCACCGTCAGGCCCATCCAGTGCTACAGCCTGGCCGCGATGACCGAGATGCAGCAGGTGCTCGACGACATCAGCGCCAACCCCGGCCTGCTGCGCCACTTGGTGCTGACCTCCGACGTGCCCAAGGTCTTCAACTTCGGCGGCGACCTGGCCCTGTTCGTGCTTCTGGTGCGCGCCGGCGACGTCGACTCGCTGCGCCTGTATGGCATGAAGTGCGTGGACATGGTCTGGTGGCTCGAGAACGCCGCCACGCTGGGCGTGCACACCACGGTCATGGCCGCGGGCGACACCCTGGGCGGCGGCCTGGAGAGCGTGCTGCCCTTCCACCGCATCATCTTTGAGAAGAGCGCGCAGGCCGGCTTCCCCGAGGTGCTGTTCAACCTGTTCCCAGGCATGGGGGCCTGGGACTTCACGATCCGCCGCGCCGGCTTCGCCGTGGCCAACGAGATGATCCTGTCGGGCCACCTCTACGGCGCGGAAGAACTGCTGTACCGCCGCCTCATCGACATGGTGGTGCCCGACGGCGAGGGCGAGCAGGCCATCGACCGCGTGGTGCGCGAGGTCGACCCGCGCCACCGCGGCACCCTGGCCGCGCGGCGCGCGCCGCGCGGGGCCGCACCGCTCCGCCGCGACTCGCTGGTGGCCATCGTCGACCAGTGGGCGGAGAGCGCCATGGGCCTGACCGACCGCGACCTGCGCCTGATGGAGCGCCTGGCCCGCGCCCAGGTGCGCAAGGCCGGTGGCGGCAACGAGGGCGCGGTCGAGGAGATCAAGCGGCTGGAGCTCGACATGGCCTGCGGCGGCGAGCGTCGCTGCGGCGCGGAGCGCCGGGCTGCGCCGCCCCCGATGGACCGGCGCGTGCGCTCCTGAGCGCCCCCAGGGCCGGTCTGCGCCCAGCCCACCTCCCGCGGGGGATCAAGTCGACCGGCAGAGCCGGGTCACCTTGAACGCAGCCAGTCCCGCTGTTCAGACCTGCGGCACGGCGCTGCCGCAGCTCGGGCAGTAGCGCGCCGCCATCGGAATATCTGCGCTGCAGACGGCACAGCGGCGGCCTGCTCCCAGGGCCCACGGCGCAGGCGCCGCATCCTGCGCCAGAGTCCGCACCGGGGTACGCTCTAGGCCGCGCCGGGGTTCGTCCGAGTCGATACGGGACATGGCCACCGTCTCCGACAGCTGCTGCAGCGTCTGCAACCATCCCCAGGCCGCTGCGTCGTCGCCGCTCAGGCCGCGCAGCGTGCGGCTGCCCAGCCGGTGCGGGGCGGCGGCATAGAACACCGAACGCGCCTGCGCCACCGCCACGCGGGCGCGGTGTGCCTGCACGCTGGCCAGGCTGGTCCCTGCCGGGCGCGCCCACTGGCCCTTCAGCTCCAGCCAGGTGATGGTGGACTCGACCTCGAATCGACTGCGCAGCAGGTGCGACACCCGCAACGCGTGCCCGGCGGCCACCACCAGGGCCAGGCCGACGCCTGCACTCGTCCATTGAACGTGGGGACCGTGAAGATACGACCAGCCCTGCCAGAGCCACAGCGCAACGCCCACCAGGGTCCAGACCAGGCACAGCAGGCCCAGTACCCGCAGGCACAACCCGGACGACCCGGCGTTCGTCCCGGACAGGGGTTGCGCGCGCGACGCGGCCGACAGCACAGGGTGCGATTCCTCAAGCACCACGCCCCTGAAGACGCCGTGCTCGCCCGTACCGTCGACGGCCGGCATCTGCCAGGCGTGGCGCCGGCTGGGAACGCCTTCGGCCCAGCGGCGGTGCAATTCGAGGTCAAGTTCCCTCGCGAAGTCTCGCAAGCCAGCACCGGCGCCGAGGTCGCGCACGTGGCTGTCGATGAGGCCGATGGCCACGGGGCCCAGCTGCGCGCAGCCAGCCCATAGCGCCAGCCCTTCCACCAGCATCAGGCCACACAGCAGCGCGGTCAGTGCCACAGGCAGCCTGAGCGGAACGAGGGCCTTCAGCGTGTCCTGCCCCGGCAGCATCGGCGTCAGAAAGACAGCCGTGACCGCCACCACCAGACCCAGCAGCAGCCACATGGCCAGCGCTCGCGGGCCTCCTGCGGGGCGATCCGGGCGGATCGCGCTGTCGGCAACCACACCCACGACGATGCTGCCCAACGCCAGCGCCGCCATCGCCGCGGTCACACCATCGGCCAGCAACCACACCGGCGTCAGCAGCACGAACACCCCGCCGCACAGCAGCGTGTGGAGCAGGCGTCGCGCCAGATGTTCGTGCAGCGGGCGCGGCCAGTGGCCCAACTCGGGCGCCAAGCGCAGCAACACGTCGCGCCAGGGACCCTCCACCGCCAGCGGCTCGGGCGCGCCGTTGATCAGGGCCCGCTGCAACCAGGCCGCGCCCGGGCTGGAGCCGCTGGCCTCGCGCTGCAACTCGCCGGTCAGCGGCGCCGGTTGCCCGGGCTGGAGCAGAAGCCAGCGCTGGCTGCGGGCGCGCACGATGTTGATCACGCCCAGGGCGGCGAAGAGTGCCGACGCCAACGACACGGGCCAGGGTTCGAGCGGGTCGCTGTCTGGGTTCTCCCAGGCTGCTGCAACTTCGATCGCCAGCTCGGGGCTGAAGCTCACCAGCATCGACAGGGCGAATGCGAGAAGCAGCAGCGCAGCTCCTCGCCACAGCAGCAGCCGGTTCTCGGCCGCATACGGCGTGGGGTAACTGAATGCGGGGCCAACGAGACCCCAGGGCATGGGCATGCCAACTCCCTGTGAACGGACGATCTCCACCCCGTGGCCTCGGCGGCCGGTCTGGGGCGAGGCCGGGATGGGCGTGGCCGATTCTGCCCGAGCACACGAGCTCCGAGCCCGCACCTGCCCCCCGCCCGTTTCACCGGGCTGACCGAACGGCTCCCTACAGACTGCGACGGTATTGACCGCCGACCTCGAACAAGGCGCCCGTGATCTGCCCCAGGCTGCACACGCGCACGGCGTCCATCAGCACCTCGAAGACGTTGCGGTCCTCGATCACCACCTGCTGCAGTCGACGCAGCATCGCCGGCGCCTCGGCCCGGTGCCGGGCGTGGAAGTCGGCCAGGCGCGCAAGCTGGCCCTGCTTCTCGTCCTCGGTGCTGCGCGCGAGCTCGATGTGCTCGGGCACGGGGTCGCCCTTCGGGTTGCGGAAGGTGTTGACGCCGATGATCGGGTGCTCGCCGGTGTGCTTGAGCATCTCGTAGTGCATCGACTCTTCCTGGATCTTGCTGCGCTGGTAGCCGGTCTCCATGGCGCCGAGCACGCCGCCGCGCTCGGCGATCTTCTCGAACTCGGCCAGCACGGCCTCCTCGACCAGCTCGGTGAGCTCGTCGATGACGAAGGCGCCCTGGTTCGGGTTCTCGTTCTTCGCCAGGCCCCACTCGCGGTTGATGATCAGCTGGATGGCCATCGCGCGGCGCACGCTCTCCTCGGTGGGCGTGGTGATGGCCTCGTCGTAGGCGTTCGTGTGCAGGCTGTTGCAGTTGTCGTAGACCGCGATCAGCGCCTGCAGCGTGGTGCGGATGTCGTTGAACGCGATCTCCTGCGCGTGCAGCGAGCGGCCGCTGGTCTGGATGTGGTACTTGAGCTTGCAGCTGCGCTCGTTGGCGCCGTAGCGCTCCTTCAGGGCCACGGCCCAGATGCGGCGCGCCACGCGGCCCAGCACCGTGTACTCCGGGTCCATGCCGTTGCTGAAGAAGAAGCTCAGGTTGGGCGCGAAGTCGTCGATGTGCATGCCGCGCGCGAGGTAGGCCTCCACGAAGGTGAAGCCGTTGCTCAGCGTGAAGGCCAGCTGGCTGATCGGGTTGGCCCCGGCCTCGGCGATGTGGTAGCCGCTGATGCTGACCGAGTAGAAGTTGCGCACGTCGTGGTGCACGAAGTACTCGGCGATGTCGCCCATCACCTTCAGGCTGAACTCGGTGCTGAAGATGCAGGTGTTCTGACCCTGGTCTTCCTTCAGGATGTCGGCCTGCACCGTGCCCCGCACGTTGGCCAGCGTCCAGGCGCGGATCTTGGCGGCCTCGCCGGCGGTGGGCTCGCGGCCGTTGTCGGCGCGGAACTTCTCGAGGTTCTGGTCGACGGCGGTGTTCATGAACATCGCCAGGATCGTCGGCGCCGGGCCGTTGATCGTCATGCTGACGCTGGTGTTCGGCGCCGTCAGGTCGAAGCCCGAGTACAGCACCTTCATGTCGTCGAGCGTGGCGATGCTGACGCCGGAGTTGCCCACCTTGCCGTAGATGTCGGGCCGCGGGTCGGGGTCGTGGCCGTAGAGCGTGACGCTGTCGAAGGCCGTGGAGAGGCGCTTGGCCGGCATGCCCTCGCTGACCACCTTGAAGCGCCGGTTGGTGCGGAAGGCGTCGCCCTCGCCGGCGAACATGCGCGTGGGGTCCTCGTTCTCGCGCTTGAAGGCGAACACGCCGGCGGTGTACGGGAAGCTGCCGGGCACGTTCTCCAGCAGCAGCCACTTCAGCAGTTCGCCGTGGCACTCGTAGGCCGGCAGCGCCACCTTGCGGATCTTGCTGCCCGACAGCGTGGTGTGCACGAGGCCGGTGCGGATCTCCTTGTCGCGGATCTTCACGACGTACTCGTCGCCGGCGTAGGCGCGCTGCATGTCGGGCCACTGCGCCAGCAACTTGCGCGCGGCCGGGTCCAGCCGCTCCTCGCGCAGCACGGCCAGCTCGCCCAGGGCCTCGCGGCCGCGGTGCTTGTCGGGGTTGGCGTCGGCCAGCATGCGCGCGCTCTCGCGCAACTGCTGCAGCTCGCGGGCGACGCGGGCCTGCTCGCGGGCGCGGCGCTTGTAGCCACGCACCGTGTCGGCGATGTCGGCGAGGTAGCGCACGCGCGCCGGCGGCACGATGGGCCGCTCGCGCGTGCTGTGGCGCGTGGCCACTGCGGGCAGCCGGCCCTCGGCGAGCGGCAGGCCCAGCGCCGCCAGCCGCGGCTTCAGCGCCTGGTACAGCGCGGTCACGCCGTCGTCGTTGAAACGGCTGGCCATGGTGCCGAAGACCGGCATCTCCTCGGGCCGCTTCGTCCAGGCCTCACGGTTGCGCTGCACCTGCTTGGCCACGTCGCGCAGGGCGTCGAGCGCGCCCTTGCGGTCGAACTTGTTGATGGCCACGAATTCGGCGAAGTCCAGCATGTCGATCTTCTCGAGCTGGCTGGCGGCGCCGAACTCCGGCGTCATCACGTACATCGGCACGTCCACCAGCGGCACGATGGCGGCGTCGCCCTGGCCGATGCCGGAGGTCTCGACGACGATCAGGTCGAAGCCCGCCGCCTTGCACGCGGCCAGCACGTCGGGCAGCGCCTGGCTGATCTCGCTGCCGAAGTCGCGCGTGGCCAGGCTGCGCATGAACACGCGCGGCCCCTGCTGCCACGGCCCGATGGCATTCATGCGGATGCGGTCGCCGAGCAGCGCGCCGCCGCTCTTGCGCCGGCTGGGGTCGATGCTGATGACGGCGATGCGCAGCGCGTCGTCCTGGTCCAGGCGCAGGCGGCGGATCAGCTCGTCGGTGAGGCTGCTCTTGCCGGCGCCACCGGTGCCGGTGATGCCCAGCACGGGCACCGCGCGCGCGGCGGCCTGCACCGCGGCGTCCAGCGAGGCCTTCAGGCCCTGCGGCGCGCGGCCGTTCTCCAGCGCCGTGATGGCCTGCGCCAGCGCGCGCCAGGCCCCGGGCGTGTGGCCCTGCAGCGCGGCGGCCTCGGCCGGCGCGTGCGGCGACAGGTCGGTGTCGCAGCGCATCAGCATCTCGCCGATCATCCCCTGCAGGCCCATGCGCTGGCCGTCCTCGGGGCTGTAGATGCGCGTCACGCCGAAAGCCTGGAGCTCGCGGATCTCGGCCGGCACGATGACGCCGCCGCCGCCGCCGAACACCTGGATGTGGCCGCCGCCGCGCTGGCGCAGCAGCTCGACTATGTAGCGGAAGTACTCGACGTGGCCGCCCTGGTAGCTGCTGATGGCGATGCCCTGCACGTCTTCCTGCAGCGCGGCGGTCACGACCTCGTCGACGCTGCGGTTGTGGCCGAGGTGGATCACCTCGGCCCCCATGCTCTGCAGCAGCCGCCGCATGATGTTGATGGCGGCGTCGTGGCCGTCGAACAGGCTGGCGGCGGTGACGAAGCGCACCTTGTTCGTGGGGCGGTAGGCGGCCAGGGCCTTGGAGTCGGCGGAGAGGTCGGTCATCGCTCGGCCTTTGCTGTCGAGGGACGGGCAATCGTCTTGCTTGACGTTGACGTAAACGTCAATTCGCGATGATGCCATGGGGACAACCGCGAAAGCCCTGCTAGGCTCGCGGCCCATGTTCCTGGCCATCGACTGCGGCAACACGCGCCTGAAGTGGGCGCTGTTCGCCACGCCCTGCCCGGGCACGGAACCCCTTTTGCAGGGCGCGGTCTTCCTCGAGACCATCGACGAGCTGGCCGATCGCCACTGGAAGCTGTTGCCGGTGCCGAGCGCAATGTTGGGCTGCATCGTCGCCGGCGACCAGGTTCGCCGCAGGGTCGAGGAACAGATGGAGATCTGGGACGTCGAGCCGCACTGGGTTGTGGCCAAGCCCGCAGAGGCAGGCTTGATCAACAGCTACGACCATCCCGCCCGCCTGGGCGCCGACCGCTGGGTGGCCCTGGCCGGCGCGCGTTGGCACCTTCTGCAGTGCGGGCCGGCGCGGCCGGCGCTGGTGGTGATGGTGGGCACCTGCGTCACTGTGGACGCGCTCGACGCCGAGGGCCGCTTCCTCGGTGGGTTCATCCTGCCCGGCTTCGGGCTGATGCAGCGCGCGCTCGAGATCGGGACTGCGGGCCTGAAGGTGCCCACCGGGGAGGTTGTGGACTTCCCGACCAACACCTCGGACGCGCTGATGAGCGGCGGCAGCAACGCCATGGCTGGCGCCATCGAACGCCAGGCCCGCCGACTGCGCGAGCGCACCGGCGCGGAGCCACTGCTGCTGATGACGGGCGGCGCTGCGCAGAAGCTCTCGGGCATCACCGATCAGGCCTTCGAGGTGGTGGACAGCCTGATCTTCGACGGGCTGCTGATGCTGCAGCAGCACCGCGCCGCCGGCTGACCCTTCTCGCCCGCCCCCTTGCGGGCCGGCTACAGCCAGCGCTGGACGAGTTCCTTCAACTGTTCGCGCGAGTACGGCTTGGCAAGGTGGGCGTCCATGCCGGCATCCAGCGCCTTTGCGGCATCGCTCTCAAAGGCGTAGGCCGTCAGCGCGACCACCGGCACGCGCGGCAACTTCAGGCGCTGCTCGCGCTCGCGCAGGCGCCGGGTGGCCCCGTGGCCGTCCAGCACCGGCATGCCGATGTCCATCAGCACGAGGTCGATGCGGTGCTGCTCCAGCAAGTGCAGCGCCTGCTGGCCGTCGTTGGCCAGCTTCACGTCGAGGCCGAAGCTGCGCAACATCTCGCTGCCGATCAGCCGGTTCACCTCGTTGTCCTCGACCAGCAGCACGGCGCCTTCGATGCGGTCGGCGCCGTCGAGCGCGGCGAAGTCGCTGTCGCTGGACCGCGTCGGGGTGTCGGGGGCCAGGGGCAGGAAGAGCGTGAACCAGAAGCAGGAGCCACCCCCCACGCGACTCGACACCTCGATGCGGCCACCCAGCGCCTCGGTGATGCGCTGGCTGATCGACAGTCCAAGCCCTGTGCCGCCCGCCAGGCGAGCTCGCGGCCCCCCGAACTGGGTGAAGGGCTGGAACACGCCGTCGAGTTCGTCCGAGGCAATCCCCATGCCGCTGTCCTGCACCTCGAAGCGCACGCGCGCGGCGTTGGGCTCGCTCGCCTGCAAGGCCAGCCTCAACTTGATGCCGCCGCGCTCGGTGAACTTCACCGCATTGCTCAAAAGATTCAGCAGCACCTGCTTCAGGCGCGGCCCGTCGGTGACGACGCCGTCGGGCACTTCGTCGTCGATCCGCAGCACCAGCGTCAGGCCCTTGGTCTCGGCCCGGGCACGGAACAGCGCCGCGGCCGACATGGCCACCGAGTGCAGCGAGGTGGGCGACGGCGCAAGAACCAGCTTGCCGGCTTCGATCTTGGAATGGTCGAGCACGTCGTTGAGGATCTCCATCAGCGACTCACCCGACTGGGCCGCGGTGCGCACCAGCCGGCGCTGGCGGCCATCGAGTGCGGTCTCCTTCAGCAGGTCCATGGCACCCAGGACGCCGTTCATGGGCGTGCGGATCTCGTGGCTCATGGTGGCCAGGAACTGGCTCTTGGCAGCGTCGGCGGCGCGGGCCTCCTCGACGGCTCGCTCCAGCGAGCGCTGCGTGTGCTCGGCCACCTGGCGGTCGCGCAGCGAGGCCAGGTTGACCTCGCGAAACTCGTGCGTGGCTCGCAGCATCGTCACGCCCGTTAGCAGCGCCAGCGCGGCCATCGGCACCGACTGCACCGATGGCACCAACAGCGACACGATCGCGAGCGAAAGCACCTGGAACGCGAGCAGGATCTTGAAGGCGTTGCCGGCCATGGCCATGAACAGGGCCGCCACGGCCACTGAGCCTGTCATAGCGATCATGTAGGTCGAGGCGATGGGGCCCTGCAGCAGGGGGTACACGAAGACCGTGACCACGCTCCACATCACGCCCCCAACCAACGCATTGAGCTCAAGCTGACGAATCCCAGCCTGGATCTCCCTGCGCGGCTGACCGGCGGTGGCGCTCCAGCGCGCCGAGATGCGCCATCGCCAGGCCGAGACCACGCTGCCCAAAACCAGCACCAGCACAGCGGCCCAGGGTCTGCCCACCTGCCAGCCCAGCCACGCCAAGTACAGCACGGCCACCATCAACAGCCCCACCGAACGGGCCGAATTGCGCAGAGCCACCCGCAGCATCTCGCGCTGTATGGCGAGGCCTGCCTCGTCAGAGGCATCGAGGCCGGGCTGCTTAATCATTAACTCGCGAGGATACCGCGCGGGGCCCAGCTCGCCCTCAGCAGCTGCCGTTTGGACGCTGGCGGCAACAGGCTGCCGCATCAGGAGTGGATGTAGCTCTCGAGCTGCGCGATGGTTTCCTCGCGGTCGGCGATGAGGTCATCCATGATATCGCGGATGGAAATCATGCCCAACACGGTGCCGCCGTCGAGCACCGGCAGGTGGCGGATCTTGCGCTCGCTGAGCAGCGCCATGCAGGCCGACGTCTGCGTGCGTGGCCCCACCGTCACCACCTGCCGCGTCATGATCTCGGATACCTGGGTGGTGCGCGAGTTGCGGCCCTGCAGCGCCACCTTGCGCGTGTAGTCGCGCTCGCTGACGATGCCCACCAACTGCGCACCGTCCATCACCACCAGCGCCCCCACGTCGTGCGCGGCCAGCAGCCCCAGCGCGGCGTAGACGGCGTCGTCGGGGCGCACGTGCCAAAGCGCACCGTCGCGGGACTTCAGCAATTCGGCGACCGACTTCATGAATGTTCTCCAGGGTGGTGCCGAGCGTGAGACTAGTTCCGCACCCCGCGGCGCGCAAGAGGGGCGCGCCCTGAGCTGCGATCACGAACGGGGGCGCGGCCGCGCTGTCTGAAAAAACCGACACCACGGCGGCAGCGGCCGCAGTACGTTCGCGCCCCATGCCAAAGCTCTGGGACATCTCCCCGCCGGTCGCGCCCGGCAGCCCCGTGTTCCCGGGCGACACGCCCTTCGGCCAGCATTGGGCCGCGCGCATCGGCCCGGGCTGCCCGGTGAACCTGAGCACGCTGACGCTGAGCCCGCACACCGGCGCCCACGCCGACGCACCGCTGCACTACGAGGACGGCGCCGAGGCCATCGGCGCCGTGTCGCTGGAGCCGTACCTGGGCCGCTGCCGCGTCGTCCACGCCATCGGCCGCGGCCCGCTGGTGCGTCCCGGGCACCTGGCGCACGCGCTCGCCGGCCTGCCGCCGCGCGTGCTGGTGCGCACCTACGCGCGCATGCCGCAGGATCGCTTCGACGAGGCCCTGCCCGCCTTCGCGCCCGAAACGCTCGAGCAGCTGGCCGACGCGGGCGTGCGGCTGGTGGGCATCGACAGCGCCAGCATCGACCCCGCCGACAGCAAGACGCTGGAGGCCCACCAGGTGCTGCGCCGCCGCGGCCTGCGCGTGCTGGAGAACCTGCTGCTCGACGACGTGCCCGAAGGCGACTACGAGCTGATCGCCCTGCCCCTGAAACTCACCACGGCCTGCGCCTCGCCGGTGCGCGCCGTGCTGCGCGAGCTGCCATGAACCGACAACAATGAACCGACGAGACGCCCTGGCCCTGGACGCGGCCGACCCGCTGGCGCCGCTGCGCGAGCTGTTCCACATCCCCGAGGGGCTGATCTACCTCGATGGCAACTCGCTGGGGGTGCTGCCGCGCGCCACCGCGGCGCGGGTGCAGCAGGTGGTGGCGCAGGAGTGGGGCGAGGGCCTCATCCGCAGCTGGAACAGCGCCGGCTGGATGGACCTGCCGGCCCGCGTGGGCGACAAGATCGCGCGGCTGGTGGGGGCCGGCGCGGGCGAGCTGGTGGTGGCCGACTCCACCAGCGTCAACCTGTTCAAGGTGCTGGCGGCGGCGCTGGCCATCGCCCGCGAAGACGCGCCCGCGCGCCGCACCATCGTCAGCGAGCGCAGCAACTTCCCCACCGACCTGTACATCGCCGAGAGCCTGGCGGCGCAGCACGGCTGCGAGCTGGTGCTGGTGGAGCCCGAGGGCCTGGCCGCCGCGCTGGACGCGCGCTGCGCGGTGCTGATGCTGACGCACGTGAACTACCGCAGCGGCCGCATGCACGACATGGCCGCCGTCACCGCCGCCGCGCACGCCGCCGGCGCGCTGGTGATCTGGGACCTGGCGCACAGCGCCGGCGCCGTGCCGGTGGACCTGGCCGGCTCGGGCGCCGACTTCGCCGTGGGCTGCGGCTACAAGTACCTCAACGGCGGCCCGGGTGCGCCGGCCTTCGTGTGGGCGCACCCGCGCCACGTCGAGCGCTTCTGGCAGCCGCTGGCGGGCTGGATCGGGCACGCCGCGCCCTTCGAGTTCACCGCCGGCTACCGGCCGGCGCCGGGCATCGCGCGCTACCAGTGCGGCACGCCGGCGGTGCTGAGCCTGGCCGCGCTGGAGTGCGGCGTCGACACCGTGCTGGCCGCCGAGCCGCTGGGCGGCATGGCCGCGCTGCGCGCCAAGAGCCTGGCGCTGACGCGGCTGTTCGCCGAGCGCGTGCAGGCCACCTGCCCCGGCCTGGCCCTGGCCTCGCCGGCCGCCGACGCCGAGCGTGGCAGCCAGGTCTGCCTCAGCCACCCCGAAATCGGCTACGCGGTGGTGCAGGCGCTCATCGCGCGCGGCGTGATCGGCGACTTCCGCGCCCCGGACATGCTGCGCTTCGGCTTCACGCCCGTCTACCTGCGCCACGTGGACGCCTACGACGCCGCCGAGCACCTGCGCCAGGTGCTCGAGCGCGGGGAGTGGCGCCGCCCCGAGTTCAACCAGCGCCGTGCGGTGACCTGATGAGCGGCTGCCCCGTCCACCCCACCGACGCGGCGTGCGACGACCGCGGAGCGCAGCACCGAACTAGCGCGCTGTGGACGAGACTGACCGTGGTGCTGTTCCCCAAGATCCTGCGGCTGCGCATCAAGTTCTGATACGCCGCTGGCATCGGAGGCGGATCCTAAAATACTGCTTTACAGCCCGCGCCCGAGGGCCCGAGGACGCCCCCCGATGGACACCCGCACCTCCCCAATCCGCCTGCGCATCGCCCATCTGCGCGAGGCCATGGCCGAGGCCGGCGTGCACGCCGTGCTGGTGCCCAGCGCCGACCCGCACCTCAGCGAATACCTGCCCGAGCGCTGGCAGGCGCGCGAGTGGCTCTCGGGCTTCACCGGCAGCATGGGCACGCTGGTGGTGGCGGCCGACACCGCGGTGCTGTTCGCCGACAGCCGCTACTGGACGCAGGCCGAGGCCGAGCTCGCCGGCACCGGCATCGCGCTGGAGAAGATCGCCACCGGCACGGCGCTGAACCACGTCGACTGGCTGGCGCGACATGTGCCGCCCGGCGCCACGGTGGCGGTGGACGGGCAGGTGCTGGGCCTGGGCCTGCACGCCGCGCTCGACAAGGCCGGCGTGCGGCTGCGCACCGACCTCGACCTCGTCGACCGCATCTGGCCCGGGCGCGCGCCGTTGCCGCCGCAACCCGTCTACGAGCACGAGCCGCCGCACGCCACCGCGCCGCGCGCTGCCCGCCTGGCCGCCGTGCACGAGGCGCTGCGCGCCCACGGCGCCACGCACCACCTGGTCAGCACGGTCGACGACCTGGCCTGGATCACCAACCTGCGCGGCAGCGACGTCAACTACAACCCGGTGTTCCTGGGCCACCTGCTGCTCGACGCCACGGGCACCGCGCTGCGCGGCACGCTGTTCATCGGCGAGGGCAAGCTGGGCCCCGCGCTGGCCGCGGCGCTGGCCGCGGACGGCATCGCGCTGGCGCCCTACCCCGACGCCGCCGCCGCGCTGGCCGCGCTGCCCGCGGGCGGCACGCTGCTGGTCGACCCCAAGCGCGTGACGCTGGGCCTGCGCCAGGCCGTGGCCGCGGGCGTGGCCGTCAAGGAGGCCATCAACCCCAGCACGCTGCTGAAGAGCCGCAAGAGCGCCGCCGAGGCCGCCCACGTGCGCGAGGCCATGATCGAGGACGGCGTGGCGATGTGCGCGTTCTACGCCTGGTTCGAGGCCGCGATGGCCCGTGGCGAGCGCCTCACCGAGCTCACCGTGGACGAGCGCCTGAGCGCCGAGCGCGCGCGGCGGCCCGGCTTCAAGGGCCTGAGCTTCCCGGTGATCGCCGGCTACAACGCCAATGGCGCCATGCCGCACTACCGCGCCACGCCCGAGCACCACGCCGTCATCGAGGGCGACGGCCTGCTGCTCATCGACAGCGGCGGCCAGTACCTGGGCGGCACCACCGACATCACGCGCGTGTGGCCCGTCGGCACCGTGAGCGCGGCGATGAAGCGCGATTACACGCTGGTGCTCAAGGGCACGATGCAGCTGAGCCGCGCGCGCTTCCCGCGCGGCACGCCGAGCCCGATGCTGGACAGCCTGGCGCGCGCGCCGCTGTGGGCCGAGGGCATCGAGTTCGGCCACGGCACGGGCCACGGCGTGGGCTACTTCCTGGCCGTGCACGAAGGCCCGCAGAGCATCAGCAAGGCCGTGCCCACGCCCGAGATGGCCATGGAGCCGGGCATGATCACCAGCATCGAGCCCGGCGTGTACCGCCCGGGGCAGTGGGGCGTGCGCATCGAGAACCTGGTGCTCAACGTGCCCGCGGCCACGGCCGAAGGCACGACGTTCGGCGAGTTCTTCGAATTCGAGACGCTCACGCTGTGCCCCATCGACACGCGCTGCATCGACCGGGCGCTGATGCGCGCCGACGAGCTGGCCTGGCTGAACGCCTACCACGCCACGGTGCGCGAGCGGCTGGCACCGCGCCTGGCCGCGCCCGAGCACGCCGCAGCGCGGGCCTGGCTGATCGAGCGCACCGAACCCCTGTGAGGCCGGCTGCCGCGATGCAGCGCTTCGCGCTGGGCATCGACCTCGGCGGCACCAAGATCGAGGCGCAGTTGCTGGGCCCCGACGGCACCCCGGCCTGGCGCGACCGCCGCGCCACGCCGCAGGGCGACTACGCCGGCACGCTGGCCGCCATGGCCGCGCAGGTGGCCGATGCGCGGGCGGCGCTGGCCGCACTTGCCCCGGGCGAGGGCTTCAGCATCGGCGCCGGCACGCCCGGCACGGCCGGTGCCGGCGGACTGATGAAGAACTGCAACTCCACCTGCCTGAACGGCCGGCCGCTGCAGGCCGACCTGCAGGCCCTGCTGGGCCAGCCCGTGGCCCTGGCCAACGACGCCAACTGCCTGGCGCTGTCAGAGGCCACCGACGGCGCCGGGGCCGGCGCGCCGGTGGTGTTCGCGGTGATCCTGGGCACGGGGGTCGGCGCCGGCATCGCGGTGCACGGCCGCGTGCTGCAGGGTGCCAACGGGCTGGCCGGGGAATGGGGCCACAACCCGCTGCCCTGGTCCACCGGCGAAGACCCGGCATGGCCCTGCTACTGCGGCCAGCGCGGCTGCATCGAGACGCTGCTGGCCGGGCCGGCCCTGGCGCGCGACCACGCGCTCGCGGGCGGCAGCGCGGGCCTCACCGCGGTTCAGGTGGCCGAAGCCGCCGCCGCGGGCGACGTGGCCGCACGGGCCACGCTCGAGCGCCACGGCCAGCGGCTGGCCCGCGCGCTGGCGGGCGTGATCAACCTGCTGGACCCCGACGTCATCGTGCTCGGCGGAGGCCTGTCGCAACTGGCGGGCCTGGCCGACCGGGTGACGGCCACCTGGCACCGATGGGTCTTCGGCGCCTCGGCCTCCGAGCCGGTGCGCACCCGGCTGCAGCCCAGCCTGCACGGCGACGCCTCGGGAGTGCGAGGCGCCGCCTGGCTGGGCCGGCAGGCCCAGCCCTGAAGCCGCGCGTCAGCCGCGGCCGTGCTTGGCGATCAGCGCCTTCGCGCTGGACAGCAGCTGCGCGCCCTTGAAGCCGCGCTTGTCCATGTCGGCCACCCACTCGTCGTCGATGGCGGCGGAGCGCTTGATGAAGTCTTCCGTTTCCGCCCGCGTGAAGGTGTGGATGGTGTTGCCGCGGTCGGTGGCCGACTTGCGGCCGATGGGGTCGTTGCCCTGCTGCGTGCGGCCCAGGAAGGCCGAGGCCGACATGCCGGAATTGGCATCGATCACGCGCTTCAGGTCGGCCGACAGGCCGTCGTAGCGGGCCTTGTTCATGGCCATCACGAAGGTGGTGGTGTAGATCGCCGGCATGTCGGCCGGGAACTCGCCGTGGAACTTGGTCAGCTCGTGCACCTTGACCGAGGGCACCACCTCCCAGGGGATGACGGCGCCGTCGATCGTGCCCTTGCTCAGCGCGTCGGGGATGCCCGGCAGCGGCATGCCAACCGGCGTGGCACCCAGCGAGCCCAGCAGCTTGGTCACCTGCCGGGTGGGGCCGCGCATCTTCAGGCCGCGCAGGTCGGCCGCGCTCTTGACGGCCTTGTTGGCGGTGTGGATGACGCCTGGGCCGTGCACCTGCAGCGCGATGACGTGCGTCTCCTTGAACTCGTCGGGGCACTGGGTCTGGAGGTACTCCCAGCAGGCCTTCGACGTGGCCTCGGCGTTGTTCATCATGAACGGCAGCTCGAAGACCTCGACGCGCGGGAAGCGGCCCGCGGTGTTGCCCGGCAGCGTCCAGACGATGTCGACGACGCCGTCGCGGGCCTGGTCGTACAGTTGCACAGGCGTGCCGCCGAGCTGCATGGCCGGATAGGCCTCGAACTTGATGCGGCCGGCGCTGTCCTTCTCGACCTTGTCCATCCACGGCTTGTGCATCGTGAGCCACACGTTGCTCATCGGCGCCATGAAGGTGTGGAACTTCAGCGTCACGGTCTGCTGACCGAAGGCGGCCAGCGGCGCGCCGAACGTGGCCACCGTGGCGGCGGCACCTTGCACGAGGGTGCGGCGTGTGACTTTGATCATGGCGTCCAGAAGGCAGAGATGTCGGAGACGGCTTGTTCGCCGTGAAGGTTTAACCTGCGGCCTACAGCAAGGTCTTCAGGGTTCACCCTAGGAAGGGCAGCACCCACAGCGCGATGGCGGGCACGAACAGCACCAGCAGGGCCCGCAGTGTGTCGGCCACCAGAAAGGGCATGACGCCGCGGTAGCTCTCGGCGATGGGCACGTCGCGCGCGAGGCAGCTGACGATGTAGACGTTCAGCCCCACCGGCGGCGCCAGCAGGCCGAAGCCCACGGTCATGAGCACCATCACGCCGAACCACACGGCCACCGACTCGCTTGGCATGCCGAAGTCCAAGCCCATGACCACCGGGAAGAAGATCGGGATCGTCAACAGGATCATGCTGAGCTCGTCCATCACCGCGCCCAACGCCACGTAGAACAGCAGGATCGCCCCCACCACCGCCTCGGGCGGCACAGACCAGCCCTTGATGAGCCCGGCCAGCTGGCCCGGCACCTGCGTCAGCGCCAACGCGGCGTTCATCAGGTCGGCGCCCAGGAAGATGAGGAAGATCATCCCCGAGGCCGCCGCGGTGGCGGTGCAGCACTGCACGAACTTGGCCCGGGTGAGCTCGCGCCGCGCCAGCGCCGCCACGAAGGTGGCCGCGGCGCCCACGCCGGCGCCCTCGGTGGGCGTGAAGGCGCCGCCGTAGATGCCGCCGAACACGACGAGGAAGATCACCGCGATGGGCACGATGCCCGCGAGCGCCTTCAGCGTGAGGGCCGGGGCCTCGTCGTGCTGGGGGGCGTGGCCGGGCACCAGGCGCACGTAGATCGCGATGGCGATCATGTACATGAGCATCGCCAGCAGGCCGGGCACCATGGCCACGGCGAACAGCTTGGCGATGTTCTGCTCGGTAAGTATGGCGTAGATCACCAGCGGCACCGACGGCGGGATCAGGATGCCCAGCGTGCCACCGGCAGCCAGCGTGCCGGTGGCCAGGCGGCCCGAATAGCCGTGCCGCTTCAGCTCGGGCAGCGCCACCTGCGTGATGGTGGCAGCCGTGGCCACGCTGGAGCCGCAGATGGCGCCGAAAGCCGCACAAGCCAGCACCGAGGCCATCGCCAGACCGCCCTTGAAGCGGGACATCACCGCCGCCGCGAACTCGAACAGCGCCCCGCTCAACCCGCCCTGCGTGGCGAAGTTGCCCATCAGGATAAACAGCGGGATGACGCTGAGGTCGTAGCTGGCAAAGCGCGCGAAGGCCTGCGTGTTGAGGAAGTTCGCAAGCGGCAGCCAGCCGGCCTGCAGCAGGTAGCCCACGGTGCCGGCCACGAACATCGTGGCCGCGATGGGCACGCGGATCACCATCAGCGCCAGCATGGTGCCGAAGATCAACAGCGTCAGCATCAGCGGGCTCACGGCTGGGCCTCTGCCGGGGCACCGAAGCCCCGTGCCGCCTGCGCCAGCGCGATCACGGCCGCCAGGCCCAGGCCCGTCACGATGCCCGCACAGACGATCCACTCGGGAAAGCCCAGCATCATCGAGCCCGTCTGAGACCGCCAGGCGCTGATGCCGCCCAGCGCGCTGCGCCAGGCCATGAGGCCGAGCACCGCCGCCAGCACCAGCGCGCCGAAGCGGTCGAGCCGCTCGCGCGTGGCGTCGGAGGCGCGGGTGGTGAAGAAGTCCACGATGATGTGGCCGCGCTCCCACTGGCACCAGGGCAGGAACAGCGCGATGGCCACCCCGGCGGCCGAGCCGGCGAGCTCGAAGTCGCCCACCAGGGTCCAGCCCGTGGTGTTGCGGCCAACGACGCTGGCCACCGTCATCAGCGTGATGGCCGTCAGCAGCACGCCGGCCAGCACGGCGGCCGCCTTGGCGAGGATTTCCAGCGCGCGCAAGGTGGGATGGCCCCTCACGCCTTCAGCCCGGCGCCCGCAGCAGCGGGCGCAGGGCGGGCCAGACGTTGTCCAGCAGGCGCGGCTGCGCCTCGGCCGTGGGGTGGATGCGGTCGGGCTGGAAGAAGCGATCGGCGTCGGGCACGTCGGCCACGCCGGCCAATATGAACGGCACCAGGGCCGTGCCCTCGGCCTTGGCCACGGTGGCGAAGAGGTTCGCGAACGCCTCGCCGTAGGGGCGGCCGTAGTTGGGCGGCACCTGCACGCCGGCGATCAGCACGCGCGCACCCGCAGCCTTGGCAGCCTGCGCCATGGCCGTCAGGTTGCCCTGCGTCATGGCCAGCGGCAGACCGCGCAGCGCGTCGTTGCCGCCCAGCTCGATCACCACCACACGGGGGCTGTGTTCGCGCAGCAGCGCCGGCAGCCGCGTGCGGCCGCCCGAGGTGGTGTCGCCGCTGATGCTGGCGTTGACCACGCGCCACGGCAGCTTCTCGCGCGCCAGGCGCTGGGTGAGCAGGTTCACCCAGCCGGTGCCGCGCGCCAGGCCGTACTCGGCCGACAGGCTGTCGCCCACGATCAGGATCACCGGCTGCGTGGCCGCGGCCGCGGCGGGTGTCCCTTGCGCCGGGGCGGCCGTGGCCAGCAGCATCGGCCCGGCCAGGGCCAGCGCGCTACAGTGCCGCACCGCAGCAACCACCCAGCGCCGCCGCGCCCCTTGCGCCAGCCGGCTCTCCAGCTTCATGTCTGAACCCATCATCGCGGTGGAACGAGTCACCAAGCAGGTGGCCGACGCCACCGGGACGCTCACCATACTGCATGAGGTCGATTTCCGGCTTGTGGCCAGGGAATCCGTGGCCATCGTCGGCGCCTCGGGTTCGGGCAAGAGCACGCTGCTGTCGATCCTGGCGGGGCTGGACGTGCCCAGCTCGGGCACCGTCCGCCTGGCCGGCATCGACCTGTTCGCGATGGACGAGGACGCGCGCGCCGCGGTGCGCTCGGAGCGCGTGGGCTTCGTGTTCCAGAGCTTCCAGCTGCTGGCCAACCTGACGGCACTGGAGAACGTGATGCTGCCGCTGGAGCTGAAGGGCGACGCCGGCGCGCGCGCCAAGGCCACCGAGATGCTGCAGCGCGTGGGCCTGGCCGAGCGCCTGGGCCACTACCCGCGCGTGTTGAGCGGCGGCGAGCAGCAGCGCGTAGCGCTGGCGCGCGCCTTCGTCACCCGGCCGGCGCTGCTGCTGGCCGACGAGCCCACGGGCAGCCTGGACTTCGCCACCGGCGCGAAGGTGATGGACCTGATGTTCGAGATGAATCGCGAGGCCGGCACGACGCTGGTGCTGGTCACCCACGACCGCGCCATCGCCGCGCGCTGCGACCGCCAGCTGCGCATGGAGGCCGGCCGCTTGTCGGAGCAGCCGCGCGAGCCGGCGCCCGCCGCCTGAGCGTCAGACGCCGAGGAACTCCGCCAGCGCGGCATCGTCGCGCAGCGCGGCGCTGGCGCCCTGCAGCACCACCGTGCCCTTCTGCAGCACGACGGCGTGGTCGGCGTGCTCCAGCACCTTGCGGTAGTTGCGGTCGACGATCAGTGTGGCGATGCCGTCGGCACGGATCTCGCCAATCACGCGCCAGATCTCGGCCACGATCAGTGGCGCCAGGCCCTCGGTGGCCTCGTCGAGGATCACCAGCTCGGGCTGCGTCATCAGCGCGCGGCCGATCGACAGCATCTGCTGCTCGCCGCCGGAAAGCTGGCCGCCAGGGTGGCCGATTCGTTCGGCCAGCCGCGGGAAGGTCTCCAGCACACGCTCCAGGCTCCAGCCGCGCCCCCGCGAAGCCACCTTGGCGGGCTTGGCGGCCATGACGAGGTTCTCGCGCACGCTCAGGTTGGGGAAGACGCCGCGGCCCTCGGGCACGTAGGCCACGCCGCGGCGCGCCACCTCGTGTGGGCGCCCGCGCGAGAAGTCCTCGCCGAACAGGCGGATTTGGCCCTCGCGCTGCGCCACGTGGCCCAGCAGCGTGCGGATCAGCGTGCTCTTGCCCATGCCGTTGCGGCCGAGCAGGCCCACGGTCTCGCCGCGGGCGATGACCAGGTCCACGCCGTGCAGCACGTGGCTGCTGCCGTACCAGGCGTGGATGGCGCGCGCGTCGAGGATGGGGTCGGCGGTGGCGGTTGTCATGTCAGTGCCCGCCCTCGTGCCCACCGAGATACGCCGCCTGCACCTGCGCGTCGGCGCGCACGGCCTCGGGCGTGCCGTGCGCGATGACGCCGCCGTTGACCATCACCGTGATGCGGTCGGCCACGCGGAACACGGCGTCCATGTCGTGCTCCACCAGCAGGATGGCGTGACCGGCCTTCAGCTCGTGCAGCAGGGCCAGCATGCGCTCGGTCTCCTCGGCGCCCATGCCGGCCAGCGGCTCGTCGAGCAGCAGCACCTGCGGCGCGGTGGCCAGGCACATGGCGATCTCCAGCTGCCGCTTCTGGCCGTGGCTCAGCAGGCCTGCGGGGCGCTCGAGCACGTCGGCCAGGCCGGTGCGTTCGGCGGCCTCGCGCGCGGCGGCGTTGCTGGCCCTGCAGCGCGCCGCGGGCTCCCACAGCGCCCAGGGCCTGGGGGTGCGGGCCTGCGCAGCCAGGCGGCAGTTCTCGAGCACCGAGAAGCTCGGGAAGATGGTGGTGCGCTGGTAGCTGCGCCCCAGCCCCGCGCGCGCGCGGCGCGGCTGCGACCAGGCGGTGATGTCCTGCCCCAGCAGCTCGACCGTGCCGGCCGAGGGCGGGAACTCGCCCGAGAGGATGTTGATCAGCGTGCTCTTGCCCGCGCCGTTGGTGCCGATCACGGCGTGCACGGCGCCCCGCCAGAGCTCCAGCGAGACGTCGTTGACGGCCACCAGGCCGCCCCAGCGGCGCGTGATGCCGCGGCCGCGCAGCAAGACCTCGCCGGATGATGCCGCCGCGGTGTTCATCGCTGCTCCTTCAGGCCCGGCTGGGCCTCCGCGCGCCGCGAGGCGCGCCCGGCCAGCCGCGCCGCCAGCTGCGAAGGGATGCCCACCAGCCCCCGCGGCAGCAGCGCCACGCTGGCGATGATGGTCAGGCCCATGCCCAGGTGCCAGTGCCGGGCAAAGTCGCCGAAGATCGCCTCGCTCTTGAAGAACTCCTGCAGCAGCACGTAAGCGAAGGCGCCGATCAGCGCGCCGCGCAGGTGACCCAGGCCGCCGAGGATGACCATGATGAGCACCGAACCCGAGAGGTGCCAGCTCATCAGCTCGGGGTTCACGTAGCCGTCCTTCACCGCGTAGAGGAAGCCCGCCAGGCCGGCGATGGCGCCGCTGAGCGTGAAGGCCGCCAGCTTGTAGGGGTAGGTGGCAAAGCCGGTGGCGCGCATGCGCTGCTCGTTGACGCGGATGCCCGCCAGCGCGCGCCCGAAGCGCGAGCGCGACACCACCGCGAGCAGCGCGAACACCAGCAGCAGCGCCCCCCAGGCAAAGCCGTACATGACGACGCCGCCCTTGAGCTCGAACACGCCCGGGATCGCCGGCTTGGCGTTGAGGTAGATGCCGTCGGTGCCGCCGCCCAGCGGCGTGTCGTGCACCACGTAGTAGGCCATCTGCGCGAAGGCCAGCGTCACCATAATGAAGTACACGCCCTTGGTGCGCAGGCTTAAAGCGCCCACGGCCAGCGCGTACAGCGCCGCCGCAGCCACGCAGGCCGGCAGCAGCCACAGCAGGTTGGCGGCGTCGTAGCCCGGGCTCAGCAGCACCGCCGCGTAGGCCCCGATGCCGAAGAAGGCCGCGTGGCCGAAGCACACCAGGCCGGTGCCGCCCACCAGCAACTCCAGGCTCAGCGCGAAGATCGCGAAGATCATGATCTTCGCGACGAGGTCCAGCCCGTAGCTGCCCGCCACCAGCGGGTAGGCCGCGAGCGCGGCGAACACCGCGATGACGAAGCCGACCTGGCCCGCGCGCGGGCGTTGGATGCCGTCGCTCATGGTCAGCCTGCCTTGAAAAGGCCGTCGGGCCGCCAGAGAAGGATCAAGGCCATCAGCACGTACACCAGCACGCCGGCCGCCGAGGGCAGCAGCACCTTGCCGAAGGTGTCGACGAAGCCGATCAGCAGCGCCGCCACCAGCGCGCCGCGGATGGACCCGATGCCGCCGATCACCACCACCACGAAGCAGATGATCAGCACCGACTGCCCCATGCCCGGGTACACGCTGCTCACGGGCGCCGCCACCATGCCGGCCAGTGCCGCCAGCGCCACGCCGGCCGCGAACACCACCCGGTACAGGAAGCTGATGTCCACGCCCAGCGACTGCACCATCTCGCGGTTGCTGCTGCCGGCGCGGATCATCATGCCCAGCCGCGTGCGCGTGAACACCAGGTACATGCCCACGGCCAGCGCGATGCACACGCCCGAGATGAACAGCCGGTAGACCGGGTAGGTCATCATCTCGCCCAGCGGCAGCGCGGCGCTCAGCAGCGGTGGCACCTTCACGCCGTGCACGTCGTCGCCCACGATCAGGCTGCGCATCTCCTCGAACACGAGGATCAGGCCGTAGGTCATGAGCACCTGCTGCAGGTGCTCGCGCTCGTAGAGGTAACTGTAGAAGGCCCACTCGAGCACGTAGCCCAGCAGCACCGCCAGCACCACGCCCACCGCCAGCACCGAGAAGAAGCCGCCGCCGAAGGTGGCGGCCACCGGCGCCGACAGCGCAAACGCCATGTAGGCGCCGATCATGTAGAAGCTGCCGTGGGCCAGGTTGATGACGCCCATGATCCCGAAGATGAGCGTCAGCCCGCTGGCCACCAGGAACAGCAGCAGCCCGTACTGCACCGCGTTCAGGCACTGGATCAGGAAGGTGGCGAAGTCCATGCGGTGCAGGGGTGGTGGGCGTGGCGCCGCGCCTCAGCGCAGGTTGCAGCCGCGGGCCGGGTCGGGCAGCACGTTCACGGCGATGCCGGTCATGGCGTTGTCGCGGCCCTTGGCCTCGCGGATGTAGAAGTCCTGCACCGGGTTGCCGGCGGCGGCCAGGGTGTACTTGCCGCGCGGGCTGTCGATGCTGGCGCGGCGCATGGCGCCAAGCATGGCGTCGCGGTTCTTCACGTCGCCCTTCACGGCGTTGAGGCCGGCGGCCAGGATCTGCGCCGCGTCGTAGCCCTGCACGGCGTAGACGTCGGGCTGCAGCTTGTAGCGAACGGCGTAGGCGGCGCGGAACTTGTTGTCGCGCGGCGTGTTCAGGCCGTCGGCGTAGTGCAGCGCCGTCTGCAGGCCCTGGGCCGAGGCGCCCTGGGCCTCGAGCACGCCGTCGGTCAGGAAACCCGAGCCGATGAGCGGCGTGCTGCGGCGCAGGCCGGCGGCGTCGTAGTCCTTCACGAATTTGGCGGCGCCGGCGCCGGCGAAGAAGGCGAAGACCACGTCGGGCTTCTGGGCCGCGATCTCGGTGAGCAGGGCCTGGAACTCGACGTTGGGGAACGGCAGCGTGAGCTCCTTGATGACCTTGCCGCCGCCCTTCTCGAAGGCCTCGGTGAAGCCCTTGGCCGACTCCTGGCCCGCGGCGTAGTTCCAGTAGATGGTGACCGCGCGCTTGTAGCCCTTCTGGGCCGCCATCACGCCCGAGGCGAAGCCCGGCTGCCAGTTGCTGAAGCTGCTGCGCACGATGTTGGCCGCGCACAGCGGGCCGGTGATGGCGTCGGCGCCGGCGTTGGGCACGATCAGCGGCGTGCCGCTCTCGCGCACGGCGCGCGCCATGGCCAGCGCCACGCCCGAGTGCACGGTGCCGACGATCACGTCGACGTTGTCGCGCTTGATGAGCTTGTTGACGTTGTCGGTGGCCTTGGAGGGGTCGCTCTCGTCGTCGACGCGCACGAATTCGATCTCGCGGCCGGCGAGCTTGCCGCCCTGCTCGTGCACGTAGAGCCGGAAGCCGTTCTCGATGGCCGTGCCCAGGGCGGCGAAGGTGCCGGTGGCCGGCAGCATGAGGCCGACCTTGAGCTTGGCCTGCTGGGCCTGCGCGGCCAGCGGGGCGGCCAGCGCGACGGCGGCGGCCAGGGCGATGCGGGTGATGTTCAAGGGGTCGTCTCCGGGTGATGGTGTTGGAAGAACGCGCCGACGGCGGCGATGAGCCGCTCGGGCTGGTCGCGGTGCGGCGAGTGGCCGCAGGCGGGCAGCTCGAGCAGCTGCGTCTGCGGCACCCGCTCGCGGATGCCGCGGATCTGCGCCAGCGTGCCGTACTCGTCGTCGAGCCCTTGCACCGCCAGCAACGGACACGCGATGGTGCCGATCTCGGCGGCGATGTTCCAGCCGCGAAAACGCGCATCCAGCCAGATGTCGTTCCAGCCCCGGAAGGCGGAATCGGGGTCGTCGTGGTGGCGCGCCAGGCGCTGGCGCAGGTCGGTCGTCTCGTAGGCGGCGCGGGCCTTCTCGATGCTGGCGATGGACAGGTCCTCCACCAGGATGTGCGGCGCCAGCACCACGCAGCGGCTCACCCGGGCGGGCCAGCGCGCCGCGTGCAGCAGCGCGATGGAGCCGCCGTCGCTGTGGCCGAACAGCGCGTACGGCGCCTGCACGCCCAGGGCCTGCAGAAGCGCCGGCAGCACCTCGTGCGCCTGGCGGTGCATGAAGTCGGGATCCCAGCGCTCGCCGGCCGCGCGCGGCGTGCTGCGGCCGTAGCCGGGGCGCGAGTACACCAGGCCGCGGCAGCCCAGCGCCGCGCACAGGCGGGCCGGGAAGTCGCGCCACATCGACACCGAGCCCAGGCCCTCGTGCAGGAAGACCAGCGTCGTGGCGCCCTCGCCCACCCAGGCGTGCTCGACGCGCACCGGGCGGCCGGCCCAGTCGATGTCGACGAAGCCCTGGCTCACGCGCGGGCCTCCCGCTCGCGCAGCTTGAAGCGCTGGATCTTGCCGGTGGCCGTCTTGGGCAGCTCCGCCACGAACTCGATCTGGCGCGGGTACTTGTAGGGCGCCAGCTTGTCCTTGACGAAGGCCTTGAGCTCGGCGTCCGTCGCCTGGCCGCCGGCCTTCAGCACGACGAAGGCCTTGGTCTTGGTCAGGCCTTCCGCGTCGGGCACGCCGATGACCGCGGCCTCCAGCACCGCCGGGTGCTGCACCAGCGTGGCTTCGACCTCGAAGGGGCTGACGTAGATGCCGCTGACCTTGAGCATGTCGTCGCTGCGGCCGCCGTAGGTGTAGGTGCCGTCGGCGTTGCGGATGTACTTGTCGCCGCTCTTCGTCCAGCCGCCCTGGAAGGTCTCGCGCGTCTTGGCGGCGTTGCCCCAGTACATCATCGCGGCGCTCGGGCCGTGGATGTACAGGTCGCCGGGCTCGCCGTCGGGCACGGGGCCGCCGTCGTCGCCGCGCAGCTGGATCTCGTAGCCCGGCACCGGCCAGCCGGTGGTGCCGTAGCGGCAGTCGCCGGGCCGGTTGCTGATGAAGATGTGCAGCATCTCGGTGCTGCCGATGCCGTCGACGATGTCCACGCCGAAGTGCGCCTTGAAGCGCTGGCCCAGCTCGGCCGGCAGCGCCTCGCCGGCGCTGCTGCACAGGCGCAGCCGCACCTCGCCCGGCGCCGGCAGCGCGGGTGAGGCCAGCATGCCGGCAAAGCCCGTGGGCGCGCCGAAGAACACCGTGGGCTGGAAGCCGTGCACCCCGCCCCTCCAGCGCCGGAACGTGGCCTCGGGCGTGGGCCGCTCGCCCATCAGCAGCACGGTGGCGCCCACGCTCAGCGGGAAGCTCAGGCCGTTGCCCAGCCCGTATGCGAAGAACAGCTTGGCGGCCGAGAAGCACACGTCGTCCTCGCGCAGGCCCAGCACGCGGCGGCCGTAGAGCTCGGCCGTCCAGTAGGGGTTGGCGTGCGAGTGCACCGTGCCCTTGGGGCGGCCGGTGGAGCCCGACGAGTACAGCCAGAAGGCGGGGTCGTCGCGGCCGGTGGGCGCGGGCTTCTCGAGCGGCGAGTGCGCGCTCGTGAAGGCCTCGAAGTCGATCTCGGCGGGGTGCAGCGGCGAGTCCGCCGATGACGCCGCCTTCAGCGGCTCCAGGGGGCGCGAGACGATCACCTTCTGCACCTCGTGGTCGCTCTTGACCAGGGCGGCGTTGAGCGCCGGCAGCAGCGCGCCGCTGACGAGCACGGCCTGCGCCCGCGAGTGCTCCAGCATGTAGGCGTAGTCGTCGGCCGTCAGCAGCGTGTTCACCGCCACCGGCACGAGGCCGCCGTAGATCGCGCCCAGGAAGGCCACCGGCCAGTCGATGCCGTCCTGCATCAGCAGCAGCACCCGCTCCTCGCGCCGCAGGCCCAGTCCGCGCAGGCCGGCGGCCACGCGGCGCACGCGGGCCTCCAGCGCGGCGTAGGTGAGCAGGCCGCTGTCGTCGACGAAGGCCGCCTTGGGACCGCGGCCGGCATTCAGCGCCAGCAGGTGGGCGGCGACGTTGAAGCGCTCGGGCGGCGCCGCGACGGAAATCTCGGTGTCCATGGGCTTGTCTCCGGGTTTCGGGCAGCTCGGTGGCGGGGCTCAGCCCAGCGCGCCCAGCACGGCGCTGCCGGCCTGCAGCGCGGCGCGGCGGTGGTAGAAGTTCAGCGCCTTCAGGCCGCCGAGCTCCTCGCCGCCGCCAGCGCGGCCGGGGCCGCCGTGCAGCGACTGCGGCATCACGTTGCCGTGGCCGGTGTGGGTGGCCGCCACCTCGGGGCTGACCACGTGCACGCGGCCGTGGCTGGCGGCCAGCTCCAGCGCGGCGCCGGCCAGCGCGGCAGCGTCGCTGCCGTAGACCGAGGCCACCAGCGAGCCCTGGCCGCGCCGTGCCAGCGCCAGCGCGTGCGGCAGGTCGCGGTAGGCCACGAGCGTGCTGACGGGGCCGAACACTTCGTGGTCGTGCACCAGCGCCGCGGCGTCGGCATCGCGCGTGCCCAGCAGCGTGGGCGCGACGCAGCACGAGCGCTCCGGGTCGGCGTCCACCAGGGGCTGGCGCGCGCCGTCGTGCAGCACCTCGGCCTGCGTCTTCAGCCGCGCCAGGCCCTCGAGCACCGCGGCCTTCTGCGCGCGGCTGACGAGGGCGCCCATGCGCACGGCCTCGTGGCGCGGGTTGCCCACGCTGACCTTCGCCAGGCGGGCCGACACCGCCTCGGCGACCGCACCGTACAGCGCGGCCGGCACCAGCACGCGGCGGATCGCGGTGCACTTCTGCCCCGACTTGACCGTCATCTCGCGCGCCACCTCCTTGACCAGCAGCTCGAAGGCCTCGGAACCGGGGACCTCGCCGGGCATCAGCAGCGCGCTGTTCAGGCTGTCGGCCTCGATGTTGGTGCGCACCGAGCGCTCGGCCACCGCGGCGTGGCGGCGGATCACGGCGGCCGTGTCGGCGCTGCCGGTGAACGACAGCACGTCGAACGGCTCCAGCGCGTCGAGCAGGCCCGCCGAGCTGCCGCAGACGACGCTCAGCGCCCCCGCCGGCAGCACGCCGGACTCGACCACGTCGGCCACCATGCGCTGCGTCAGCCAGGCCGTGGCCGTGGCGGGCTTGACCACCACCGGCACGCCGCTGAGCAGCGCCGGCGCGGCCTTCTCCCACAGCCCCCAGGACGGGAAGTTGAAGGCGTTGATGAACAGCGCCAGCCCCGGCGTGGGCACCTGCACGTGCTGGCTCAGGAACGGCGGCTCCTTGCTCAGGCGGGCGGCCTCGCCGTCGAGCAGGAAGCGGCGCTCGCCCGCGCCCTTGCCCAGTTCGGCGCCCCACTTCGCGTACTGCGCCAGCGTGTACAGGGCGCCGTCGACGTCGACCGCGGTGTCGTTCTTCACCGTGCCGCTGTTGGCCAGCGAGAGGGCGTAGTAGTCGTCGCGCCGCGCCTGCAGCACGGCGCCGACGCGCGCCAGCAGCTCGGCGCGCTGGCCGTAGCTCAGCGCCCGCAGCGCCGCGCCGCCCGTGGTGCGCGCGAAGGCGAAGGCGGCGGGCAGGTCCAGCCCGGTGGCGTCGACGCGCACGAGTTCGTCGCCGGTGACGGGATCGAACAGCGGCGTGCCCGCGCCGCTGCCGGCCTGCCAGCGGCCGGCCACGAAGTTGCTCAGCAGTTCGCTCATGGTCACTCCCGGGTGAAATCGATGCGGCCCTGCGGCAGCAGGTAGAGCACCAGCGCGCGACAGCTGGCCTCGAGCTCGCGGTAGGTAGCGCTGTCGGGGCCGCACTCGGCGTTGAGCCAGGCGTCCAGCGCCGTGTCGAGCGGCCGGCCCGCCAGCCGCGCGGCGAGCGCGGCGACCTGCTGTCGGAAGGTGTCGGGGTTCATGACGGGAATCAAATCTCCTGGCTTGCCGCCGGACGGGCTATGCACTATTGTGCGCGCCAGCACCTTACGACCGCCGATCCACCATGTCAAGCACTATATTGCATCTACCCGGGTTTGCCCCGGGAGCCGGCGAGGACGAGGCCGAGGCCAAGAACCCCTTCCTGGTGGCGCTGGGCGAGCGCGTCCGCGCGCTGCGGGCGCGGCGCGGCATGACGCGCAAGGCCGTGGCCCTGGCGGCCGACGTCAGCGAGCGGCACCTGGCCAACCTGGAGTACGGCATCGGCAACGCCAGCATCCTGGTGCTGCTGCAGGTGGCGCAGGCGCTGCAGTGCAGCCTGGCGGAGCTGCTGGGCGACGTGACCACCTCCAGCCCCGAGTGGCTGCTGCTGCGCGAGCTGCTCGAGCACCGCGACGAGGCGACGCTGAAGCGGGTGCGCGAGGCCGTGGGCCAGCTGCTGGGCACCGGGGGCGGCAACGCCGGCCAGTCTGCACAAGGTGTGGCGCGCAGCCCGCGCGTGGCGCTGGTGGGCCTGCGCGGCGCCGGCAAGAGCACGCTCGGCGCCATGCTGGCCGAGGACCTGGGCTTCCCCTTCGTGGAGCTGAGTCGCGAGATCGAGAAGTTCGCCGGCTGCAGCGTCAGCGAGATCCAGGGCCTGTACGGCCAGAACGCCTACCGCCGCTACGAGCGCCGCGCGCTCGAGGAGGCGATCCAGATCTACCCCGAGGCCGTCATCGCCACGCCGGGCGGCCTCGTCAGCGACGCCGCCACCTTCAACCTGCTGCTAGCCCACTGCACCACCGTGTGGCTGCAGGCCTCGCCCGAGGACCACATGGGCCGCGTCGCGGCCCAGGGCGACCTGCGCCCCATGGCCGCCAGCCGCGAGGCGATGGACGACCTCAAGGGCATCCTCGCCGGCCGCGCTGCCTTCTACTCGAAGGCCGAGTTGCACGTGGACACCAGCGGCCAGGACCTGTCGGCCACCTTCGCGCTGCTGCGGGCCCGCGTGCGCGAGGCGCTGGGCCTGACGCCGGCTTGACTTCAAGAAATGCATTAAAGTGCTTGACATCTTCAGAGACACGCAATATTGTTCATCTCACGCACCGATCGCCACCTGAACCCTACTTCATCCCAGGAGCCCGCCGTGAGCCACACCGACCGAGTCGACTACCAGACCTCGCCGAGCCAGTACCGCCACTGGAAGCTGAAGTTCGAGGGCCCGGTGGCCACGCTGCTGGCCGACTTCGCCGAGGACGGCGGCCTGCGCCCGGGCTACAAGCTCAAGCTCAACAGCTACGACCTGGGCGTGGACATCGAGCTCAACGACGCGCTCAACCGCATCCGCTTCGAGCACCCCGAGGTGCGCACGGTGGTCGTCACCAGCGCCAAGGACAAGGTGTTCTGCTCGGGCGCCAACATCTTCATGCTGGGCGTGAGCAGCCACGCCTGGAAGGTGAACTTCTGCAAGTTCACCAACGAGACGCGCAACGGCATCGAGGACAGCAGCGCTCGCTCGGGCCTGAAGTTCCTGGCCGCCGTCAACGGCGCCTGCGCCGGCGGCGGCTACGAGCTCGCGCTGGCCTGCGACGAGATCCTGCTGGTCGACGACCGCAGCAGCGCGGTGAGCCTGCCCGAAGTGCCGCTGCTGGGCGTGCTGCCCGGTACCGGCGGCCTGACCCGCGTGACCGACAAGCGCAAGGTGCGCCACGACCTGGCCGACATCTTCTGCACCACCAACGAGGGCGTGCGCGGCCAGAAGGCCAAGGACTGGCGCCTGGTCGACGACATCGCCAAGCCCGCGGCCTTCGCCGCCCGCGTGCAGGAGCGCGCGCTCGAACTGGCCGCGCAGAGCGACCGGCCGGCCGGCGCCCGCGGCGTGGCGCTGCCGCCGCTGCAGCGCACGATCGAGGCCGACGCGCTGCGCTACCCGCACGTGACGGTGGGCATCGACCGCGCCAAGCGCGTGGCCAGCTTCACCGTGAAGGCGCCGCAGGGCGTGCAGCCCTCGACCGTCTCCGAGATCGAGGCCGCCGGCGCCGCCTGGTATCCGCTGGCCATGGCCCGCGAACTCGACGACGCCATCCTGGAGATGCGCACCAACGAGCCCGAGATCGGCACCTGGCTCCTGCGCACCGAAGGCGACGCCGCCGCCGTGCTGGCGATGGACGCCGTGCTGGCCGCGAACCGCGAGCACTGGTTCGTGCGTGAGACCCTTGGCCTGCTGCGCCGCACCTTCAGCCGGCTGGACGTGTCGAGCCGCAGCCTGTTCGCGCTGATCGAGCCGGGCTCGTGCTTCACCGGCAGCCTGCTCGAGCTGGCGCTGGCCTGCGACCGCAGCTACATGCTGATGCTGCCCGACGAGCCCGCGCACACGCCCAAGGTGGGGGTGACCGAACTGAACTTCGGCACCTACCCCATGGCCACCGGCCAGAGCCGCCTGGGCCGCCGCTTCTACGACGAGGCCGCGCCGCTGGCCGCCGTGCGCGCCACGCTGGGCCAGGCGCTGGACGCCGACGCGGCCTTCGCGCTGGGCCTGGTCACCAGCAACCCCGACGACATCGACTGGGCCGACGAGACCCGAATCGCGATCGAAGAGCGCGTAGCCATGAGCCCCGACGCGCTGACGGGCATGGAGGCCAACCTGCGCTTCAACGGCGTGGAGACCATGTCCACGCGCGTGTTCGGCCGTCTCACCGCCTGGCAGAACTGGATCTTCCAGCGTCCCAACGCCGTGGGCGAAAAGGGCGCGCTGAAGGTCTACGGCAAGGGCGACAAGGCCGCCTTCGACTGGAACAGGGTCTGACGACCACCCCGTAGCGCCTGACGGCGCTCCCCTCAAGGGGCGCCGCCGGCGGCCCGGCAGAGCCGGTTCCGCGGCGGCTGCTTGAATCAACTCAGGAGATGAACGTGACTGCGATCAACTACAGCGAAAAGATCCCCAACAACGTCAACCTCGACGAGGACCGCACCCTGAAGCGGGCGCTCGAGCAGTGGCAGCCCAACTTCCTGAGCTGGTGGGACGACATGGGTCCCGAGGGCAGCACCGGCAACGACGTCTACCTGCGCACGGCCGTCAGCGTCGATCCGCAAGGCTGGGCGCAGTTCGGGCACGTGAAGATGCGCGACTACCGCTGGGGCATCTTCCTCAACCCCAGCGACGCCGACCGCAAGATCCACTTCGGCGACCACCTCGGCGAGAAGGCCTGGCAAGACGTGCCCGGCGAGTACCGCGCCAACCTGCGCCGCATCATCGTGACGCAGGGCGACA
>JBIKLC010000083.1:0-6720 GCA_044360025.1 Rubrivivax sp. | reverse complement strand
AAGGGTAAGTTCGAGCGCACCAAGCCCCACGTGAACGTGGGCACGATCGGTCACGTGGACCACGGCAAGACGACGCTGACGGCGGCGATCACGACGGTGCTGGCGAGCAAGTTCGGGGGCGAGGCGAAGGCCTACGACCAGATCGACGCGGCGCCGGAGGAGAAGGCGCGGGGCATCACGATCAACACGGCGCACGTGGAGTACGAGACGGCCAACCGTCACTACGCGCACGTGGACTGCCCGGGTCACGCGGACTACGTGAAGAACATGATCACGGGGGCGGCGCAGATGGACGGCGCGATCCTGGTGTGCTCGGCCGCTGACGGCCCGATGCCGCAGACGCGCGAGCACATCCTGCTGGCGCGGCAGGTGGGCGTGAAGTACATCATCGTGTTCCTGAACAAGTGCGACATGGTCGATGACGCCGAGCTGCTGGAGCTCGTCGAGATGGAAGTGCGCGAGCTGCTGTCCAAGTACGACTTCCCGGGCGACGACACGCCGATCGTCAAGGGCAGCGCGAAGCTGGCGATGGAAGGCGACAAGGGCGAGCTGGGCGAGCAGGCGATCATGCGGCTGGCCGATGCGCTGGACAGCTACATCCCGACGCCGGACCGTGCGGTCGACGGTGCGTTCCTGATGCCGGTGGAAGACGTGTTCTCGATCTCGGGTCGTGGCACGGTGGTCACGGGGCGGGTGGAGCGCGGGGTGATCAAGGTCGGCGAGGAAATCGAGATCGTGGGCATCAAGCCGACGCAGAAGACGACGTGCACGGGCGTGGAGATGTTCCGCAAGCTGCTGGACCAGGGGCAGGCGGGGGACAACGTGGGCATTCTGCTGCGGGGCACCAAGCGCGAGGAGGTCGAGCGTGGTCAGGTGCTGTGCAAGCCGGGCAGCATCAAGCCGCACACGCACTTCACGGCGGAGATCTACGTGCTGAGCAAGGAAGAGGGCGGGCGGCACACGCCGTTCTTCAACAACTACCGGCCGCAGTTCTACTTCCGCACGACGGACGTGACCGGCGCGGTGGAGCTGCCGAAGGACAAGGAGATGGTGATGCCGGGCGACAACGTGGCCATCACGGTCAAGCTGATCGCGCCGATCGCCATGGAAGAGGGCCTGCGCTTCGCCATCCGCGAGGGTGGCCGCACCG
This sequence comes from Rubrivivax sp., assembly GCA_044360025.1. Classification (GTDB taxonomy): domain Bacteria; phylum Pseudomonadota; class Gammaproteobacteria; order Burkholderiales; family Burkholderiaceae_C; genus Rubrivivax. The sequence continues at coordinate 5,570 of JBIKLC010000083.1, read as the reverse complement.
TCGGCTCGGGCGTCGTGGCCAAGATCATCGAGTGAGTGTCTCCGCAGGGGTGTAGCTCAATTGGTAGAGCGCCGGTTTCCAAAACCGAAGGTCGGGGGTTCGATTCCCTCCGCCCCTGCCACCTGAACCAGGGCCACCGGAACCCGTTCCGGTCCCGCCAACCCGCAAGGCCCGCGCCTTGCGGGTTTTGCGCCTGATGCAAGGCACCGGTCGCGGGCGCTGAAGAGAAGTTTCCATGTCCACCCAACCCGAAGTCGAAACCGTCTCCACGGGCGCCGACAAGGCCAAGCTCGCGGGCGCCGCTGTGCTGCTGGTCGGCTCGATCGGCGCGTTCTATGCGCTGTCCGGCCAGAGCCTGTGGATGCGCGTGGCGGTGCTGCTGCTGCTGCTGGCGGCCGCCGTGGCCCTGTTCTTCGTGTCCGAGAACGGCAAGCAGCTGGCCGCCTTCGGCCGCGACTCCGTGCGCGAGACCAAGAAAGTCGTCTGGCCCACCCGCAAAGAGGCCATGCAGATGACGGGCTACGTGTTCGCATTCGTGTTCGTGATGGCCCTGTTCCTGTGGCTCACCGACAAGACCCTGGAGTGGGTGCTCTACGACCTGATCCTCCGCTGGCGCAGCTGAGCCCGGTGCAACGAGAAGAGACGACATGACCGACTTCCAGGAAGCCCCCGCCGCCGCGCCCCCGGCCCCCGCGAGCACCAAGCGCTGGTACATCGTGCACGCCTACTCCGGCATGGAGAAGGCCGTCGAGCGCAACCTGCGCGAGCGCATCGACCGCGCCGGCGTGCAGGACAAGTTCGGCCGCATCCTCGTGCCCACCGAAGAGGTGGTGGAGCTGAAGAACGGCAAGAAGACGGTCACCGAGCGCCGCATCTACCCGGGCTACGTGCTCGTCGAGATGGAGATGGCCGACGACACCTGGCACCTCGTGAAGCACACGAACAAGGTCACGGGCTTCATCGGCGGCGCGAAGAACCGCCCGGCGCCGATCTCCGACGCCGAGGTGGCGAAGATCGTCAACCAGATGCAGGAAGGCGTGGACAAGCCCAAGCCCAAGGTCGAGTGGACCGTCGGCGAGCTGGTGCGCGTCAAGGAAGGCCCCTTCACCGACTTCAACGGCGCCGTCGAGGAAGTCAACTACGAGAAGAGCAAGGTCAAGGTCAGCGTCACGATCTTCGGCCGCGCCACCGGCGTCGAGCTCGATTTCGCGCAGGTCGAGAAGGTCTGATGTGTTCCACGGAGCGCCGCCGCGACCCCGGCGCGCCGCGTGTTTCGTTGGGTCGGTAGACGAGGAGACCGCGCGAGCGGTCGCTTGAACTCGAGGAGCCAGTCATGGCAAAGAAGATCGTCGGCTTCATCAAGCTGCAAGTCCCGGCGGGCAAGGCGAACCCCTCGCCCCCGATCGGCCCCGCGCTCGGCCAGCGCGGCCTGAACATCATGGAGTTCTGCAAGGCGTTCAACGCCCAGACCCAGCAAGGCTACGAGATCGGCATGAAGCTGCCGGTGGTCATCACCGCCTTCGCCGACAAGAGCTTCACCTTCATCATCAAGTCGCCGCCCGCGACCGCGCTGCTGAAGAAGGCTGCCAAGATCGACAAGGGCTCCGGCAAGGCGCACCTCGACAAGGTCGGCAAGGTCACGCGCGAGCAGCTCGAAGAGATCGCCAAGATCAAGATGAAGGACCTGAACGCCGCCAACCTCGAAGGCGCCGTGAAGATCATCGCGGGCTCGGCCCGCTCCATCGGCATCGTCGTCGAAGGAGTCTGACGCCATGACCAAGCTCACCAAGAAGGCCAAGGCCCAGCAGGGCAAGGTCGACAGCACCAAGCTGTATCCGCTGGACGCCGCGCTGGCGCTTGTCAAGGAGCACGCCACGGCCAAGTTCGATGAGTCCATCGATGTCGCCGTGCAGCTCGGCATCGACGCCAAGAAGTCCGACCAGGTCGTCCGGGGCGCCGTCGTCATGCCCGCCGGCACCGGCAAGACCAAGCGCGTGGCCGTGTTTGCCCAGGGCGCCAAGGCCGAGGAGGCCAAGGCCGCCGGCGCCGACATCGTCGGCATGGACGACCTCGCCGCCGAGATCAAGGCCGGCAACATGAACTTCGACGTCGTGATCGCCAGCCCGGACACCATGCGCGTGGTCGGCACGCTGGGCCAGATCCTGGGCCCGCGCGGCCTGATGCCGAACCCGAAGGTCGGCACCGTGACGCCCGACGTGGCCACCGCGGTGAAGAACGCCAAGGCCGGCCAGGTGCAGTTCCGCGTCGACAAGGCCGGCATCGTGCATGGCACGATCGGCCGCCGCAGCTTCGACGCCGACAAGCTGACGTCCAACCTGCGCGCCCTGATCGACGCGCTGAACAAGGCCAAGCCGGCCAGCAGCAAGGGCATCTACCTGCGCAAGGTGGCCGTGTCGTCGACGATGGGCGTGGGGGTCCGCGTGGACACCCAGACCATCGCCGCCCAGGCCTGACGAGAACGACCCGGCCTCCGCATCCCGCAAGGGGCGTGGAGGCCGGCAACGAGTGGTGGGCCGCAGCGCCGCAAGGGGCTGCGGGTCATCCAAGACCGCTGGTGGCGGGCTCCGCAAGGGGCCAGCCTTAATGTCCAGCGCAGATGGCGGTCCCGCCGGGAAGAGGTTGTCGAACGTGTGTCGAGATCCTGTGAACGGATGGCTGCTGAAACCGGTGTGCGGCAAGGGTGGCGACACCTACGCTGCACGTTTTGTGTGAGGAGCAGACCTTGAGTCTCAATCGCAACGAGAAGGCGGCCGTGATCACGGACGTGTCGGCGCAGGCCGCACGTGCGCAGACCCTGGCGCTGGCCGAGTACCGTGGCCTCACCGTGGAAAACCTGAACAAGCTGCGCGTCGATGCGCGGTCCAAGGGTGTGTACCTTCACGTGCTGAAGAACACCCTGGCCCGCCGCGCCGTCGCCGGCACGCCGTTCGAGGTGGCCCAGGGTGCCATGGTCGGCCCGCTGATCTACGGCTTTTCCGAAGACGCCGTGGCGGCGGCGAAAGTTGTCGCCGACTTCGCCAAGACCAACGACAAGCTGGTCATCAAGGGCGGCGCGTACGCCGGCAAGGCGCTGAATGCCGACGGGGTGAAGGCCCTGGCATCCATCCCCAGCCGCGAGGTGCTGATCGCCCAGGTGGCCGGCCTGCTGAAGTCGCCCATCCAGCGCATGGCGGGCGTCCTGGCGGCCGTGGCCGAGAAGAAGGGCGGCGGCGCGGAAGCCCCCGCCGAGGCGCCCGCGGCCTGAGCCGCAGCAAAGCGCCACTGAACCGTTCAACCAATCTACGTATCACAGGACCACAAAATGGCATTCGACAAAGACGCTTTCCTGGCCGCGATGGACAGCATGACCGTCATGGAACTCAATGACCTGGTCAAGGCCATCGAAGAGAAGTTCGGCGTGTCCGCCGCCGCCATGGCCGCCCCGGCCGCCGGTGGCGGTGCCGCCGCCGCCGCCCCGGTCGAGGAGAAGACCGAGTTCAACGTGATGCTGCTCGAGGCCGGCGCCAACAAGGTCGGCGTCATTAAGGCGGTGCGCGAACTCACCGGCCTGGGCCTGAAGGAGGCCAAGGACCTGGTCGACGGTGCGCCCAAGGCCGTGAAGGAAGGCATCGCCAAGGCCGACGCCGAAGCCGCCCTCAAGAAGCTGGTGGAAGCCGGCGCCAAGGCGGAGATCAAGTAACACCCCCGAAGCGCCTGCGGCGCTCCCCCTCAAGGGGGCGCCGCCAGTGGACCGGCGAAGCCGGATCCACGGCGGCCGCTTGTTGCGGCCCAGGCCTTCCGAGAGCAGCGTGCAACCCGGCTGCGCCGGGTTGCACAGTGTTCTCTGAATCGACTGCAGGGAACGGGTTTGGTCGGGCTCCGGTGCAACGCCGGGGTTGTCCGCCAGCGGCAGGTAGTGGCCTGCCACCAAGCCTCGGACGCAAGGTCCGAGTCGCCAGTCGCCGACGAGCGCCTGCCCTGGCCCGGTGGGTGCTCTCGACACGGAGAGTTCAATGGCGCAAGCAACCCCCTATACCTACACCGAGCGCAAGCGCATCCGCAAGAGCTTCGGCAAGCGCGCGAGCGTGCTCAAGGTGCCGTACCTCCTGACGATGCAGAGCGACAGCTATGTCGCGTTCCTGCAGAAGGACGTGCCCCCGGCCAAGCGCAAGCCCGAGGGCCTGCAGGCCGCCTTCGTCTCCGCGTTTCCGATCACGAGCCACAACGGCTTCGTGGAGATGAAGTTCATCGAATACAACATCGCGCGCCCGGCGTTCGACGTGCGCGAGTGCCAGCAGCGCGGCCTGACCTACGCCGCCGCCGTACGCGCCCGGCTGCAGATGATCATCTACGACCGCGAGAGCCACCCGCAGAAGGTCGTCAAGGAGATCAAGGAGCAGGAGGTCTACATGGGCGAAGTGCCGCTCATGACGGACTACGGCTCGTTCATCGTCAACGGCACCGAGCGCGTGATCGTCAGCCAGCTGCACCGCAGCCCCGGCGTGTTCTTCGAGCACGACAAGGGCAAGACGCACAGCTCGGGCAAGCTGCTGTTCAGCGCCCGCATCATCCCCTACCGCGGCTCGTGGCTGGACTTCGAGTTCGATCCCAAGGACATCCTGTTCTTCCGCGTCGACCGTCGCCGCAAGATGCCGGTGACGATCCTGCTGAAGGCGATCGGCCTGAACCCCGAATCGATCCTGGCGCACTTTTTCGTCAACGACAACTTCCGCCTGATGGACACGGGCGCGCAGATGGAGTTCGTGCCCGAGCGCCTGAAGGGCGAGGTCGCGCGCTTCGACCTGACGGACAAGAACGGCAACGTCATCGTCGAGAAGGACAAGCGCATCACCGCGCGCCACGTGCGCACGCTGGAGCAGGCCGGCACCCAGTGGCTGAGCGTGCCGGAGGACTTCCTGGTCGGCCGCGTGCTGGCCAAGAACGTGGTCGATGCCGACACCGGCGAGATCGTCGCCAAGGCCAACGACGAGCTCACCGACGGCCTGCTGAAGAAGCTGCGCGCGGCCGGGATCAAGGAGATCCCCTGCATCTACGTCAACGAGCTTAACCAGGGCGGCTACATCAGCCAGACGCTGGCCTCGGACGAGACCGCCGACCAGCTCGCCGCCCGCGTGGCCATCTACCGCATGATGCGCCCCGGCGAGCCGCCCACCGAAGACGCCGTGGAAGCCCTGTTCCACCGCCTCTTCTACAGCGCCGACACCTACGACCTGTCGCGCGTGGGCCGCATGAAGTTCAACGCCCGCGTCGGCCGTGACACGCCCGAAGGCTCGATGACGCTGTCCAACGACGACATCCTCGACGTCGTGAAGATCCTGGTCGACCTGCGCAACGGCAACGGCGACGTCGACGACATCGACCACCTCGGCAACCGCCGCGTGCGCTGCGTGGGCGAACTGGCCGAGAACCAGTACCGCAGCGGCCTGGCGCGCATCGAGAAGGCCGTGAAGGAGCGCCTGGGCCAGGCCGAGACCGAGGCCCTGATGCCGCACGACCTGATCAACTCCAAGCCCATCAGCGCGGCGCTGAAGGAGTTCTTCGGGGCGAGC